>CBIGPO010000038.1:0-42471 GCA_966191635.1 uncultured Luteibacter sp.
CATCGACACGCCGACGTTGCCGAGTGCCATCGGGTAGACGCCGGCCTCGGCCAGCGGCATCTGCAGGCTCGCGTCGTTCTGCATGAAGTACGACGGACGCAGCACGGTCACCGGCAAGTCGAACTGCTCGATGGCGCGTTCGATCGTGTACTTGACGGAGAAATGCGGCACGTCGTTGAAACGGTCGCCGTTGAGGACCGAGAGATAGACGATGCGACGGATGCCCGCTTCGCGGGCGAGACCGAGGGCGGCAAGCCCCTGGGTCAGCTCGTCGGGGGTGACAGCGTTGAGCAGGAACAAGGTATCGACACCTTCAAACGCGGCGCGTATCGAGGGGATGTCGGTAAGGTCGCCAGCTACGGCGCGGACGCCCTTGGGTGCCTTCAGCTTGTCCGGACTGCGCGTGAGTGCGCGTACATCGGCGCCGGCCTCGGCCAGTCGCGCGGTCACAGCGGAACCGATGGTGCCCGTGGCGCCAGTAACGAGAATGCTCATGACGAACTCCTTGCGTGGGTAGATGGATACAGAATGGTCGTTCCACAGAAGGGACGAAAGCCGCATAATCGGGACACCTCGTCTCGTAGGCGGAACACCTATGGATCTGCTTGCCCTCGCCGACTTTGATGTCGTGGCCCTTCACGGCGGATTCGGGGCGGCCAGCCGTGCAACGGGGCGGCCGAAGGCCACACTGTCGCGTCGCGTGCGTGAGCTTGAGGACAACCTGGGCGTCCGCCTTATCGAACGCGGTGCCCGGCCGTTCCGCCTGACCGAGGAAGGGGCCACCCTGCACGCCGAGGCACACACCATGCTCGGCCGCATCGAGGATGTGGCCGAGGGCCTGGTCGCCCGCGCAGGAGCACCACGTGGCGCGTTACGCGTCAGCGCGCCGGTGCTCTTCGCCCATCGCGGTCTCGGACGACTCGCCGCCCGGTTCGCGATGAACTACCCGGCGGTGCACCTGGAAGTGGTCGTGGACGATCGATTCGTCGATCCGCTGAAGGAGGGTTTCGATGTTGTCATCCGTGCGAACCCCGCGCCGTCGACCGAACTAGCCGGCCGTTGCTTCCTGCGTGATCGGCTCGTGGTCGCTGCGGCACCCTCGCTGACCGAGCCGGCGGACGGTGGATCCGTTCCCGCCATCGTGCTCGGGAACGCCCAGCTGGCGGCATGGCGACTGACCGCCGAAGGGCAGACGAAGACGATGCTTCCCCGCGAGGTAGTCCGCCTCTCTTCCATGGCGCTGATCTACGACGCCGTCCGCGAAGGTATTGGCGCCGCCATGATGCCGGCCTCGCTCATTCGTGACGACGTGGCCAGCGGAGCACTTACCACGTGGGGTGAGGTGGATGGTCGCTCCATCGAGGTGTGGGCCTTGTACCCGCCGCAACGTCACGTGGCAGGTAAGGTCTCCGTCTTCGTCGGCATGCTCGTCGATCACTTCCACAACGCGTCACCGGCCCATTTCGACACGCTCTGACGCGACGGGCAACGGTATGTATGATGGCCGCGCGGTGACCCACCACGCGAAACCAGGGCGAGACATTGGAAGACGTACAGATCTGGCTTGGCCTCAATGGCCAGCGGTTCGGGCCGTATACGCTGGCGACCGTAGAGCGCTGGCATCGGCAGGGCATGCTCGACAGCGGCAGCCTTTGCTGGCGTGAGGGCATGATCGAATGGCTGCCGCTGGATACGTTCCTGCGTGAGAACGGCGGTGCCGGTGCCTTCAACGAGCCACCTTCGTTCGAGGTTCCTCCTCCGGGGCTCGCGCCGCGAGCCTCGGTCACTGTTACCCCGCGTGACGATGTGCCCATCGCGCCGTCGCTTCACTGGGGCTGGGTCGCGCTGCTCAGCGTGCTGACGTTGGGCATCTTCGTCTTGGTCTGGATGTTCGTGCAGTCGGTATGGGTGAAGAAGATCGATGCGCGCAGCGGCGCGACGACTTACTTCATCATCGCCCTCGCCTGCGGCATCGTCGGTAGTTTCTTCGGCGCCACCTCGGTCATGAACTATGGCTTGCAGGTGGTCGACATCGTGCTGGTCTATATGGGCTACTTCTCGATGTCCTCGTCGCTGAAGCGCTTCGGCATCGAACGTGGGCTGCCCATGGAAATCGGCGGGGTGACGCTGTTTTTCTTTACCACGTGGTACCTGCAAGGCCAGCTGACCCGTATCGCCAGCTGGCAGCGTACCGGCGTGATCGAAGACGCCCCGAAGGGCATCTTCTGGGCGATTTATGCGGTTTTGATGGTGTTGCTGCTTCTCCTTGTCGTCGTCGCGGTGCAGTTGTTCAACTGACACCGCGGTTTGACAGCCGCGACGATGCCAGCGAAAGTCGGTCGTCATCCCATGTGGAGTGCGGCCGTTGAAACGACGCGAGTTCGCCAAGACGCTGGCCATTGCCAGTGTGATCGGAAGTGGAACCTGGTCCGTAGGGCGGGCAAAGGCAGCCGTGCCGGCGACGTCGCCGCCAACGACGACGGGCAAGCACGTCGCCGTGGATCCGCAACGGCTGCAGGCCTTGCAGCAAGCCTTCCTCGACCTTCGCTTCGGCATGTTTATCCACTTGAACATGGCCACTTTCGAAGAGCGCGAGTGGGGCGACCCCACGCTGTCGCCGAAGCTTTTCGATCCCCGGCATCTGGACACGGATCAGTGGGCCCAGGCCGCGAAGTCGGCCAACATGGGCTATGCCTGCTTCACCACCAAGCACCATGACGGTTTCTGCCTGTGGCCTACGAAGACCGGCAGCGCGAACATCATGCAGTCGTCGTATCCGCACGATGTGGTGCGACGTTACGTGGATTCGTTCCGCAAGGCGGGCCTCAAGGTCTGCCTCTATTTCTCCATCCTCGACCTGCGTGCCGATATCCGTGCGCGAACGGTCACACCGGAAAAGATCGCGCTGATCAAGGCGCAGCTCACCGAAATCCTCACCCAGTACGGCCCACTCACGGCACTGATCCTCGACGGCTGGAACGCATCGTGGTCGCGGATCTCCTATGCCGAGCTGGCGTACCGCGACATCTACGATCTGGTGAAGACATTGCAGCCCGACTGTCTGGTCACCGACCACAACGCCGGCAGCTATCCGGGCACGGCGCTCTACTACACCGACATCAAACAGTACGAGCAGCATGCCGGGCAGAAGATTCCACCCAACAGCCCGGTGCCGTCGCAGTCGGGTACCACGTTGCAGAGCGACTGGTTCTGGAAGAAAGCCTATCCGACATCGGAACTGGCATCCGCGAAGACCATCGTCGAAGAGTGGCTGGTCCCGTTCAACCAGAACCACTGCAACCTGATCCTCAACGTGGCGCCCAACCGCGACGGTCGTTTCGATGACAACGCCGTGGCCCGCCTCGCCGAAATCGGCAAGCTGTGGAAGAACACCGGCCCTGCACCGAAGATCGGTCCCTCGGTCACCATCACCACGCCCGACCTCGCCGCCGGCAAGCCCGCCTGGGCCAGCGCAAGCGATGAAGCCGTTGGCCCCGACCAGGCGTTCGACGACAATTTCCGCAGCTACTGGCTGGCGGATCGTGGCAAGACCGAGGCCTGGATCGAGGTGCGCTTCGACCAGCCGGTGTCGTTCAACACGCTGTCGATCGTCGAGGCGCTGGGGGCTGAGGAGTACGGCGAGACGAGCCGTATTGCCAGCTACAAGGTTGAAGTGGAGCGGGATGGCGCGTGGGTGACGCTGGTAAGTGGCGAACAGCCTGCGCACTACCAGTTCCACGAGGTGGCGCGGACGACAGCGAGCCGCGTGCGATTGAACGTGACCGGGCAGCAGCCGGGCATCACGGAGTTTGGTATCTACGACGAACCTCGCGCCAGCTGACGCCGGCATCGCCGCTGAAGCGGCTCCCACAGAAGCAGAGGCATCGCCGCTGAAGCGGCTCCCACATAGGACCTGCGCAGGTCTCCTGCCTTCTGTGGGAGCCGCTTCAGCGGCGATGCTCCATGTGGGAGCCGATTCATCGGCGATGGGCTGGCCACAGTCCACCCAGGCTCGACCGATCACCCACTCGCCATGCCCTTTGAAACCAGTGACTTGCCACCATATCGGTAGCTTGAGGCAAGCCAACGGGAGGTGACCCATGGCAACCGGATGGGCGGGTGATACCGCCGTGCAGGACCAGATCGACGCGACCATCGAGGACGCGGTGAAGCGCGCGCGCAGCCATCTGCCGAAAGGCCCCAGCCTCGAGCGCTGCGAAGAATGCGACAAGCCGATTCCCGAAGCGCGGCGCAAGGCCGTGCCCGGCGTGCGACTGTGCGTGGCCTGCCAGGAACAGGCCGATCGCGACGAAGCCAGCTTCAGCGGTTACAACCGCCGCGGTAGCAAGGACAGCCAGCTGCGTTGAAAGCTCTAAACTAGGCGATCCCCACCCTGGCACGGAACCCACGCGATGCTCGAACACCTGATCCTCGCTCGCCATGGCGAGACGGAATGGAACGTCGCGGGCCGTGCACAGGGGCGTGCCGATAGCCCGCTCACCGCCGCAGGCATCGAGCAGGCGCGCGCCCTGGGCCGCACGCTCGCCGCGCGAGGCGTCGAACACATTGTGTCGTCGACGCTCGGCCGCGCCCTGCACACCGCCGAGGTCGTGGCAGAGATCATCGGCTGCGAAGTCAGCGTCGACGAACGCTTCGTGGAGCGCGCCTTCGGCGAACTCGAAGGCCGTCTCGTCGCGGAGGCCCTTGCGCAGGACCCCCAATGGGCGGCCGTCGTCCGCGGCCACGATCCACTGGCCGCCGCGGGTGGCAGCGAATCATTGCAGGGTGTCGCACAACGTGCGCTGCCGGCCCTCGAAGCGGTTCGCGCCCTGCCGTACCGCAGCGTTGCCGTGATCACCCATGGCCATTGCCTGACGGCTCTCCTTGGCGCCCTTCGCGACGGCGGCGACTACGCCAGCTATCGCCACGGCAACTGTGGGTACACGCCGCTCACGGTCGCAGGCGGCGCCTATGTGGTCGACCGCTGGAACCTCGACAGCCAGGTGCTCGTCGAAGCTTGATCTCCTGCTCCTTCGGGGCAGTCTTGTTTGCTGTAACAAAAGCGAAATAACTGATTACAAAAGGATTTTCTAAAGTATCGTCGCAGTCGGCCGTTACCCCTCGCAGTTTCCCGGCCCCCCAATGACGATGCCTATGAACACCCCTACCGGCGGTCGTGAACCGTCGTTGATCGAGCAGGCCCTGGCGGGAGACGCGTTGACGGCGGTATTCCAGCCGGTGATTCGCGTGGACACGGGTGAAGTGGTGGCGCACGAAGGGCTGATCCGTTCGTCCTTACCCCACTTCAACCTCACGCCGCCCGACCTGCTCGATCTCGCACGAGCTCGCGGACGCCTCGGTGAGTTCGAGCTCGCCGCCGCGCACTGTGTCGCCTCCCACTTCGCGGCGCGTGCCCTTACCGGTCGCTTGCTGGTGAACTTGAGTGCCCAGGCGATCATGCAGGACGGCGTGCGTGCCGAGGACGTGCTCGAAGCCTTGTCCATTCCGGGTTTCGACCTGGGCCGGGTGACGATCGAAATCACCGAGCGTGACATCGTCGATAATCCCGCGCGCCTGGCGCATGCGCTTGGCTTCCTCCGCGCGCGCGGCATCCGCGTGGCGCTGGACGACTTCGGCAACGGGCACTCGAACTTCGAAATGTGGAACGAGGTGCATCCGGAGATCGTCAAGATCGACCGTTATCTCATCAATGGCCTGGCGCACAGCGCCGAGCGCCTCGCCATCGTGCGTGCCTTGATCTCGGTCGCGGAAACGCTGGGCGCCGAGCTGGTTGGCGAGGGCGTCGAGGACGAGTCGGACCTGCTCATGCTGCGTGAGTTGGGCATACCGTATGCGCAGGGATTCCTGATCGCGCGACCTTCCGCCGGATCCACCATGGAGGCGCCCGCAAACGTCACCACCGCGCTGTCCATCGCACACGTGCCTGTGCCGCCGAGGCCACGCGGCCCCGTGTCCGCGCGACCGTTCATGGCCGGCCACATGCTGATCGATGCGCCGTGCGCCTCGCCGATGCAATCGAACGAAGACGTGGTGGATCTGTTCGCGGCCCAGCCGCGACTGCACGCTATCGCAGTCGTCGAAGAGGGGCTGCCCATTGGCATCATCAACCGGCGTACGTTTACCGAACGCATGGCGCAACCGTTCGCGCGCGAGCTGTTCGGGCGTAAGCCGTGTACGAGCTTCATGCACCCGGAGCCGCTACTGTGCGACGAAGAAATGTCGCTACAGAGCATGGCCGATATCCTTCGCGGTGAAGACCAGCGCTACCTCAGCGACGGCTTCATCATCACCTCGCACGGCCGCTATCTCGGCCTGGGCACCGGTGAAGCACTGGTACGCCGTGTCACCGAGATTCGTGTCGAAGCCGCGCGCTACGCCAATCCGCTCACCTTCCTGCCGGGCAACCTCCCGGTGACCGAACATATCGTGCGGCTGTTGCAGACCGGCCGTCCGTTCGCCGCCGCGTACTTCGATCTCGACAACTTCAAACCCTTCAACGACCAGTACGGCTACTTCCGCGGCGACGAGATGATCCGCCTGCTCGCCAGTACCCTTACGGGCGATCTGCGGCAGGATGCCGACTTCGTCGGACATATCGGCGGCGACGACTTCCTTGTCATCTTCCAGGGCGACGACTGGGCTGCACGTTGCGAAGGCATGCGCCTGCGCTTCAACGCCATGAGCGGCAACCTGTTCGACGAGATCGATCGTGTTCGCGGTGGCATCGACAGCGAGGATCGCCACGGTCATCAGCGCTTCTTTCCGATCACCACGGTGGCCGTGGGCGTGGCGTGCTTCGTGGATGCTTATCCGGTCGACCCGGAAACCGTGGCAAGTCTTGCCGCGTCGGCAAAACGTGTGGCCAAGAACACGGGAACGGGCCTGCACATGGTGACGTATGAAACGCAGCGTCCGGCCGTCGTGTAACCACATATTCAAGCTGCTGAAATAAAAGCATAATCCGCTAAAAAATAAATCTAAAGTTGCCGGGTGAGCGGCCGACAGGGATGCATCCCCGCCCCCGAGTACGCCATGCGATCCCCCCGAATCTCGTTGCCCGTGCTGACCCTTCGTGCCCGTCTGTTGTTGCGCATGGGCGGCACCATCCTCCTTCTTCTTGCGCTGTGGATTGTCGGTGGCGCGCAGCTGCGCACCGCCGACCAGCGACTGCAATCCGTGGTCGATGAGACGCTCGCGCCCGTCGCCGATGTCGGCCGCATCCAGAACGATTACAACGATCTTCTCGACGCGCTCGTACACGCGACACTGACCCGCCTTCCGTCCTCGGTTGACGACGCTGTCACCGCCATCGGCAGCGACCGCCACGACATCGACAAGCAGTGGAAGTCGCTAACGGCCAGCGGCCTTGGCAAAGCGCAGAGCAAGCTGGTTGTTCTGGCCGCCGAGCACCGTAAGGCCGCGGACAAGGCGGTCGACGACGTGATCGAGCTGCTCAAGGCCGAGCAGTACGATCTCGCCCAGCTGCAGCTTTCGAACGATGTGCAATCTGCCGTGGTGCCCTTGAAGAGCGACTTCTCCAACCTGTTCGCACTGGCACTGGATGGCGGCAAGGCCGAGGCCGAAGCGCAGCACGCCGATATTCGCCGCGGTGGCATCACCTCGGCCATCTTGCTTGGTATCGCCTTGCTCGTCGCCAGCGCGGTGGACCTCGCGATCATCCGCTCGCTGGGCCGTCGCCTCCGCCAGGCCTCCGAGGTTGCGGCGGCCATTGCGCGCGGCACGCTGGGCTCCCGCATCGATGTGGGACGTAGCGATGAGATCGGTGCCTTGCTGTCGTCGCTGGCGGCCATGGATGCCCAGCTCGGCAACGTCGTCGTGCAGGTGCGCGATCGCGCCGACCATGTGGCCCAGGCGGCCAGCGGTATCGCGCGCGGTAACGATGCGTTGAACGACCGCACACGTACCCAGTCCGAGCACCTGCGCTCCACGTCGGCATCGATGCATGACATGGCCAGTGCCGTCGCTGGCGGACTCAGCCACGCCAGTGCCGCGCACAGCGCCGTAGCGCAGACACGCTCCATGACTGACGAAGGCCATCGCGTGGCGATGGACGCTATCGGCAACATGCGCGAGATCCGACGCAGCACCGAACGCATGACCGAGGTCCTCGACATGGTCGACCAGTTCGCCTTCCAGACCAATCTGCTCGCCCTTAACGCGGCGGTGGAGGCTGCTCGCGCGGGCGAGCACGGTCGCGGGTTCGCGGTGGTCGCCTCGGAAGTGCGTGACCTGGCTAAGCGCTGTGCCGCTGCCGCGCGTGACATCCGTAGCTTGATCGCCGACAGCGACGAAGCCGTGCAGGCCGGTGTGGATTCTGTCGACCGCGCTGGCGCGGTGCTCACCGGCATCGGTGAACGCGTGAACGAGTTGTCCGGCCTGGTCGGCTCGGTGATGGAGGCAACCCGCGGTCAGAGCAACGGCATCGCCCGCGTCAACGGCGCTATCCATGGCATCGACGAAACCACCCGCGAAAACGCAGTACTGGTTGAGCAGGCGGCCGCCGCGAGCCGTGCCATGCGCGAGAGCGCGGAAATCCTGCGGCAGGAAGTGGCTTACTTCGTGCTGGAGGATGAAGCGGCCTGAGGGGCTACATCGCCTCGCGTACGGCCTTGAGCGTCTTGTACAAGGTCGCGCGCGACAATCCGAGCAGCTGGGTGATGTAAGTCGCCGCGTGGCGGACATCGAACAGGCCGCGTTCCTCGAGCAGCGTAACGAGGGCCTCGCGGTCGACGATGCTCATGCCGGCGAGCGTCGTGCCCCGGTCGCCGAGAAACTGGCCGACGATGTCGTTGACCTCTTCACGCCAGTCGTTACGGAACAGCGCCGCGGGACGCGGTGCTGACTCGGCGAAGCGCAGGAACTCTTTCGACATCGCCTGCATGGCTTCGAACATGCTCACGTCGACGTTGATGCAGAGCAGGCCGATGGGTTTGCGGCGGCCATCGCGCAGCACGGCGGTGATCGACTTCAGTGATCTGCCGTCGGCGTTGGTCTTGGGGTAGGGACCGATCACCGCGTCATCGAGCGCGCCAAGATCCTCCAGCTCAGCCAGCGAGTCGTCGCCCGCCTTTCGCGGCGACATCCGATTGGCGATATGACGAATCGTGCCGCTGCCGAGGTCGTGGATAACCACCTCTGCATGCGGCTTGAACACGGTGGCTATCGCGTCGGCGACGGGGACGTAGGGGGTCAGGTAATCGGCCATGGGGCGATGATCGGGCTAGCGATACGGATTGTCCAGAATGGACTTGTTGTTTACGGCCTTGCCCAGGCGCACGGATCAAGGCAGTGTCCGGTCTGGGGAACCCGCCGGCTGTCGGCGAAGGGGGCACGCCATGCGCAAGGAAGGCATCTGGTGGGTGAAACCTCCAACACTGGCCGGCAGGCTCGTCGCCATAGGCAGCCCCTTCGTTTTTGCAATGCTCGCGCCGATGCTGGGCACCCTGAGGAAGGTCACACCCCTGAACGACCCAACGCCTTGGCTATACGAACCGTCATTCCATCGATTGGATGAAATGTCACTGGTGGTGAGGGAAGGAGTGCCCGCATGACTGGCAGTGAACGTACCCATGACGGCCCATCGTGGTTCGGGCGCATGGTCCGCGACGGTTGGCTGATCGGCATTGCCATGGTGGTCATCGTTGGCGCGATCGCGTCACCGTTCGTCAGGTCTTACTTCGGCTACGGCGTGCGGTATCGATCGACCGGAACACCCGGTCCGCTGTTCGAAGCTTCGGATGTCTTCATTGTTGTCGGCGCGATCCTCGGTGCATGGTGCATCGGCTGGGCGGCCTCGAAGTTGATCGATCGCTGGATACAGCGAGCAGGACGTCCGAGAGGGTGGGTACGTTTGCTTGTGATCGTAGTGAGCTTCGCAGCAATGCTGTCGCTTCAGTACGTCTCACCGATCAGGACCGCATACTCACAAGGCGTGATAATCGGTTGCGTGATCATCGTCATGAGCAAGATCGAGAGAGCCCTCTTTGATGATGAAAATGGAAGGGACCCTGTGTGACCGTGAACACTTCGCGGAAAGGATCGGTTTCCCGTCGAGGGTGTCGTGATCGACGCGGACGGCGTTGATATCGAGGTAGCGCCATACGAGGTCCATGGGCGTATCTACGAACTGGAATTGATCAGAGTAGGTCCCGGTGCCGTCCTGGCACCTGTCTGGGGAACCTTCCGGCTGAAGTAATCACGCGGGATAGTCCAGGCTCGGATACCACGTCGGCCTGCGTCCCTCGGGTGTCGAATCCAGCACCGTCCACAACGGCATGAGGTCCGGTGCGCCACGTGGATCCTGTCCGGGGTCCGCCGACTCGCCACCCATCTCCCCGGCCCAGAACAACCGGATCGTCCCGTCGCGGCGCGTGAACACGTTCAACGCCGGCTCGTCGCCGTCTTCCTTGCCAATAGCGTGATAGTCGCGGCTGAAGTTACCGTTGAGATCCGTATAGAGCCTGAGATGCTGCCAACCACGTTCTTTCTTGAACGCCAGAAGCTTCGCAAGCGGTGAGCGCGCCACCACGGCAAGCGCTACGTTCTGCTCCATATCGCGTGCTTCGCCGTCCCACGCGCTGAGCAACGAGGTGCACATCGGGCAGGGGCGTTCGCGCCGCGGGCCGAACATGTAGCTGTAGATGACGAGGGTCTGCTTGTCACCGAACAGGCCGGCAAGGTCGACCGGGCCGTTGACGCCTTCGAACCGGTAATCGCCACGCACTTCACCACCGGGCGGCAGCGCACGGCGCATCGCGGCGACGCGTTCGATGTGCCGCCGTAGCTCGATCTCTTCGGCAAGAAGTGCGTTACGCGCGCTACGGTACTCGGCGCTTTCGTTCGGCATGCGGAAGGTGTTGCGGCTGGCCAGTTCGCTGGCGGGAACGAGCGGTTCGCTACTCATGCGTGTTCTCCGGAATCAGTCACGATCGGGTGCGCCGAGGGGAAACAACGGGCGGTAGGGGCGGGCCTCATCGACGGCGCGGGCGAACGAGGGGCGCGCAAGGAGGCGCCGTCGATAGGCGTGTACGTGCGTGAACGCGTCGGGGATCGGGTGGGTCCAGTCGGCGTAGAACAGGAACGGCGCCGCGCCGCAGTCGGCCAGGCTGAAGCGCTCGCCGGCGGCCCATTCCCGGTCGGCCATCGTCTTGTCCAGCCAGGCATAAGCCGTGTCCAGCATCTGCCGGCAATCGGTCACCCCGCAGGGGTCGCGCTGGCCGCCGGGGCGCAGGACGTCGAAGACGATCCGCTGCTGCGGTGTCGAGATGTAGTTGTCGAAGAAGCGGTCCATGGCGCGGACCTCGAGTGCCGCCTTGCGATCTTCCGGCAGCATGGGTGCCGGACCGGGATAGTAAAGGTCGAGGTACTCGATGATGGTGCTGGCCTCGGTGACGGTCCGCTTGCCGTCGACCAGGATGGGAAAGCGCCGCAGTGGCCAAAGATCGGCGAACTCCGCGTAGATTTCCGGTTGCTCCGGCGAGAGCATCTTCCACTCGAACGGCGTGCCGTTCTCGTAGATGGCGACGAGAGCCTTCTGGCAGTACGACGAGAAAGGGTGGGCGTAGAGTTTCAGTGGCATCGCATGCACCTCAGTCGGGGACGTGAAGACGGGGTTCTTCTCCACGTCGAACGGGAAGCGGGCATTTCGACACGCGGCGGGCGTTGCCGCTGGATCGGTCTTGCTATCCTCCTGCGAAACGGAGGATCACGGATGAAAGTCGCCATCGTAGGCTACGGAACCGCGGGACAGGCAAGTGCCATCCTGCTTTCCGCGCAGGGACACGAGGTTACGGTTTTCGAGAAAAGCCCGACGCTGGGGCCGGTCGGTGCAGGTTTCCTGCTGCAACCCACCGGGATCGCCGTGCTCGACCGCATGGGTCTGGCCGGGCGCGCCATAGCCATGGGCCAGCGGATCGACGAACTTCACGGCGCCACCCCGCGCGGTCGCCCGGTCATGGCCATGCGTTATCGCGACCGACGTGCCGATTGCTTTGGTCTGGGCATGACCCGCGGCGCTCTCTTCGAGCTGCTGCGCGAGGCGCATCACGAGGCCGCGAAGGTGCGCACGGGCGTGTTCATCGCCGGCTACGATGCGGCCACGCGATCAGTGGTCGATCACGACGGCGCGCAGCACGGCCCGTTCGACCTGACCATTGCCGCCGATGGTGCGCATTCCGTGTTGCGTTCGCGCTGCGAGAACCAGGTCGCCCGGGAGAAGCTCTATCCGTGGGGTGCAGTGTGGTGCCTGTTGCGCATCGACGACTGGGCTACGCCGACGCATCTGCTGCAACGATACGCCGGCACCCGCGCCATGGTCGGCATGTTGCCGGTTGGCACGCGTCCCGGCCACGACGGCCGCTGGGTGACGTTCTATTTCAGCCTGCCGGGCAAAGAGGTCGACACCTTCGACGACCTGGCCGTCGCGTCGATGAAGACCACGGTAGCCGGCATCTGGCCCGAACTCACGCCGCATATCGCGCATCTCGAACATTCCGAACAGCTCAATCGCGCCCGTTATCGCGACGTGGTGCTACGCCGTCCGCACCACGATCGTCTCGTCGTCATCGGCGATGCCGCGCACGCCATGAGCCCGCAGCTGGGGCAGGGCGTGAACATGGCGCTGCTCGACGCCGCCGCACTCGCCGCCGCGCTGGGCGAGCACGAAGAGCTCGACCACGCCCTCGATGCCTACCGCCGCCAGCGCCACGGTCACGTGCGCGTCTACCAGCGCATGAGCCGCTGGCTGACACCCTTGTTCCAGTCGGACCGTACCGTGCTCGGCTGGTGTCGTGACGCGCTTTTCGGCCCGCTAGGCAAGGCGCCCGGCGCGCGCGGGCCGATGCTGAGCATCCTCACGGGCGAGGCGGGTCACCGGCGCACGCCGCGGGGTGAAGATGTGCAAGCGGAGGAGCTCCCTGCTCCGTAGGATGCGCAAAAACTATACTCGCGCGTGCGGCCGTACTCGGTTTACGCTTTGTGCGAAGGGGAACATCGGAGATCCGGATGAAACGCGTTGTCGCTGCCGTCGTACTGTTCGTGTTGCTCACCACGGTGTCGTTTGCCGCCAACCCCATCCCGGTATGGGGGGCGAAGCAGTCCAGCCCCGCCGACACCCGGCCGGCCGATCTCAAGCCGGGCCAGTGGATCTGGGGTGGCCGTGGTGCCTCACCCGGCCCGATGGCGGTCATCGTCAGCATCACGGAGCAGCGCGCCTACGCGTACCGCAACGGCATCCTCATCGGGGTGAGCACGGTGAGCACGGGCAAGAAGGGCCACGAGACGCCCACCGGTGTGTTCACCATCCTGCAGAAGGACAAGGACCACCACTCCAAGAAGTACGACGACGCCCCCATGCCCTACCAGGAGCGCCTGACCTGGGATGGCGTAGCCCTGCACGCGGGTGGTCTGCCCGGTTATCCGGAATCGCACGGCTGCGTGCATATGCCCACAGAATTCGCGCGGCTGCTGTTCGATGCGACCAACATGGGCATGACCGTGGTCGTCGCCGAGCAGGGCACGGCACCGGTGACGGTCGTGCATCCCAGCGCAGTCATTCCGATCGACCCACGCAACGGCAGTGAACTGCCGCTGGCGCCGCTGGCCGATGGCGTGCCCTACCGGTGGACGCCGGAAGCGTCGCCCACCGGTCCGATTTCGATGGTGCTCAGCGTGGCCGATAGCCGTGTCATCGTATTCCGCAACGGGATCGAGATCGGTCGCAGCCGCGTCGAAGTGAAGGACCCGCTGGTCGGCACGCACGCGTTCATCGTCGCCTCAGGCTACATGCCCGATGCGCCGGAGCGCGCCGGGCTGCACATGCCGAACTGGATCACCATCGGCATACCCGGCCACGGTGACGAGGCGGGCAAGGTCGTGGACGAAGCGCTGGTCGACCGCGTCTCCGTGCCGCGCGAGTTCATGGAGAAGATCGTGCCCCTGCTGGCGCCAGGCTCAGTGCTGTTGGCCACCGACGAAAGCGTGCAGCCGGAGACCACGGGCGGCAAGGTGCAGGTCATCGATTCGAATCCGCCGGGCGTCTGAGCCAGCTGACTGCGAGCGGGTCCCTCCGCTCGCGAATGCTTCAGTTCGGTAGCGGCAGCGAGATCGGGTTGGCCTTGATCGTCGCACTCAAGGACGGAAACGGATCGATGCCCGTCTCATCGATGATGGCGTCGATCGAGACCACCGCGCAAACGGGTGCGTCGACGTTCGAACAACGCCAGGCCGCAGCACCGCCTTCGCTTGGATCGTAGATCGCCTTCCAGGTGTAGTTGGGAACGACCACTGCATCGGCGCCGATCGTGTCGGGCGTCGGACCGTCGAAAGCCGGGCCGGTGACGACGAATACTTCGCCATCTTCCGTCGCCATGGTGCGCAGGGAGGTTTCGATGCGCTCCCACTTTCCGGTGTTCAACGTGTGGTTCTGCGGCACCATATTGGCCAGCGAGAAGCTTTGCTTCTGGGCGGTCGCATCCGGCTCGTCACCCGACGGTGTCATGTGGCCGCGGTCGTAGCCGCTGCCTTTGTAGTCGGCCAGTTCGGCGCGGTCTGCGACCGGAATTGCCGTCTCGGCGTGAAAGGCGTCTTTGCGCGGCGTGTTTTGCGCGTCGGCGATTTGTGCCGCGGTGAGATGTTCGGCGGACCACAGCGGTCCCTTGGTGACGCCCGAAGCGATCACCGAGTAGGCCTCGTTGCATATGACGGTCGTGCGTTCGGCCAGTGAGCTGTCGATAAGGTCGGGTGCCTGTTCGCCCTGGAAGAACTGCGGACAGGACGTGTCGGACGCATTGACGGCTCCGGCAACGCACAAGCAGATAAACGCGCAGAACGCGCGTGCATGGCGGTTGATCATGATGTCTCCCCACAAGAATGAACGAAGATTCCCTGTTCGCGAGCTTGGATATTCTTGCTGGCGGGGATGACGCTAGTGGTGCACGAATGCCTTGAAAAATGCGACTTCGTTCGCACTTCTGGACATCGCCGCCGTGTGTTCAGTGATCGAAGCCGTTATCGCCTATGGCCTCGACCAGATACGTCACGAGTGACGCGATACGCGCGGAGATCGCGGTATTGCGGTAGTACACGGCATTGATCGGCTGGCGGAACTCGACGGTGTGTTTCGTCAGCACCTGCACCAGTCGACCTGCATCGCGGTCATCGCGCGTCATGAAATCGGAAAGGCACACGATGCCGTTGCCCTCAATTGCCAGCTGACGCAGGGTCTCTCCGCTGGATGCACTGATCGTCGGCTTGATGTGTACGGGCTGCTTCTTCTCGTCGAGCAGGGGCCAGTCGTTGAGCGTGTCGGGCTCGGTGAAGCCGAGCAGCGAGTGCTTGGACAGCTCGGACACCTTGCGTGGCGTGCCGCGCGCTTCGAGGTAGGCGGGGCTTGCCAGGCAACGGATGCGACTGCTGCCGATGGGGCGTGCGTGGAGGGTGGAGTCCTTGAGCCTGCCGATGCGCAATGCCACATCCGTTCGCCGTTCAAGCAGGTCGATGTAGCCCTCGCTGCTATGCAACTCCAGGTCCACGTCGGGAAAGCGCTCGCGATAGCCGGCGATGAGGGGCACCACGACGTGAAGCATGAAAGGCGACGCGGCATCGATGCGCAGGCGCCCTGCGGGGCGGCTGCGTCGCGTGGCCATTTGCTCTTCGGCAGTCTCGACCGCAGCGACGATATCGCGTGCACGTTCGAGGAAAGCTTCACCCTCGTCCGTCAGCTCGATACGCCGCGTGGTGCGACGGAGCAGGGTAGTTTGCAGCTTCTCTTCCAGCCGGCCTAGCGTGCGGCTCGCTGCCGAGACGGTCTGGTCCAGCTGCTGCGCCGCCTTGGTGATCGAGCCGGTATCGACGACGGCGATGAAGTTCTGGATCTCATCGAGGGTGATGTTCATCTCAAGCCGCAGTGAGTGTGTCGTTCTCGGCGTCGGTGACGACACGATTGCGGCCGGCGCGCTTGGCGCGGTATAGGGCTGCATCTGCCTCGCGGCAGAGGCGTGCCAGCGCGTAGCCGCACCTGTCCGTTGAAGCCACGCCGACGCTGACCGACAGCGAGACGATACGGCCGTCGTCTTCGACCGGACTCGCTTCGATCGCGACGCGCAAGCGCTGGGCTGTCACCACCGCCTGGCTGCTCGAGCAACCGGCGAGCAGGATGCAGAACTCTTCACCCCCCAGGCGACCGAACAGGTCGCTCGGGCGTAGATGCTCCTGGAGAACGGCCACGGTGTGTTGAAGAACGATGTCACCCATGGCGTGGCCATGCGTGTCGTTGACCTGCTTGAAGTGGTCGAGGTCGATGGAAATGAGGCAGGCACTGCCGAGCTTCTTCTCTTGAATGTACAGCAGCCGCTCGGCCTCGCTCATGAAATGCTGGTGATTCAGGATGCCCGTCAGGCCGTCCAGTGAAGACATTCGCTTGAAGCGAAGTTGCGAGCGCTTTACCCGGAAGAGCAGCAATCCGATGGACGCCAGGATAACCAGAAGAAGTGCAATATAGAGCCGACCTTTCGCTACGGTGCTGGCATCCAGCGACTGCTGCAATCGAAGGATGCGGTTCTGCGTGCTCAGACTTTCCGTCGTGAGATTCTGCACCATCTGCTGCTGCTGACTTACCTCGTAGGCCATGCTCCTGACGCCGACGTCATTGAGATAGCCCTTGTCGAGCGTAACAAAGTGCTCGTAGTACGAGAGGGCGGCAGCGACATTGCCCTGTCGTTTTTCAACTCTGTAGAGGATTCCGTACGCGTCTCTTACCCAGTCGTTCGTCGCGTCGGCGCTGTTCATCGCCACCACAGCTAACGCGGCTTTCTTGGCCTCGCCATCGTTACCCAATTTTTCGTAGGCCTGGGCCCGTTGCACCTGCGCCGACTCTGCATGCGGGAAGTAGCGGTTGATACGAATGCTGGGATCGAGCCGATCCAGGAGAGCCGTCGCTTTGAGCGGCTGCCCTTCGTCGAGAAGAAGGCTCACCATGAGCAGTAGTGCACTGTTGGTCGTTACGCCTTCCCGGGAAGAAGAACAGGCGTCGACGGCTCGCGCCAGCTCCGGGCTGGAAGATTTGAGTCGCTTTCCGTTATAAAGCGCAGCGGCCTTCAGCCAAACGGCAAGGCACACGGATTCATCCGGCGCCATGGTATTTTCGGCCATGTCGGCGTACTTGATCGCAAGGTCGGTTTGACCTGCAAAATTCATCATCTGCGACAGATTCGTGAGTACCGTGGATCGAGCCAGCGGATCCGTCACGGAGGGCAGGGTCGTAGTCAGCCTGTTAGCTAGTGCGAATGCCTCTTCGTAACGGCGATTCAGGGCAAGGTTACTCAGCAGAAGCGCCGATGCTTTCGCTATCAGGGCGTTGTCGCCGGAATGCTTGATAACCTCGCGAAATTGGGATTCCGACTTCGCGTACTCGCCCTCGAACATGGCTTCCCATGCATCGAGATAGCGCAGATGCCACTGTTCGGCCGTCGTCAGGTTGCTTGATTCGAGGTGAATTTGCGACAGGCGCTGAACAAATTGCGGGTGGTCCTTGGTGCGTAGCCGCTCGGCCTCATCGAGGAGGCCGGCATGGTCCGTAAACGCCCTGGCCAACGAGGGCTGCACGAGCGCGCAAAAGGCCAGGGCCGTAATGACGGCCCACGACCTGATGCCGCTGCGCAGCTGAAACATCGTTACCTGGTCGATTCTTTGATCGACGACTTCTCGTCATCGGGTGTCGAAGGGGCGTCGTCGTGTTTCGGATCAACCTCACCTTCCTCATGGCTGGGCGTCTGAGTTGCCTGGGGCGTAGCATTTGTGTTGTGCCCAAACTCTGCGGCGAGCAGCGAGCTGTCACCGAATGCCACAGCTGCCGTAAGGGCCTCGGAAGCCTTGGCTTGCTGGAGAACGATGGCCAGCTCTTCCGACGTGGCGTGGCGTAGCGAAGCGTCGCGGCCGATGGCTTCGAGTAGTTCGATCGTGTCTGACATGTAATCCCCTGTTTGCTTGGTCTATAAGAACATGTTGAAGGCAGCGGCCCGGATTTCTTGAGGCTACGCGGGACCGCAGAAGTGTTGATTGACCTGGGGTACCTGCATGATCTTGTAACCGAGCTCCGTGAAGAGCACTGAGCTGTCACCGGACGCTACGGCAGAAGTGAGGGCCGGTGACGCGTGTGCCTTTTCGAGAGCCGCGCTCAGATCCTGCGCGGAGGCGTGACGTAACGACGCGTCGCGACCGATCGCTTCCAGCATTTCAATGGTATCTCGCATGTCGTTCTCCTTTCTGTGGTTGTTGACGCAGTAAACGACGTCTGGATCACGCCAGGAAGGCTTCTTTTTCCAGCTTGTCCAGCGCAGCCAGGCGCTCCCGAATGGCCATGTTCGCCTTCAGCGGCGCGGCAGGCGGCAGGATCACCGTCTCTTCAGTGGGCACATCGACATGCGGCAGGTCGCGCAGGGCGATGCGGCGGATGCGTGGCTGTTGGATAGGCAGCGTGGCCGCGCGATAAAGGATGATCTCGTGGTCCAGCGGATAATCCTGGCTCAGTACGTCGACCAACACCTGACGGTACGCGCCGCTGGTTGTGAATCGGGCGAGCGAACGGTCGCCCACCAGGCCAACCTGCCACAGCACCAGATAACCGCTGGGATCGATGCGACGCTCATAGAAAAGCAACTGCCCGGCCTCGAAGTGCTGGCAGCCGGCGGTACCCGGGTCGATGCCCAGGTCGGCATAGAGGCAGTCCTCGGCGGAGATGCCCGGTTCCATATGAGCCTGGAAGCCTTCGGCACGGGCGACCTCGATGACCTTGTGCGGCGACCAGGCAAAGATGCCCGGGTGGCCGTAGAAGACACCGCAGACGCGCTTGCCGGCGCGGACCTCGGTCATCATCAGGTCGACCCATTCCTCATAGGTCTTCCGGCGCGACTTACCTTCCTGGTAGTACGGCTGCAGGCTACGCACGTCGGGGTGCATGCGCTCCAGCCACTGCTCGACGATGTTGTCCGAGAGGCCGGCGAAAATGACATCGGCCTGTTCGATGTGGCTGCGCGCCAGCGGGGTGAGATGGGAGCCGAGGGTCATGCCCATGCCGACGACGGCGAGGCTGCCCTGGTTCGTGTCTTTCCGGGGGGCCACGAGAGGTATATTCATTGCGTGATAGTAGGCGATGTCCTGCGATAGAAGCACGTTCGCCCGCAGCAGCCTTTTTTTGCGGAAACAGCGGCCTGGCCCCCCTGCAGGGGAGGTAGTTGCCGAAATTGCGTCTCCTGCCCGACAGCGCCTATGCCGAGCCGGCATAGCCGGCATGCCCCAAGCTAGTGTCCATGCCGGCTGCCCTTACCGCGGGCGCCTGACCGCCCGGACCTTGCCGCTGTCACCCCCACCGCAGAAAAACCGGTCCTTCCCATCGGATTCGAGCCCGGACACGCCGGTGCCGGCTGGCATGTCCAGGTGCTCGATCACCTCGCCGGATTGAGGATCGATATGCCGCAGATCGCTGGCGTCATCCTCCCAGGTGGCATGCCACAGCTCCCCATCGACCCACGTGACGCCCGTGACGAAGCGATTGGAGTCGATGCTGCGAAGGATCTCACCAGTCTCGGGATCGATCTGATGGATCTTCCGGTTGCGGTATTCGCCGACCCATAGCGTTCCTTCGGCCCATGCCATACCGGAGTCGCCGCCGTTACCGGGTGCCGGGATGGTGGCCAGCACCTGCCCTGTCTTCGGATCGACCTTCTGGATGCGATCCTCGGCCAGCTGGAACAGGTGCGTACCGTCGAAGGCCGTGCCGGCGTGGGCCGCCACATCGATCGAACGCACGATGCCCCCGCTCTCCGGGTCGAGCGCTTGCAACTGGCCGCCGGAAGCGAACCACACATGCTCGCCATCGAACGTCACGCCAGCGACCATGTCGACACCCGGGAAGGGACCGTACTCGCGTATGAGTTGAGCTGCTTTTCTGTTCATGGGCTCATCCTAATCACCCGGCAGCGGGGCGGTGAGTAACAACGTCGTCGCGAATCCGGGAAGAGGTGGCGCTATCCATCGGCGTGCCCGTCCGCGGCCGAACGACTGCACTTTGTCCGCTGCGGACAGGGATTCGAGACCGCGCTGCACGCTGCGTTGGCTGGCGCCGAGAGCCAGCGCCAGAGCGGAACTCGACCAGGCCTCGCCGTCGGCCAGGAAGGCGAGCAAGGTGGCGTGGACCTCGTCGACAGGACGGGCCAGCACCACCACTTCGTCCGAGTCGCGCGGTATCAGGACGAAGCCGTGCTTCGTCGCTTCCACGTCCGCCAGTGGTCGCAGCAGCTCGCGCAGTCGCCCGATCTCGACACGTAACCGCGCACGATGCGTCTCGTCAGGATGCTTCGTGCGAAACACACCTGCAATCAGCGCCTGCCTGGACACATCGGCCGGCCACGCATCCGCCAGGGCGCGTACGAGGGCGAAAAGGATGGGGCGCGTCGCCAACGATGCCACGGTGCCCGTTTTATGCACGACGTTCCGGCACGCGTCGACGATGAGGACACGAGACATCAGCAACGCTTCGACCTCATCCAGGCGAAGAGGCTGCTCCTCGCCGCGCGTAATCAGGCGGGCCACCGGCGAATCGAGGGTGATCAATGCGCGCTCGACTTCCGCGATGAGAGCGGGAATGCCGGCGGTTCGTGCTCCGTGCTGCGCATGGGAAAGTGCCGTACGCGCATCACCCGCTCGCACGCGATGCATGGCAATTCCCGCCGCGACCAGCTGGCTGGCCGCCATCAAGGCAGGTGGCAGTGAGGCAACATCGAGCGTCGCGAGGGCGCGATCGGCGTCGTCGACGTGTCCGACCAGCAGCGATCGCCGGCTCTCCAGGTAGCGCGCATGCGCGGCATTGATGCGGTCGCCATGTGCTTCGAGGGTGGCTCGTGCGGCATCGAGTGCCTTCGTCGGCCAGCCGAGGTCGCGGGAGGCAAGGGCGATCTCTGCTTCGGCGACGACACACCGGGCGCGAGAGAGGGGCTCTTTCGATCCGAAGGCGCGCGCAGCACGTCGCACGAGCGCAGTTGCGCGGGCGAAGTCCCCGAGCTGCGCCATGGCGATACCGCGGAGGGCGAGGGCAGGCGCATCGTCGCGTAATGCGACCCGGTTCAAGGCGCCAAGGGGATCGCCCCTGGCGAGCGCCCGCGCCGCAGCGGTGATCAGCGAGTCCATGGGAATCCCGCCACGCTTGTCACTCCCCACCCACCCGAGTCGGACCTACTTTAGCTCACGCCCCCTGAGGAGACCGCAGCGATGACCAGCCATGCCGTGGGAACCCGTGAAACCTGGCTAAAGGCGCGGCTGGCATTGCTGGAGGCCGAGAAAGAGTTGACCCGGCGCAGTGACGCCGTGACGAGCCAGCGGCAGGCGCTTCCGTGGGTGCCTGTGGAGAAGGCGTACCGCTTCGACACCGAGGAGGGCGCGTGCTCCCTGCGCGACTTCTTTGCCGGCCGCTCGCAGCTCCTGATCTATCACTTCATGTTCGGGCCCGACTATGTCGCCGGTTGCCCCTCGTGCTCGGCGATAGCGGATGGCTTCAACGGCGTTGCGGTCCATCTGGTCAACCACGATGTTTCCCTCGTTGCTGAGCACGTTCGTTCTCGAAGACGGCGTGGTTTACCACGCGTACTCGACGTATGCGCGTGGTCTGGACGGGATTTGGGGGTATGTATCAGTGGCTTGATCGCGCACCCAAGGGTCGCAACGAGACGGGGGTGTGGTGGCAGCGCCATGACGAATACCGCGAGCCGCGTGCGAGATCGTGTTGCGGGTAGGGCACTACCACCCGACGCGCGCACCAATTGTCTCTCGCCCAGGCGGCAAGCTCTTGCGAACCGCACGTCACTTGCGGATTGACATTGTCGTCGGCAAGCTCCGCCACTGGATGCGCTTGAACAGCACGGTGCAAGGGAGAGGGAGAGATGTCGGCATCGATTGACCAGTCGCTCAGGCGGGAGCTTGGGCGCGACGAGCGATTGCTCTGGAGCGGCGCGCCGGAACAAGGCGTCCGCCTGCGACCGAGCGACGCCTTGGCCATCCCTTTCAGCCTGCTTTGGGGTGGCTTCGCGTTCTTCTGGGAGTATTCCGTCCTTCAGAAAGGCGCGCCCCTCCTCTTCGGCCTCTGGGGCATACCCTTCGTACTCGTCGGGTTGTACATGATCGCCGGTCGTTTCTTCGGCGATGCCTACCTGCGCAGTCGTACCCAGTATGGCGTGACGGACCAGCGGGTCATCATCGTCAGCGGATGGATCAATCGCGAGGTGAAGAACCTGCCTCTTGCATCGCTGAGCGACATCACGCTGAGCGAACGCCCCAATGGTGCGGGAAGCATCCAGTTCGGGCCGAACCCGTTTGGCGTGCCCATGATGTTTGGTTCGGCGATGCCGGGGTCGGCGAAGCGCATGCCTCCCATGTTCGACCTGCTGCCCAAGGTTCGCGACGTTTATGGCGTCATCATGAAGGCGAAGCAGGACCTGCGCGGACCGGCCTCAGGGGAAAGGGAATGACGGCAAGACAGATCGTTGCAGTCGGTTTGAGATTGTTTGCCCTATGGCTGTGCCTGGCGGCGTTTCAGCTTTTCTGGACCGCGCATGCATTGAAGAAGATGACTGCCGAGTGGGGAAATCCGTCTCTGCTGGGCCTGTCCCTCGTCGGACTGTTCATCGCGGTAGCCGCCATCGTGTGGGTGATGAGTGGCCCCCTGTCGCGGTGGCTTGTCTCAGGCCTTGGGAAGATGGAAAACGTGAAGCCTTCGACCGTCGATCTGCTGGCCGTTGGCTGCATGCTCATGGGCTTGTGGTGGCTCAAGGAAGCCCTCCTTCCCCTGATCAGGCTCTGGATCAACGCCGTGGCGTTTGCCTCGGAAAGCGGTGAATCCGCCTTCCGATGGCTCGGAAGTAGCGGAAAGCTGAGCGTCGCGGTCGATATCCTGCAGATCGTCATCGCTGGGTTCTTTGTGCGCGGCGCCTACCCGATCGCTCGCTGGCTGCTTCGCCAGGAGCGCACGTCCTTGGAATTGGAATCGGTGGTCGATCCGTAACGTGGTGCCGAATGTCGAAGCCCTGCGCGAGGACCATCACTTAGCGTCAGCGTGTTTAAGCGGAGCGTAAGTGGCCCGATAGCTGCGCGGGACGATGAATGGCATGACCAGGCGACGAAGACCGTAGGGAAGGCGAGCCGCCTTCGATAGACGATCGGTTGCGGCTTGCACATGCGCGACCCGCGTCTGGCGTGCCTGCTCGAAGCGGCGCCCGATCGTCATGACGTCATCGGTTCCGGCGACGATGTTGGCGAGTACGAGAGCATCCTCCATCGCCAATGCGGCACCTTCCGCCCATACCGGCGCGGTGGCGTGTGCCGCGTCACCGATAAGGATCACCCGGCCCTCACTCCACTGGGTTAGTCGCACTTCCTCGATCGGCGAGTGGTAGAGGGCTTCTGGGTGAGCGAGCGCCCAGGAGAGCGCGTTACGGACCCGCTCGGGAAAGTCGCGAAAGACATGGTCCAGCTGCTGCAGATCGTCGGAAGCGACATCCGGTGAGTCCAGGGCGACCCAGCCGTAGACCGTCGCATCGTCGACGGGCAGGAGCAGGATCATGCCGCGCTTGCCTGTCCACAAGGTCCAGCCATCGACGCCGGGGTTCGGCGCCATGAAACGCCAGCTGGCGGAGGCGAGGCGGGCAGCGGAGGTTTGCGACGTCGCCATGACTGCCTGTCGCACCGTGGAACGGACGCCATCTGCGCCCACCAGCAGGTGGGCGGACAGGTCCTCGCCATCGTCCAGGCGGACATGGGCGGCAGTGGCGTCCTGACGAACGGCCGCGATGGAGCGATCTACTCTGTGGGCGGATGCATCCAGGCCAGCACCGAGCATCGTCATGAGGTCGGAACGACGGACGGCGCGCGGACGCATGGCCTCACCCCAGAACGCGTCCTCGTCGATGGTCGCGAGAAGACGGTCGTCCTGCGTGCGGTATTCGCGCTTGCGCACGGGATGGCCCAGTCGCTCGATGTCGTGGGCTAAGCCGAGTTGTGCAAGCGCCGCGATGGCGTTCCCGGGAAGATTGATGGCGAGACCACCATCAGCCGCGAGCGGCCTGCGTTCTACTACCAGCGAGTCGACGCCTCGTTGTTTCAAGGCGCGCCAGGTCGCCAGACCTGCGATACCGCCGCCCGCGATGACGATTCGCTGTGAACCCTCGGTTGCCATTGAGAAGCGTCCTTCGATAGCCAATTCGCGATTATGCGCCACTGGCTAGTAGCGGAACATCGAAGGGAGCACAGACGAGAGCGTCTCGACTGAGGACGCTTCAGGCGACAACGACGGCGACGCCCTTCGCGCGCAGTTGCCGCCTTATCGCATCGGGTGCACCGCGGTCGACAACGATGCTGCTCACCGTGTTGATGTCCGCGATGACGTAGGGCGACGCGGCACCGAGCTTCTCGGTCGAGGCCAGCACAACCACTTCCGCCGCCCGGGCAGCGAGAGCACGCTTCACATAGGCCTCTTCGAGGTCACCGGTGCTCAGGCCTTCGGTGGGATGGACGCCGGTGACGCCCATGAAATAGACGTCTGCGCGAATGTGCGCCATGGCTTCGATGGCCGAGGCGCCCACCGCGACCATCGAGTGCTTGAACAGTCGCCCGCCGATAAGTAGCACCTCCACGAGGGGGTGTGAGGCCAGCTCGACAGCGATGCTCGGGCTGTGCGTCACGACCGTGATCGCGAGCGTGGGTGGAAGGCAACGGGCGAGTTGCACGCACGTCGTCCCGCCGTCCAGGATCACGACCTGTCCTGGCAGAATCATGGCTGCCGCACGTGTCGCGATCGCCAGCTTCGCAGCGGATGCAATGTCCTGGCGCTGCACGAAATCACCGACAGCGGCCGAGGCGGGCAGTGCGCCGCCATGCACGCGTTGCAACAGTCCCTCTGCCGCGAGTTCGCGCAAATCCCGGCGCAACGTGTCCTCGGAAACCCCGAACGATTCGCTCAGTGTCTTCGCCACGACCTGGCCATCGCGTTTGAGCGCGGCGAGGATGGCCTGCTTTCGATGGGTGGTCAGCATGGTTGCACGAAATTCATTGACATTGCACGAAATTGCACACTACCGTAACGCCGTCCTCCGGTCCAGTGCGCAGGTTTCGTATGTCCGCTTCCTCTGAACGTGTTCGTATCGTCGAAAGCCGTCTCCTTTCCGATAACTGGTACGTGCTGAAGACCACCACCTTCGACTTCCAGCGCTCCGACGGCAGTTGGCAGCGCCAGCAGCGTGAGACCTACGATCGTGGCAACGGAGCCGTCGTGTTGCTCTATCAGCCCGACGCGCGGCGCGTGGTGCTGACTCGCCAGTTCCGCTTCCCCGCGTACGTCAACGGTCACGACGGCATGCTGGTCGAGGCGGCCGCGGGTTTGCTCGACGACGCCACGCCGGAAGAACGTATCCGCCTGGAAGCCGAAGAAGAGACCGGTTATCGGATCCACGATGTGCGCAAGGTCTTCGAGGCCTTCATGAGCCCTGGCTCGGTGACAGAGAAGCTGCATTTCTTCATTGCCGAGTACGACGCCTCGACCAAGGTCGGTCGCGGCGGCGGGCTTGAAGGGGAGGGCGAGGACATCGAAGTGGTCGAAGTGGAATTCGACGAGGCGCTTGCCATGATCGAACGCGGCGAGATAGTCGATGCGAAGACGATCATGCTGCTGCAGTACGCGGCGCTGCACATCTTCGCCTAGCCGCTTTTTATTCAATGGCCTCGACGCCCATTTGCTTGAGCTCCTCAAGGCGATCCCGCATTGCCTGGAGCTGCTCGGGTGAATGACCCGTCCAGTTAAGAACCTCGCCGGTCACTTGAAACGGATCGCGAGAGCGATAGGACTTGGTTATATTTCCGGGATACTTCTTATCTGTCAGGTTTGGATCGTCTTCAATGGGGCCCGTCGGTTCCACGACATAGATCCTGCCGCGCCCCGTACCAATGGCTAGCTCAGCGCCCCAGACGGCCGCCTCCATGGTGGCGGTGAGGTAAACGAAAGTCGCGTGTTTCCTCCGCCCAAAGTTGGATGCGTAGCCCGGCACGATGAGATCACCCGCTTCCAAATCGGCTTTCGTGCCGTGGTAGTACGTTTGTGATTCAGTCATCTCGTTACTCCCGCTTCCTGTCACGTTGAAGGAGTGGCGATGCTGAACTACGCACCAGGGCTTTCCGCAAGTCCCCCTGTGTTGTATAAATTAGTAACGGGAAGACGCGCTTCGCCATGTTTACCTGAAAGGCGTTGTCCTTCGCGCCAAGCGGCCCCCGGCCAATTACCTCCCCCGAACACACTCGCTCACATTCTTCAGCATCGGCTAGCGGCTAGAATCGCCCCGAGGACAGGGGGAGCAAAAAAAATGCCGACGATGATTGTGGCGTGGGCCATGCACTTGCCGTGGCCATTGGGCGGTCCAGATCCGGATCCGTCCAATCACTACACCTATGTTTTGTTCGTGCCACCGGCGCTTGTCGTAGGCTTCGCGCTGGTCGGCTGGCTCGCTCCCCGCATTCCTGCGTACGCCGCGCTATCCACTCGCCGACGTCTGCCGGTGTTCCTGGGTGCCGGAACGGTCGTCGGCATCTTGCTCTGCGTTGCCCTGGCCGTCATGCAGAACAGTGTCGACCGTCATCGCAAGGTTGGTAAGGTCGCGTCGAGCGCTCAAAACACGGCGGCCTCCAATGAGCCAACCAATCCCAGCGCTGAAACTAGGATTCGTGCGCGCAGACGCCAGTGAACATTGGCGCACCGTATCGCCCGCTGCCCTCACTAATACACGACCAGGCCCGCATCCCTCCGAGGGACAGCTTGTCCACCGGCGCTACCGTGAGGCGGAAGCCAAGCGTGTCTGCGCCGAACAACGTAGCGATCGGATCGTTGCCGTAGACCACGGTGATGACGCCCTCCCGCACGGTAACGCTGTAGACGTAACGACCGTGGAGGTCGGTGGGTGGCGGAAGGCCAGCGGCATGGTTGTCGGCAGGCATGGCTCCGTCATGGGAGCTTGTGTAAGCGTCGATCGCATCCTGCGCGATCTTCGCTTGCCTCTCACCCTCCGTGCCTACCGCCCACCAGATGTCATTGACATAGCCGCGTGACCCGACGAAGCCGGCGACGGGGACGACTGCCGTCCCGATAGCGACGATGAGTGCGAGGACGATGCTTTCCATGGTCATGCGCCCACGTGCCTCAGGCGTATCGGAAAGAGCGCACACGAACCAGCTGGAAAGAACGCCATAGCTCGCCGCTGTGCCGGCAAACCCACCCGTCCAGGACGGGTCGTATGCGTCGACGCCGGTACCGATCGTCACAGCGAGCACAGCGATGACCACGCCGAGCATGAGGAACAGTATGGAGATGCCTTTCCATCGGCCAAACAACGCTGGCGAAAGCAGGGCAAGCCACGCACCCAGAAGGCCCGACAGGCCGAGCAGGCCGAACAGTCCGATAACGATGATCAGGCCGCCCAACGAAGGTAGCAGCAACATCGCGATGCTGGCCAGTACTGCCGGGGCGAAGACCAGGAACAGCAGCGGCCGCCCACGCGAATAGACATTCACCGGAGCGACCCCCTCGTGAGCGATAGCTTCATGACTTCCCCCTTGGACGTGCAAGGTATGCCATGTGCACGCGGATCCGCCAGTCTCACTATCCAGGTTGTGAGCGAACGATCAGGACTCGCCGAACCATCGCGATAAATGCCGAACGAGGTCATCAGGGTCCGCCTCGCCTTCAACGGCCCAGGCCACGATCCCATCGGGCCGCACGAGCAAGGCGCTCAGGCCCAGTCGATCCGTTGCGTCGCTGGCAACGTAGGTGACGCGATCTCCCCAGCGGCTTGCCAGGGCTTCAAGCGATGCACGCACGTCGAACTGCAGCAACAGGCCTTTTCCGGTCCTGAGATGCTCGCCGAGCCGCGTCCCATCGGTCAGCACGACATCGGGAGCGCTGCGACCTACCAGCGGATGTTCCTCGCCAAGGTCGTAGCGAAGAGAGACGCCCCACACGCGCTGCGCGAAATACGTCGCGCCATCAGCTGTGTCGATCAGGTCTCGAACGATGGCTTCGAGCGCGCGGGAACTGCGGCTCGGCCGCATCAGCGCAACCTGCGCGCGCGACCAGTCCAGGACCTTCGCCCCCACCGGATGCCGTTCGGTCGTGTAGGTGTCCAGCAGTCCATCCGGTGCATCGCCCCGGATCGTCGCGGCCAGCTTCCATCCGAGATTCATCGCGTCGCCAAGACCGAGGTTGAGGCCCTGACCGCCCAAGGGGGAATGGATGTGCGCGGCGTCGCCGGCGAGCAAAACCCGTCCGTTACGATACGTGGTCGCCTGGTGGGCGCGATCGGTCCATGTCGTGGCAAGTCGAAGGGAAGTCAGGGTGACTTCCGTGCACGAGACACGACGGAGCACCGCCTGCCCGTGTTCGAGCGTGATCGGCTGCGTACGATGAAAGGCGCCTCCGTCGAACTCGACCATGGCGACGGTTCCGGGTCGTCCGTAGGTGTACATGCCCGTCGGTGTGTAGTGGCGGCCGGGCCGAAGCGCATCCGGTTCGGCAATCTCGACATCGACGGAGTAGCCGGTGAATTCGGGGTCGGTGCCGACGAAGGCAAAGTTGCCGGCCTTGCGCACGGTGCTACGACCGCCATCGCAACCGACGAGCCAGCGGCCGCGAAACACCTCGCTACCCGCGCGTACGAGCACGGTCTCATCCGAGGGCTCGAGGCCCTCGACGCCAAGGCCACGTCGGATATCGGCTCCCATCGCCTTCGCGCGTGCCTCCAGCGTCAGTTCCAGGGACTCCATGTCGACCATCATGCTCGTGCCTGCGGGACTGGGCAGACGCCACGGCCAGTTCGATCGATCGATCTTGTCCTCGTAAAACTGGATGCCGGCGAAGTGACCGCCCGGACGTCGGGGCTGGTCCATCCAATGTGCCGCGCCCAGGGCGCCAGAACCGGATCCCTCTTTCGTGGGCTGCAGCGCTGCGATGTCGTCCAGCATGCCGCGCCGGTAGAGCCCTTCGATCGAGGGCGCGGAGAGACCGCGCATACCGAATGGCAGGCGCTTCAAGGGAGCGCGCGGGTCTTCCTGCGGCTCCAGCACCAGCACCGACAGGCCGGCAAGGCGCAATTCACAGGCGAGAAACAGGCCCACCGGGCCCGCACCGGCCACGATAACGTCGTAGATCAAGGCGATATCCTCAGGCGAGGGCCAGGAGACACTCGCGCATTAAAAAGTTACACTAGGTGTAAGTTTCTACAGGGTAGACAGCCTGATGTCAAAACCGGACGGGCTTCGGAACCAGAAAAAGGCGGAGACGCGCCAGGCGATTTCGAACATCGCCACGCGTCTGTTCGTCGAGCGCGGCTTCGATAACGTCTCGGTGACCGAGGTCGCGAGGGAAGCGGGGGTCGCCAGGAAAACGGTGTTCAACTACTTCCTGCGCAAGGAGGACCTGATCTTCGACCGCGAGGAGGAAGTCCGGGCCCTGGTGCGCGATGCGATCCTCGGTCGCGGGAAGCAGTCGCCCGTCCACGCGTTCCAGGCGCTGATGCGAACGCTTCTGGAGACCGGGCATCCGATCTTCCAGATGTCCGCGCGGCCGATTCAGTTCTGGCGCACCGTGGTGGAGAGCCCGGCGCTCACGACCTACGCGCGCGAGCTCCAGGTGACACTCGGCAATGATCTAGGTGAGATGCTGTCCGATGCAGTGGGCAGGCCGCACGCCGATCCTGATGCGCGCCTCGCCGCGGCCATGCTGGTTTCCACCCTCGTGGTCGCGTACGGCGATGCCCTTCGGGCGTTTCGCGAGGGCCGCGAACCGGCCGTGGCCTTCGTGACCGTGATGGAGCGTGGCTTTCTAGGCGTGAATGCCGCGTTCGCAGGGACGTCTTATGTCTGATACGGGGCGACCGGAAAATACATCTGGAAGACCTGTCGAATTCCCGCCCGCCCATTCGACGGCGTAGTAAGGCTACGGAAACCCGTGGGCCCGACGACCGCAAGTCGAAGTGCATCCATTTCACTGATTGAGGAGCCTGGCGATGACCATCACCATTACAGCCTTTGAACAGTCGCCCGATGGCGGCAAGGGGCTCGCACGCGACACGCGCGTTCGTTGGGCGTTGGAAGAAGTGGGCCAACCCTATAAGGTTCTCCCTCTTTCGTTCACTGCGCTGAAGGAATCCACGCATCTGTGTCGGAATCCATTCGGCCAGATTCCCACCTATGAAGAGGGTGACCTCTGCCTCTTCGAGAGCGGTGCGATTGTCTTCCATCTCGCCGAGCGCCATCCGGGTCTGTTGCCGGAAGACGCGGACGCCCGGGCGCGGGCGATCATGTGGATGTTCGCCGCGCTCAACTCCGTGGAACCTGCAATTCTTGAAATCGTTATCGTCAAATTTGTAGAGGGCGATAAACCCTGGACCAAGGAGCGCATGCCCCTGGTCTTCGATCGCATCCGCCATCGGTTTCGCCAGCTTTCTTCCCGCCTTGGCGACGCCGAGTGGCTCGACGGTGAGTTCAGCGCCGGCGACTTGCTCATGGTGTCGGTGCTGCTGAGGTCGAGACCTTCGGGCATTCTCGACGAGTTTCCCAACCTTGCTGCTTATGTCGCTCGTGGCGAAGCACGGCCTGCCTACCAGCGAGCTTTCGCTGCCCAGTTGGCTCAGGCGATGGCAAAGCAGGCGCCGACTCCATAGTTCGAAAGTGCAGCCGGACAGGGTCGCATGCGATTCACGGATCGCCAGTCGCCGTAACTTTCTCCCAGCACATTCGCACGTGAGCTTGTGCCGTGCATTGCACGCCCATCAGGGTCAGCGCAGCAATGGCTTCCAGCCCGATGGCCATGCGCTGGCAATCGACCGTGTCGGCTTCGTGTACGAGATCGGCCAACAGTCCGGTGAGGCCGCGTGCGAGTTGGAGCCACTCAGTGGCAGCATTCATCAGCTCGTGCGCCGTTGCCTCGGGATCGACGTGATAGGTGACGCGGCCATCCTTCCTGTGGCTATTCGATGCAGTCATTTTCTTTCTTCCTCTGCCTTTGCCGCAGCTCGTCCAGGTGCGGCACGCCATGCACAGCACGACGTGCCGCGGATCACACGGACTCGCGGGTTTACCGGCTGCCCGTGACCGGGCGCCGAGCGGCGTGATTGACGAAGTGTGCTGCGGCGTCAGTTCCCATTCCTCGGGTCACACGGCGACACGCCGCGCTGCTCGGCCGAGAAATATCTGAGTAGAACGGCTGCCGCCGCGGTTCTTCAACCGTGTCTGCGAGGTGCGCAGACGGCTCGGTAACCGGTGGGTGTGTCGCCTGGGGGATTCGGCGGGCGAGCAGGTGCCGTATGATCGGTGTCAGCCATATCAACTCTTCTCTAGTTGGTTGTGGTTAGCGGGTCAGGGGTGTTGACGCACCCTTGGCTCGCGCTTCTTCACCGCATGAAGCGATGGTTGTCTGCGAGGCGTTTGTGTCGACGACGCGGGCAACGGTTAGAAACGTAGCAAAACAACTTCGTGTTGTCTGTAGGTGCGCTGCGCACTGTTGGATTGCGTCGTCGTTCAACGAAATGTTCGAGCGTTTGCCTACGAATTTTCGGGCGGAAACTCCGACTTTCGTCAGCATCGGACGACGCAGTCATCGTCGTCGAATAGCAATATAATTCGCAGATGGCTAAACGAATGAAATATTCCATCGAGCACATTCCCTTCCCCACGCGTGGGGTCCTCCTGACGCGCGCTAAGCGCGCCGCCTTGATGGACGAGGTACTGGCATCGATGGCCGCCGAAGGATTGCTGCCGGGTTGGCGCTTTCCGGATCGCTCGACAGCCAAGGCGTCGAAGGCAGCGAAGAAGCGCTGAGCCATGAAAGCATGGGCACGGAAGTCCTTCACCAGCGTCTTCATCAATTGTCCGTTCACCGAGGACTATGCCTCTCTCTTCGAGGCGATGGCCTTCACCGTGCTCGCTTGCGGATTTCATCCGCGGTCTGCCTTGGAAAAGGGTGATAGTGGAGAGGTCCGCATGGACAAGATCACTCGCCTCATCAAAGCGTCGCCGTACAGCATCCACGATCTATCCGCTGTCGAGCTCGATTCCACGAATCAGCTTCCGCGATTCAATATGCCCTTCGAGCTCGGCCTTACCCTGGGACTCAGGGCAGCCGGCGGAGAGCACGCAGGCCACACGGCATTGATCCTCGAACGTCAGAAATACACGTGCCAGAAGTGCCTATCGGATATAGCAGGACAAGACCTGCAAGCGCACGGCGGCGATGTGGATCAGACGATTCTGAAAGTACGTAACTGGCTCCGCACGGAGGCGGGCTTGGACGTGCCGGGACCGAAGCAAATTCGAGTCGACCTTAAGGGTTTTCAAATGGCGCTCGCGCGCAGTTGCGAGAAAACAGGGATGTCGCGCAAGGACGTGCCCTTTCCCGAACTCGTTTCCATGCAAATGCAGTTCCTGAGCAGCGCGAACCACGACGGGTGATTGCTTACGACACCCATTGCCATTAGTTCTGATACCACCGCATATATCCGTGCCACTCGAACCCGCGATCCGTTATGGACATCTCCGGGAATGCGATGCCTCCGACCACGCGGGCGCTCCGACGCATCAGCCTGAGCTTCTTGTCCGGATCAAACACGAGACTGAGACCGCTATTGCCCACCTGGCAATCCAGTACGCCGGGCCCGCTTCCAAGGCAGAACAGGAAATCGAGCCTTCTTTGTAAGTCCTCCATGGACTCCATGGGTGAGGCATAGGGTTTCAACTCGGCGAGAAGATTTTCACGCGAGGAGTCCGTGTAGAGAATCGCATCAATCGCCTTCGTGGTGCGCGTAGCTGGACTTTCCGTTCCGACTCGCGCTGATGCAACGTCGGGATGCGGGGTGCTTGCACAGGCTGTGGCGAGGATGCAGACAGCGGCGGAAACGCGTAGCGCTTTCTTCATGATCCCTCATCTGAGAATGCGGTCTGACGTGCGGCTGTGGGTGTGTAAGTGCCAGAGTATCCTGTTTACCCAACAGATGGCCGCGCCCTGCGCGCGGCCATCCATCTCCTGACTTACTTACCTTCGGGAACGAGGTTGGCCAGCTTGCCCTTCTTGTCGAACTGGCAGCTGAAATTCTTCTTGCCATCCATGCCCGCGTCGGCGGTACCTGCGATCGAGTAGCCCGAGCCGGAATCGGCGGCCTGAATCGGTTGCAGTTGGATGTAGTCGTTCTTTACGTCGTATTTCTTCGCTGCGGCATCCAGGCAGCGAGTGGTCAGCTTGCCCGGGTCGGGTCGGTCGGAAGCAAAGGCGCTTGAGGCCAGGATCAGGCCGAGGGAACCGGCGAGTAGCAGGGCGGAATGGCGCATGGGTCTATCTCCGTACGAGGCACGAGGCCGGGGTCATTGCCCGATCGAGTGTGCCTTTCAGTTCCTTGCGGCAAGGTGAATCGGGTGCCCCGATCAGTCGATTAGTCCGTCACATCAGGAAAGACGAACGAAATCAGCATGCTGGGGTCAGCGTCTCTTTCGCCAGCCTCTCGTTGCGATGTATCGCTGCCAGATACTCTCGATCAGTGAGACGACACGAACGCAGATGGCGTCAGCGCCGCAGGCATGGCGAAGTTCCGCTTCATCCGCTCCACTTCTTCAACCGGCGGTCTTCCGAACAAGCGCCTGAATTCGCGACTGAACTGCGACGCGCTTTCGTAACCGACCGCAGCGGCCGCCGCTGCCGCCGTGGTGTGCTGGCGAAGCATGAGCAGGCGCGCCTGATGCAAGCGCGTGGATTGCACATAGCGCATTGGCGATATGCCGGTCATCGCGCGGAAGTGCGCGTGGAAGGTGGGCGCGCTCATCGCGGCTTCGCTCGCAAGCTCGTCAACGCTAAGGGCTTCGGCGTAGCGGCTATGAATCAGGCGGATCGCGCGCGCCACCATGCCGAACTTGCCCTGCTGCGCCAGCGCTGCGCGCAGCGATCCGCCCTGCGCACCGGAAAGGATCCGGTAATAGATCTCGCGCACGAGTGCGGGGCCGAGTACGTCGCCTTCCGGTGGGTTCGCCAGCGCTTCGAGAAGACGCAAGACGGATGCTGCCAGCGTCTCTTCCATGGGTGAGGAGTACAGCCCGCGCGGGGAAGCCGACGATGCCCCATGTCGCTCATCGATCTGGATGCAGAGCTCCGCGGCCATTGCGTGGTCCAGACGAAAGTAGATCGCCAGCAACGGCTCGTCCGCCGTGGCATCCGTCTCCATCGTGAAAGGGACGGGCACCGACACGACGAGGTAGTGCTGCTCGTCGTAGACAAATACTTCGTCGCCCAGAAAGCCGCGCTTGCGTCCCTGAACAACGATGACGATGCCGGGCTCATAGAGCACGGGAGTGCGACTCAACGGTCTATCGGCGCGAAGAAGGCGCACATCGGGCAGCGGCGTCAGCGTGTATCCCTCCTCCGGCGCGAGTCCGCGAAGCAGGCCGATCATGCGGTGGCGGAGGGGCATATCCATGCGTCCACTCTCCGACTTCCTCTGTCTCCTCGCAAGCGCTACTCATAGGATCAGGCAATGACGTCATATGCCGGGCCATGGGATACAAGGCGCTCGATATCTACGATGGGCTCCATTCAGGCCAGGAGGCTATCCATGCCCAGCAAGACCCTTTTTATCACCGGCGTCAGCAGTGGCTTCGGTCTGGCACTTTCCCGCGAAGCGCTATCGGCCGGCCATCGTGTGATCGGCACCGTCCGCAGCGACGAAGCGCGCCGTGCTTTTGAAGCCCTGCACGATGAACATGCGCACGCGATCCTGCTGGATGTCACCGACATCGATGCGATCCCGGATGCCGTCGCGGATGCGGAATCGCGTTTCGGGCCTGTCGACGTCCTCGTCAACAATGCGGGCTACGGCCACGAGGGCATCTTCGAGGAGTCGCCGCTAGACGAGATGCGTCGCCAGTTCGAAGTGAACGTGTTCGGTGCCGTGGCGGTCACCCAGGCATTCGTGCCGCGATTTCGTGAGCGTCGCTGCGGACACATCGTCAACATCACCTCGATGGGCGGTTTTATCACCATGCCCGGCATCGCGTACTACTGCGGCAGCAAGTTCGCGCTTGAAGGCATCAGTGAAGTGCTTGGCAAGGAGTTGCGGCCGTTCGGCGTGCACGTCACCGCCGTCGCTCCGGGCAGCTTTCGTACGGACTGGGCGGGCCGATCGATGCAGCGTTCCCCACGAAGCATTTCCGACTACGACGCGACGTTCGACCCGATCCGCCAGGCTCGACAGGAAAAGAGCGGCAAGCAGCTCGGCGATCCCGTGAAGGCGGCCAGGGCCATCCTGACGCTGGTCAGCCTGCCCGAACCGCCGGCGCACCTCCTGCTTGGCAGCGATGCGCTTGCTCTCGTGCGCGACAAGCTCACTGCGATGGCGGCGGATATCGATACGTGGGAGAGCCTGACGCGCTCGACGGACGGTTAGCGCCCGGGGGTCTCCAGCGTCACAAGGGCAATTCCTTCCCGGTCTGTTCGCTCATGAGGTACTCGGCGTACCAGTCCGGCCAGTTTTCATCGTGCTGGCCGCCGGTCCGTTTCTCATGTTCGCCGTGCGCAGCCCCGGCTCGCCGCAGCGCAGCGGCGAGGTCCTTCGGCGAAGTGAATGTGGCGGCTTCGGTTTCCACGCGTCCGGGCAGTCGCTGGGTGATTTCCTGGAACAGCCAGCCATTGCCATCCGGATCGTTGAACGAGGCGAACGAGCGGTAGCTGGCACGCTCCGGAGCCGGACCGCTAACCCGGGCCCGCCCGAACAGGTAGGGCTCATCTGTGCCGGCGTAAATACCGCCGGCATCGTGGAATACATCGCTGACCTGCACACCACGATCGACCAGTTCCTTGCGGGCAGCCTCCACGTCGGAAACGATCAAGTACAGGCCCTGTGCGGAACCGGGGATAGCCGCGGTAACGTTCTTACCGAAGATGACGGAGCACCCGGACCCGGGCGGTGTGAACTGAATGACGCGAAAGTTGCCATCATCGGAGGCGAAGTCAGCATCCAGCCTCCACCCCAGGTCATCGTAAAAGCGCTTGGCGCGATCGATGTCGGAAACAGGGATGACGACGATTTCGAGCTTCATGTCCACGCCCCGTGCGAGCGGGGTCCCAGCTGCAGCGTTGCTCATGTGTACCTCCGAGTGCTCGGATCGAACCGTAGCCGAATCGTCGGCATTTCCGGGCCCGCGCAAAATCGCACAAGGCTGTCATTCGTGTCTTGCGAACGTATGCCCGGCGTTGGCGATCCTTGCGCCTGCTGTCCGACGACAGAGTTATTTCGTGGCCGGTGCCACCGGCTGAGCCGCCTGCTCCGCGGCAATGGCCAAGGCCTGACGGATCGCATCGATGACGATTTCCGGCCGATCGTACTGAATGAGATGACTCGCACGCGGCACGATCTCATTGACACCATGGGTGGACATGGCGGCGACGTCGTTGTGCATTTGCTCCCATGCGACGGTGCGCTGGTCCTGCTCCTGCTGGGTTACATCCTTGCCGGGGGGACTCGGGGCGCGCGTGAGGACGATGATCGGCATGTCGCCGAAATCCCTGCGCGTCGCACGGGTCTGGTCGCCGCTGACACCATAAAAGCTCTGGCGCTCCGAGGCGACGGCAGCCTGATACTTCAGCTTGGCCGAATAGTCCAGCACCACATCGTTGATCGCCTTGCTATAGAGCGGGAAGGGTTCTCCAACGCACGTCTTGTACACCGGCGAATCCTTGGCAATCTCGCCGCCCTTGGCGGCGTCCACGCAGGTCGTGTCTTTCGAGCCATCGTCCCAGTGCGCCTGGACCTCAGGCTTTGCAATCGCCTTCATGCGGCTCGACTGGTCTTCATGCGAGCCGTCGACGATGACCATGCCGACTACTTCGTCGCGGTAACGGTCGGCGAAGACCCGCACCGCCATGCCCGCCGCCGAATGCCCCACCAGGACATACGGTGGTTTTATATGGGCGACCTGGAGCGCCTTGTGGATATCGTCGACATCATTGCTGGCCGTGCTCGGGCGGGTGGCGGCGTCGCTGAACCCGAGGCCGGCCCGGTCGTACGAGCAGGTCGCGTTCTTCTTGCTGATAGTCGGCTGCACCAGCGCCCACGCGGCCGTCCAGTCGCTGAGTCCGGAGTCGAAGATGACCGCCGGCGAGCCCTTGCCACGGCAATAGAGGTTGATGCGTCGGCCGTTACCGACGTCGACGAGCCGGATGGGTTTTGTGTAGATCGGGTCGGTGATGACAGGCGGCTTCGGCGCATCTTCCGCGAGTGCCGGGTTGGCCATCGGCAGGCAGGCGAGCACCAACGTTACGACGAGAGTTTTGCTGATCATCCCTTTCCCCTGCATCCTGAATCGTCGTGGAGCATGCCAGCAAGCGTCGGTCGCCGCCAGCTGTGCCCCGGCTAAGATGCTGACGCCCCGCAGATGTCACATAGCGCGGCGTCCTGTCACGACGAGTTGTATAGTCAGGGTGTCGCGTAATCCAGGATTTGCCAATGAACGCTCCACTTGTCCTCCGTAGGATCTCGAAGTGTCTCGTGCTTGTTGCGATAAGCAGCAACGGTATCGCCAGTGCTCAAGATGCAGCCACAAAGCCCCCTGCCATCGAAGCCTTCGGCAAGGGCGTGCAGATCTACACGTGCAAGGCCGTCGCAGCTACTTACGCCTGGACGCTGAAAGCGCCCGAAGCCACCTTGAGCGACAGGAAAGGCAACGTCATCGGCAAACACTTCGGAGGCCCGAGCTGGCAGGCGAATGACGGGAGCACCGTTGTCGGCGAGGCGCTGAACGTATCGCCCTCCCCGGATGCAGGTGCGATACCGTGGATCGTTCTCCGCGCAAAGTCGCAGACGGGTAGTGGGTTGATGACCAAGGTCGCGTACATCGTTCGCACCCGCACCGAAGGCGGCGTGGCGCCTGCTACGGGCTGTGACGCCGGCCACGCCAAGGCGGAAGTTCGTGTGCCATACAGCGCTGTGTATCTTTTCTTTCCGTCATAGCGATTGCCCCAGCCGTTTCTCGAGCGCAGCACGATAGGTACGACTCACTCTCGCATGGCCCCCGTGCCGGAGCACGACATCGAACTCCCCGTGGGAGATCGGCTCCAAGCGCAAGATGCTGTCGATGTTGACGATCGACGAACGATGAACACGTACGAAGCGGTAGGGATCGAGGTTCTCCGCCAGCTCATTGAGCGACATGCGATAGAGCACCGGTCGGCCGGCGATGTGCAGGTTGACGTATACGCCGGCGCCCTCGATCCAATCGATCTCGGCAACGCGAATCAATTGTGTCGCGCCATTCGATTTCAGCGCTAGACGATCAAGATAGCGCCGTGCCTCGGCGCGCTCCGAGAACATGTGCACGACCCGTTGTCCGAAGGCATGCAACTGGCGCTCCGTCAGCCGCGTCTTCGCCCGCGCCAGGGTCGCTTCCAGTCGCTCATCGCTGAATGGCTTCAGCAGATAATCCAGCGCGTTCGACTCGAAGGCACCAATCGCGTGCTGGTCGTAAGCCGTCACGAACACGGTCAAAGGCATCTGCGCCGGGCCGACGCTGCTGACTACGCCGAGGCCATCCAGTTCGGGCATCTGCACGTCGAGAAACACGAGGTCGGGATGTTCTTCCTCGATACGCGCGATGGCTTGCAGTCCGTCGCTGGCTTCGATCAGCGAGGTTATCTGCGGGTCCTGTTTAAGCACGTCGATAAGGCGCTGGCGCGCTGGTTCTTCGTCGTCAACGACGAGTACGCGGAGCGTGTCATGCGATGTGTCGATCATGGTTGACCTGATGCATGCGTAGCGGAAGAAGGATATCGACTTCGGTGCCACCCTTGGTGCGCCTGCCAATGACGAAGTGGCTGGAGCCATCCGCATAACTGGCGATACGTTCGCGCGTTACCGAAAGACCCACACCCTGACGGCCGCCGTCAGACCAATGGGCCGGGAGCCCGACGCCGTCATCGATCACCTGGATATGCAGTTGCTGGCCGACTCGCTCGGCCCGCAAGCTGACCGTGCCACCGCGCGCACGAGGCGATAAACCGTGGCGAATGGCGTTCTCCACAAGCGGTTGCAGAAACATGCTTGGAACCATGGCGTGTTTCACGTCGTCAGGCACGTCAAGGTCCAACCCGAGTTTGTCGCCAAAGCGAATCTTCTGAATGGCCAGGTAGTGGTCGAGAAAGGCGAGTTCGTCCATCAGGCGAACCTCGTTCCTACTTTGAGGTGCCAACGAAAGACGCAGCAGGTCCCCCAGGTGCTCGATCATGGTACGTGCCAGTTTCGGCTCACGCTCTACCTGGGCGGAAATAGTGTTGAGGGCATTGAACAGAAAATGCGGATCCAGCTGGGTACGCAAAGCGTTGAGGCGCGCCTCGGAGAAATTGCGCTCCAGCCGTTGCACCTGCATGGCCGCCGACACGTAGCGCTGCTGATACGCGTAGGCCTCGCAAACGCCGACGATCAGGCCGTAGACCAACATGCTCCAGAACAGACCCTGGACAGCATCAAGCAGCACGCCGGTATGCAGCAGTACCGACCACGGTTGCAGCCGCATCGCCGCTGCCAGGATGGCGGACACGTATCCGTACACCATCACCAGCAGAGGCCCGAGCAGCAGATGGGCGACGACGCGAAAGCCCAGCTGGTTACCGGCGAACGGGAGGCGTCGATCGAGTCGGTTGATAACGGGCGCCAGCAGTCCCCACGGCCACCACTGCGCAAGCGACGACAGCACGACCTGCCACCCGCCGCCGCCTCTTGCCAACTGCGACAGGGCGAAGACGCCCGCCACTGCTGTCCAGAAGCCAAAGGCCAGTATCCACCCAAGCCACCGGCGGACCGGCGATGCGACGGCCTCGGAAAGGGGTGCGTTCATGGTCTTCACGATAGTCCTTCGACTTGCCATATGCCACAGACGCACTGTGTGCGGCGAACGCTCTTCAACGAATCGTCGTCACGCCCTTGAGGTCTTGCAGGCGCATCTCGATGCCCCAGCCATATCGATCCTGCATTTCCGGAGTATTGCTGCGAAGCGCGATCACCAAATGATTCGCACCCTTATGCAAGGGCAGGTCGAACGAACCGTTCTCGATCGACAGGCGACCATCGGGATCTTTTCGCTGAGCGGGTGTGTTGTAAAGATTCTTGTCGGCATAGACGAGCTTGCCATCCACGAACACCCACACTTCGCGCAGGAAGCCTATGGCTACGTGTTGTGTCTGATCGCGATCGGATTGCACGGTGGTCTTCAGCCAGGCGATCAATGGCTTGGTGTGATCGTCCAGGTGGGCATCGCTGTGTCGCGCCAGGTTTACCAGGCCGTAGTCTTCGACATGCGTAGTTGTCCAAGCCGACGTGACCGGCGGTACGTCGGTGAACTTCGGTTCGGCGCCTTCGGCAAGTCGGGTAGGTGGCGCCATTTGCCATGTGCGCAAATACCGTTGATCGCCGGCCGTGGGATCGGCTTCCGGCTCGGGTGACAGGCCCTCGACGACATTCGGTTTCACGACGAGGTTGGCATAGGTCGCCGTTCCCTGCAGCGAAAGACCGCCGACGAGTGCGTCGCCCTGCAGCTTGCCTACCCTCAGTGAGGGCGTGGTTTCGTGATTGACGTACACATTCATGCGCCGCCCCGACACGACCATCTTGATGTGGTTCCATTGATCTTCCACGAAGGGTGCCGGTCTCTGGTACTGGATATACACGTCCCACAGCCTGCGGGTACGCGTGAGCGGCGTGTATTGCAGGCAATCCTGCGAAGCGGCGCAGTCCGGCCCGACGCGTACATAGAATGTCTCGGTGCTCGCGTCGGTCCTGCGGAAAGCAATATTCACCTCACCGTTCTTGCCGCCGGATTTCGTGTCGAATTCGATCGTACCGTTGCCGAACGAAAACCCCTTCAGGAGGGCCGACAACTTCGGATCGGCGCCGCCCAAGGTCATCATTCCCCGGGGAAATCCTTCTTTTCCGATGAACTGCACGTCGCCTTGCACTTGCCACAGTTCGGCGGCAAACGGTACCTGGATGGAGCCATCCGGCGCCGTGACCAGCTTGGCCATCCCCATATCCATGGCAGCTGCGGGTATCGTGGCGGCGCACGCCGTTAGCAGCAGGGCCAAGCGGGTCGCGATGTATCGGTGCTGAAACATGAGCATTCCTGGCAGGGGTCGGATTGACCACCAGGCAATGCTAGGGACGGGCGCCGCCGTCACCGAGACATATGTTGCGAGCCGGTCGTCCGGTGTTGCCAGCAGGATCCGGGTCTTCCGGTCCGCTGCTCACGGCTGGGGGCGAAATTGGCGCTATGTGCAGGAAAATGTGAAAATTGGTGGTTACTGGCGGCCTTCGCCATGCCACTGACCCACGAAATACCTTGAAGACCCCCTTAGGCCTGCAGCCGTTGATCGATGACGGCATCATTGATGACGTGCTCCGGCCACTCAAGAGTGGCAAGGAGGCGGCGGTGTACGTTGTCCGTAGCGGCAACGACATACGCTGCGCCAAGGTCTACAAGGACATGGCGCACCGTAGCTTTCAGCAACGTGTGCAGTACCAGGAAGGCCGCAAAGTAAGCAGCAGCCGCGAGGCACGCGCCATCGGCAAGGGCAGCAAGTACGGGCGCAAGCAACAGGAAGTCGCCTGGAAGAACGCTGAGGTCGATGCGCTTTACCAGCTGCGCGAGGCTGGCGTGCGCGTGCCCGAGCCGTTCGGGTATTTCCACGGCGTCCTGGTAATGGAACTGGTGACGGACGCCGATGGCCTCTCCGCGCCCCGCCTGGGTGAGGTCGATCTCAGCGCCGATGATGCTCGGGAATACCACCGGATCCTCGTGCAGCAGGTCGTGCTGATGTTGTGTGCCGGATTAATCCACGGCGATCTTTCCGCGTACAACGTCCTTATCGGTCCGGATGGCCCTGTAGTGATCGATTTTCCGCAGGTCGTCAGTGCTGCTGGAAACAATGCGGCGCGGACCATGCTGCTGCGCGACGTCAACAATCTCACCGCTTACCTTGGACGTTCAGCGCCCGAGCTGCTGGACACGTGGTACGGCGAGGAAATGTGGGCCTTGTTTCAGGCCGGCGAGCTCCGCGCCGATACGGAACTGACAGGTCATTTCGAGCCGGATGAATCCGAGGTCGATCTCGACAGCATCCGGCAGTCCATCAATGACGCACGAGAAGAAATGCTCATCCGGCAGCAGGGTCGTGAGGCGGCGGAAGAGGACTAGGGCCTCCTCTCAGGGCCTCACGAACCGATAGACGGTCCCTAAAGCTCATATAATCTCCGCGCGTCAGAGTTGCGCCAGGCCGCCGTCGACAGCGACCTCGCTGGCGGTCATGAAGCTGCTGTCCGACGACGCGAG
>CBIGPO010000039.1:0-42200 GCA_966191635.1 uncultured Luteibacter sp.
GCAGTCGTGGCCCCGAGGGTGAGACCCGCCGGCTCTTGCGCCGCACCGCGAGCGCCGAGCGCAACCGCGAGGCCGAAGGCGAGCCTTTCCGGAACGCGCAAAGAGTCAAAAAAAGCCAGCGCTGCAAAGCGCCGGCTTCTTGGTGCTACGAACCCCGATCAGAGATTGAAGCCGATACCCACCAAAGCCATCGTCTCGCCGCGGTTCGGCTCATGGAAGCTGCCGTTCGAGATATGGCGGATCTGGAAGCTCACGTTCTTCATCTGCCAGCCGACCGTGCTGACGAACTCGTAGCCCGTGGAAAGTGCCTGCGTGCGGCCACCGGCCGTGCCGGCCACCTGAAAACTGAAGAACAGCGGCTGGTACCAGTCGCTGTCATTGCCGTAGTGCAAGCGGGCACCGGCGGCGCCCACCCACACATCGTTCGTCACGCCCGGATGCGAATCGGCGTAGCGCCCGATGTCGCGGCCCTTGATGTATCCGATCGAGACATCCGGCGACCAGGTAAAGCGGCTCTGGCCGATCGGATGGGCGTCGAACAACGCTTCGACGAAGAAGGCGCTGGTGCCGTGGGAGTCCATGTAGCTGCGGCCACCCTGGATCTCCAGGTGGGTTTCGGCAGCGGCAGGCAACGCGACGGCGGTCAGCGAGAGGGCGGCAAGGAGGCCAAGTACGAGGCGGGACGAGCGCATGGGGGAACAGGTCCTTATGGTGGGACGTTTGTTTATGAACTGGATGGTTCGGTAAATAGTGTTGAGTCAACGTGAATCAATAGGGTTACTTAAGAATATTCGTGCCGATTACCATGCGATTGCATGCGGCTGCTGCGTGAAAAGGCTCTTGGCTGGGTCTGGGGTCAAGGCGAAGGGTGGCCTGCCGTTACAGACGTACAAGGCCCTGCCGCCGATCGGCCGCGGGAACGGATCGGCGTTGCGGCGCAAAGGGGGCGTGACGGTGGAAGGCGCGATGGACAAGCGTGCGGCGAAGCTGCGCACCCGGCGTATCCGTCTGACCACCTGGGGCGTCTCGTTTGGTCTTACCGTGGGTGTGGTCACGCTTGTCACCATCCTGCAGGTCGATGCCTATCGAGGCATGCTGGCCAACGGACGCCGTCAGCTCGCCGGCTCGGCCAGCGGCACGGTGCGTATGGTCGACCAGGACATCGACGCCAGCCTCGGGCCGTTGCTTGCCCTGCGCAATGCGATCGATACCGCTGATCCCGGTCCCCTGCACATGCGCCTGGCCGAAGTGCAGGCACGGCATCCCGAGCTGCCCACGTTTGTCGCGTTGGATGCCGAAGGCGGTGTCCTCGCCTGTACCAGTGTGCCTCTGATGAACTGGCGCGCGAGCCTGGACGCTTCCCGGCAGGAAGCCCTCGGCGCCAGCGTGCGCGTCGTCGTGGCCGACGGACAGGAGGGTGTGCCACCGACCATTCGCATCCTGGTCGATTCGCGCGTGGCTGAGCCGGCGGCCTTCGGCACCCTGATCGACGAGGCGCGCGTGCGCGATGGTATGAGCCGCTCGATGATGGGCAGCATCGCGGACATGACCGTTTTCTCGCTGGATGGCCGTCGCTTCGCTAGCAATCGCGCCGATCGCGGCACATCCTGGACTGGCCCCGTGCCGACGTCCGGAGCGAGCGGACAGCACGCCGACGACTTGCGAATCTACGCGTGGGCCGCTTCGGCGCGCTATCCGTTCGCCGTGCAGGTCGGCCTCGAACGCGCCGGTATTTTCGACGAGTGGTTCCGGCAGGCCCGCTCGTCGATGCTGGCGACCTTCGCCCTCGTTCTCCTGCTCAATGCCTTCGCCGCGGCGTTCGACCGCGCCTATCGCCGGCAGAGTCACCTCATTCGCGCACTGTCGCTCAGCACGCTTCATCAGCGCGACACCGACCGCGACCTTGCCGCGAGCGAGGCCGCCTATCGGCAACTGATGACGCGCATGCCCTTGCCCGTGATCATCGTGCGCAATGACCGCATCGAGTACGCCAACCTGCTCGCCGAGGAACGCCTCGGTCAAGACGGCACGACCCTGGTCGGCCGTCACGCGGCGGAGTTCATGGACGCCGATGCGCTCGAGGCGATGCACGGCGGAACGCCGGAAGGCGGCAGTGTCACCGGGTGGCTGAACCCCGAAGACGGCATGCCCTTCGAGGCCGAGCTGGCGCTTTCGGATTACCGTGACTCACGCGGGCGCGGCACGCTGGCGATCGTGCGCGACGTGACCCAGCAACGTCGCTACGAAGAACGGCTGAACCACCAGGCGACGCACGACGAACTCACCGGCCTGCCCAACCGTCGCGCACTGCGCGAGAAACTGGAGCACCTGATCCGGCAATCGCAGCGCGACGGCTCGGGCCTCATGGTGCTCTTTGTCGACCTGGATCACTTCAAATTCATCAACGACGCGCTCGGCCACGCGCTGGGCGACCAGGTGCTGCGCGACGTGACGCTCAAGCTGGGAGACGTGCTCGACGGCCTCGGTCACATCGGCCGTTTCGGCGGCGACGAGTTCGTCGCGATGCTGCCATTCACCTGTTCGCCGGCACGCGTGCTCGATGTCCTCCCGCGTATTCAGCGGGCGATCGAAGAACCGATGGAAGTGGGTGGTACGGTGCAACGCCTGAAGTGCAGCATCGGCGTCGCCTTCGCCACGCGTGATGGTTCCGATGCGGACACGCTTATTCGCAACGCCGACACGGCGATGTACGACGCGAAACGGTCGGGGCGGCACACATGGAAGCGTTATTCCGCAGACATGCATGCCACAGCCATGTCCCGCCTGACCGTGCTGTCGCGGCTATCCGGGGTCAATCTCGATAACGAACTGGCGCTTGCCTGGCAGACGCAGCACGCGGGCGACGACGGCCGCGTCATCGGTGTGGAGGCCTTGTTGCGCTGGCCGTCCGCACAGGGTGACCTGGGAACGCCGGACAAGCTGGTGCCTTTGCTGGAAGAGACCGGTGCCATTGTGCAGATCGGTCAGTGGGTCCTGCGCGAGGCGTGCCGGCAGCAACGTCGCATCGCGGAATTGCTCGGTGCCGACTGCCGGATCGCGGTGAATATCTCGGCGCAGCAACTGGTACACATCGATCTGGTGGCCGAAGTGCGGCAGGCACTGGCCGAGACCGGCGCGAGTGCTTCATTGCTGGAACTGGAGTTGACCGAAAGCGCTTTCATGAATGAGCCGGCACGCGCCATTCGTACCTTGCATGAGCTGCGCGCGATGGGCGTAAGCATAGCGCTGGACGACTTCGGCACCGGCTATTCGAACCTGACGTACTTGTCGCGGTTGCCGCTGGACAAGATCAAGATCGACCGGCACTTCACCAGCGCGCTGCTGCAGGACGACGTCGACGCGTCCATTTGCCGCTCGATCGTCTTTCTCGCCCGCAGTCTCAATCTCGAGGTCGTCGCCGAAGGCGTGGAGACAGACAGTCAGCGACGCTGGCTGCTCGACGAGGAATGTACGTCCATGCAGGGCTTCTTCTTCTCGCGACCGGTGTCGATCGACGACTTGGGTCGGACCGCGCAGGAAGTCCGCTAGCCCCGACGCTGGCTAGCCGTCGTGGCCGGTTGTTCCCCGGGTGCGCCAATGTGTTCTTCCCACGGCGATTTATCCCTCCGGTCACACCCCCTACATTGGTGAGAGGAGGCAGCCGCTTCCGCTTCATCAGGTATTCGTCATGCCCCGCGCGCCCGCCCTGTTCATTTCCCACGGTGCCCCGACCTTTGCGTTGGAGCCAGGCCTGCTCGGCCCTCGCCTGACCGACATCGGAAAGCGCCTGGCCAACGCCATGGCCATCGTGGTTGTCTCGCCGCACTGGCAGACGGGCGGTATCCGGGTGACGGGCGCGACCATGCCGGGGACGATCCACGACTTCGGTGGGTTTCCGCCGCCGCTCTACGCGCTGACGTATCCCTCGCCGGGATCGCCGGGGCTGGCCTGTGAGACAGCGTCGCTATTGATCGATGCGGGCTTCGTCGCGATCGTCGACCCCGAGCGCGGGTACGACCACGGCGCATGGGTTCCACTGCGTTACCTGCGTCCCGAAGCGGACGTTCCGGTGATCCAGGTGTCGATGCCGCACAACCTCGACACGGCCGGTGCGCTGCGCCTGGGCAAGGCGCTGGCGCCGTTGCGTGATCAGGGCGTTGTCATTGTCGGTTCGGGCAGCCTTACGCATAACCTGTACGAAGTGCGGCGCTCGGGTGAGAACGCCGCGTATGCCAGCGAGTTTGCAGCCTGGAGCCGCAAGGCCGTGCTCGACGGCAACACGAACGCGCTGCGCGACTACCGCCGGCTTGCGCCCAGCGCCATCCGTGCGCATCCCACCGAGGAGCACTTCCTTCCCCTCCTTGTCGCCGCCGGTGCCGCGGGTAACGATGCTCCTACGGCCATCGATGGGGGCATCACCTATGGTGTCCTCTCCATGGACTCCTACGCCTGGGGTTTGTAGGTCTTTTGTGGGAGCCGGCTATGCCGGCGATGGACCACAGCTAAACCGCTCCGTTGGTTTTTCGCCGCTGAAGCGGCTCCCACATGGCCTGTCAGATCTGTGCCTGACCGCCATCCACGAACAACTCGATGCCGGTGATGTAGCTGGCTTCATTGGATGCAAGGAACGACACGGCCTTGGCGATTTCGTCCGGCGTGCCGGTACGGCCCAGCGGCGTGATGCTTTCCACGTAGGCACTGTAGTCGGCGATCTGCTGGTCGTTCATGCCGAGCTCCGTCTTGTAGCCCGGCGTGACGATAGTGCCAGGTGCAACCACGTTGACGCGGATGTCGCGGCCCTTCAGGTCACTGGCCCAGGTGCGCGCGAACGAACGGAGTGCCGCCTTGGTGGCCGCGTACACGCCGAAGGCCGGCGCGCCCTTGATCGACACCATGGAACCGTTGAGCACGATGGCCGAGCCCGGGCCCATCAGCTCCAGTGCCTTCTGCACGGTAAACAGCGTGCCCTTCACGTTGATGCCGAAGTACTTGTCGAACTGCGCTTCGCTGATCTGGCCCAGCGGCGCGAACTCACCGCCACCTGCGTTTGCGAAGAGGATGTCGAGGCGGCCACTTTTTTCGCGGATGGTGGTGAAGATGCGGTCCAGGTCGGCTGCCGTGGCGATGTCGCCCTGGATCGCGATGGCGCCGATGGACGCTGCGGCGTCGTCGAGTTCCGCCTGGCGACGGCCGGTAATGTAGACGGTGGCACCTTCGCGTACGAAACGCTCCGCCGTGGCGAGGCCGAGGCCAGAGCTGCCGCCGGTAACGAGGACGATCTTGCCGGCGTGGCGGGTAGTGTGGATGTTGCTGGTGGCGAGGGTGTGCATGGTCTTCGGCTCCAATAACCGCGGTGCGGTCGATTCGCACAAGATGGTTATTCGACCTTCGTGGATAAATAATGGAATTGCGATTTCATTATTTCCCAGGGGAAACAGCCGTGGACCATCTGCTCGCCATCCGTGTCTTTGGCCGACTCGTGGAGACCGGCGGCTTTAGCCGCGCCGCCGATGCCTTGCGCATGCCTAAGTCCACAGTGACCAAACTGATCCAGGGCCTCGAGGCTCACGTTGGCGTGCGCCTGCTCGAACGGACTACCCGCCGTGTCACGGTGACCGCCCAGGGAGCGGCGTATTACGAGCGCACGCGTCACTGGCTGGCAGAACTGGACGAGTTCGAGACCACCCTGGCTGGGGGCAGCAACAACCCTGTGGGGAACCTGCGTATCGACACGGGCGGATCGGTCGCGGCGAGGCTGATCATTCCTGCGTTGCCGGCATTCCGTGCGCGCTATCCAGGGATCCGCGTGCAACTCGGCGTCACCGATCGCACCGTCGACCTCGTCAGCGAAGGCATCGACTGCGCGATTCGCAGCACGGGAGACGACCCTAACCTGGTCACCCGCCAGATTGCCGAGCTGCCCTGGACGCTCTGCGCGACACCTGCCTACCTCGCGCGCCGCGGCACACCGGTGGTGCCGGACGACATCACTCGCGATGGCCACGACGTGGTGGGCTACTTTTCAGCGCGCAGCGGTCGCATGCATCCGTTGCGGTTCCGCGCAGGCGAACGAAGCTTCGAGCTCGAATTCACGGCCGCGGTTGAGGTCAACGAAAGCAACGCACATACGGCGGCGGCGATCGCCGGTCTCGGACTGGTCCAGACGCTCGGCTTCACCGTCGACGATCACGTGGCTCAAGGCGAACTGGTCCCGGTGTTGACCACATGGCAGCCCGCTCCGTTGCCGGTCTACCTCGTCTACCCGCCCGATCGGCGGCACAATGCGCGCCTGCACGCCTTCGCGGAGTGGATCGCCGCGGAAGGTTTTACCCGGAGGTATTGACGAGGTATTTAATCCGGGTAATATCTCAGCATCGCACCCGCCGACCCGAGCCAACCATGACTACCTTTAGTGCCTTCGATGGCATGACGCGCCTTGCCGCGGGTTCGCTCGCGGCCGTTGTCGAACGCTGCAAGCACCTGCTCGATGCACAACCGGCTGCCTCGCCCATCATCTACGACGACAGCACGGGCCGCCCCGTCGACGTCGACTATCGCGGTACCACGCACGACGTGCTGGCAAGGCTGCCGGGCAACGAGGCGCCGGCCAAGCGCGGACCCGGGCGGCCGAAGCTCGGTGTAGTGGCGCGCGAGGTGACTCTCCTGCCGCGCCACTGGGGTTGGCTCGCGGCGCAGCCCGGTGGTGCATCCGTCGCCCTGCGTCGGCTGGTCGAAACCGCGAGTCGCGAGCGGGCACCGGCGGATCGCCTGCGCCAGGCCAGCGAAGCGGTGGACCGCGTCATGATTGCGTTGGCGGGCAACCTGCCCGACTACGAAGAAGCCTCGCGCGCCTTTCATCGACGCGACCGCGAGCGTTTCGACGCACTCACCGAAGCGTGGCCACCGGATATCCGTGAGTACGTGCGCCATCTCGCCGCACGTGTCGGCGGTGAAGCATGACGCCGCCGGCATCGCGCGCCGCCCTGACCGAGGGCCCGATCGCCCGCACGCTGTTGCTCTTCTCGCTGCCGATCCTGGGAGCGAACGTGCTGCAGTCGCTGAATGCGTCGATCAATGCCGTGTGGGTGGGGCATTTCCTCGGCGAGTCGGCTTTCGCCGCCACGTCCAACGCCAACCTGATCCTGTTCTTCCTGCTCGGTGTCGTCTTCGGCATCGGCATGGCCACGACGATCCTGGTGGGACAGACGCTCGGAGCGCGCGATATTCCCGAAGCGCGGCGCGTGGTCGGTACGGGCCTGGGCTTCTTCGTCGCGCTCTCACTGCTGGTTGCCATCATGGGATTCATCGCCACGCCTGCCATGCTTCGCGCCATGGGCACGCCGCACGACGCGCAGCCCTTTGCGATCGACTACCTGAGGATCATCTTTGTCGCGCTGCCGGCGATGTACCTCTACACCTTCCTCATGATGACGCTGCGCGGTGCGGGCGACTCGCGGACACCCTTCGTCTTCATGCTGATCTCGGTGATCCTCGATATCGCACTTAATCCACTTTTCATCTTCGGTCTGGGGCCCGTGCCGCGCATGGGCATAGCCGGCTCCGCGGTGGCAACACTGATCGCGCAGACGGGTACCCTGCTTGCACTGATCGTCTGGCTGTACCGGAAAAAGTACTTCCTCTGCATCCATCGCAATGAACTGCGGCTACTCGTGCCCGACGTCACCATTCTCAAGGCCTTGCTGGCCAAGGGGCTGCCGATGGGCGCCCAGATGGTCGTGATCTCGTCGTCGGCGATCATCATGATGTCCCTGGTCAACCGGCACGGTTCGCAAACGACCGCTGCTTTCGGTGCCGCCTCGCAGCTGTGGACGTATATCCAGATGCCCGCGCTGGCGATCGGCTCCGCGGTGTCGTCGATGGTGGCGCAGAATGTCGGCGCAAAACGGTGGGATCGTGTTGCCGGCATCGGCCGCGCGGGCGTGCTGACCAACTTCGCGCTTACCGGCACGCTGGTGCTCATCATCTACCTGTTCAACGGCGCCGCGCTGGCACTGTTCCTCGGCAGTGACAGCTCGGCGATCGGCATTGCGCAGCACCTCAACCACATCGTGGTCTGGTCGTTCCTTCTGTTCGGCGTGACTTTCGTGATGTTCGGAGTGGTGCGTGCCACGGGCGCGGTGATGCTGCCGCTGATCGTGCTGATCATCTCGATGTGGCTCGTGCGCTATCCGTTCGCCGCACTGCTGGAGCCGGTCATGGGTGCGGATGCGATCTGGTGGAGCTTCCCCGTAGGCTCACTGGTCTCCCTGGCGATCACGACGGTGTACTACCGTCGTGGCACCTGGAAGAAGGCGCATATGTTGCCCGCCACATCGCCTGTCGTAGCCGAGGTCGAGCCGGTTGCCTGAAAACAGGTCCCTGTGGGAGCCGCTTCAGCGGCGAAAAGCCAACGAAGCGGTGAAGCGGCTAGCACCCAATCGCCGATGAATCGGCTCCCACAAAGAGCATCGCCGATGAATCGGCTCCTACCGGGCGAGGTTGTCGACCAGAACAGGGTTCGCAGCCTTTCGCGCCTTGCGGATCTTCAACCAGATCTTGTAGCGGTACTTCAGCATACGGCGATGTTTGCGCCTGGCCACGCGGATCTTGCGGTCGTGGTTCCACAGGTAGATGGCCGGTGTGCTGAGCAGGGTCAACAGCTGCGATACCAGCAGGCCGCCGACGATGGCGATACCGAGCGGGCGACGCATCTCCGAGCCCACGCCGAAGCCGATCGCCAGCGGCAGCGCGGCGCCCATCGCTACCAGGGTGGTCATGGTGATGGGGCGGAAGCGCACCAAGGCGGCCTGCCGGATCGCTTCCACGGGCGACATGCCGTGCTCGCGTTGCGCGACGAGTGCGAAGTCGACCATCAGGATGGCGTTCTTCTTCACGATACCGATCAGCAACAGCACCGCGATGATCGTCATCAGGGTGAGCTGCTGCTGCGTGATCAGCATGGCCAGGAAGGCGCCCGCACCCGCGGCCGGCAGCGTCGAGATGATCGTCAACGGATGCCCGAGGCTTTCGTAGAGAATGCCCAGCACGATGTAGACGGCGAGGATCGCGCCGATCAGCAACACCATGCCGTTGGACTGAGCGTCTTTCAGGCGCTGGTTCGTGCCGGTGAAGTCCATGCGGATCCCCTCGGGCAGGTTGAGCTGGCGCACGGCCTCCTCGACCATGGTGTTGCCCTTGTCCGGGGTGATCTTCGGCGGAAGGTTATACGTGATGTCGGCCGATTCGAGCTGGTTCTGGTGAGTGATCGTGGTGGGCGAAGCGACCGGTGCGATTCTTGCCAGCGCGGACAGCGGCACCATGACGCCCGTCCCGCTTTTCACGTAAGTATTCAACAGGGCGTCGGGGCTCAACGTCTGCGCCGCCGCCGCGGTGAGCACGACCCAGTACTGATTGATATCGGAATAGATGATCGAGACCTGCCGCTGGCCGAAGGCGTTGTACAGGGCGGAATCAACCATGCCCATGCCCACCGACAGGCGCCCGGCGGCGTCGCGATCAACCTGCAACATCTGCTGCTTGCCAACCACGTCGAAGTCGCTGCCGACATCCTTGAACTCGGGAATGGTGCGCATCTTGCGCACCAGCTTCATCACCCAGGGCTGGAGGTTCTCGCCGCCGGTACTGATCAACTGGAACGAATACTGCCCACGGTTGCCGTTGTTGCCACCGCCGCCGAGGAACTGTACGGGGCTCATGAACACCTGGACATCGGAGAGCTTCTCGTAGTCCTTGCCCAGTCGCTCCATGATCTCCTTGATCGACTCCTTCCGATCTCCCGGTCCGCTGCCCTTCGGCTTGAGGTCGACGAACATCAGGCCGGTGTTGCCGACGGCGGCACCGTCGTTGCCGCTGCCAAGAATAGTATTCACGTCGGCGACGGAGGGATCGTTCTGCATGATGTCGCCGACCCGCTTGAGGCGGCGTGACATTTCGTCGGGCGAGATGTTCGCGTCAGCAGTGACCTCGGCCTGCAGCATGCCGGTGTCTTCGTCGGGCATGAAATTACCGCCAGCGGTTTTCACCACGGCGAAACCAAGCGCAAACGTCGCGAACAAAAGGATCAGCGGCTGCCAGCGCATCACCCGCCGATGCCGCATGGCCCAGTCGAGCGCGCGTTCGTACGTGCCCAGAAGGCCACGATCGAAGCGTTCGAGCGCACGCTCCCAGCGGCTTACCTTGCGATCAGCCTTGTCGTGCTTGAGATACCTGGCGCACAGCGCCGGCGTCAGGGTCAGCGAGACGACGGCCGAGATCACCACGGCAGCGGCAAGCGTTACAGAGAACTCGCGCAGCAGCTTGGTGATCATGTTGTTGCCGAACAGCAGTGGCGCGAACACGGCGATCAGCGACAGCGTGATCGACACGACGGTGAACCCGATCTCGCGCACGCCCTCCAGCGAGGCCGGCATCGGGGCCGTTCCCTTCTCCATGTGCCGAACGATGTTCTCGATGACCACGATGGCATCGTCCACGACGAAGCCGATGCACAGCACCAGCGCCATCAGCGACATGGTGTTGAGCGTGTAACCGAGGATCCACATGACCACGAACGCACCGGCCAGCGAGAGCGGCACGCTTAGCGTGGCGATCAGGGTGGGTCCGAGGCGGCGCAGGAACACCATCATCACCAGCACAACCATCACGATACTGATGAGCAGCGCGACCTTCACCTCATGCAGGGCCGACTGGGTGGTCTGCGTGAGATCGAAGATCGGGGTGACCACGGCATCGGCGGGCAACGACGACTGGAAGCGCGGCAACGCGGCGCGGATCGCCTCGGCGGTGGCGATGGAATTGGCTTCCGGCCGCTTGCTGATCTGCATGGTGACCGAGCGTTCGCCCTGGAACCACGCCGCTTGATACTGATCCTGCTCGCCGCTGGTCACCTTGGCGATGTCCGACAGGCGCACCGGCACGTTGTTGCGCACGGCGATCAGGATGTTGGCGAAATCCTCCGGCTCGCGCAGGCCATCGTTGGCTGTCACGGTCATCTGCGTGGCGCCGTCGGACAGCACGCCCTGCGGGGAATTCACGTTGGCCGCATTCAGTGCGTTGGAGACGTCGTTGGCCGTGAGCTGCTTCGACGACAGGGCGTTGGTATCGAGTTCAATGCGAACCGCGTGCGGCGTGCCACCGAACACCTGTACGCGCGAGACGCCGTCGATCTGCTTCACGCTCGGCATGATCAGCGTATTGACCACGTCGAAGAGCTTGTCCGGCGGCATCGTCTTCGAGGTGAAGGCGACGAGCAGGACGGGAATCTGGCCGGTGTCGAACTTGAAGTACTGCGGCGGCGTCGGCATCCCGGCCGGGAGGTCGGCGGCGGCCGCATTGATGGCCGCCTGCACGTCGCGCGCGGCGGCGTCGGTGCTGCGGTCCATGGTGAAACGGACACGAACGAACCCGGCCCCTTCGGAGCTGTTCGAGTACATCTGGTCGACGCCCGGAATCTGGCCGAGGTGGCGTTCCAGGGGCGCGACGATGGTCGACGCCATGGTCTGCGCGTTCGCGCCCGGCATCTGGGTCTGGATGAATACCGCGGGCACCTCGATCGAGGGCAGCGCGGCCACGCCCAGCAGCATGTACGCGATTGCACCGGCAAGGGTCAGCCCCGCCGCAAGCAGCGACGTACCGATGGGTCGGCGAATGAATGGTGCAAAAAAGTTCACGACACTTCCTGTGATCGCGGGAAGCATACCCGCGCCCGTGGACTTTATGACGTCAGAGCCGCGGAGTCGCGTGTGCCTTTAGTGGGGGCCCTGCCGGAAGGCAGGGGTGTCGCGTTCATTTATATCGAGGCAATCGCCGCTGAAGCGGCTCCCACAACAGCTGCTCTATGTGGGAGCCGCTTCAGCGGCGATGGGAGTCCGCCTCAACGCGCCGGCGAGTACCGAACCGTCAGGTAGTACGTCCGACCCAGCTGGTTGTAATAAGCCGCCGTCTCATAGCGATGATCGAACGCATTGGCCAGACGCCCCTGAACGCTCCAGTCGCTGTCCACGTGCCAGGTCGCGCGTACATCGGCCGTGGCGTACCCGCCCAGACGGGTCGTATTGGCGGCATCGTCGTAGCTGTAACCGGCCGCATAGACCGAGCCGCCGACCGTGAAGGCACCGAGGTCGCGGTCCACATCCAGGCGTGCCGTGCGCTTGGGACGACGGGCGAGCAGGTTGTTGTACTCATCACCGCTGTCGCGGTTCTTCGGCTGCTGCAAGGTGGCGTAGCCACGCAGGTGCCAACCGTCCACGTCCGCGCCCAGCTGCCCTTCCAGGCCGCGGATGCGTGCCTGGCTGACATTGATCGGCAGGAAGTTCGCGTCGAAGCCGATCAGGTCGTCCACCTTGGTCTGGTAGGCATTGACCGCCCAGTTCCAGATGCCCGGGCGGGCTGACAGGCCGATCTCGGCCGTGCGCGACTTCTCCGGGCTCAGGTTCACCGGGGCGCCGTACGGGTAGTACTCGTCGTTGAAGGTCGGTGCGTGGAAGGCGGTGCCGTAGGAGGCGGTGACCTTCATGCCGTTGTCGAAGCGGAAGCCGTACGCCGCCGAACCGGTGGTGTGGTTGCCGAACTGCGTGTTGTGGTCGTGGCGCGCCGAGAGCTGGATTTCATTGGCACCGAAGATGCCCTGGTACAGCGCGAACACACCGGTGTTGTTGCGCGTGTCCTTGAGGTAATCCGTATTGCTCTTCAGCTTTTCCTGCTGGTAGTCCACGCCGACGCTCAGGGTCTGGCCCGTCGCGAGGGTGAAGTCATTCTGCCAGGAAGCCTGATTGCGCTTGGAATACAGGTAACCCACGCGCGCCTTGTCCACGCCATAGTTCACAAAGTCCAGGGTTTTGTCGGCGCCGTTGAGGTAGTTGTCGGCGCGGTCCTGGTTCTGGCCCAGGCTGAGCGACATGCGCCAGTTGTCCAGCGCGTTGAAGGTGAGCTTGGTGCCGGCGACCTGCTGCGTGCGGCGGGTCAGGTTCTGGAAGTCACCGTCGTATTCGATGTCGCCCTTGCTGCGCAGCCAGCTGCCGGTGAGCTCAGTGCCATCGTCCCAGCGATAGCCGCCGGAGAGCGCTCCGTTGTAGGTGCGGTAGGCATCATGGTCGGGCTCGTTGGTGAAGCAGCCCTTGAACACATCACCCGCGCCAACGCGGCAGGCATTGATGCCCGAGGTGTACTGGCCGCCGAGGCTGGCGTTGTACCAGCTGTGCTGCGTGCCGCCCGAAAGGCCGAACTGGCCGTCGGTGTAACCATGGCTGCCGCCAGTAACCGACAGCGACGGGGTCGGCGCTTCGCCGGCCTGGCCGTGGCGGGTGAAGATCTGAATGACACCGCCGATGGCATCGGAGCCGTACAGGCTCGACTGCGGGCCGCGGACGATCTCGATGTGATCGATCTGGTCGACCGGCAGTTGCTCAAAGGCCGGGATGCCGGCGCCAACCGTGCCGACGCGCACGCCGTCCAGCAGGACCAGGGTGTGCGACGAGTTGGTGCCGCGCATGAACAGCGAGGTCTGCTGGCCGATACCGCCCGAGTTCGCCATGACGATGCCGGGCAGGCCGGTGAGCAGGTCCTGCACGCTAACCGGCTGCAGGCGCTCGATATCGTCGCGGGTGATCAGCGTGACCGGGGAGAGTACTTCGTCCAGAGGCGTGGCCGCACGGTTGGCGGTAACCACCACCGGGTCGAGCCGGTCGGCGGGAGCGTCAGCTGCGTGGGCGGCGACGATGGACGACAGCAGGGCCATCGCGAGCAGGGTCTTCTTCATGGAGCCGTTTCCTCAGCCGCGTTTGCGCGGCCATGTCTTTGTGTCGCTACAGGCGACACGGAGGACAAACGGCGAACGGCATGCGGGCACGGATCGACCCGGAACGCTGTCCGGATCCGCCCTCCGCGAATCGCCCAACAGAAAACGCCCCGCGATAGTCGCGAGGCGAATGCATCGGGCCGGTCTCCGGACTCACTTCAGCCACCTGCCGTGGCGGGACCCGGCGCCTTCCCGCTTTCGCAGTGGCGTATGGCCGGTTCCCGTAAAGACCTTCAGGCCTTCCTGTCGCTTACCGTTGCGGGGGCAGTGCCGGAATAGTCGCGAACGCGACGCACCGGCTTCCCGTTTCATCCCTTCTGGCAACCGCCAGTCGGGACACCCGAACGGCGCCACTTTAGCGGGCCGTCGGGTTGGTGTCACGCGGATTTAACAACTGTGCCGGTGTCAGCCAACAACGCGCACGCCACCAATCCAGGTCTCCACGACCTCGTGGTTGTCGTCCATCACCACCAGATCGGCGCGGTAGCCGGCGGCGATATGGCCGTGTGTGGCAGCGAGGCCGAGGAAGGCGGCCGGATAGGTCGAGGCCATGCGCGCCGCTTCATCGAAGGGCACGCCGACCATATTGACCGTGTTGCGCACGGCCGTGGCCATGTCCAGCGCGGAACCAGCCAGCGTGCCGTCGGCGGTCTGGCAGACGCCGTCCTTCACGGTAATCGTCTCGCCCTTGAGCACGAAGGTCGGATCGTCCGAGCCCACCGGCGGCATGGCGTCGGTGACCAGCATCATCTTCTCGCGCGCCTTGGCCGCGATGGCAACGCGCAAGGAAGCGGGATGCACGTGGTGGCCGTCGACGATCAGGCCACACCAGCTGGCGGGATCCTCGAGTGCCGCACCGACCACGCCGGGTTCGCGGCTGGTGAACGGCGTCATCGCGTTGAAGAGGTGGGTGAAACCGCGAATGCCCGTGGCCAGTGCGTTGCGCGTGGTGTCGTAATCGGCGGCGGTGTGGCCGGCGGCGACGATCACACCGTTGGCGACCAGCTCCTGCAGCACGGCGGCGCTGGCGCGCTCCGGTGCGAGGGTGAGCAGGGTGACCCCGCCATGGCGGCGCGCGACCATCGCCACGTCACTGGCGTCGGCGATGCGGAACTTGGCCGGATCGTGCACGCCCTTGCGCTCGGGCGCGATGAACGGGCCCTCGAGATGGATGCCAAGTACGCCCGGGACGCCCTGCGCCACGGCTTCGTTGACCGCATCGATGGCTTTCGCCATCACCTCGACGTCGTCGCTGATGAGGGTGGGCAGGAAACCGGTGGTCCCGAACTTCGCGTGGGCCTCGCCGATGGTGCGAATCGCATCGACGGTAGGCACGTCGTTGAACAGTACGCCGCCACCACCGTTGACCTGGCAGTCGATAAAGCCCGGCAGCAAGGTACGGCCCCCGAGGTCGTGGCGTTCCGCCGCGCGCACGCGCGGATCGGACGGCAGCGCGAGTCCGGTGATCTTTCCATCGTCGATCAGGACGGCGAAGCCACCCTGGAATCCGTTATCGGTAAGGACGCGGCCGTTGACGAGGGCGAGGGTCATACGAGGAAACTCCGTAGATCAAACAGTTTCCGTCACCTTGTTCAGGTGCGGCGGGACGTCGGGATTGAAGCCACGGCGCAGCGCGAGCGCGGCGGTGGCGCGATAGAAGCTCTGTACGGTGACCAGCACCGCGGCGATGGGCGCCGTGGCGACCAGCGGGAGGATGTCCTCACCGGTGGCACCCGGCGCGGCCACCCAAACCTTGGCGCCGCGCTTGCGGAACTCGGCGGCAACATCGAGCACGCCGGGCAGCGTGTCGTCGTTCTGCGCGAAGAACAGCACGGGGAAATCCGGACCGACCAGAGCCATCGGGCCGTGCTTCACTTCGGCGGCACTGAACGCCTCGGCGTGCAGGCCGCAGGTTTCCTTGAACTTGAGCGCTGCTTCGAGCGCGCCGGCGAAGCCGAAACCGCGACCGACGACAAACAGGTTATGCGCATCCACCAGGCCGTCGGTGAGCGCCGACCAGTCGGCGTCCCAGCCATGGCGAAGCTGGGCAGGCAGTGCGGTGATCGCGTCGGCGATCTCGGGCTTGCCGCTCCAGCGAGCAGCGATGTGCAGGATCGCGAACAGCGCGCCGAGGTAGCTCTTGGTCGCGGCAACGCTGGTTTCCGGGCCGGCATGCAGCGGCACGACCACATCGGCGACATCGGCCAGCGGCGAGTCCACTACGTTGACCAGGGCGACCACATAGGCGCCGGCTTTCTTCGCGGCCTCGGCGTTGCGGACCAGGTCTGGGCTCTTGCCGGACTGCGAGATGGCGATGTAGAGCGCGCCATCGAGGCGCTGCGCGGCGTGGTAGATCGAAGTGACCGACGGCGAGGCCGACGCGGTGACGACACCGAGCTGGGTCTCGAACACGTACTTGGCGTACATGGCCGCGTGATCCGAGCTGCCACGTGCGCAGGTGATGACCATGCGCGGGGGCGCGGTGCGCAGGCGTTCGGCCAGGGCGCCGATCACGGCTTCGTTGTTGGCCAGTTGCCGCTCGACGACCTCGGCGGTCTCGTGTGCTTCGCGGAACATCAGGGTGGCTTGCGGCTGGATCGTCATGGTCTGGTTGGCTCGTTAGTCGCTTTGCAGTTCGGCGACGAAGTCATAGATGTCCCCGCGGTACCAGGAACAGGTGAATTCGACGATCCGGCCGTCGTCGAGGAAGCTGCGGCGTTCGATACTGAGCCCCGCACTGCCCGCGCTCAGGCGCAGCAAGCGGGTCTGCGCGGGACCGAGCACCACCGCGCGTAATCGCTGCAAGGCGCGAAGCGGTCGGTTGCCCAGTTTGTCCAGGGCTTCGTAGAGGGAGTCCTCGACCAGGTTCGGATCGGGAAGGAGTGACAGGGGTACGGCGCTGCGTTCGATGGCCAGCGGTTCGTCGCCGGCGTAGCGCAGGCGATGCAGGCGGACCACCTGGGTGCCCGGCGACAGGTTCATCGCCATGGACTCCTCGGGGGTGACTTCGCCGATCGCGCGCTCGAAGAACTCCGAACGCGGGTTGAGGCCGCGGGCACGAAGGTCTTCGGTAAAGCTGGTCATCCGCGAGAGCGGCTTGACGATGCGCTCGGAGACGAAGGTGCCGGCGCCGTGGCGCTGCGTGAGCAGGCCATCCTCGACCAGGCCACCGATGGCCTTGCGCACGGTGACCCGGGACAGGGTGAGGGCCCTGGCCAGGTCGCGTTCGCTAGGCAGGGCATGGCCGACCTGCACCTCGCCGTTCTCGATGACGTTACGGATAGCCCGGCGCAGGCGCATGTATGCCAGCGGCAGCCGGGCGGCCGGGTCGTGCTGCAGGCGCTGGTATTCGGCGACGAGGGCGATTTCCATTTCCCGAAGATACCAATACCCGACCACTGGGGCAAGCGCGTGCAAGTCCGTCCATACCACCTTAGGATTCAAACAGTCGTTTGCACGATCCAAATGGCGCACGGAAACGTTTCCGTCAGGTGATCGTGCCGTCAATGGCGGCGAAACGCCGCGGCGATTGGTACGGGGCTGGTATGACCTGGTATGTCACTGGTACGATCCGGTGGCATCTTCCCTCGACTTTGAACAGGCCACTGTCGTGAGCGCACAACTCCTGCCGATCGAGCCATTCGATCTGGTCATTTTCGGCGGCACCGGCGATCTCGCCGTTCGCAAGCTCCTCCCTGCTATGTACCACCGGTTCGTCGACGGCCAGATCCAGCCGAGCAGCCGAATCATCGGCGTGGCTCGCGAAGGGCTGGACGACGCCGGATATCGCGAGCAGGTCCGCGGCGCCATCGAAAAGGGCGTGGCCCATGTCGCCAAGGCCCAGCTCGATGCCTTCATCGCGATGGTCGGTTACCGCTCGCTGGACGCCCGCAAGGCCGACGGCTGGGAAGAGTTCTCGGCGCTCATGGCCGCGCAGCCCACGCACATCCGCGTGTTCTACCTGTCGACCTCGCCGGACATCTTCACCGACATCTGCCAGCGCCTTGGCTCGCTGGGCCTCAATGGCGAACGCTCGCGCGTGGTGCTGGAAAAGCCCATCGGCCGTGATCTGCAGAGCGCCAACGCGATCAATGACGCCGTAGCCGGCTACTTCACCGAATCGCAGACCTACCGCATCGACCATTACCTCGGTAAGGAAACGGTGCAGAACCTGCTGGCGCTGCGCTTCGGCAACGCACTGTTCGAGCCGCTGTGGAATGCGCAGCACATCGACCACGTGCAGATCACCGTCGCCGAAACCGTCGGTGTCGGCCATCGCGCCGGCTATTACGACCGTGCGGGTGCCCTGCGCGACATGGTCCAGAACCATATCCTGCAGCTCCTGTGCATGCTCGCCATGGAGCCGCCGTCGTCGCTGGCGCCGGACGCCGTGCGCGACGAGAAACTCAAGGTGCTGCGGTCGCTGCGTCCCATCGACGCCAGTAACGCCGGCCAGCTCACCGTGCGCGGGCAGTATCGCGCCGGTGCGGCCGAAGGACAGAGTGTCCCGGGTTACCTGGACGAACTCGGCAGCGACCAGTCCAAGACCGAAACCTTCGTCGCCCTCAAGGCGGAGATCGGTAACTGGCGCTGGGCCGGTGTGCCGTTCTATCTGCGCACCGGCAAGCGCCTTCCCAGTCGCGTGTCGGAGATCGTGGTGACGTTCCGTGCGTTGCCGCATTCCATCTTCGACCCCGCCAATGGCCCGCTGCTGCCCAACCGCCTGACGCTGCGCCTGCAGCCCGACGAAGGCGTGAAGCTGTGGCTCACCATCAAGCACCCGGGCCCAGGTGGCCTGCGCTTGCGCCACGTGCCGCTCGACATGAGCTTCGCGGCAGCGTTCGGCATCCAGCAGCCCGATGCCTACGAACGGTTGATCCTCGATGTGGTGCGCGGTAACCCGACCCTGTTCATGCGTCGCGACGAAGTCGAGGCGGCGTGGAACTGGGCCGGTCCCATCCTCCAGGCGTGGGAGGCCGGCGGCGACACGCCGAAGCCGTATACCGCAGGTACCTGGGGCCCGAGCGCCGCCGTGGCGCTCATCGAACGCGATGGCCGTACCTGGGCCGAGGACGCTGCCTGATGAACGCAAAAGTGAATCGCCATGAATTCGCCGATCGCCTGACCCTTGGCGACGTGCTCGCCAAAGACATCGCGAGCAAGCTCGACGCTGCCGTGAAGGCGCGTGGCAAGGCCAGTCTCGCCGTCAGCGGCGGTGGAACGCCGAAGCTGATGTTCGCCGTGCTCGCCGAGCAGGAAATCGACTGGTCGAAAGTCAGCATTACGCTGGTCGACGAGCGCTGGGTGGACGAAAGCAGCGACCGCTCCAACGCGGCCCTGGTCAAGCACCACCTGATCGCACACGAAGCGCACGTCGCCAACTTCCTGCCGCTGTTCGACAGCACGCATGCGGACGATGTCGACGCCGCACTCGCTGACGTGGGTAAGCGCGTCGACGCACTCGGCAAGCCGTTCGATGTCGTCGTGCTCGGCATGGGTCCGGACGGCCATACCGCGTCGTTCTTCCCGGGCGGCGACCATCTCGCCCAGGCGCTCGACCTCGACGGCAAGCAGAGTGTGGTATCGATGCGCGCCGAGGGTGCCGGTGAGCCGCGTATCACGCTCAGCCTGCCCCGTGTGCTCGACACGCGTGCCCTCTACCTGCACATCGAAGGCAACGACAAGAAAGACATCCTCGGCAAGGCTATCGCCGGTGAAGACTTTCCGATCGCGGCGGTGCTCAAACAGGATCGCGTCCCCGTCGACGTGTACTGGTCGCCGTAACACTCAGAACCTTCCACATCATCGTGTCGCGCGGGATCCGCGCGACATGGGTCGCCCCGGCGGGGGCCGGCGACCCCCGCTACGTCGGTCAAAGCCCGAGGAATTGCCATGACCATCCACCCTATCCTCGCCGAGGTGACTCAGCGAATCGTCGAGCGTAGCCACGCCTCGCGCGCCGCCTTCCTCGCGAAGATCGAAGGCGCGCGTGGTAAGGGTGCGAAGCGGCATCATCTGTCGTGCGGCAACCTTGCACATGGTTTCGCCGCCTGCTCGGAAAACGACAAGGACGCGCTGCGCAACGGCCATGCGGCGAATATAGCCATCGTCACGTCATACAACGACATGCTTTCCGCGCACCAACCGTACGAAAGCTATCCGGAACGCATCCGCGCCACCGCTCGCTCGCTCGGGGCCACGGCGCAGGTCGCCGGCGGCGTACCGGCGATGTGTGACGGTGTCACCCAGGGTCGTCCAGGCATGGAACTGTCGCTGTTCTCGCGCGACCTCATCGCCATGGCCACCGCGGTTTCGCTGTCGCACGACATGTACGAGGGCGCGCTATACCTGGGCATCTGCGACAAGATCGTGCCGGGGATGCTGATCGGTGCGCTGAGCTTCGGTCACCTCGCCAGCGCCTTCGTGCCGTCGGGCCCCATGCCGTCGGGCATTCCCAACGAAGAGAAGTCCAAGGTCCGCCAGGCCTTTGCCGCAGGCAAGGCCTCCCGCGCGGAACTGCTCGATGCGGAAGCGCGTTCGTACCACGGTTCCGGCACCTGCACGTTCTACGGCACAGCCAACTCCAACCAGATGCTCATGGAGATCATGGGCCTTCATATCCCCGGGGCAAGCTTCGAGGCACCGGACACGCCGCTGCGCGAGGCGCTCACGGCGGCCGCCGTCGAGCGCGTGCTGGCCAACGATTGCCTCGGTGACCACTACATGCCGATTGGCCGCATCGTCGACGAGCGCGCCATCGTCAACGGCGTGGTGGGCCTGCATGCGACCGGCGGCTCGACCAATCATCTGCTGCACCTTGTCGCCATCGCACGTGCCGCGGGCATCGAGCTGCGCTGGGACGATTTCGACGCGCTCTCGGCCATCGTGCCTTTGCTCGCGCGCGTGTATCCGAATGGCTACGCGGACGTGAACCACTTCCACGAAGCCGGTGGCATGGCGTTCCTGATGGACCAGCTGCTCGACGGTGGCCTGCTGCACGGCGACGTGAACACCATCATGGGTCATGGCCTGGACGCGTATCGCCACGTGCCCCGGCTCGAAGGCGCGACGCTCGCGTGGCGGCGCGTTTCCAAGGAGAGTGGTAACCGCGGCGTACTCCGTTCGATCACCGAACCCTTCCGTCAGGACGGTGGCCTGCGCATGCTCTCGGGCAATGTCGGCCGCGCCGTGATCAAGGTCTCCTCCGTGCCGGACGACCGCATGATCGTCGAAGCACCGGCGATCGTGTTCGATGAGCAGGACGACGTGAAGGCCGCCTTCGACCGCGGCGAACTCAATCGCGACTTCATCGCCGTCGTACGTTTCCAGGGGCCGCGCGCACGCGGCATGCCCGAGCTGCACAAGCTGACGCCGACCCTGAGCCTGCTCCAGGACCGTGGTCACCGCGTTGCCCTGCTCACCGACGGGCGCATGTCCGGCGCGTCCGGCCGCGTGCCGGCCGCCATCCATGTCACTCCGGAAGCCGAAGCCGGTGGTCCGATCGCGCGCATTCGCACCGGCGATCTCGTGCGCCTGGACGCCATCGCCGGCACGATCGAAGTGCTGGTCGACGCCGACGACTGGAACAGCCGCATTCCCGACAATATCGACCTTGCCATGCACCACACCGGCATGGGCCGCGAGCTTTTCGCCATGTTCCGTCAGTCCGCCGTCACGGCCGACCTCGGTGCGGGCGTCTTTTGATCTTCCGGAGCAGTACCTGATGAGCAACGAAGCGAAGCAGCAACTCGTCGAATCCACCCTGCGCCTGGCGCCCGTGGTTCCCGTGGTGATCATCGAAGACGCCTCGAAAGCCGTCGGCATGGCGCGTGCGCTGGTGGCGGGTGGCATTCCCTCGATCGAGGTGACCCTCCGTACGCCGGCCGCGCTCGACGCCGTTCGCGCGATCGCGGCGGAAGTGGAAGGCGCCTTTGTCGGCGTCGGCACCGTGCTGACTGCGCGCGATCTTGAAGCTGCTTACAAGGCCGGCGCCAAGTTCGCCGTCTCGCCGGGCAGCTCGCCGCGCCTCCTCGACGCCGCCGCCGATCACGACTTGCCGCTGCTGCCGGGTGCCGCAACCTCCAGTGAGGCGATGAATCTGCTCGAGCGCGGTTACCGTTTCCAGAAGTTCTTCCCGGCCGTGCCGGCCGGCGGCAGCAAGCTGATCGGCGCCTGGGCCAGCCCGCTGCCGCAGATTACCTTCTGCCCGACTGGTGGGATTAGCCTGGCCAATGCCGCCGAGTTCCTTGCGCTGCCGAACGTGGTTTGCGTGGGTGGTTCGTGGCTGACCCCGGCGCATCTGCTGGCGGCTGGCGATTTCGCTGCCATTGAAGCGCTGGCACGTGAAGCGTCGCAGCTCGGTCGCTAGCACCTATCGCCGATAAATCGGCTCCTACAAAGATGAAGAGCATCGCCGCTGAAGCGGCTCCCACACAGAGCGCCTGCCTCTGTGGGAGCCGCTTCAGCGGCGATGCTTCATGCGAAACTCCCCAGCGTCGCCCCACCGCGTAACCCCTGCCTATGATCTACATCCTCCTCGCCGTCGTCTTCAGCGTCGTCGTCTCGGTTCTGCTGAAGCTTGCGCGCCGCGCGAACGTCGACATCGTCCAGGCGGTTGCCACCAACTACATCGTGGCGGCGGGACTTGCCGTATGGCTGCTCGGCGCAACACCGCAAGCGGCACTCCAGTCCGATGCACGTGTACCGCTGATCCTGCTCGGCGTGCTGCTTCCCGCCATCTTCATCATGCTGGCCCGCTCGGTTCGCAGCGCTGGCATCGTCCGCACCGACGTCGCCCAGCGCTTGTCGCTGTTCCTCTCACTGGCAGCGGCCTTCCTCCTGTTCGGCGAAGCGCTGGTCCCGTTGAAGGTTCTCGGTATCGGCCTCGCGCTCGCTGCCGTGGCGTGCATCCTCTGGCGCAAGGAGCGCGTTGAGCGCGCCGGCTGGCTTGCTCCGCTCGCCGTGTTCGTCGGCTTCGGCGCCATCGATATCTGCTTCAAGCTGATCGCCCAGGCCCACGCACCCTTCCCCAGTGCTCTGCTCGCCTCGTTCCTCATCGCGCTGGTGCTTTGCTGGATCGTCGTGTTCGCGCGCGCCCTGACCCGCCAGGCGTCACTGTCCTTGCGCAGCATCGGTTTCGGTGTGGTGCTTGGCGCTGCCAACTTCGCCAATATCCTGTTCTACATCCGCGGCCATCAGGCGCTGCCGAATGATCCGTCGCTTGTATTCGCGTCGATGAACCTCGGTGTCGTGCTGCTTGGCGCGCTCGTGGGCGCGCTGGCGTTCCGCGAGAAGCTGTCGTGGCTCAACTGGCTCGGCTTGGCCATCGCTGTCGCCGCCATCGGCGTCATGACGTTCGCCTGATCGCGTCCGGGCAACACCTCGTCGACGGTCAGGGGTGCATCGCCGGCAAGCAGTTCTTTCGCCTCGCCATAATCCGCAACCGCGGGCGGTGAACCACGTAGCGGCAGCCCCGCCGTTTCGCGCACGAAAAGCATCGTGATGACGCCGATTACCGCGGCGCCCATCAGGTAATACGCCGGCACCAGGGGATCGCCGGTACGTTCGACCAGCCACGCGGTGACCAGGGGCGTCGTGCCACCGAACAGCGACACCGACACATTGAAGGCAATCGACAGCGCGCTGTAACGCACCGGGGTGTAGAACAGCGCAGGCAGGGTCGAGGGCATCGTGCTGGTGAAGCAGGTCAATGCCACGCCGAGGCCCATCAGTCCCGCGAAGATCAGCAGGTCGTTGCCGGTGCCGACCAGCATCATGCAGGGAATGGCCAGCAGGAACATCGCAACGCAGGCGCCGATGACCATGGGCCGGCGCCCCAGCTTGTCGCTGAAGAAACCACCGACGACGTTCAGCGGCATCATTACCAGCATCACGATGAGGATAAGCAGCAGTCCCTTCGCCTCGCTGTAGCCCAGCGTTACCGTCAGGTAGCTCGGCATATATGTCAGCAGCATGTAATCGGTCACGTTGAACACGAGGACGAGACCGATGCATTTAAGTAACTGCGGACCATGCACCGCCACCAATTCCCTCAGACCGATGCGCGGTGTGTCGCCCGCGGCCTCCATTGCCTCGGCATGCGCCCTGAATGCAGGGGTCTCTTCCAGCTTCATGCGCATGTAGAGGCCGAGCAGGCCGAGTGGCCCGGCGATCAGGAAGGGCACGCGCCAACCCCAGTCGAGCATCTGTGTCGCGGTGAGCAAGGACGTCAGCGCCGTGACCGCACCGGCTCCAGCGATGTAACCACCCAGCGTGCCGAACTCGAGCCAGCTACCCATCTGGCCACGCCGTGCGTCGGTCGAATACTCGGCGATGAAGGTTGCCGCGCCGCCGTATTCGCCACCGGTCGAGAAACCCTGGAGCAGGCGCGCAAGCAACAACAACACCGGGGCCCATAGCCCGATCCGCTCATAGCTGGGAATGAGGCCGATGGCGAACGTGCCCAGCGCCATCATGATCATCGTCGCCGCGAGTACGCGCTGGCGGCCGAAGCGGTCACCGAGCGGACCGAAGACGAGTCCGCCGACGGGACGCACGAGGAAGGCGACGGTGAACGTGGCGAAGGTTGCGATCACCTGTGCCGTCGGGCTGCTGCCAGGAAAAAACACATGGCCGAGTGTGACGGCGAGATAGCCGTATACGCCGAAGTCGAACCATTCCATGGCGTTGCCCAGCGCCGCTGCGCCAACGGCACGCTTGAGCATGGCTTCATCGACGATGGTGAGGTCATCGGGCTTAAGGTGCTTGCGGCGACGGTTAAACCAACCGAAATGGGCATCGTGCCCAGCGTTGTCGTGCATCGGATCGTGCTCCTGTCGCACAGGCGGACACACGCGCACGAAGCCGGTGTTGACCGCCCAGGGGAAAAGGTGCGCAACGCATGAAAGCGGCGCTCGAACGGTCCGTTGAAGGGACTCGTGGGGTTGCCGGCAAGATGCATCGAAGCACGACGCGGCGCGGACAACCCAACGAGAATATAACGATGGACGTTAAGAGCCTGTGGTCAGGCTCACAACCGCCGCGGCGCAGTCGACCCGCGCACCACAAGATCCGGGCTGAAGCCTTCGTTCTCAATGATGTGCTCATCGCCATCGCGCTCGAGTTCGGCAATCAGCCGCTGCGCGGCATGACGGCCGATCTCTTCGGTGTTCTGCCGCGCGGTAGTGAGCGCCGGCCAGGACTGTTTGGAGAACGGGCTGTCCTCGAAGCCAGCGATCGATAGCTCCCACGGCACGTCGACGCCGCCGGAGCGTGCCGCAGCGAGGACGCCGGCGGCGATCTCGTCGTTCGAGCCGAAGATGGCGGTCGGTGGCTCCTTCAGGGCGAGCAGCTTGCGGGCGCCGCGGAAGCCATCGTCGAAGGAGTAATCGCCTTCGATCACCAGTTTCTTGTCGACAGGCAGCCCGTACTCGCGCAACGCGTCTTCGTAACCCTGGTAGCGCTCGGGGCTGGACCGATGCTCCTTGCCACCCCAGAGGAAGCCGATGCGATGGTGGCCGAGCTGGATCAGGTGCTCGGTGATCGCGTAGGCGGCATCGCGGTCGTCCACGAAGACGCAGGGCCAGCCGTCCTTCGGATCCTGGCGGGCGGAGATGATCCGCACGAAGGGGATCTTGTGCTCGGTCAGCGTCGCCAGCAGCTTCGGCTGCTCGGACATCGGCGGGGCAAGCACCAGCCCGGCGAGGCGGTTACGCCGCACCAGGTCGCTCAGCTGCTCGGCCAGCTTGGGCGCCGACGAGTCGCAGGGGTGGATCTGCAGGCCGAACCCGCGCTCCCGGCACACCGAGAGCACGCCGTTCTGCATGGCGATGACGTAGTGCGCGTTCGGGTTGTCGTACACGAGTCCCAGCGCGTAGGTCCGGGCGCTGCGCAAGCTGCGCGCCGCCTGGTCAGGCTGGTAGTCGAGGGCATCGATGGCGCGCTGCACCTTGTCGCGGGTGCGCGCATGAACGGATGGCTCGTGGTTGATGACGCGGGAGACGGTCTTAAGCGACACGCCGGCCCGCTCGGCCACGTCCTTGATGGTAGGGCTACGCAATCTCGGACCCTCAATAGCAAGACGGCCATCCTAGCGGATGGCCGTTACGTAGCGAAGGCGGACTTTAGTCCTTGGTGTGCTGACCGACCCGATGGCCGGCGGCGCCGTAGTACAGGATGTACAGGTAGCAGGGGACCATCAGGCAAAGGAATACGGCCTGGAAGTCGTGGCTCTGCTTCAGGTGGGCGAAGATCACCGGGATGATCGCGCCACCGGCGATACCCATGATCAGGAAGGCCGAGCCGAACTCAGTGAGTGCGCCCAGGCCCTTGATCGCCAGCGGGAAGATGGCCGGCCACATCATGGCGTTGGCGAAGCCCAGCGCGGCGACGAAGCCGACCGCGGCATACCCGGTGGTCAGGTAGGTGCCGATCGAGAAGATCACGCCGAGGATCGCCGAGAGCGCCAGGTACTTCTGCTGCGAGACGAACTTCGGAATCAGCAGGAGGCCGGCGATATAGCCCAGCAGCATCGCGAACAGGGTGTACGAGGTGAAATGCTTGGTGTCTTCCGGCGTCATGCCGAAGCCCTGGCCGTAGGTGCCGATGGCGTCGCCGGCCATCACTTCCACACCCACGTAAACGAACAGGCAGAGCACGCCGAGCCAGAGGTGCGGGAAGCTGAAGATGCTGCCCTTTGCATGGCCGATCGCTCGCTCGGAATTTGCACCGGACGGCCTGATTTCAGGCAGCGAGGAGCGAACCACCCAGATGGCGAGCACGACCAGCAGGCCAGCCATCACCATGTACGGCATGTGCACCTTGGCGGCAAACGCAGCGAGCAGGGCATCCTTTTCGCCCGGCGAACCGGCGGCGGCAATCTGCTTGTCGAACGTGCCGATATTGCTCATCACCACCGCCCCGAAGACGAACGGCGCGAGCGCGCCGGCGACCTTGTTACAGATGCCCATGAAGGCGATGCGCTGCGCCGCGCTGTCGATCGGGCCGAGGATGGAAATGTACGGGTTGGACGCCGTCTGCAGGAGCGAAAGGCCGGCACCGATGACGAACAGGCCGGTCAACGCACCCGGATAGACGCGCATGGTGACGAACTGGCCGAACAGCACGGCACCGATGGCCATGACGAACAGGCCAAGGCCCATGCCCTTCTTCATGCCGGTCTTCTTCAGGATGAAGGACGAGGGCAGGGCGAGGAAGAAATACGACAGGTAAAACGCCATCGGGACCAGGAAGGCACCCACGTCGTCCAGGTTGAAAGCGAGCTTCACGAACGTGATCAGCGGGCCGTTGAGCCAGGTGACAAAGCCAAAGATGAAGAACAGGACACCGATGATGATCATCGGAACCAGACTGGAATGCCGTGTCTCTTCGACGCCGACCGTGGTGGATGACATGGGTGCTTTCCCTCGTGTTGTTTTCGGTATCCATGCGGAGGCACCGCCGGATACGCCCCGATTTGTCGTCTTTATTGACTCGTGTGCGTAACGTTGTCAATTGGCTTTATACGCGGCCCTGCCCGGGTCGACCCCATTTTTGACTTTCGATGTCGCGCCGCGTCAAACCCCTGATCGGTCATGCATTCACCATGCCGCAGGCCGCGCCGCGCAGGGAAACGAAGAAGAATGTGAACGTTCGCAAACGTTTCCTGTTGCGGCGCAGGATGGAATGAGGGATGTCCTAGCCATTTGTCCTGTTGACAACGTTGTCATTCGGCTCACAGACTCCGCCTCAATCAGGGGCGTCACAGAAAGTTCATGTGACGACGAACGGATACTCAGTAAGGGGCGGGGCGTGGGCGAATCGGCCAAACAACGGGAAATCGTGCGTGCTTCGCGTTCCGGGGCGTTCATCGCCGCCGACGTGGGCGGGACGCATGCCCGTATCGGCCTGGTACGTCGTGCCGCCGGTTCCACCGCCATCGACGTGCTCCGCTATGAGCGTTACGCCTGTGCCGACTGGCCAAGCCTGACTGCCGTGCTGCAGGACTTCGTCAGCCGTCTGGATGGCCAGCACCACATAGAACATTGCGCCGTGGCCAGCGCGGGCTACGTGCTCGGCGACGCCATCGTCAACGAGAACCTGCCCTGGCCGGTCTCCATCGGCGACATCCGCGAGACCCTCGGGCTGCTCAGCCTGGCCGTGGTCAACGACTTCGAAGCCGTGGCCTACGCCTGCCAGTTCCTCGAAAACCACCAGACCACGCCGATCATCGAGACCGCTGCCGAGCCGGCCGTGGGTCCGATCCTTGTCATGGGGCCCGGTACCGGTCTGGGTTCCGCCGTCCTTCTGCCGGGTTCGCCGCATGCCACTGTGCTGCCGACCGAAGCTGGCCAGATTTCCCTCGCGCCGGGCAACCCGCGCGAGGTCGCGATCCTCGGCGAACTTGCCCGCGGCCGCGACTACGTTTCCTACGAGACCGCTCTGTCGGGGCCGGGTCTCGTCCATCTTTATGAAGCCATTTCGACGCTGCGCGGCACCCCCGCGACGCTGACCGAGCCCGCCGACGTCACGCGTGCTGCCCTCGACGGGAACGATCCCGCCGCGGTGGAAGCACTAGACGTTTTCTGCGGCCTGCTCGGCAGCTTCGTTGGCGATCTCGCCCTTCTCTACGGCGCCCGCGGCGGCGTGTTCCTTGCGGGCGGCATCCTGCCCCAGGTTCACGGCCGCCTCCTCGCCAGCAGCTTCGCCGCCAGGTTCTTCAACAAGGGCGTTATGCGCGCCTTTCTCCAGCAAGTACCGGTACGTCTGATGGACCACGGGCAGTTGGGTGTGATCGGTGCCGCCGGTCTCTACCTGCACGGTTCGAACGCTCACTGAAGAGCGGGAAAGGAACGCAGGCTCAGTACAACAACCGGGTCGAAAGACCCTTCGATAGCAACGAAGCATGACGCGGCCGCGAAACCCGTCACTGCTACATCCTCTGAGGGGAGGACACCATGTCGCATCGTAGAAACCTGCTGACGGCGAGCATCATCGCCGGACTCTGTTGTTTCACCAGCATCGCCGCCGCGCAAGATGCGACGCCGGAGCCGGCAAAACCGCAGACCGCCCAGCAAAAAGCTGACGCCGCCAAGGCTCAGCAGCTTGAGGGCATCACCGTTACCGGCATCCGCGCCAGTCTCGAGAAGTCTCTCGATACCAAGCGCAATGCCGATGCCATTGTCGAAGCGGTCACCGCGGAAGACATCGGCAAGTTCCCGAACACCAACGTCGCCGAAGCGATGACGCAGATCCCGGGCGTCACGATCGACCGTTCGTTCGGTCAGGGCGACCGCGTCTCCATCGACGGAACCGACCCCAGCCTAAACCTGACGTTCCTCAACGGCCAGCCGGTGTCGCAAACGCCGTGGCAGTACGGCGCACAGCCGAACCGTGGCTTCGACTTCACCATGCTCGCTCCGGAAATCGTCGGTCGCCTGGAAGTCTACAAGTCGCCCGAAGCGCGCCTGACCGAAGGCAGCCTCGGCGGCACGATCCTCCTGCACACGCTGCAGCCGCTCGACTTGCCGGCCAACACCATCCGCGGCTCGTTCGGCCTGAACTACAACGACCAGGCTACACCGGGCGTGCGCCCGAACGGCTCGGCGCTGTACAGCTGGAAGAACGACTCCAACACCTTCGGCATCATCGGTTCGGTGCAGCATTACGAAGAGAAGATCGACCGCCAGGGCTTCGAGATCTTCAGCTACAGCCCGGTTTCCAAGTGGGCCTCCAGTCCGGCCGTCGCCGCCGGCATCGCCAACGGCACGCTGAATCCGAACGATAAGGTGCCCGACGAGGTCAACTCGGCCTGGTTCCAGCAAAAGCGCAAGCGCGATACCGCTACGCTCGGCTTCCAGCTGCACCCGACCGATAACTGGGACATCGAGTCGAGCAACCTGTTCGTCCGCGAGAACTTCGACAACTGGAACCAGTCGCTATACCCGTTCACGGGTGCGACGCCGGGTAACGTGACGAGCTTCGTCCCGGGTCCGAACGGCGTGATCCAGGGTGGCCATGTCTGCGGTAACGATTCGCCGAACTGCCCGGATATCGCGCAGGGCACTTTCGACAGCAACATCCGCAAGTCCGTCGTGCGCACGTTCGCTTACGACCTGAAGTCCACCTATCACGGGGATGGCTGGCAGCTCGGCGGCGCCGCCGGTTACAGCAAGGCTCACAACGACAACATCTCCCAGGCGGTGATGGAGCCGGTGTACGCCGGTGGCTACACCTGGGACATCAACCGCGGCTTCAACTTCGACAACCCGGCCGCTGCACGTAACCCGGCCAACTGGCACATGGGCGACGTCCCCGGCCTGGGTGGCTGGCCCGGCAACTACGGCGACTACTCCGCGGCCTCGCGTGATACGTACGCGCAGCTGGATTTCTCGAAGTACTTCGATTCGTTCTTCAACGAACTGGCCTTCGGCTATCGCTGGAACCGTCACGAGGAAGGCATGCAGGCGCATGTCTACGGCGGCAATGCGCCGACCAACCTCGCCGCCCTCGGGTTCGGCGGCTATACCAACACGCTCGATGCCTTCAACGCGCTCGATGGTTCGGCCAGCCATGTCATGCCGGACGAGAGCGCGCAGTACAACTGGGTGCGTAACACCAACCAGGGCAACGAAGACGCCGGTACCTACCTCAACGGTACGTACCAGCTGATCGAGAAGACCAACGCCGCGTATGGCCAGGCGAACTTCGCCGGTGGCGGCTTCCACGGCAACATCGGCATTCGCTACGTGGATACCAAGACCGACGGCAGCGGCTTCAACTACAGCGGCACTCCCGTGCTGCCGGCGCCGGCCGGTTCCTGGCAGACCTCCTCGCGCACGTCGAAGAACTGGCTGCCGAGCGTCAACGTGGCCTATGACGTGGCCGAAGACGTGGTGCTGCGCTTCGCCGCGGCGAAGGTGATCGCCCGTCCGCCGTACAACATGCAGGTGAACAACCTGTTCCTCAACGACTCGGTGCTGACCGGCTCGGGCGGCAACCCCAACCTGAAGCCGTATCAGTCGAAGAACTTCTCGCTCTCCGGTGAGTGGTACTTCGCGCCGCAGTCGTACGTGGCGATTACGGGCTTCTACAAGAAGATCGACAACTACACCATCGTCGATTCCGCACCCGAGCAGCAGTTCAACTCGGGGATCTTCAACGATCAGGCGACCTTTGCACGCCAGGTGGCACAGGGTCTGTGCACGCCCGATGGCTTCTGCACGTACAGCATCAGTCGTCCGCGTGACACGGGCGCCGGCAAGGTGCGCGGTGGCAGCATCAGCTACCAGCAGGCGTTCTGGGATACCGGCTTTGGTGCGACCGCGAGCTTCACGTATGCCAAGGGCACGCTCGATTCCGGTGGCGCCCTGCCGTACAACTCGAAGACCTCGTACTCGCTCAGCCCGTACTACGAGAACGGGCCGTTCAGCGCCCGCATCACCTACAACTGGCGCAGCAAGTACCTCGCTGGCGGCTACATCGCCGGTGCGCCGCCGGCCACCACGGGCGACTACGGTGACCTCGGTGCCACGTTGGGCTGGAAGCTCAACAAGCAGGTGTCGTTCACCCTCTCCGGCATGAACCTGACCAACGAGGAATACAAACAGTACCTCGCCGTCGAGTCCCTGCCGGTCGCGAAGTACACCACGGGCCGCCGTTACATGGCCTCGGTGCATTTCGACCTCTGATAAAGCGTCATGGACTAGCGGCCAGGGAAGGCCGCAAACCCCTCGAAGCTTCATTCCCCACGGGCCCGACTACTCATTATCGGGCCCGCTTTTTTTTTGTGCGTTTCCGGCACAATCGGGCGGTTGCCCGAATCCACAGGAGCTATCGATGCGCCGAACTCTCATCCTCGCCATGGCCCTTGGCCTTACCGCCTGTGCCAGCCAGCCGAGGCACGAAACCGGCCCCGTCGATAACGCGCCGCTCTCGCTGATTCCCCAACCGGCCTCGTTGCAGCGCCTGCCAGGGCACTTCCGTCTGGATACCTCGACCACGATCGTCGTGGCACCGGGCAACGCCGCTGCGAAGAAAGTTGCGACGCAGCTGCAGGGCTGGATCCGACAGGCGCATGGCACGGACATCGCCATCGTCGAAGGCAAGCCACGCAATGGCGCGATCGTCCTGCTCACCGACGCGACCACCAAGGGGCGCGAGGCCTATACGCTGGACGTGAACGGCAACGGCGTGCGCATCGCTGCCAACGATGAGACCGGCCTGTTCTATGGCGCGGTGACGTACTGGCAGCTGCTGACCGATCCGGCGTCGCAGAACGGTGTTCCCGCGGTGCACATCGTCGACGCGCCCCGTTTCGCCTGGCGCGGCCTGATGCTCGACTCCGCTCGCCATTTCCAGTCGGTCACCGAGATTGAACACCTGCTCGACCAGATGGCCCTGCACAAGCTCAACACCTTCCACTGGCATCTCACCGACGACCAGGGTTGGCGTCTGCAGATCCTCAAGTATCCGAAGCTGACCGACGTGGGTGCCTGCCGTAAGCCGGTCGGACCCGACGTGGCGCTCACCGGGGGGGCGGAGCGCCCTTATTGCGGCTTCTACACGCAGGACGAGGCAAAGCAGATCGTCGCTTATGCCGCCGAGCGCCATATCACCGTCGTACCCGAAATCGAGATGCCCGGTCACGCCCAGGCGGCCGTCGCGGCTTACCCGCAGTTCGGCGCCGGCGGCAAGAAGCTCGCCGTCTCGACGGACTGGGGCGTCAACACGGTGCTGTTCAACGTGGACGATGGCACCTTCACCTTCCTGCAGAACGTGCTCGACGAAGTGATGGCGATCTTCCCGTCGACGTACATCCACGTCGGTGGCGACGAGGCAGCCAAGGACGAATGGGAGCACTCGAAACTCGTCCAGGCGAAGATGAAGTCGCTTGGCATCGACAACGAGGAGAAGCTGCAGGGTTGGTTTGTCGAACGTATCGGTAATTACCTCGACCAGCACGGCCGTCGCCTGATCGGCTGGGACGAGATTCTCGACGGCAAGGTACCGGCAAGCGCGACGGTCATGTCCTGGCGCGGCACCAAGGGCGCGATCAAGGCGGCCAACGCTGGACACGACGTGGTGATGGCGCCGTCACCGACGCTCTACATGGATCGCTTGCAGTCCACCCTGCCGGACGAGCAACCGGGTAGCCCTCAGGTGCAGACGCTGAAGAATGTGTACGACTTCGACCCGGTGCCGGCGGACATCGCCGTGGATAAGGCGAGCCACGTGCTCGGTGCGCAGGTCACGGTGTTCACCGAGTACCTGCCGAACTGGTATCGCACGCAGCATGCGGTCTTCCCGCGCATCGCAGCACTCGCCGAGCGCACGTGGTCGCCGAAGGCGGATTGGAACAGCTTCATCGCGCGTCTGCCGGCGGAGATGTCGCGCTATCGCGCTGCCGGCATCGTGCCTGCCGACGGTGCCTATGCGGTGGCCATTGCCACGGCAGCTGCAGGCAACGACAAGGCGAAGGTCACGCTGTCCAGCCAGGCCGGCTACGGGACGATCCGTTACACCACGGATGGCTCGTCACCGACCTCGCAGTCGACCGCGTATACATCACCTTTCGAGGTGTCCTTGCCGACCACGGTCCGTGCCAATGCCTTCGACAATAGCTTCGCCCTCGCGGGTCCGCGTGAGGAAGTCATCGACGCGAAGTCGCTCCTGCGCCGGTCCAGCGACCAGCTCGATACATGCGCCGACAAGCTCGTGCTCCGCATCGAATCACCCGACGCGGTGAACGGCGTGCGGCCGGTGTACAAGGTCGACATCATGAACACCTGCTGGGTGTGGAAAGGCGTGAAACTCGACGGCCGCTATGGCGTGGACGTGACCGTCGATCGCCTGCCGTTCAACTACGCACTGTGGAAGGATGCCGTGGGCATCGTTTCGCGCAAGGCACGCTCACGCGCCGGCGAGCTGGAGGTGCACCAGGATTCGTGCGACGGCCCGAAGATCTCGACCATCGCGCTGGACAAGGCGAAGGATGGCCGGGCTACGTTGCAGGGCATCTTGCCCAAGCGGGAGGGTGTACATGACCTGTGCTTCGTGATTACCGGGAAGCCGGGTCCGAAGATCTGGGTGATTGGGGATGTGCAGCTTCGCTGAGAAGCGTCGCCGCTGAAGCGGCTCCCACATGGAGCAAGGGCATCGCCGCTGAAGCGGCTCCCACAGAAAGCGGCTCTTGCCTTGTGTGGGAGCCGCTTCAGCGGCGATGCCCTTGCCTCAGAACGACAAAGCCGTCGGAAACGTCGCATGCCTCTGCAACGCCGACCGCGCTTCCCGCTCGTCATCGTTCTCCAACGGCATCAGCGTGACAAACTTGCCGGCAATCATCGCCGCCAACGGCATGCCGTCACGGATAGCGATACGCGTGCCGAGCACGGCGGGAACCTTCGCGGCACCGGCGATGATCGTGCCGACAAGATTCAGTGGGTCGGTACCTGCAATGCAGACCATCTCACCATCATGCTCGCGGTGACGAATCTGGCGTAGCGCCGCGAGTGCTTCCGGCAGTGCGAACTGCTCGCCCACCAGGCCGTCGACAAAGCGGCCGCCGCGGATCTCGCCGCGTGCTTCCAGGCGATGAAATACCCGCCGCAGATCTCGCCACGCCGGCAGCCAGGCGGCCTCACGCTCGAGGATGCGCCAACTGACCACGCCATAGCGGCGTAGGAGCGTGCGCGCCATGTGGTCGAGCCCATCGGCGTCGTTGCGCTGTTCGGTCGGCCGACGCGCCAGCGACCAGCGGCCCGCATCCTCGATGCCGTTCAACATATGTCGACGCGTACGGCGATGGCGGCTGCCGTTGCGCTTTGATGCCGGAAGCAACAAGGCGCGCAACCCGGCAAAACTATCCGCGGTGACGCGGCCAGCGGCCACCAGTTCGCCGAGTGCATCTTCGAGCTCGGTGCGTAGCAACCGCGTGGTCGATGCGAGCTCATCGAAGAACAGCGCACCTTCATCACGCAGTGCATCAGCCACGGCCTGCGCCCGCGACGACAGCGGCAATTCCTCGGAGATGGCCGGGGCAGCCGCCGACCAGATCGGCAACTGCCGGCGCGGCAACAGCACGATCGGTGTGGAGCGGACGGGGCCGCCGCTGCCCGTACCCAGGCGCAGACGACTCCACACCACGCGCCCGGCCCGGCAAAGGTCGTCGAGCCAGCCGATGCTGTAGTCGCTGACGCGCGCCGGCAGCAGTTCGGTCTCCCAGCCACCCGCGGCTGCCTCGAAACCTTCCAGTTGCGCGATCACTCCAGCCAGCGCATCGGGACCGGCGACCTGGGTTGCGCGCGTCACGTGTTGCCAGTCGAGCAGGAAGCGCATGAAGTCGCGCGGCGCGACCGGTTCGATCTCGCGTCGCAAGCGGCCGATGGTGTAGCGATGGATACGCGCGAGCAGGTGTCGCTCACACCATTCCACTTCCGTGGTGCCCGGCGTGAAGGGCCCGCGCATGACGTAACCTTCGGTTTCGAGCGAGGTCAGCGCGAGATCGAGGGCGCTGCTTTCCACGCCCAGCGACGAAGCCAGTACGCGTGCAGGCACCGGTCCGAGGCCTCCGAGGCGGCCGCGGACGATGTCGACCAGGGCCGATTCCATCGTCCATGCCTGCGTTTCGAACTCCGGCGGCGCGGCGATCGCGGGCGACAGCGTTGCATCAGGCAGGATGGCGCGCCATGTCGGCAGGCGCTCGGCGGCCACCCACAGCGATACTCCGCCGTGGGTCAGTACCGTCGCACGCGCGTCCTTCGCGAGGGCGCGCAGCAGTCCGGCCCACGCTGGTTGTTCGCGTAAGTCGTCCTCGGTCACCGCACCGAGCAGCATGAGTGCCTCGTGCATCTCGTCGGCGGTGCGCGCCTCCGGCCACGCTTCCTCGCGGACGGACGCGATCGCCTCGGCATCGAGCCGGCCGAGATCGTCCGCATTTTCCGCGTCGTTCCAGCGGCGCGATTGCACGGCCTGGGTCCGGCGTTCTTCCAGCGGCGCGTCGTCGAGGAAGGCATAGGGCGCGGCGTTGAGTATCTCGGCGGCGAGTGGTGACGGCGTGGCGAGGTCGCGCGAGAGCATGCGGATAGCGCCCGATTCCAGGCCGCGCAGGATGGCGAGCAGGCCCTCACTGTCCATTGCTTCGTGCAGACAGTCTTCGATCGTCTGGTTGACCAGCGGGTGGTCGGGCACCTCGCGCTCGCCGACGAGATTCTCGGCGCAGGCGACCTGATCCGGGAAGACGGTGGCGAGAAGGTCCTCGCTCTTCATCCGCTGTAGCTGCGGTGGCACCTTCTTGCCACCGCTGAAGCGTGGCAACGCCAGCGCCGTCGTCGCATTCCAGCGCCAGCGCACACCGAACAGCGGTGCGTCGAGCAGGGCCTGGATCAACACGTGCTCGGCCGAGTTCGAATGCAGGTAGCGCGCTACTTCGTCCAGCGGGAAGCTGTGGCTGGTGGAAAGAGAAAGCACGATGGCGTCTTCGGTTGCCGCGGCCTGCAGCTCGAAGTTGAACTTGCGGCAGAAACGTTTGCGTAGAGCCAGGCCCCACGCGCGGTTGATCCGGCTGCCGAAGGGCGTGTGGATGATGAGCTGCGTGCCACCGGATTCGTCGAAGAAGCGCTCCATCACCAGGGTGTCGCGCGTGGGCAGCGCGCCGAGCGCCGCGCGTGCACGGAACAGGTAGTCGACCACCTGTTCGGCGGCAGCTTTGCTGAGGCTCAGCTCACCGGCCAGCCAGTCGAGCGCTGCCTCGCGGCCACCTTCGTCGAACTTCTCCGAGATTTCCGTGCGCAGGCGCGACACCCCGATCGACAGTTCATCGGTGCGGCCGGGCGCTTCACCGAGCCAGAAGGGAATATTGGGCGGTTGTCCTTGCGCATCCTCGACGCGCAGGCGGCCCATTTCCACCCGGATGATGCGATACGAACGATTGCCGAGCTGGAACACGTCGCCGGCCAGACTCTCCACGGCGAAGTCTTCGTTCACTGTGCCGACCACGATCGCCTGGGGCTCGAGCAGGACGTGGTAGTCGCCCGTGTCGGGAATGGTGCCGCCCGAGGTGACGGCGGTGAGCTTCGCGCCACGACGTTCGCGCAGGCGCTTGTTTACCGCATCGCGATGGATGTATGCACCGCGTGGGCCAACGCGCGTGGTAAAGCCCTCGGCGAGCATGCGCACGGTCTCGTCGAAGGTTTCGCGCTTGAGTGCGTTGTACGGATGCGCACGGCGGACGAGATCGAACAGCGCATCCTCGTCCCATTCCTGGCAAGCCACTTCAGCCACGATCTGCTGCGCAAGCACGTCCAGCGGCTGGCGAGGCATCACCAGGGTATCGAGTTCGCCACGGCGCACGCAGTCGAGCAAGGCGGCACATTCGACCAGGTCGTCGCGCGATGTCGGAAACAGGCACGCCTTCGGCGTGCCGCCCACGGCGTGGCCTGCACGGCCTGCACGTTGCAGGAAGGCGGCGATGGATCGCGGCGAGGCGATCTGGCAGACCAGGTCGATGTCGCCAATGTCGATACCCAGTTCGAGCGAGGCGGTGGTCACCAGGGCGCGTAGCTCGCCTTTTTTCAGGCGTTGCTCCGCATCCAGCCGCTGCTCGCGCGACAGACTGCCGTGGTGGGCGGTGACCGCTTCCCGTCCAAGTCGCTCCGAGAGATGTCGCGCCAGACGTTCAGCCATGCGCCGCGTATTGACGAAGACCAGGGTGGTACGGTGCTGCTCGATCAGGTTGGACAGCCGGTTGTACACGAGCTCCCACATGTCGTTGGACATCACCGCTTCGAGCGGCACCGGCGGCACTTCCAGCGCGAGGTCGCGCTTGCGTGTATGGCCGATGTCGATGATGGCGCAGTCTTCCTTCGCGTTGCCGGTGAGGAAGGCGGCCACCTTTTCGATCGGTTTCTGCGTGGCGGAGAGGCCGATGCGGGTGATACGCCGCTGCGCCAGCGATTCCAGGCGCTCCAGCGACAGCGCCAGATGGCTGCCGCGCTTGCTCGCCGCCACGGCATGGATCTCGTCGACGATTACCTCGCGCACGTTTGCCAGCATGGCGCGACCGGAGGCGGAGCCGAGCAGTACGTAAAGCGACTCGGGCGTCGTGACCAGGATGTGCGGCGGGCGCTTTTTCATGCGCTCGCGGTCGGAGGCGGGCGTATCGCCTGTGCGCACCGCGGTGCGTATCTCCAGATCTGGCAGGCCCTGCTTGCGCAGTTCCTCGCGGATGCCGGCCAGCGGCGCTTCGAGGTTGATGCGAATGTCGTTGGAGAGCGCCTTCAGCGGCGACACGTAGAGGATGGTCGTGCGGTCTGGCAGGCCACCGTCGCTTACGCCTTCGCGCACGAGCATGTCGATCGCCGATAGGAAGGCGGTGAGGGTCTTGCCCGAACCCGTGGGTGCGGCGACCAGGGTATGGCGGCCGGACCGGATCGCCGGCCACGCGGCCACCTGCGCGGCGGTAGGCTCTGGAAACGTGTTTCCGAACCAGGCGGCGACGGCAGGATGAAAGGCGTCTAGCGGCATCGACTTTTGTGAATTCATTGAACCACTTAAGTGGGGTCTGGCGGCGCATGGGTCAAGTTCGAGACTACCGCGAAGCGGTCTCGTGGGTTGCGATAAAAACGTTACTGAACGAACGTAGACGTTTCCCCGGACCGACTTCGTGACCATGCCCGATACCGCGCGCCGCACCGCCCTCGCCTTTGCCATTACCGCCAGCCTCGCCGCTAGCGCCAGCGCGACCAGCCCGCCGGCCCGGCCGTGGATGGATCGCTCGCTGTCGGCGGACCGCCGGGCCGAGCTCGTCGTCGCAGCTATGACGGACGATGAGAAATTTCGTCTGATTCGCTCCGACTTCGGCCTTGCCAGCGACAAGCACGGCGTGCCCGAGGGCGCCGTGGGTGGCGCAGGCTACGTTCCCGCCCTGCCGCGCCTTGGCCTGCCCGCCATCAACGAGACAGACGCCGGACTCGGCGTGAACAAGCCGGGTATCGACGGTAAGGGTGCGATCTCGCTGCCCGCCGGGCTGGCCACCGCAGCCAGCTTCGATACCGCCGTCGCCCATGCCGGGGGTCGCATGATCGGCGGCGAGGCGCGCGGCAAGGGCTATGGCGTACTTTTGTCCGGTGGCGTGAACCTGGTGCGCGACCCGCGCAATGGCCGCAACTTCGAGTACGCGGGTGAAGATCCGATCCTTGCGGGCACCATCGTCGGCGCCACCATCAAGGGCATCCAGGAACAGAAGATCGTCGCGACCACAAAACACTACGCGATCAACGATCTCGAGTCCGGCCGAAACACGCTCAGCGCCGACATCGATCCCGTCGCCCTGCGCGAATCCGACCTGCTCGCTTTCCAGATCGCCATCGCCCATGGCGATCCCGGCTCGGTCATGTCCTCGTACAACCGGGTCAACGGCACGTTCGCGGGTGAGCACGACTGGCTGCTCAACCAGGTGCTGAAGCAGGAGTGGGGTTTCAAGGGCTTCGTCATGTCCGACTGGGGTGGCGCGCACAGCGGTGCCAAGGCGGCGCTGGCTGGCCTGGACCAGGAGTCGGCGGGCGAGGTGTTCGACGCGGAGGTGTTCTTCGACAAGCCGCTGCGTGCCGCGGTTGCTTCGGGCGAAGTCCCGAAGGCACGCCTGGACGACATGGCACGACGCATCATGCGCAGCCTCATCGCCCACGGTGTGATCGACGACCCGATCCCGACGAAGCCGACCACTCCCGTGCCCTACGACGCCGATCGCAAGGTCGCCCGTGACACGCTTGAAGCCGGTGCCGTCCTCCTGCGCAACGAAGCGGGTCTGTTGCCGCTGCTGCGCAAGGGCCAGTCGGTCGTGGTGATCGGCGCTCATGCGGACAAGGGCGTACTCGCCGGCGGCGGTTCGTCGACCGTCACCGATGTGGGCGGGGATCCCGTGCCGGGACTGCAGCCAACGGGCTGGCCGGGCCCGGTGCGTTACCACGCCTCGGCCCCGCTCACCTTCATGCAGAAGCTCGGTGGCAACGTCAGTTTCGATCCGGGCACCGACCCCGCTGCTGCCGCGAAAGCCGCCGCGGGGGCCGACGTGGCCGTGGTCTTCGTAACGCAATGGGCCGCCGAATCCTTCGACGTGCCCGACATGGCCTTGCCCGACGGCCAGGATGCCCTTGTCGCCGCGGTGGCGAAGGCCAATCCGAAGACCGTTGTGGTGCTGGAAACCAATGGCGCGGTGAAGATGCCCTGGCTCGACAGTGTCGGTGCCGTCCTGCAGGCCTGGTATCCGGGTTCGGGTGGTGGCGAAGGTATCGCCCGACTGCTCTACGGCGAGACCTCGCCGTCGGGCCGCCTGCCGGTGAGCTGGCCGAAGGACGAAGCCCAGCTTCCTCGCCCGACCATCCAGGCGGCAGGCCTGTACTCCAAAGAGAAGCCGGCGGACAACGTCGACTACAACATCGAAGGCGCCGATGTCGGCTACCGCTGGTTTGAGAAGACCAAGCGCGAACCGCTGTTCGCCTTCGGCTATGGCCTGACGTATACGAGCTTCGCCTATAGCGACTTCGTCGTGGACAAGGACGCCAAGGGCCACGCCGTCGCCCACGTCACGGTGAAAAACACCGGCAAGACCGCCGGTGCCGATGTGCCGCAGATTTACGTGACCGCGCCTGGCGCTGCCACACGGCGTCTCGCCGGTTGGAGCAAGATCGCGCTGAAGCCGGGAGCGAGCCGCCGCGTCGCCATCCCGCTCGAGTCGCTGGCGCTTGCGCGTTACGACGATGCGGGCAAGCGCTGGCGCGTGGCACCGGGCACGTATGCGGTGAAGCTCGGCCGCTCGGCCAGCGACATCGCTGCCGAGGCCACGATCGCGGTCGGCGAGAGCTTCCCGGTCGTGAAGGCTCCCTAGGGGCCTGCACGACACGGCGACATCGGATAGCCACAATGCGCGCATGAACATGCGCCCTGCACCGATCGTCCTCGCCCTGCTTTGTCTGACTCCGACGGCGGCCTTCGCCGATCCGCCGGACTTCGACCGGCCCGGCGCGGGCTTCGCCACCAGCGTGCTCCCTGTGGGCACGCTGGCACTCGAGCAGGGCTTGCCGACCTACGAGCGCCAGCCTCAGGACGGTTTGCTCGACAAGACGTACACCGCCGACAGCCTGATTCGCATCGGGCTGGGCGGCCCCGCTGAGCTCCAGATCGGTGGCTCGGCATGGAACCGGCTGGAAGAAAGTGGCGGCGGCAGCCGGCGTCACGCCACGGGCCACGGCGACACCAGCGTCGGCCTGAAGATCGCCCCGGGTGGTTCAGGCGACACCGGGACCTTCAGCTGGGCTGCGCTCGGTCAGGTCTCATTCGCCAACGGTGACCAGGATTTCAGCAACGGTGCGAAGCAATACACCCTCGGCGTCACCGGCCAGTGGAAGCCGAACGACACCTGGCAAGGCACGCTATTCGCCAACGTCGATCGCCTTAAGGGCAACAACACCTGGACCCTGGCACCGACCTTCGGTCGCAAACTCGGCGAGAACTGGATGGCCTACGTGGAAATGGATGCCATCCACGATGCCGAGGACGGCAACGAGCTGCAGGCAGGCGGCGGTGTGGCGTACAGCATCGGCGACCACGCGCAGCTGGATGCTTACGCCCTGCACCGCATCGGTACGCACGGGCCTTCGGTGGTCGCGGGCATTGGCGTATCGGTGTTCTTCGGCAAGAAGGGCTAGCGGTTGCCCTTGCGCATGGCGCGCACCAGCAACACCGTGAGCACGAGTCCGATCGCGAGTCCGATGCCACCGCCCCAGACGGCGCCGGTGCGGGAATCGATGACGTAGCCGATTCCAAAGCCGATCAGCATGAACAATGGTAGAGGTAGGCATCCCATGGGCCGATGCTAGCTTGGGAAACGGTTGCCAGGGAAAAATATGGTTCATCGCGGAATTCCGGGGACGCCGAAGGGGTCGGTTCACTCGCATTGCGAGTGCCTGTTATCAGCGGCTCACGCCGCGGCGGGCGCGGACGTGGCGGCGCAGAGCCTTCGGTGCCCACCCTCGCTGCTCAGACAGTCCTCCGCGTTCGGTCCGGAAGGCCGCTTCGCGGCCCATGTCTTATATGGCCTGCGGCCGCTCACTTGTGCGGAACTCGCCTCGAGGGTGGGCACCGAAGACTCTCCCGAACCCTGAGGCTCGCGTGGGTCGAGCCAAAGCGCGCGACAGCATCGTCGGCAGGCACGCCGGCACGGGCGCGAGGAAGGTGATCGGCAACCGGGTACCAGCCATTGCTTCGGTATCGGCCCGGGGTTCCGGGAGCGGCCGGGGCCGACGACGGCACCACACAACGGCTCTCCTTCACTCAACCGTATCGTCGTGAGAGACCTTGGTGCCCACCCTCGAGGCGAGTTCCGCACAAG
>CBIGPO010000040.1:0-38083 GCA_966191635.1 uncultured Luteibacter sp.
GCGGGTCGCCGCAGACGTGGCCCCGAGGGTGAGACCCGCCGGCTCTTGCGACGCACCGCGAGCGAAAAACGCGAGGCCGAAGGCGAGCCCGCTCCGCGAAGAGCCCATATTTCGAGCTCACCACGCATACCGCGCACGGGCATACCAATACGCGCCGTTCGAGCCGATTGGCGATATCACGTCGTAAGGGAAATTGCCTGCATAGGCGATATCGGGGATCGAGCGGTTGGGATACTGGTCGGTGATGTTCTGACCACCCAAAGCGATGGAGAAGCGATCGGTTGCGTGCCACTCGGCTTCGGCATCGAGCTGCCAGCGCGCACCGTAGGTCTGTGTGGGAACGAAGCCATCGCCGAAGTCGAAGACGCGCGTCGTGCTGCCCTGGCGGGTCAGCCGGCCTAGCAGTGACCACCGCGGATGATCCCAGCGGGCGGTGAATGAGCCGCGCTGGCGCGGCGCGGCATCGGTGAGCGTATTGCGTTCCTCGAGACCGAACAGGACCGCATCGGCACCTAGTGCGGCGAGTTCCGGCGGTGTATCGCGGACCTTGCGGATGGACGTGCGGTTGTAGCTATACGTCGCGGTGAGTGTAAGGTTGCCGCCGTAGGCTGCCTGTCGGTAGTTCGTCACCAGCTCCGCGCCGCGCGTGCGGGTGTCGACGGCATTGGTGAAGAAGGCCACGCTCTGTACGCCCGGTACACCGAAGCGCGCGTCGATATAGTCTTCCAGGCCATCCGGAGCGATCGTTTCGGAGAGCGTGACGCGATGGTCGACGTCGATACGATAGACATCCAGCGACGCGTCGAAGCGCTCGCCGATCTGCGCGGTGAGACCAAGGCTGTAGTTGCGCGACTTCTCGGGCTTCAGGTCCTGCGCGCCCAGCCCGCGCGCGATGGGGTTGTTGACCGATAGGATGCGTCCCTGCACCAGCGTTCCGTCTGCGCCGTAACCCGTCGAGGTTGACTCAAAGCCGACCTGGCTCAGTGATGGCGCGCGCAAGTTATTCGAGACGGCTCCACGAATCGCAATCGCGTCGGTGATCGCGAAGCGGCCACTCAGCTTGCCGGTCCAGGCCGAGCCGAAATCGTCGTAGTGCTCGTAGCGGGCTGCCGCGTCGGCGAAGAAGCGGTCGGTGACATCGCCGGAGAGATCGAGGTAAGCCGCACTGACATTGCGATGGAGATCGGCCGTGTCCTGCGGGGTGAGGCCGCCGCCGGCCTGCGCGCCGATGGGTGCACCGGCGATGGGCCCCACGGCATACGACGCTGGGTCACCTGCGTACGTGCGAAATCCCTCATGCCGAAACTCTGCGCCTGTCGCCAGGGTGAACAGCTTCGAGCCCCATTCGATCGAGCGACTGAGGTCCAGGTTGGCGGTGCCCTGCGCGTTGTCGTACTTGCCGATATTGAAGCGTGTGGGACTGGCGTCGCCCAGCGACACGTTCACCGTGTTGCGCAGGTCGTAGTCGAAGGTATTGCGGCCCCAGGTCAGGCTGCCATCGATGTTCCATTCACCGGCGCGGCCACGTGCGCCTGCCGTGAGGTTGATATCGCGGTTGTAACCCAGCGACTCCGGGCGGTAACCGTCCGGATAGATCGAGGGGACGTTGGCGTCGCTGTCCGGATAGCGAAAGTAGTTGTCGCCGACGGTCCGGCGTTCCGTGTAGGTGCCGAACGCGTAGCCGCGCACGCTGTCGCCGAAGGGCAGTTCGGCGTTGAACCAGCCACTGTAGTTCTCGTTGCGCGGATCGCCCGCGGCATAGTTGCGCCTGCCCTGTAGCGCGAGATTCGCCGGGGAGGGGTTCTCCCATGCGGGGATCTGGTCGCGGCCGGCACGATTGGTCGGCTGGCGGTTGTTGCCTTCGATACCAGCCCGCACGAAGCCCCCATCACCACCGAGTTTCGCGCCGGCCTTCGCGCTGACGTAGCCGCTCTGGCCATCCGTGATCTCCCGGTCGCCCGGGCGAAAATTCGTGTGGTAGGCGCCATAGGTAGCGTTGACTTCGCCACCCTCCGGGGCATCATCAAGGATGATGTTTACCACGCCGGCGATGGCGTCGGAGCCGTATTGCGCCCCCGCACCGTCGCGCAACACTTCGATGCGCTTGATCGCGCTGATGGGGATGGCGTTGAAGTCGACGGGCGTCGTGCCGCGGCCGATCTTGGTGTCGCTGTTGACCAGCGCTGAGGTATGGAAACGCTTGCCGTTGACGAGCACGAGCACCTGGTCGGGACTCATGCCGCGCAACTGGGCGGCGCGAACATGATCGGAGCCGCCGGAGTTGGATTGACGGGGGAAGTTGAACGAAGGCAACAAGGTGGCCAGCGCCTGGCCGAGTTCGCCATTGACGGCACCCGCCGCCCGAAGGTCTTCCGCCGTCAGCACGTCGATCGGCACGGGCGAGTCCAGGACGGTACGATCCTTGGCGTGCGTCCCCGTGACTATGATCTGGTCGAGGTTGGTGGCGGAGCGGTCGGCCTCCTGCGCAGCGGCGGGAAGGGCGGTGAGGGCGATGACGATGGCACTGGCGAGGCGGGACGGGCGCATGGAGGTCCTGGCGGGCACACGGGGTCGTTGCCGCCGAGGGGCGGACGACAGGGAGCGGGGAGCGGTCGGAGCGCGGCGTCAGCCGTGCGTGGCGCGGTCCGGGCGACATCGCGCATCGGCCGCGAAGCGGCGTGCAGCGATTTCTGAGCGGTACGGGCGGGGGCTCACGGCAGGTGGTTCCGGTGGCCGCAGGAACGTGCGAACCTTTCACTATTTGTTGCACTGCGGTGTACGCTGTGTCAATAGGTTGGACGCTTGGCCGTATGGACGTCCGTTTCTTGGAAGCTTGCGCAAGGGGTTTGTATGAGGGTGCTCGCCAGTCTTTTTCTCGCCATGTCGCTGGTCGCGGCGGGTTGCGCTATCTCGCCGCAGCACGGCACCTCCACCGCGGCGCTGAGCGGCGATGTCGCCCATCCCGACTCTACACAGGGTTGGGTGCGTACGGAGCTGTACTTCGGCCTGGGCCTTGCCGAGGGACGCGACGGCGTGGATGAGGCTACGTGGCGTGCTTTTCTGGATAAGGAAGTGACACCGCGCTTCCCGAGCGGCTTGACCGTGGTCGATGCCTACGGTCAGTGGCAGGGCGTCGGACAGACGAAGCCTGAGCGCCTGCGTTCGAAGATCGTGGTCCTGCTCTACGCCGACACGCCGACGCAGCGTGAGTCGATCGACGCCATCCGCAGCGCGTGGAAGGCCAGGACCGGCGACCAGTCGGTTCTCCGTGTGACCCAGCCGGCGGACGTGTCCTTCTGATGAACATAGCCACTGCACCGCGTCGCCGTTTCGGCGGCGGCGACCTCAACGGCGTACTCGGTCTTGTCGTCGACAATCTTTCGCTGCTGGCCTTCATGGCCACGGCCCTGATCGGCATCTTCGGCATGCCCGCGGACATCGTCTTCCGGCGCATGTTCCCGGGCACGGCACTCGGTGTGCTGCTCGGCAATCTTGCCTACACCTGGATGGCGCACCGGTTGGCGGCGCGGACGGGGCGCCAGGACGTCACGGCCATGCCGCTGGGCATCGATGCGCCGACCACCATCGGCATGGCCTTGCTCGTACTCGGTCCCGCTTTCGCCGGCTATCGCCAGGCTGGCATGGATCCCATCGCGGCAGGGGAAGCTACCTGGCACCTGGGCATGGCCTCGTTGGTCGTCATGGGCGTGCTGAAGTTCATCCTGTCCTTCTTCGGCGCATGGGTGCAGCGGTCCGTGCCACGGGCCGGTCTGCTCGGTTCAATCGCCGGCATCGCCCTTGTGCTGATGGGCTTCCTGCCGCTGGTGGAGATCCTGCGCGTGCCGGTCGTGGGTTTCGCGGGTCTCGGCGTTGTGCTTTACGCGCTGGTAGCCAAGCGACGCCTGCCGTTCGGTCTGCCCGGTGTACTCGGTGCGTTCATCGTCGGCGTAGTGCTTTACTACGCCCTTGGGCCCTCCGGCTTTCTCGGCAGCGGATATCACGCTCCCGGCGCGTGGCAATGGCGCCTGGGTTTCCCGTTACCCACGCTGGGTTTCATCGATGGATTGCCAGCGACCGTGCCGTACCTGCCGCTCATCCTGCCGTTCGGGCTGTTGATGGTGGTCGGGGGTATCAACGTGACAGAGAGTGCCCGTGCCGCCGGCGACGACTATCCGACCCGCGACATCCTGCTGGTGGAAGCCCTGGCCACCCTGATCGCTGGCATGTGCGGCGGCGTGGCGCAGACGACGCCGTATATCGGGCAGCCGGCCTACAAAGCCATGGGTGCGCGTACGGGCTACACACTGGTCACGGGGCTGGTCATCGGACTGGGTGGTGTCTTCGGTTACCTGGCGAACCTGGTTGAGTTACTCCCGGTAGCGGTACTGGCGCCGATCCTTGTGTTCATCTCGATCGGCATCACCACACAGGCTTTCGAGGCGACTCCGCTGCGTTATGCCGGCGCGGTTGTTTTCAGTTTTTTCCCGGCGATCGCACGCATGCTTGCGATCAAGCTGGGCGATCCGTCCATCGTCGATCCGGCACACTTTGCTGCCTTGTACGGCGATGCCACCCATGGCATCTCCGCGATAGCGGTCATCGTCATCCTCGGTAACGGCTTCATCATCACCTCGATGGTCTGGGCCAGCTTCGTCGTGGCCATGATCGACGGCCAGGTACGCAAGGCAGCAGGTATCGTCGCGATCGGTGCCGTGCTTACGGCGTTCGGCGTCATCCACTCGGTCGAACCGATCGGCCCGGTTTACCTGCCCTGGCTGCTCGATCCTGCGACGCGTGCGTTGGTGTGGCAGTTCGTGGCGGCCTACGGGGCGCTCGCGGTGGTGTTGCTGCTCCTGTCGGTCGGGCCACGGCGGCGGTAATTTCTTCTCGTGTGGGAGCCGGCTATGCCGGCGATGGGCTGAGGCAGCCTGGCTATCGCCGCTGAAGCGGCTCCCACAACGCTTGAATTGCAGCCCCGCGGCAGCCACCCTTGGACATTGTCCCAAGGAATATCCCCATGTCCCTCGCTGACCTCACGTCACTGCCCGGTGTGACCGCCACGCCGGATGCCGCGACCCACGGCTTCGTGTTCAACCACACCATGATCCGCGTGCGCGACCTCGACGTATCGCTGGATTTCTACACACGCGTGCTCGGCTTCACGCCTGTCTATCGGCATGTGTACGAAGAAGCGGCTTTCACCATCGTCTACCTCGTCCTGCTCGGCGACCGCAGCGTCATCCCGGACGACGACGAGGCTCGCAAGCGCTGGGTGCTGTCGCAGCCCGGTGTGCTCGAGCTGACGCATAACCACGGCACGGAGAAGGATGCCGACTTCGCGTACCACAACGGCAACAGCGAGCCGCGCGGCTTCGGGCACCTGTGCGTGAGCGTGCCGGATGTGAACGTTGCCTGTGCCCGTTTCGAAGAACTCGGCGTGACGTTCCAGAAGCGGTTGAGCGATGGCCGCATGCGCCACATCGCATTCATTCGCGATCCGGACCAGTACTGGATCGAGATTCTGCAGCCGACCCCGTTGAACAGCTGAGACCGGACCCGACGATGCCGACTAACCTGCCTCCGGTGACGCGCAACCTGCTCATCGCCAACGTGCTGGTGTTCGTTCTTCAGCTTCTGCTGCAAGATGACACCACGATGGCGCTCACCCGATGGTTCGCGCTGTGGCCGGTCGGCCATGACATGGCGCTCGATCTGGGTAACGGCGACGTGGCCGGCATCGGTTTCCGTCCGTGGCAGCTGATCACGTATGGCTTCATGCATGGATCGGTCATGCACATCCTGCTGAACATGTACGCCCTGTACATGTTCGGCGGACTGATCGAGCGGGTGATGGGCCAGCGCCGCTTCATCATTTACTACTTCACCTGTCTGGTCGCGGCATCGCTCGCCCAGCTGGCCATCATGTACTGGTTCGATCCGGACCGCGTGTTCCCAACGGTGGGTGCGTCGGGTGCGATTTTCGGTCTGCTGGGTGCGTTCGCGATGCTGTTCCCGCGCGAGAAGCTGATGATGATCCCGATTCCCATCGGGATTCCCGCGTGGCTGTTCGTCACGCTCTACGGGCTGGCCGAACTGACATTCGGCGTGACCGGCACGATGTCGGGCGTGGCGCATTTCGCCCACCTGGGTGGGCTCTTCGCGGGCTTGCTGTTGCTCTGGGCGTGGGGCGTACGACCGCCGCCACGCCGCTGGTCCTGACCCTTAGCGTTAGCGCAGGGAGAGGAAGTCCGGGCTGACGACGAAGCGTACGGCGTCCAGGCGCAGGCGTGCTTCGGGGATAGCCGCGAGCAGGGCATCGCGTTCGGCGGCAATGGCGTCGACTTCCGCCTCTGCGATGGACGGATTCACCGCACGCAGGGCCACGAGGCGTGCGTGCTCCGCATCGAGTTCGAGCCTGGCGGCATCGACCGCCTCGTACTTGAGCAGTTCCGCGCGGCCTTCGGCGAGGTCGAGCGCATGCTCGAGCATCGGGGGTACCAGCTTGGAGAGGAATTTGCGGAAGCGCGCCACTTCGATGTTGCGATCCGGTGCGCGACGCAGGGCGACGTCACTCGGACGGAAACCCGGGCGTTCCGACAGCTTCGTATCCACTGCGACGACGAGCGGTGTCGTCGGCAGGAAGCGGCCGGCGTCGAGCGCACGATCGGCGATGATCTCGAGCACGTAGACCGTCTGCAGCAGCGCCGTGCGCACGGGCAGGGCATCATCGACGAGGAAGGCGGCGTTGCCGGTTTCACCGCTCACCAGCAGGTCCACGGCCGCGTAGACCATCGGGTGGTCCATGCGTAGCAGGGGCAGGTCTTCGCGGGCGAGGGCGACATCGCGTGAGAAGGTTACTGAGAGCGGACCATCGGCGAAGCCGGGCAAGCCATCGGTGGAGAGGTATTGCGGGTCGAGCAGCACGATGTCGGGCGCGAGTTCTTCGGTGTGCACGCCGTAGGTTTCGAACAGGCGCTGGATGAAGGCATCGCGTGCCGGGTCGTGGTCTTCGCGGGCAAAGCTGGCTGCGAGATCGTCGGCGTGCGGATCGCGGCTGGCCGCCAGTTCAAGCAGGTGGTCGCGACCGGCGTGGATCAGGGCGGAGAGTTCCTCGTGCACGCCGCGGGTTTCCGCGATGAGCGCGTCGAGTTCCTGGTCGCGCGAATCGTCTTCGCGGGCGTGTTCGTCGGCCAGGTTGGCGAGTAGTTCACCGAACCTGCGCAGCAGTTCGCGGCCATCGGCCGGGCTCGAGCGGAAGGCGTCCAGGCCTTCGTCGTACCAGCGGGCCAGCACGTGCTGGGCACTCTGTTCGACCACGGGCACGTGCACGACGATATCGTGGCGCTGGCCGATGCGGTCGAGGCGACCGATACGCTGTTCGAGCAGATCGGGATCCAGCGGCAGGTCCCACATCACGAGGCGGTGGGCGAACTGGAAGTTGCGACCCTCCGAACCGATTTCGGAACACAGCAACAGGCGTGCGCCATCTGGCTGGGCGAAGAACGCCGCATTGCGGTCGCGCTGCACGATGCCGAGGCCTTCGTGGAAACGGGCAACACCTACGCCACTCTTCGTGCGCAGCGCGTCTTCGATCGCCAGCACCTTGGCCTGGCTGCGGCAGATGAGCAGGAACTTATCGGAAGGGTGGGCGTCGAGCAGGTCGATCAGTGCTTCGAGGCGCGGGTCGTCGTTGTAGTCGAATTCGAGGTGAGCCGGTGCACTCTGGATATCCGCGCGGAATTCGGCGAGCAAGGCGTCGCGACGGCCAGCATCGAGCGTGTCCGGGTCGATCGCGAGAATCTCGGGCGTGCGACGCGGGAAACCGCCGATGCCGGCGCGGCGGTTGCGGAACATCGCGCGGCCGGTGCCGTGGCGGTCGATCAGTGCGGCAAGCAGTTCGGCGTGCGCGTCGTCGCGCATCAGCAGGCCGGCGAGCTCGCGGTCTCCCTTGAAGCGGGTGGTAAGCAGGGTGCGGTGTTCGGCGGAGAGCGGCTTGCCGCCGGCGAGCGCATTGGCGACCTCGGAGAGTTCACCGTACTCCGCGGATTCGGCAAGGTAGGCGTCGAGGTCGCTGTAACGCTGGGGATCGAGCAGGCGCAGGCGGGCAAAGTGCCCGGCGCGGCCCAGCTGCTCTGGCGTCGCCGTAAGCAGGATGACACCAGGTGTCGCCGTAGCCAGCTCTTCCACCAGGCGGTAACGCGGGCTGGCGGCTTCGGGTGTCCACTCCAGGTGGTGCGCCTCGTCTACCACCATCAGGTCCCAGCCGGCCTCGATCAGCTGGCGTGCGCGTTTCGGCGCGGATTCAAGAAAGGCGAAGTCGGCGATCACCAGCTGGTCGTCTTCGAACGGGTTGCGCCCGTCGTTGGACTGCTCGATGGCTTCGCAGCGCTCTTCGTCGAAGATGGCGAACGACAGGTTGAAACGACGCAGCAATTCGACGAACCACTGGTACACCAGGGTCTCCGGCAGCAGCACCAGTACCCGCCCGGCGCGGCCCGCGGCAAGCTGGCGAGCCAGGATCATGCCAGCCTCGATGGTCTTGCCCAGCCCCACTTCGTCCGCGAGCAGCACACGTGGCGGACGGCGCGCGGCAGCGATGCCGGCCACGCGCAGCTGGTGCGGCACCAGGCCGATGCGGGCCGACTCGAGACCCCATGCGGCCGCGCGGCGAGCGCTGGCCCGGCGACGCAGAGCGTCCAGGCGCAGGTCGAAGCTTTCGTTGGTATCGGTGCGGCCACCCATGAGGCGGTCGTCGGCTTGCGAAAGCGCCTGCTCGTCGTCGAGCTGGCCTTCTTCCAGTTCACGTCCTTCGCCGCGATAGACAAAGAGGCCTTCGCGCTCTTCGATGCGTTCGACGAGGAAGGCGATACCCTTGCCCGAGACGCGCTGGCCGGCGCGGAACTCGGCGCGGATCAGTGGTGCGCTGTCGGTGGCATAGGGGCGCAGCACGCCCGCCTTGGCGAAGAGGACCTGCACACCGCGACCTTCGACGCGAAGAATAGTGCCGAGACCGAGTTCGGGTTCGGCGGTGGAGATCCAGCGTTGACCAGGTTGGAACATGCGTTGGGGAGCCAAGGACATCAGGGGGCGCCAATTATCCGCCCCGGAGGGCGTCCCTGCCTACCTTTGTTTTGCCTCAGGTTTCGGCCCAACGCCGTAACAGGTTGTGGTAGACACCAGTCAATTGCAGGATCGATGCCTGGTCGGCCGCACTGACGGACAGATGGCGGATTGCCGTATCCAGCTCCAGCAACAGCTTTCGCGCGCTGTCGTCGCGCACGAGGCTTTGCACCCAGAAGAACGAGGCGAAGCGTGCACCACGCGTCACCGGCGTGACCTTGTGCAGGCTGGAGGAGGGATAGACGATGGCATCGCCGGCGGGCAACTTCACTTCGTGCTCGCCGTAGGTGTCGCTGACGATGAGTTCGCCGCCGTCGTATTCCTCGGGTTCGCTGAGAAACAGCGTGCAGGAGATATCGCTGCGCACGTGGACATCGCTGTCCCCGGTGGCCATGACCGCACCGTCAATATGAAAACCGTACTCGCCGCCGCCTTCGTAGCGATTGAAGCGGGGCGACAGCGTACGCAGGGGTAACGCTGCCGCGTGATACAGCGGGTGGCGAGCAAGTGCCGCCACGACCGCTTCACCCAGTTCGCGGCGCAGCGGCGACGCGTCGGGCAGTTGCAGGTTGCGCTTGACCTGCGCGCCTTGCGGACCGACGGTCTGCCGACCGTCGGTCCATTCGGCAGCCTCCATGGCGCGGCGCATCCCGACGACCTGTTCCTTGCTCAGGACCTCGGGGATGTGCAGCAGCATGACGGTTTTCCTTCAGTGGATCAGAAGCGGACGTTCGCGGTCAGCATGGCCGAGCGCGGCGTGGACGGAGTGTAACGATAGCCGCTCTTGTTGATCGCGGACACGTAGTCCTTGTCGAACAGGTTGTACACGTTGAGCTGCAGGTCGAAGTTGCGGTTGACCGGGTAGCTGGCCATGGCGTCGAACACCCAGTAAGCGCGGGTGTAAGCCGGTGTACCTATGGCGCCATCGGTGCCGCGCTCAAGTGCACCTGAGTAGCGGCCGCCACCACCGATAGTCAGATCGAACGGCAGGTGATACGTGACCCACGAGGTGAACGCCTTCTTTGGCGTATACGCCAGGTCATCCGAGCCATTGGCGGTGACGCCGGGACCGTTGGCGACGGTGGCGTTCATCGTGGTGAAGCCGGCGCTGATCGCAAGGTCGTCGGTGAGCCTGCCCACGGCGTTGACTTCCACACCCTGCACGCGCTTCTTGCCCACCTGGTAATACTGCAGGTCGGTCGGATCCTGCACGACGTCATTGGTCACCGTGGTGCGGTAGAGCGCACCGGTCAGCAGCAGCTTCGAGCCGAGCAGGTCCCACTTCGTGCCGAGTTCGGCGGTACGGGCTTTTTGCGGATCGAAGTTGGGATTGTCGGCGCTGTTCGTGGCCGACGAAAGCGTGAGCGTGTTGCCGCCCGGGGGCTGCTGCGACTGCGCGAAGTTGACGTAGATGCTGCCGTTGGCCGCGGGCTTGTACAGCACGCCGATCTTGTAGTTCTTCAGGTTGTCGCTGGTGCTGGTGTTTACGCCCTGGACGATGGTGCCCGTGGGCAGCGCACCGCAGACCGGACCGTTGCGAGCGCCGCAGGCCACGAGACTGGAGAAGTCGGTCTTGTAGTGATCCAGGCGTACACCGGCGTTCACCTGCCAGTGCTCACCGAACTTGAGCGTATCGAAGAAGTACGCGCCCGCCGTATTGGTCTTGCCGTTACTCAGCGCGCCGGTTTCGCCATAACGAAGCCCGCCGACGTCGGAGTTCGGGTGGTACAGGTTCGCTACCGGCCAGGTGCTGCCATTTAGCGCACCCATACCGATGGCGCGGGCCTGTTCCGACGTCAGCTCGATGCCGGTGCTGATGTCCTGCGTGAAGCCACCCGCTTCGATCGTCGCGGTCAGGTTGGTCTGGTTCGTGGCGATGCGGTTCGACTGGTGCTTGAACGTCGGGTTGCTGCGTGTGATCGTCCAGGTAGATGGATCCGTCGGGTTCGGTGTGGCCAGGTTCGCCGTTGCACCCAAGAACGAGGTCAGCAGGTAATCCTGTGTGGTGCGGGCCCAACGCGCGGTGTTGTGCAGGGCCACCTTGTCGCTGAAATCATGCTCGAGGATGACCGTGAGCATGTCCTGGGTGACGTGGTCGTGGTCCTGGTTTGTGCCGTAGAAATTGTTTGGGTCGACCGGTGCCGTATCGTTGAGGAAGGCGCGCTTGTCCGGGCTGCTGTAGCCGGGCAGGCCGATCGTTGGCACGCCGCCGTCGGGCACGTTGTTCTGCTTGATGTGCAGGTAGTCGATGTACACGCGGGTCGGCGTGCCCAGACCGAAAGCCAACGACGGCGCAATGCCCCAGCGATTGTTTTCGATGTTGTCGCGACCGTATACGCCACTCTTCTGGTCCATCACGTTGAGGCGGACGGCGGTGGTGGCATCGAGCTGCTGGTTGATGTCGGCGGTGCCGCGACGGCGCTGGCCGCTGCCGCCCTGGAGCGAACCGGACTGGCCATTGCCCAGCACCGGCTGCTTGGTCACCAGGTTGATCGCGCCGGTGGGTGCGGTGCGGCCGTACTCCGTGCCGTCCGGACCCTTGGTGACTTCGACCTGCTCGATGTTGAACACATCGCGCGAGACAGTGCCGGCGTCGCGCACGCCGTCGACGAAGATGCTGCTCGAGGTATCGAAACCGCGCATGTAGATCGCGTCACCCGTGCTCGTCGAGCCGTTCTCGCCAACGTAAAAAGTGCCGACGCCCGGGCTGTTGCGCAGTGCCTCGGTCAGCGTCGTCGCGCCCTGCTGCTTGATCAGCTCCTTGCCAATGACCTGGACGGTCTGCGTGGTGTCGAGCAGGGACTGGGTGAACTTGGGCGAAGAGACCTTATCAACGCGGAAATCGCTGGAACGGTCCGCATCTACCTGCATGCCCGGAAGTGCCTGCACGTCGCTGGTCTTGGCCTGCTGTGGCGGCGCATCGACGGCGTCACAGGCGACAGCGGCGTGGGCGAAGGTCAGCAGGACAGCGGCACCGACGGTGCGCGCGGCGGGAGCGGCGTGCTTGCGGCTCTTGATGAAGGCCATGGGTGATTTCTCTATGCGTGGCAATGAACAAAGCGTGTTCGGGCTCAAATCGCGCACGAACCCGCCCGCCGCGGGCCGACGGCTCACGTGAGTGGACTTCGTTGATGCCCTGAATGACGAGGCGATGCGCGGGCGGTTAGCCCGATGTGACGCATATCGTAAGGGTAATGAGAATGATTCGCAATCTAAAGCGAAGGCTTATCGCAAAAGATCGAGCCGGAGCCGGTCACGGTCGTCGCGAAGTCTTGCCATGGCGCCGTAGGCGGTGCCGACCGCGGCCAGACAGCTCGCTCCGGTCAGCAGGATCAAAAGCAGGATTTGGTACTTCACCGCGTCGACCGGGTCCGCCCCGGCCAGTAACTGGCCGGTCATGGTCCCGGGCAAGGTAATGACACCGGCGGCGGCCATCTGGTTGATTACCGGCACCATGGCGGCGCGGATCGAACGGCGGAGCAGGGGGGCCGTGGCCGTTCGAAACGTTGCGCCCAGCATGAGTTGGGCTTCGATCGCATCACGCTGCTGGCGCACGTTGTCGAGCACGCCTGCCAGGGCGATGCTCGCGGCGTTGAGGATGCTGCCGAGCAGGATACCAACCAGCGGAATGGCGTAGCGGGGGTCGTACCAGGGGTGCGGACGAATGGCGGTCATGAGGGCGAAGCATGCCGTGAGGAGCACGACGCCCAGCACGTTGGGGAACGCCACGATCGCGTTGCCCCCCGCCAGTCGACGAACGGGCCGTACGGCGACTTCCCGGACCGCGACGAGCGACATGGCTAGCACCAGCACGGCGGTCAACCAGGGCGAATTCCCGGCGAAGACATAGCGCAGCAGGTAACCGACAGCCACCAGCTGGACGAGCATGCGCGCGGACGCGATGATCAGGGCGCGGTGAAATCGCAGGCGCAGGCCGATTGAAAGGGCCGCGTCGATCACCAGAAGGATCGATGCGAGGGCGATATCGCCTGCATGCAGCGAGAGCGGCGTCATGGGGCGAGCACCCCACCCGCGCGCATATGTAGCGCGAAGCTACCCATGCGACTGGCTTGTGCGTCGTCGTGGGTGACCCAGACAGCTGTGGCTCCCTCGCCGAGGCGCCGCGCGATCAGTGCCTCGACGGCCTGCGTCGACAGCGGGTCGAGCGACGCCGTCGGCTCATCGAGCAGCAGGAGCCGCGGCGCGGCGAGTAGTGCGCGGATCAAGGCCAGACGCTGGCGCTCGCCGGTCGAGACTTCTTCGATGGGGCGGTCGAAGAGGCCCTCGGCGAGGAGTAGCTGCGAAGCCAGCTCTCGCCACTCGGATTCCCGCTCACGTGGAAAGTGCTCGCCGACCGTGTCCCCCCACCAGCCGCTGCGCGCGGGCACCAGGCCGGCCAATCGGCGCCATTCGGGTGCGGGAAGCGATGCGCGGTCGGTGCCGTCCAGGGTGACCCCACCCTCGTGGGGGTCCAGATCCGCGATCATGCGCAGCAGGACGGTCTTTCCTGAGCCCGACGCACCGCTGATGGCCAGGCACTGGCCGGAAGGTACGGAGAAGGCAAAGGGCCCCGCCAAGGCATTACACAGTCCTTCCACGACAAGGCTCATGATCGGATCCATGTGAGGGAAGCCACAGGCTGAGCCTCCAGGCTTACCGTGGGCTTACACCGAAGTGCTCAGCGCCGCCTAAGGGTGACGCTCCGATAATCGCTTTACTTGCTGTTTTTGTGGGCAGGCGCGGCCGTCAGGTTGTGTCTATCCTCCGCATTGTGTGGCACTGAGGATGTAGAACGTGAACATCATCGTGGTCGAGGACGACGTCCGGCTCGGCGTGGCCATCAAGCGCGCACTCGAGCATCTTGCCTATACGGTCACATGGCTGCGCACGGGCGCGGAAGGGCTGGAAGCGCTGCGCAGCCAGTCAGTCGACCTCGTCCTGCTCGATCTGGGGCTGCCTGAAAAGGACGGCATCGAAGTGATCACCGAGGCGCGCCGGCTGAAGGTCAAGACGCCGATCCTCGTGATGACGGCGCGTGACAGCGTCGAATCGCGCGTTCAGGGTCTCGATGCCGGCGCGGACGACTACATGACCAAGCCCTTCCATCTGGACGAACTTGCCGCGCGCATTCGCTCCCTCGCCCGGCGGACGCAGGGTCTGGCGGACAATCGGCTCGAATCGGGCTCGCTCTCGCTCAACCTGAGCTCGCTGGAAGTGATCTACCGGGAGCGTCGCGTCGAGTTGACCCGTCGCGAATTCGCCCTGCTGCGGCTGTTGATGGAGCGCCAGGGCAAGATTGTCCGCCGCGAGTCGATCGAGGGCTCGGTGTATGGGATGGAATCGGACGTGAGCCCGAACGCGCTGGAAGTCCTCGTCCATGCCCTACGACGCAAACTCAGCCCCGAGGCGATCCACACGGTTCGCGGCTTCGGCTATATGGTGCCGCGAGATATCCCGTGAGGCCATCGGGCATCGCCTCGCGGCTGCGCTGGTCGATCGGGCTGCTGGCCGTCGCGGTGCTCATACCGATGGGTTGGTTCGCCGCGAGGCGAACGCTCGCAGAAGTGAACGCGCTTTGCGATGCGCGTCTGGCACAAGCGGCTCTTGGGCTGGATACCATGATTTCGCAGGTCGGGCTAACGCGCCTCGACGCGCCCCGTTCCGGCCAGCCGCTACCCGAGGTGCCAATCGCGGGCAACCCCGGCCAGACGCCAACGCATGAAATCGAAGTCGGCTATCAGGTGGTCGACGCCAGGGGTAAGGTCGTGCTGGCTACCGACAACATGCGTTCGCTGAGCGCGTCGCTGGCGGACGACGGCACCTTTCGGGACGTCCAGATAGATCAACGCCGCTGGCGCCTCTATACCCATCGTGATGCCACGCGGGGTATCACGGTCACGGCTGGCGAACGCTACGACAGTCGCCGCGATATCCTGCGCGCACTGTGGGTGGCACACGCACTGCCGTTGCTACTCGGCATTCCGCTTCTCGTCGTGGCGGTTCGCTGGTCGGTAAGTCGCGTGCTCAAGCCACTCGATACCTTGACCGGGCTCCTCGTCGCCCGCTCCCACGGCAGCCGGGAGGCGGTCGTACTGCCCGGCGCGCCGGAGGAGATCCTGCCCATCGTCGATGCGCTGAATGATCAGTTCCGCCGCATCGGTCACGCACTCGAGCGAGAGCTTCGTTTCAGCGCCGACGTGGCGCATGAACTTCGCACCCCGCTCGCCTCCACCATGATCAACCTCGACAGCGCGATCATCGAAGTCGGCGGGCCCGACTCGACCGCGGCGTTGCCTGAAGCCTATGCGAGCCTGCAAGCACTGTCCCGTCGCACGGAACAGTTACTCCTGTTGGCGCGCCTGGATGATGTGGGCGACATGCCGCGTGAACGCGTGGATCTGGGCGCTGCGGCATGCGCCGTGGTGGACGAACTGCGGAACACCACTGGCGGACGCGACGTGGCGCTCGAGGTCACGGTGCCGACGGTACCCGTATGGCTGGTAGCGCATGGGCCCGCACTCGGCGCGCTGATGCGCAATCTTGTCGAAAATGCGCTCCGTCAGGCGCCTGACCACGGTCATGTGAAGCTCGCGGTGAGACCGGGAAGCTCGACAGCGGTTATCGAAGTATCCGACGACGGTCCCGGTATTCCGGCGGAGCGCCGCGAAGCGGTCTTCGAGCGATTTCATCGCGAGGCGACAAGCCTCGGCGACGGCTTCGGACTGGGCCTGTCGATTGTGCAGCGCGCGGCGCGCCTGCATGGGGCCACCGTGGAACTTCTCGAAGCGGCATCGGGTCGGGGCCTGCTGGTTCGGGTCACCGTGCCGCGCTGACGGTTCCGCAACGCAGCCCTACCCGGCAAAGTTTGCGCTAAGCCGCGACGCCTAACCTCCTCGGCATCGATCGCCGTGGGATGGAAGTCCATGCATGCTTTCGCAAAACCGGCTTTTTGCCGCGCGCTCACCGTTTTTGTGTTTGTCTGCCTTGGCGGTTGCGCGACGTATCGCCCCTTGCCCCTTGCCTCGCATCCCGACCTCGCCCAACGCCTCGAGGACTTGCATGGGGGTAGCGATATCCGCACGCCACTCGACGAAGCGACGGTCTTGCGACTGGTGTGGCTCAATAACCCTACGCTGGCCGCCTCGCGCGCCCAGCGCGGCATCGCCCAGGCGCAGGTCCTCGACGCATCGGTACTGCCTAACCCGTCGGTGCAGGCCAACCTCGGCTTTCTGGTTTCCGGCGCGGGGGACGTACCAGCGTGGTCGGCGGGGTTTGCGCAGAGCCTGCAGACCCTGGTCACGCGGGGCGCTCGGCGCGACGAGGCGTCCGCCTCGGCATCGGCGACCGATGCGCAGCTCTTGTGGGAATCATGGATCACGCTGTCGCGTGCGAAGCAGCTCGTAGTGGACGTGGTGGATGGTGAACACCGGCTCTCGCTGCAGGAGGCCTCGGCGTCACAGTTGGAGTCGCGCGCCGCGTCGCTGCGGACCGCCGTGGCTCGAGGTGACGAAGAGGCCGGTGTTGCCAGCGCCGTTTTCGTTGCCGCAAGTGACGCGCGCAATGCATGCGACGACGCGAGCCACACACTGCATGCCCAGCGGGCGGAACTGGCCGGGCTGCTGCGGCTGTCTCCCGACGCGCCGTTGCCTTTGGCGCCCCTGCCACCGCTGCCGCCCTTCGACGTGGCCCGGGCCGAGTCGACCATCGCATCGATGGGGGAGCATCGTCCCGATCTGGCGGCTCTGCGCTTCGGTTATGCGGCACAGGAGGCGCGCGTGCGTGGCGCGATTCTCAGTCAGTTCGCGCCGCTGTCCATCGGGGTGAACGCATCGCGCGACAGCAGTAAGGTGCTCAACATTGGACCGGCGGTGTCGTTCGACCTTCCGCTGTTCGATCGTCAACAAGGCAAGATCGCGATGGCCGACGCGACCCGTCAGCAGCTACACGACGAGTACACGGCACGGATCGACGCGGCAGCGGCGGACGCTCGCGTGCTGCTCTCGGCGATTGTCGTCAACGAACGCGTGGCTTCGCGTGAGGTGGCCAGCACCGCACCGATGGACGCGGCAAGTCGCGCTTTCGCCAAGGGCGACATCGACGCGACCGCCTATGGCGATCTCAGCGTGGCGACGCTGGGTCAGGCCGCGAACGACCTTACCCGAGACCTTTATCGCAGGGAGCAGCGGATCGCTCTCGACGCCCTGACCGGTGCGGGCCTGCCCAACTCACTGCCACCGCGGATGGATCCATGAGCCGACTTATTTTCTCAACGATTGCCGCGACGATTTGCATCGGGCTTACTGCCTGTGGCGCGGAGTCCGGCGCGGACGATGCGGGCCTGACTCCAAGTGCGGTGATCCGCCAGGTCATGCCGTTGCGCGGCAGGTTCGACGACGTGGTCGTCACCTACGGCCAGGGTGCGGCCGGAAGTGGAGGTTCGCGTGTACTGACGCTGCCACTGGACGTGACGCTGACTGGCGTGGACGTCGTCGCCGGTCAGCACGTGCACGTCGGGCAACGCCTCGCCACGTTCGCGCCGAGCAAGGCGGCTGCCGCCGCGCGGGTCGCGGCGCGTTCGAGTGTGATCGTGGCGCGCGAGCAGCGCGACCGCATCGCTCGCCTGCTTGGCGACCACCTCGCGACCAACGATCAGATGGCCCAGGCCGACAAAGCCCTGCACGATGCCGAAGCGACGTTCGCCGCACAGGACACACCCGACGATGTATTGCGTGCGCCAGCGGACGGCACCGTCATCGGTATCGAGACGCAGCGTGGTGCGCTCGTCACCGCAGGCGCGCCATTGATGACATTTGCCGATGGCGACCGGATCGGTTTCGCGGGAGGCATCGAACCGGTCGACATGCCTCGGGTACATCCCGGCGACACCGTCGCGTTGCGGTCGCTATCCGGAGGCGTTGCGTTGACCGGACGCGTCACTGCGGTGGCAGGCGCTGTCGATCCGGTGTCCCGCCTGGTCGACGTCAGAGTGTCAGCGGCATCTCCCTTGGTGCAGGGCGCGGCATATCGGGCTGAGATCGCTGTCGGCAAACTGGAGGGGTGGCGCGTACCTGCCGACGCCGTGGTCGGTGACGATGGTGCTCGTGCCGTGTGGCAGGTCGTTCAGGGCAAGGCGCATCGCGTGGCCGTGACAGTGGTTGCACAACGCGGCGCCGAGGCGCTCGTCGAGGGTCCGATCGATAGTTCGCGTCCCCTGGCAACGGTCGGCGCGGCCCAACTTGACGAAGGGCTGCAGGTTCGCCCGGCGGGGTCCAAGTGAGCGGCGAAAGTTTCCTGTTCCGCCACGCCCGGACCCTGCTCCTTCTCGCCATGGCACTGGCCATCGCTGGCGCGGTGACCGGCTGGTCGCTTCCGGTCGGGCTGTTCCCACAGGTGGCTTTTCCACGCATCGTCGTCGATCTCGACGCGGGGGATCGTCCGGCCGACACGATGGCCCTGCTCGTCACGCGGCCTGTGGAGGAAGCGATTCGCACCGTACCGGGTGTCGAAGGCGTGCGCTCGGAAACCTCGCGCGGCGCGGCACAGGTATCGGTCGATTTCGGCTGGGGGCGGGACATGATCGCATCGACGTTGCTGGTCGATGCGGCGATCGCGCGCGTCGTCCCCACTTTGCCGGCGGGGGTGACGTACGACGTACGTCGCATGGATCCCACTGTATTTCCCATCGTGTCGTATGCGCTCCGCTCGGAGACTATGTCGTCGGCCGGCTTGCGCGAACTCGCGCAGTTCCGCATCGCGCCATCGCTGGCTTCGGTGTCGGGCCTGTCGCGTGTGGGCGTGCAAGGCGGCGACACGCCGGAAATCGAAGTGGAGGCGGATCCGCGCCAGTTGGCCGCGCATGGACTGGCCCTCGACGATCTGGTCGGCGCGATCAGCGCAGCCAACGTGGTTCGCGCGGTGGGCAGGGTGCAGGACCGCAACAAGCTTTTCCTCACGTTGGTGGATCAACCGATGCGCGACACGCGTGACATCGGTGCCATCGTCGTGCGTCGCACCGAGGCGGGCTGGATTCATGTTTCCGATGTCGCCACCGTGCGTGTCGGGGTCGAACCCCAGTGGACTCGCGTCGCAGAAGATGGCCGCCCGGCGGTCCTGTTCAACGTCTACGAACAACCCGACGGCAATGCCGTGGCCGTCGCCGCCGAGGTCAGGGCACGCCTTGCGAAGCTGGCCCTTCCGCAGGGTGTCACCTTGCGCAAATGGTACGACCAGAGCGAACTGGTGACGGATGCGGCGGCCAGCGTGCGCGACGCCATCGCTATCGGCCTGCTGCTGGCGGCACTCGTCTTGTGGGCCTTCCTGCGCAACGCGCGGATCGTCGCGATCGCCCTGATCGTGGTACCGGCGACACTCGCCGTAACCGTGCTCCTGCTTGGCGCCATGAACATGAGCTTCAATATCATGACGCTCGGCGGCATGGCGGCTGCGGTAGGCCTGGTGATCGACGATGTGATGGTGATGGTCGAGCACATCGCCCACCGTGCGGCGCGTGCCGCGAATGCGGCAGAGAAGGGCAGGGCGCAGCAAGGCCTCTTCGAGGCGGCGCGCGAGTTCATCCCACCGTTGTCCGGTTCGAGTGCCGCCACCCTCATCGTGTTCGTGCCGCTGGCCTACCTCGATGGTGTCACCGGTGCCTTCTCGCGGGCGCTTTCGGTCACCATGGCCTGCGCCCTCGCCGTCTCCTGGGCGATGACGGCCTTCATTGTTCCCTATCTCGCATCGCGCTGGCTCGACGTATCACGCTGGAAGGACCCGGGCCGGGGGCGTGCGCGCGGGCTGGTGCGCTGGCATGGTGCGGCGTATCGCGTCGCGAGTCGCCGGCCGTGGATACCGGGCGTTGCCGTGCTACTGCTATTGGCGGCTGGCGCGTTCGCGGCCTCGCAGGTGCCCACGGGCTTCATGCCCGATGCCGATGAAAGTGGCTTCGTGCTGGACTACTACACGGCGCCGGGAACATCGCTCATCGAGAGCGAGCGGCAGGTCGCGCAGATCGAGACGATCCTGCGCAGTCGGCACGATGTCGAGACGTTTTCGCGTCGCCTCGGTAGCGGTCTCGGAGGCGATCTTGGCCAGTCGCACCATGGCGACATCTTCGTTCGCCTCGTTCGCGATCATGCATTACCGACGCGCGAGGTCATGGACGATGTGCGCGAAGGTGTGCTGCGAAACATTCCTGGCGTCGAGGTGGAGACCGCCCAGTTGATGGAGGACCTTATCGGCGACCTGACCGCTGTGCCGCAGCCGATCGAGGTGAAGCTTTATGGCGACGATGAGACCGCATTGCGCGCCACGGCGACGCAGGTGGCCGACAAACTCGCCCACACTGAAGGCCTGGTGGAAGTACAGAGCGGTGTGCGTATCGCCGGCGACGCACTCGATGTCCGCCTCGATCACGATGCCGCCGCCGCCGAAGGCGTGAGCACGGACCTGGTCGCGCGTACGGTGAGCGATGCGCTGGAAGGTGTCGTCGCCACCAGCCTTCCGATGGTTACGCGAGCGGTCGGGGTGCGTGTGTCGATGCCCGAGGCACGGCAATGGCGCATTGCCGACCTTGCCGACATGCCGCTGCGTGCGCCTGACGGTCACGTCTTTCCGCTGCGCCGCGTGGCGACGCTGACCCCGGTCAGTGGACAAGCGCAGATCACACGAGAGAACCTGCAGACGATGTTGCCGGTGACGGCGCGTATCGACCAGGGCGGCATGGATGCGGCTGTGACCAAGGTCAGGGCTGTGCTCGCCCAGCCCGGTCTGCTGCCGGCCGGTACTCGTTACGAACTGGGAGGCCTCTATGCTCAGCAGCAGGTCGCGTTTGCTGGCCTGCGCAAGGTCTTTGCCGCGGCGATCCTCGCCGAACTCCTGCTGCTTATGCTGCTGTATCGCAGCATGTGGCTTTCGGGGGTGGTGATCGCTGGATCGTTGCTGTCGGCGTCCGGTGTCTTTCTCGCGCTGTGGATCACCGGCGTGGACTTGAATGTCACCGCCATGATGGGTCTGACCATGGTCGTTGGCATCGGCACCGAGATGGCGATCTTCCTGGTTTCCGAGTATGTCGCCCGGCGCTCCACATCGACGGCTGTGGCGGCCTTGCGTCGCGCCGTGCGCCTGCGGGTGCGGCCAATCAGCATGACCACGTTCGCCGCGATCCTCACCCTGCTGCCGCTGGCCCTGGCGATCGGTCGCGGCTCAGGTATCCAGCAACCCCTGGCTATCGCCATCGTGGGCGGCCTTCTGGTGCAGTACCCCTTGGTGCTGCTGGCCTTACCTGTGGCCATCGGGGCGGTGGAGCGCTGGCGGTCACGGAAGTCGAATCGTCATACCGCGGACAGCAAGACATAAGGTTACTAGGGCATTGTCGGGGGCAGACTTCCCGAGAGCCGTCCATGCCTCCTGTCGCCTCGTTTTCACCCCCATCGCCGAGTGAACCGGTGCGCCCACGCATGCATGGCAGCGGTGCGGCCTGGCGCCGGCGTTTCGCGGCGTGGCTGGCGCGACACCTGATCGCTTCACCGAAGAATCTGGTCGGGGCGGGTGAGCTGCCTGGGTCCGGCATCCAGCGCATCCTGGTCTGCCGCCCCAATCATCGGCTGGGCAACACGCTGCTGCTGACGCCCTTGCTGGTTGAGATCGAACGGCGTTTTCCTGGCGCGGAAGTCGATGTGCTTTCGGCGGGGTCGGCCGCCCACGCGATTTTCCGCGGCTTCGACATCGTCGGCGATTGCACCACCCTCGACCGCCGTGCGGCACGTCGACCACTACAGACGATCGGCGTCGTACGCAAGCTGCGTTCGCGTCGCTACGACCTCGTGATCGATGCGGCTGCGGGATCGTCGTCAGGACGTATCGCCAGCGGCATCGCGAAGGCCCGCTTCCAGTTACGCACTGACGCGATGCCGGAGGACGGGCTTGCCACGCATCTGGCGGCGCGACCCGTCCAGGCGCTGCGCTGGGCACTCGGGGTGCCGGTCGAGGCGGACATACCGCTGCTCGACGTGCGCCTCAACGACGCGGAACGCCGCAGCGGTCGTGACTCCATGGCGCGGGTGCTCCGCGAGGCGAACGAGCGCGGTTTGCCGGTCATAGCCGTTTTCACCAACGCGACAGGCTCCAAGCGTTTGCCCACCGACTGGTGGAGCGACTTCACGAAGGAATTGCTCTCGCTCATCGGCGACGCATGCATCGTCGAACTGGTTTCTGCCGATGGCCAGTCACGGCTAGGTGGCGGTTATCCGACCTACTACACGAGTGACCCGCGCAAACTTGCGGCCTTCATCGAAGCCGCTGGCACCTACATCAGCGCCGATTGCGGTGTGATGCACCTGGCCGCTGCCACCACGGCCACCACGGTAGGAATCTTCGGCCCGACCGACCCGGCGCGCTATGCCCCGTACGGTCGCGGCAACGTCGCCATTGCCTGTGACGACGGTTGCCCACGCCTGGCGGCAAGCAGGGTCGCCGCTCACCTGCAACGTCGCGCGGCGAACGTTCAGGCGTGACCTCAGTACGCCCCGTTTCTCACCGTGGACGCGGGCACCAGTCCCTCCCATCCGTCCGCCAGCTTCACCGCTAGCCGGGTCCCCACCGGCACATCGTTTTTTCCGCCATGAATCAGTACGAATCCGTTCGGGTGCGCTGCCGCCCAGGTCGTGGCGTTCGCTGGCGTGACAACAGGCAAGGGGGATGGCAGGCGCGTGAGGAAACCGATCATGCCGGGCTCGCCGTCCAGTGCGATCACCGGTATGCGACGCCGTTGCAGTTCGTGAACGGCGCTGGCCAGGTCTTTCGCGTTGGGTGACAGGCGCAGGAACACACCCAACTGAAGAACCAGCGCGGCGACGATGCAGGCCGATGCGATCGCGGTGACCGCGAGGGGGGCGCGGTCGCGAAACAGGCGACTCGTGACGACGGTAGCGAAGCCCAGTAGCGCGAAGGCGACGAGCGCCGCCGGCAGTTGGCGTGTGTCGCCAGAGCCCGACACCATCCGGACGATCGGCCACGCGCAGACCAGGGCGACGACGGGGATAGCGATGCGTGGTCGAAAGTGATCGATCGTGGCGGGTTCCCGCCGGACAATGGTGGCGAGGCACAACGCAACGCCTGGTAGCAAGGGCAGCAGGTAATGCAGCTGCTTGCCGCTGATGAGGGAGAACAGGACCAGCGCAGGCAGTGACGCGGCGAGACCGAAACGACCCATCGTGACACCGGTCACGCGATGTGCGCCGCGCGCGAACGGTCGCCAGCGTATCCACGCCGACCATGGAAGGAGGAACAACGGCAACCAGATCAGATACCACCAAGGCGCGCGGCGATGCGCGAAACTCTCGCTGACGCGGCCGAACGCCTGATGCATAAGGGTGTCGAGAACCGGCACCTGTTCGACCCGCGCGGCGGCCTCGGCTGCCCACCACGCGAGCGGCAGACAGGCCAACAGAAGGATCCCGATCATCATTGCGATGATCCGCCAGGAGTGGGGGAGACGGCGGTCGTGCCACCAGGGGATAAGCAGGACAGGTCCGATCAGGTGCACGAAGACAACGGGTCCCTTCATCAGCATGCCGAGGGCTGCGCTGGCGAACAACAACACGGCAGCGATCGCGTGGCGTTCGCGGACCCATAGCGTGACGGCCAGCAGCGAGCAGGTGATGAAAAAACATAGCGGCATGTCGAACATGACGCTGCCACTGAAGACATCGAAGAGGATGAAGGGCAGGAGGATCCACGGCGCCACAGGCGGATGCGTGACTTCGTCGCTGCAGAGAATGCGTTCGATCAACCCGAGCACGGCAATCGTTCCCGCGGCGAAGGCGATCGCGAGCATCCGGGCCGCCCAGACGGTTTGGCTAAGCACGAACCACGCCACGTCGATCAGCCAGAACAGTAGCGGCGGTTTGTCGAGGTATGGCTGACCGTTCAACGTGAGTCCGACGAAATCTCCGCTTCGATGAAGCTCCCACGCGACGGTGAGATAGCGCGTCTCGTCGATCGGCACCGCCGGAAGCATCGCTGCGACGAGCGCGAACACGATGAGCCACATCCAGGGGTATCGTACGAAACACGCGAGGAGGAGGTCGGCGTTCGGCATGGGTGGATCGTAGAAAACCGCGCTTATGCCCTCCTTAGAGCCTTATCGGTGCCTTAGCGACTCGAAGGTGATGCCGTTGCGAATTCCCTCATTCATCGTTGCCGACGGAATTCGAGGCTTGCTGCGTCGGAACGTGTGCGGTCGTTGTGCTCAGAGTCGGTGAAGCCTGGGCTACGAACTCTACGTGCACCGGGACGGGTCGCGACCAGGCACAATCTCTGACCGTCGAACCCCGTCGTTCATAAGGTTCCGCGCAGGTACACGGAATCGGATGCTAAGGTTCGCTACGTAAGCTGACTCTATCCACCGCCGGTTAACCCTCATGCGCAAGGCCATTGTTCTGACGTCCGCCTGCCTGAGTATCGCGATTGCGGCACTCGCCGGGTGTGCCTCGGTCGCGGTGCCCGACTTGCATCAGGACCTTCCAGCCGACTGGCGGCTCGCGGAAACCGCTGCCCGTCAGCCCACCCCGGACCTCGAGGGCTGGTGGCACGCGTTTGGCGATTTCGAACTCGATAGCCTCGTGATTCAGGCGCTCAGCGCCAACAAAGACGTGGCTGCGGCGCGCGAGCGACTCATCGCCGCGCGTGTCCTGCGCAGCCACACCTACGATCGCTTACTGCCGCAGCTTGCTGCCCGCACGAACGACGTGGTCGATCCCGACGCGAGTGCGTCCTTCTTCGTCGCAGGCTTCGATGCGACCTGGGAGCTGGACCTGTTCGGTCGTGGTCGGGCGCTCAAGAACCAGGCGAGGGGCGCCGACCAGGCGGCACAGGCGGCGCTTGCGGCGGCGCGTGTGTCCCTGGTCGCCGATGTCGTGGCCAACTGGCTGAAGTTGCGCGACGCGCAAGCCCGGCTGATAACGGCCAAGGCAATTGTCGACGCCCGGACGGATCTGCTTCGACAAGCGAACGCACGGGTGGACCTGCACCTGGGCACCTCTGCCGATGTCACCTCGGCGTCGATCGCCCTCGACCAGGCGCGGGCATCGTTTGCCGAGCCGCGTGCACTGGCCGACGCATCCGCCCAGCGATTGGCCGTGCTGCTCGATCTGGCCGAACCGCGTCCTGAATGGCTGGAACCGGGCAAGCTACCCACACTCACCATAGCGCCCGTGCGAGCGGTCCCGGCTGACCTGCTGCGCTTCCGTCCTGAAATCGCCGCTGCCGAGGCGGCCGTTTTTCAGGCAGCGGGCGAGGCGGGGCTCGCCAATGCCGATCGTTATCCGCACGTGGCCCTGGGGGGATCGCTGGTCTGGTCGACCGATATCACCAGCCACCGCTCCCGGGGCGTGTCGCGCGGGCTGGGATCGGTCGGGCCGATCATCGACATACCGCTGTTCGACTGGGGCCAGAGGGCCGCGGCGGCGGACGCACGGCAGCACGAGCTGATGGCGGCGACCTATGCCTATCGCTCCGCTGTGCTCGAAGGCGTTGCAGATGCCGAGACCGCGCTGGGCGCGCTAGCGGCGAACCAGGCGCGGCTCGAGGCCATGCAACACATGTTGGACACCGCTACCGCCGATGTCGACGTACAGACGCGTCGTCAGGCGCTGCGCCTGGCGGGTTCGGAAAGCGTCGGGCGGGCGGCGGTTGCCCAGGCCGAAGCGCGCCTCGAATACCTGCAGGCCTTGCGTGACGAAGGCCTTGCCTATGTCTCCCTCTACAAAGCGCTGGGCGGCGCACCCCGTCCCGATGGCGAACTGGCCGCGGCTGGCTCGCCATGATTCCGCTCGCACGCAAGACGTTGCTTCACGAATGGCGGCGCTTTCTGCCGGCCGCGCTGGCGATCGGATTCTCCGGGCTACTGCAGTTGGTTCAGGCGGGCCTGGTGCTCGGCATCTTCAGCGGGGCGGCGTCCTACGTCAGCGATTCGACGGCGGACATCTGGCTTGGTTATCCCGGGACACAGAGTGTCGACATGGGCCGTCCGATCGACGCTTCCCTTGAAACACGTCTGCTCATGGATCCTGAAGTCACTCGGGTGGAGCCGTTCGTTCTCGTTGACGGCGACTGGCGCGCCAGTGGCAGCGGCGGCGTGTCCATCTACGTGTCGGGGATCGATCCGGGCGCCGGGGGCCTCATGTTCGCGCGTGTGGTGTCGCCGGAACTGCGCTCGAGGCTCGGTCGTCCCGGCGCCGTTATCGTCGATCGTGCCGACATGGGCAAGCTGGGCGTCGCCCTGGGCGATCATGCGACGATCAATGGGCAACGTGTCGTCGTGGTCGGCATCACGGCTGGGCTGCGTGCGCTCGGCGCCACCAACGTGATCGCGTCGCTGGATACCGCCAGGGCATTGGCGGGATCCACCGGGGACGCCGGAAAGCCCACCTGGCTGGTTGCTTCCGTACGCAATCCGGCCAACAGCGCTGCCGTCGAGGCCCGTCTCGGCGATCTTCGCGGATTCGGCCCAGGCGCAGCCTGGACAGCCGATCGCCTGGCCAGGGAATCCGTTCTTTACTGGCTGTTGGACACAGGCGCAGGGGTGGGCGTGTTGTTTCTCGCCGTCGTCGTGTTCCTGGTCGGGGCGCTCATCACCAGCCAGACCCTGAGTGCGGCGACGGCGGGATCGATCCGTGAGTACGCCACGCTCAATGCACTGGGTGTCGGTATCGGCGCGCTGCGCCGAGTGGTTCTCCAGCAGGTGATATGGATTGGCATGGTGGGGCTGGTGGGGGCGATGTCGCTCGGTGTGCTGCTGCTGGTTCTGGCGAAAAGCCAGGACATTCCCGTGTCGATGACACCCGCCGTCATGGGGGCTTGTGCGGGCCTTACCCTGGCGATCACGGCGGTGTCGGGGTTGATCGCAGTCAGGATCGTCCACCGTGCCGATCCGGCGGAGTTGCTCCGATGACCTCTCTTGTCGGCACCCGGCTGTCGCGTCATTTCGGAACCGGCGCATCACGCACGGACGTGATCACCGACCTGTCCATCTCGCTCGAGCCGGGCGAACTCACGCTGGTGTCCGGCCCCTCCGGATGTGGCAAGAGCACCCTGCTGGCGCTGCTCAGCGGTCTGGACCGCCCGAACGAAGGCGACGTCCACGCTCTGGGCGTATCGCTGTCGGGCCTGGATGTGCATGAGCGGGAGCGGTTCCGCCTGCACCACACGGGATTCGTATTCCAGGGGTTCAACCTGTTTCCTGCGCTGACGGCGAGAGAACAGGTGGAGCTTCCGTTGCATTACCTGAAATTGCCGGCCGTGGACATCCACCGACGTGCCGAAGAGGCCCTCGCCGAAGTCGGCATGGCCTCGCGGATGAACGTCAAACCGGGCGCGCTCTCGGGCGGAGAAAAACAGCGTGTCGCCATCGCAAGAGCGACCGCGAAACGACCCGAGCTGCTGTTCGCCGATGAACCGACGAGTGCCCTCGATGCTGCGAACGGCCAGGTCGTCATCCAATTGCTCAGAGATGCAGCCCGTCTGCACGGAACCACGATCCTATGCGTAAGCCACGACCCTCGCCTGGAACAGCGCGCCGATCGCGTACTCAAGATGGAAGACGGACGAATCATTCGGGACTGGCGTCCTGTACCGGAGGTCGTAGCATGAGCCGCCCATATCAGCTCCTTCTGCTAGCCGTGGCCCTTGCGGGTTGCGGTAGCCAGGCATCGTCCCCTGCGGCCCCATCGGCAGCGCCGACCGTGGACGCCGTCGCCGTCGCGAAGGGCTGGCTGGATACGCCGCATGGTCCTGTGCGTCTGGGTTTCCAGCGCGCGGGACGCGTGGACGAGGTGTACGTCCACGTCGGACAGCGCGTCACCCGAGGCGCGCAGGTGGCACGATTGTCGGACTCGGCGGAACGCTTTGCGCGGGATGAGGCGGCGACCCAGGTCGAACTGGCTACGCAGCAACTGGCGCAGCTCGAAACGCGCCTGCGCGGCACGAAGACGCGAGTGGACCGGTTGGAGAGCGCGGTACGTCAGCGCGTGGGCGATCCCATGGCAGTCGATGAAGCCCGGGTCCAGCTGGACGAGCTGGCGGGACAGCGAGACAACGCGCGTCTCGCTGTCGATCTGGCTCGCCAACATCTGGCCGTGGCCGACCTTGCGCGCGCGGAGACAATCCTTACCGCGCCGGTCGACGGCACGCTCTCTTCGGTGGGCATCCAGGCAGGCGATCTGGTTCAGTCGAATGAGCCGGGTCTGGTCACCCTGCAGCCGGACGAGCCGTTGATGGTGCGTGCCGAAGTGGCGGAAGTCTATGCCGACGCGGTAAAGGTGGGGATGCGCGCGACGGTGGTCCCGGACAACGACAGTGGTGCCGTATGGGCGGCGCACGTGAGTCGGGTGGGTGGCGTGGCCGAACGGCCGCGTGCGGAAGGCGAGGGTACCGTACCCGCAGGTGCCCGGGTGGTGCAGATGGACCTGACACCCGATCGTCCGATCGCCGCCAGATCCGGTACTCAGGTGATAGTTCGCGTCCTGCGTTAGCGATAAGTGGTGCGCGCTCAGCGGGAACTCAGTGAGATCGCAAGATGCGCCCCCAGAATGGCGGCGGCGCCCTAGCCCTGGGCGAGATCGCACTGAGGGAGTAACGAGTTCATGAAATTACTTGTGCTTTTTTCCGTCGCCTCCCTTTTCGCCATCGCGGTGCCTGCCGCTGCCGGGCAGGCTTCCCCGTACACCGTCACCGACACCTGGAACCTGGGAGGCGAGGGCGGCTGGGATTACGCTGCCGTGGACCCGGCTACGCACCGCCTGTTCATCGCCCGCAACGATCGTGTCATGGTGGTCGATGCGGGCACCGGCAAACTCCTGACCGAAATACCTGGCATGCACCGCGCCCATGGCGTCGCGTTGGCAGCCCCATTGGGTAAAGCATTCGTCAGCAACGGCGACAGCGGCGACGTCAGCGTGGTCGACCTTGCGACGCTGACGTTGGAGAAGCGGTTCCCGACGTCGGCGAAGAACCCCGACGCCATTGTTTATGACGAGACGATCAAACGCGTCATTACGATGAACGGAGGCAGCAACTCCATCAGCGTCATCGATCCCATCACGGGCAAGGTCACCGCGTCCATCGACCTGCCGGGAAGGCCGGAATTTGCAGCGGTGGACAAGCGCGGCAGCCTCTGGGTCAACCTCGAAGATGCAAGCAAGCTGGTGCACGTGGACCTGAAGGCCAGCAAGGTGGTCGCAATGTGGAATCTCGCGCCCTGCGAATCGCCCTCCGGCCTCGCCTTCGACGAGATGTCGCGACGTGTGTTTTCCGTGTGTGACAACCACACGATGGTGGTGACCGATGCCGACGACGGTCATCAGGTGGCAAAGCTGCCCATCGGAGGCGGTCCCGACGCGGCGGTGTACGACCCGTCGAATCACCTGGTCATGAGCTCCAATCGGGATGGGACCTTGAGTGTGTTCAAGCAGCGCAGTGCCGATGTATACGACGCACTACCCACCGTGACGACCCGCGCTAGCGCGCGCACACTCGCGCTGGATCCCACGACGGGCAAGGTATACCTGCCGTTCGCGCAGTCAGCAGGGAAAGGGCAGCCGGTGCGAGGTTTCGGTGTACTGGTGGCGTCACCGACCACGAAGTAACGGTCAAGACACGTCCTTGCCCGTGGTTTGTCCTTACGACGCCCGGGCGAGATGGGCGCGAAGGCGTTGTGTAAGCGCTGCTTCGAAGTGTCGTTGGATGGAGGTCGCGTCGAACGAAAACGAGCCGATCCATTCGAAGAGGACGTCGCCCTTGCACCAGACGAGGCCGTCGAAATCGACCGTTCGCCCGGAAACGTCGGCTCCGACGAGCGCTGTCACAGGGGCATGACCGGGGTTCGCAACCTCGACCCGATAGTAAGTGCGCGTCCTGGTCACGGTCGTTGACGCCCTGGTGGTTGCAACGGCAAACGCCGGGGAGGTCCGTGGCTCACTTTCAGTTCGACTGCCTTGTTCAATCATCAGAATCCTCCGCTTTCCCGAGGTCAGGGTCTCACAGGCGGGTGCGGCGCGGGACCGAACGGCCGAAAACTCCTACCAATTGCGTTGGTTCATGCATGCGCTAACGAAAAACGCCGCACGTTTCCGTGCGGCGTTCCTCTTTCGTGGCTAGTCGATGGAGCGAATTACCAGATCTTCACCAGCTTATCGCCCGAACGAACCATCTTCGCATCCGGCTTGCACTGGAATGCCGTGGCGAAGGAAGCCATGTTCGACGGTGCGCCGATAGCACGCAGCGAGGCCGGTGCGTGCGGGTCGGTGTTGAGGTAGAGCATGGCCTGCTTCTCGCGGACGCTACCGCGCCACACGCGGGCCCAGTTGAGGAAGAAGCGCTGGTCCTGCGTGTAGCCGTCGATCTTCGAGGCGGCTTCCTGCGGGTTCTTCTTCAGGGCTTCCTGCAGGGCGTCGTACGCCACGGCCGTGCCGCCCAGGTCGGCGATGTTCTCGCCCAGGGTCAGCTTGCCGTTGACGTGCAGGTCCGGCTTGTCCTTGATCGGCGTGTATTCGTTGAACTGGGCGACCAGCTTGCCGGTGCGCTCTTCGAACTTCTTCTTGTCGGCGTCGCTCCACCAGTTCTTGTTGTTGCCTTCGCCATCGAACTGGCTGCCTTCGTCGTCGAAGCCGTGGCTGGCTTCGTGGCCGATGACCGCGCCGATGCCACCGTAGTTGATCGCGTCGTCGCCCTTGGCATCGAAGAACGGCGGCTGCAGGATCGCGGCCGGGAAGTTGATCGTGTTGTCGGTCGGATTGTAGTACGCGTTCACCGTCTGCGGCGTCATGCCCCAGTCGAGGCGGTCGGTCGGCTTGCCGATCTTGGCGATGTCGTAGTGGTAGTTGAACTTGCTCGCGGCCTGCACGTTCGTGTAGTAGTCATCGCCGCTCACGTCGAGGCCCGACCAGTCACGCCACTTGTCCGGATAACCGATCTTCGGCAGGAAGGTGTTCCACTTCTGGATCGCCTTTTCCTTGGTCTCGGGGCTCATCCAGTCGAGGTTCTCGATGCGCGCCTTGAGGGCGTTGCGCACGTTGTCGACCAGTTCGTTCGCGCGCTGCTTCGCTTCCGGCTTGAACACCTTGGCGACATACAGCTGGCCGAGGGCTTCACCCATCGACGAGTTGACGGTGCCGAGCACGCGCTTCCAGCGCGGCTTCTGCTGCGGCTGGCCGGCGAGGGTCTTGCCATAGAAGTCGAACTTGTTGTCCTGGAAAGTCTTGGACAGGTACGGCGAGGCACTGTCGATCGCGTGGAAGCGCAGGTAGGCCTGCCAGGTGCTGACCGGCGTCGCCGCCAGCATCTTGTCGAACTCCTTGAAGAACTTCGGCTGGGACAGCGAGAAGCCCTTGTCGATCGTCACGTTCTGGGCGGTGAAGAACTTTTCCCAGTTGAAGTGCGGGGTGATCTTGTCCGCTTCGGTCACGGTGACGAAGTGGTACTGGTTTTCCGGTGCACGCAGCTCGACCGGTGCCAGCGAAGCGGCGGCCAGTTGCGTTTCGAACTTCATCACCGCTTCGGCCTGGGCCTTCGCATCGGCGTCGGACGCACCGGCGAGGGTCAGGGTCTTGGTGATGTAGTCGACGTAGGCCTTGCGGTTATCGGCCTGCTTGGGATCGGTGTAGTAGTCCTTGGTGGGCAGACCGAGGCCGTCCTGCTGGGCGTAGCCGATCTGGATCTTCGCGTTCTGGAAGTCGGCACCCGAGCCGAAGCCGAACACGTAGCTGTTGCCGTCGGCGAAGCTCTGGTCGAGGAAGCTCACCACGTCAGCGCTGTTCTTGAGCGCGTCGATCTTGGCCAGTTCCGGCTTGAGCGGGTCGATGCCGGCCTTGTCGATCACGGCTTCGTTCATGCCCGAGCGATACAGCAAGCCGATCTTCTGCTCGATCGAGCCGGCCTTGGCGTTCGCCGCGCCCTTGTCCATGGCATCGACGATGTCGTGCTGGGTGTTCAGGCTAGTTTCGGCGAGCTGGTCGAAGGCGCCCCAGCGGGTGCGGTCTTCAGGAATCGGGTTGGCGGCTACCCACTTGGCGTTGACGAAGCCGTTGAAGTCGTCGCAGGCGTCGATGCCGGTGTCGATGTCAGCCACGTTGAATGTGGGGGCAGCCGGCGCGGCAGCGGTCGTGGCGGCCGGCGCGGGCGAAGCGCTGCCCGCGGCGGCAGGCTGGTTGCCTCCCGGCGTGGCCGTATCGGCATCGTTGTGCTGGCTGCACGCCGTGCCGGCGAGCGCGACGCCGAGCGCCAGTGCGAGCGGCTTCAGGTACTGCTTGGTCATGGGTGTCCCTCTGTCCTGGTGAAAGCGGTGCCCCCGGGCACCGGTGGGTTCCGAGCATAGCCGTTGGGAACGGCTCGGGGGGCCGACCGTGACGAAGGTCATGGATTGAGAAAATTCGTAAGGTCTTGCGGATTTTGTCCCCCGACTGTCATGCGCGTTTCTTACGCTGGTCAGACCGCATGACAGGGGATGCGGATTCTTGCAGTCCGGTCGCCACACCTTCCGAGGAGCCTAGTCATGCGCAAGTTACTGGCCGCAGGCATTGCCTGTGTGCTCACCCTCTCCGCCGCGTCGATCGTCGCTGCCCAGCAGGTGGCCTCCGCCCCCGCCGATGCAGCCACGACCGCGCTGGGTTTCGGCTTCGGCCACGGCGGTCACGGTAGCGATCCGCGCACCGCCACGCCGATCAAGCACCTGGTGGTGATCTTCCAGGAGAATGTGTCCTTCGATCATTACTTCGGCACCTATCCGTTTGCCGAAAACGGCAAGGGTGAGCCGTCGTTCTATGCGCGCCCCTTTACGCCGCCGGTGAATGGCCTGTCGCATCGCCTGCTGACGAAGAATCCCAATGCGGCCAACGCCGGCAATGGCGACGCCGCGATCAATCCCTTCCGTCTCGCCCGCGCTCAGGCGGCTACGGCCGATCAGGACCATGGCTACACGTCCGAGCAGCGCGCCTTCGACGGCGGCAAGATGGATCTGTTCCCGCTGTACACCGGTCACGGTGAAACCTTGCCGGGCGGCGACGCCGCCCAGGAAGGCAAGGGCCAGGTGATGGGCTACTACGACGGCAACACCGTCACTGCCTACTGGAACTACGCACAGAACTTCGCCATGAGCGACAACCACTACGGCACGGGCTTCGGTCCGTCCTCGCCGGGTGCGGTGAACCTGATCGCGGGCCAGACCGCCGGTGTCATCGACACGCTCAACGGCACCGGTGCCGAGACCGACGACGGCCACGGCGGCCTGACCCTGATCGGTGACCCCGATCCGATCGGTGACGTCTGCTCCTCGCCCACGGCGAGCCAGGCGACGATGGGCGGCCGCAATGTCGGCGACCTGCTCAATGAGCAGAACGTCACCTGGGGCTGGTTCCAGGGTGGTTTCGACCTCACCCTCACCAACCCCGACGGCAGCACCGGCTGCGCGCGCCGCACGTTGTCGAAGGTGACCAACGTTACCTCGAACGACTACAGCCCGCATCATTCGCCTTTCCAGTACTACCCGTCCACGGCTAACCCGACGCACGCACGGCCGTCGTCAATCGCCGCCATCGGCAAGACGGACGCTGCCAACCACCAGTACGACCTCCACGACTTCTACGACGCGCTCGATACGAACAACCTGCCGTCGGTGAGTTTCCTGAAGGCCCCGGCGTATCAGGACGGACACGCCGGCTATTCCGATCCGATCGACGAACAGGCTTTCGTCGTCCACGTGATCAACGTGCTGCAGCAGAGCGGTCAGTGGAAAGACACAGCGGTCGTCATTGCCTATGACGATTCCGATGGCTGGTACGACCACCAGGAACCGCCGCACACCAACGCCTCGACGGGCACCACCGACGCGCTCGACGGCGCCGGCCTGTGCAAGGGACGCGTGACGCTGCCGGGCCTGGATGGCAAGACGCCGGCACAGGGTCGTTGCGGCTTTGGTCCGCGCCTGCCGTTGCTGGTGGTGTCGCCGTGGGCCCGCGAGAACATGGTCGACCACAGCGTGACGGACCAGAGCTCAATCACCCGCTTCATCGAAGACAACTGGCTTAACAGCAAGCGTCTCGGCGGCGGTTCCACCGATGCCACGGCCGGCCGTATCGACAGCATGTTCGACTTCTTCTTCCCGCGCCTGTTCGATCGCAAGCTGATCCTGGACGAGTCGACCGGTCAGCCGAAGCGTCCGCAGTGGCCGTTCGGGAACGGTGGGCATGGTTGATCGCCGTCGCTTTCTGAAGACGGCAGGGTGGATGGCCGCGGCGGGTTGGATCCCGTCGCGGCTCCTCGCACATGACATGCACGGTATGCAGGCCGCTCCCGCGGGCAAGGTCGGCAACGACCTCTGCATGCATCCCATGGGCGATACAACGCACATGCCTGGTCTGGTGGACCCAGGCAAGCTGGCGCCGTTCGTCGACCCGTTGCCCATTCCTCCCACGCTTCGCCCCGTCGCCGGCAAGACGCTCGATGTGCGCATGGCGCAGACCGCGCAGAAGCTGCATCGCGACCTGCCGCCGACCAACCTTTGGACCTACGGCGGGCACTATCCCGGTCCGACCATCGAGGCTCGCACCGGCCAGGCGTTCGACGTGCGCTGGGAAAACGCGCTGCCGACGAAGCATTTCCTGCCCGTCGATCACGCCATCTGCGGCGCCGAGGCCGACCAGCCCGAGGTGCGCGCCATCGTGCATCTGCACGGGGCCAAGGTACCGCGCAAGGACGACGGCTTCCCGGAGGACTGGTATGTCCCCGGCAAATCGCGCCAACACCACTACCCCAACGCGCAGGACGCAGCCACGCTGTGGTACCACGACCACGCGATGGGCATTAACCGGTTGAACATGTATGCCGGCCTGATGGGGCTTTACCTGCTACGCGACGAACATGAGCTGTCGCTCGGTCTTCCCTCTGGCGAGCAGGAGTTGCCGCTCGTGCTGGCCGATCGCCTGTTACACACCGATGGCCGTCTTTACTACCCGGACTCGGGGGATGCCAAGGCGCCATGGGTGCCCGAAGTGTTCGGCAACCTCACCCTGGTCAACGGAGCGATCCTGCCGCGTGCCGACGTACAGCCGAGACGATATCGCCTGCGTGTGCTTAACGCGGCGAACGGACGCTTCTATCACTTGCGCTTCAAGGACAGTCGCCCCTTCCATGCCATCGGTTCGGACCAGGGGCTGCTTGCCGCACCGGCAAAGGTGACATCCATCTTCCTTGCGCCGGGCGAGCGTGCCGACCTCGTTGTCGACTTTGCTGCGTTGCGTGGCAGCACGGTAGAGTTGATGAATGACGCGCTGCCGCTGATGCGTTTCGCGGTGGGGCAGGGCAACGTGCGTGACGATAGCCGCCTGCCGGATGTGTTGCGTGATCTGCCGCGAGTCACGGAAGCAAGCGCGTCGAAATCACGTGAGCTCACGCTCGACGAATACAGCGACTGCGTCGCCACGCCCATGCTGATGCTGCTCAACGGGAAGCGCTGGCACGATACCGTCACGGAGACGGTGAAGCTTGGCAGCACCGAAATGTGGAGTCTGGTGAACCTGACCGAGGATACGCACCCGATCCACCTGCATCTGGTCCGGTTCCAGATCCTCGACCGTCGTCCGTACGACGTCGACGAGTACATGGAGAAGAAGACCATCCGCTACGTCGGCCCGGCACAGGAGCCGCCGGTACATGAGCGTGGATGGAAGGACGTGGTGCAGGCGTATCCGGGAATGATCACGCGTATCGTCGCAACGTTCGACGGATACGCCGGCCGCTATGCGTGGCATTGCCACCTCGCCGAGCACGAAGCGAACGAAATGATGCGACCGTTCGAGGTCGTGGCTTAGCCGCCCGCTCTTGTAGGAGCCGATTCATCGGCGAGCTCTATGTAGGAGTCGCTTCAGCGGCGATCCCGTGGCAGCGGGCCAAGGCGCCGCGAGCACCCAATCGCCGCTGAAGCGGCTCCCACACAGAGCCGGCTAGTTGATAGTGGACAATGCCGTCGCATCCAGCCGTACAACCGGATAGACGCCCACCTTCTGCACCGTGTACCACGGGCTGCGCTCATAGAAGAAGGTCAGGCGCGCACGCGGGCTGGCGGCGAACGCGGCATCGCTCTTCAGCTTCGCTTCGAACTCGGCCTTCACCGCAGGGTTATCCGCCATCATCTTGCGCGCCAGTGCCTCGAGCACGCGCGGCTCGCCGTATTCCTTCTGCTCGAAGATGGCGTTGAAGTAGCCCCAGCGAAGCAGGGAGTCCGGTGCTCGGGCATCGAGCAGGTTCAGCGCGAGCACGGCATCGGCGTTGTCCGCACGGACGATCACCGTGCCGGCAGGAAGATCGATGTCCTGCTTCGATGAAGCGATATGCACGTCCTTCAACATGTGATGGCTTTCAAAAGGCTTGTCCGCCCACTTCGGGTCGGTCATGTCGTCGCGAACCGCGTGCACGCGAATCGCGGTCGTGGTGCGTGTATACGGGATGCCGTGTGCGTCGAGTCGTTCGACGACATCCGTCCACTGTGGCGGAATCGCCCACGCAGCGGGAATCGACGCGGAGACATCGGGCAGCAGGCCGTTCCAGTTCCGGATGTCGTAATTCTTCTTCGTCTTCGGTTCGTACTGCACCCAGATATCGCCGGAGACGTCGCTCTTCGTCTGCGTGAACGCGTAGCCTTTGAGCGTGAACGGTGTCGACGTCGGATCCTGCTTGAACGTCACCGGCAGCGACGCGTCCGGCTTCCCGGAAAGGGCGGTGGCCCAGGTGTCGGCGTCCTTCGATGCCTGTAGCAGCGAGGCCGGATCCTTGTTTACATGGTCGAGCACGCTACGCACGACATCGTATGTAGCGCGCACGCGCACCTCGTAGGACTTGAGCATGTGCGTTTCGATCAGCAGGCCCGCGCGGTTACGTATGGCCGCGTACCCCGTGGAGAAGCGCGGGCCGGAACCGAAGTTCTCGATGCCTTTGGTGATATCGCGGCCGTCGCGGAATTCCAGGTAAGGCGCGGCAAGGTGGCCGAGCTTCTCGTAGGCGGGGATGGTGCCGCCTTCATACGCTGTCTTCTGCCAGGCGGCGATCGACGGCGGCAGCTTGTGCGCGTCCTCCGCATACCAGGTCAGGTCGTACTGGTAGTCCGCGCCGTCCGTGGTGTGGATGTCGATCAGCAGGTCGGGCTTCCAGGTGTTCCACAACGTCAGCCACGCACGCGTCTCGGGCGCATCGGCCTTGACGTAGTCGCGGTTGAGGTTGAGGTATTGCGACTGGCCGCGGAAACCCATTTCGTCCGGACCGTTCTGGTTGATGCGGCTGTACGGGTTCGAGTTCTCATGGCCATCCACGCTGTACACGGGGATGTAGACCAGCACGGCGTGGTCGAGCAGATGCGGCAGGCGATGCGTCGCGGCGAAGTCGCGCAGCAGCATCAGGCCGGCGTCCTTGCCTTCGATTTCGCCGGGGTGGATGCCGGCCTGGAGTAGCACGATGGGCTTGCCGGCAGCCCGGGCCTTTGCCGGCGTGAGGTCGCCATCCTTCGCCGCGATGACCACCGTCATCGGCCGGCCCTCAGGCGTCGTGCCGAAGGTCTCCAGGCGGATCGTGTCCGGGGCCGCCTGGGCGAGCCGGCGCAGGAAGGCCTGCGTTTCGGCATAGGAAGGCGTCGTACGGAAGGAGGACGCCTCAGTCGGCGTGATCCAGGTGTCTTTTGCATGGATCGTGACCGGAGCCACCGCGATCAAGGCAAGGAGGAGGCGTGTGGGGAACGTGGCAGACATGAACCCATCCGGCAGGAGAATCCGGCCATTGTGTGATTTTTTGGCTCTCTGTGGGAGCCGCTTCAGCGGCGATTCGCCGGACGGGAGGGCTCGCCTTCGGCCTTGCGTTTTGCTTGGCTCGCTTTGCGGCGCAAGAGCCGGCGGGTGCCACCCTCGGGGCCACGACTGCGGCGACCCGC
>CBIGPO010000041.1:0-37902 GCA_966191635.1 uncultured Luteibacter sp.
ACATCATCAACCTCGAGAAGACCCTCCCGCTCTTCACCGACGCGATGAACTTCCTCTCGGGCCTGGCCCAGAAGGGCGGCACCGTCCTCTTCGTCGGCACCAAGCGCTCCGCCCGTGAGTCGCTGGCCGAAGAAGCCGCGCGCGCCGGCCAGCCGTTCGTCACCGCCCGCTGGCTCGGCGGCATGCTGACCAACTTCCGCACGGTCAAGCAGTCGGTCGCCCGCCTGAAGGAACTCGAAGCCGCTGAAACCGACGGTTCGTTCGAGAAGCTGGTCAAGCACGAAGTGCTGGCCCGTCGCCGTGAGCGCGACAAGCTGCAGAACTCGCTCGGCGGCATCAAGGACATGAACCGTCTGCCGGACGCCCTGTTCATCGTCGACATCGGTCACGAAGACATCGCCGTCCAGGAAGCCCGCAAGCTCGGCATCCCGGTCGTTGCCGTCGTCGATACCAACTACGACCCGGCCCTCGTCGATTACGCCATCCCGGGTAACGACGACGCCATCCGCGCCATCCAGCTGTACGCCCGTGCCGCCGCCGACTCGATCCTCGAAGGCAAGGCTGCTTCGCCGAACGCCGCTCGTGGCGACGCCAACGAGTTCGTCGAACTGGACGAGGAAGGCAACCCGGTCGCGAAGGACAGCGCCCCGCGTGGCGAGCGTCGTGGCGCCCCTGACAAGAAGGGTGCTCCGCGTCGCGAAGGCGGCCGTGACGGTGGTCGTGGCCGCGCGTAAGCGCCCCACCCTGTCGAGCTCTTCCGTTTCATCCGGCGCCGCGGCATGTCCGTCGCGGCGCTTATCAAAATATTGAGGAATTACCATGGCTGAGATCACCGCAAGCCTCGTCAAGGAACTGCGCGAGCGTTCCAGCGTCGGCATGATGGAGTGCAAGAAGGCACTCGTCGAAAACAACGGCGACATCGAAGCGGCGATGGAATGGCTGCGCAAGAACGGCCTCGCCAAGGCTGACAAGAAAGCCGACCGCGTCGCTGCCGAAGGCCTTATCGCCGTCGCGCAGAAGCCCGGCAAGGCCGTCCTGGTCGAAGTCAACAGCGAAACCGACTTCTCCTCGCGCAACGAGCAGTTCATCCAGTTCACCAAGGACGTCGCCAACGTCGCCCTCGAGTCCAACGTGGCTGACATCGCCGCGCTGAACGCCGCCAAGCTCGGCGACGTCACGGTCGAAGAAGGCGCCAAGACGCTCACCCTGACCATCGGCGAGAAGTTCGAAGTCCGTCGCATGGCCAAGGTCGAGAACGACGGCCCGATCGGCGCCTACTCGCACAGCGGCCGCATCGGCGTGCTCGTCGCGCTCAAGGGCGGCTCGGACGAGCTGGCCAAGGGCATCGCCATGCACGTCGCCGCGATGAACCCCAAGTTCATCAAGGTCGAAGACGTTCCGGCCGACTACGTCGAGAAGGAAAAGGACATCGCGCTGAGCCAGATGTCGGAGAAGGAAAAGGCCAAGCCGGCCGACATCCTCGACAAGATCGTCACCGGCAAGATCAACAAGATCCTCGCTGAAGCGACCCTGGTCGGCCAGCCGTACGTGCTGGACGGTGACATCACCGTCGCCGAAGCCCTCAAGAAGGCCGGCGCCGAGATCGTCACGGTGCAGCGACTGGCTGTCGGCGAAGGCATCGAGAAGGTCGTCGACGACTTCGCCGCCGAAGTCATGAAGCAGGCAGGTCTGGCGTAAGCCTTCCCTCCTGGCAATACCTGAAGAGCCGCGAGTGATCGCGGCTCTTTTTTTGTATCTGTGTTCTGCAACAGGTTTTCACATAGCTGTAACAACGCTGTGCGCGTTAAACTACGCCCGTTTTGCCCCACACAAACTGGAGATTCCCCATGAGCACCCCACTGAAGAACCGCCGCATCCTGCTCAAGCTCTCCGGTGAAGCCCTCATGGGAGCAGAGGACTACGGCATCGATCCCAAAGTGATCGGCGGGCTCGCCAAGGAAATCCTCGAAGTGCGCAACGCGGGCGCGCAGATCGGCGTCGTCATCGGTGGTGGCAACATCTTCCGTGGCGCGGGCCTCGCCGCCGCAGGAATGGATCGCGTCACCGGCGACCACATGGGCATGCTCGCCACCGTCATGAACGCTCTGGCCATGCAGGACGCTATCGAAAAGCTCGGCGGCGAAGCGCGGACCATGAGCGCCATCAAGATCAACGAAGTCTGTGAGGACTTCATCCGTCGCCGCGCCATTCGCCACCTCGAAAAGGGCCGCGTTGCCCTGTTCGCCGCCGGTATCGGCAATCCGTTCTTCACCACTGACTCCGCCGCCGCCCTGCGCGCCGTCGAGGTCGGAGCCGACCTGTTGCTCAAGGCCACCAAGGTGGACGGCATCTACTCGGCCGATCCGAAGCGCGACCCGACCGCCACGCGCTACGACCACCTCACCTACAACCAGGTGATCGAGCGCCGCCTCGAGGTCATGGACACCGCCGCGATCGCCCTCTGCCGTGAAAACAAGCTGCCCCTGCGCATCTACGACATGACCCAGCCCGGCAACCTCATGAAGATCATGAAGGGCGAGCCGGTCGGCACCCTCGTCGACGCTGGCTGAAGCCAGAGCGGCCGCCGACCGGCTCCTTGGCGCGGGCGGCACGGCCGTGCCGCCCGCGCTGCTATACTCTTTTGCTGACCTGATCCACCGGAATCCCGCCCATGATCAACGACATCAAAGCCGATGCCCAGACCCGCATGGGCAAGAGCATCGACTCGCTCAAGCATGACCTCAAGACGATCCGCACCGGTCGCGCGAATCCGTCCATCCTAGACAACATCGTCGTGCCCTACTACGGCACGCCGACGCCGCTCGCCCAGGTGGCCAACGTATCCACGCCGGACGCGCGCTCGCTCTCCGTGAAGCCGTTCGACAAGGCCATGGTCGGCCCGATCGAGAAGGCCATCATGGCCTCCGACCTCGGCATCACGCCCACCACGATGGGCATGGACATCCGCCTCAACTTCCCGCCGCCGACCGAGGAGCGCCGCAAGGAGCTCGCCAAGAGCGTGTCGAAGGAAGGCGAGGCCGCCAAGATCGCCATCCGCAACGTCCGTCGCGATGCCGTGCAGCACGTAGCCAAGCTGCTCAAGGACAAAACCATCACAGAAGACGATCAGAAGCGCGCCGATGCCGACATCCAGACCCTCACGGACAAGTTCGTGAAGGAAGTGGATGACGTCGTCAAGGAAAAGGAAAAGGAGCTGATGGCGCTCTGACGCGCCATCGGATCGCCCCGCCCATGGCAGCGAAGCCCGACGCTCGGGTTCCCCGTCACCTGGCCATCGTCATGGACGGCAACGGCCGCTGGGCGAAGCAGCGACTGCGACCGCGCAGTTTCGGCCACCATGCCGGCCAGAAGGCCGTCAGGGAAGCGGTCGAGTTCTGCCTGCGCCGGGGTATCGCCTCGCTCACGCTGTTCGCTTTCTCCAGTGAGAACTGGAAGCGTCCGGCTACCGAGGTCTCGGCGCTGATGGAACTGTTCCTCAAGGCGCTGGACAAGGAAGTGGACGAACTGCACGGCAATGGCGTGCGTATCCGTTTCGTCGGTGATCTCGATGCATTCGCGCCCGAACTGCGTAGTCGCATGCTGGGAGCCATGGACCGTACCGCCGGCAACATTGCCCTGAACATGAACGTCGCCGTGAACTACGGCGGCCGCTGGGATATCGCCAATGCCGCGCGCCTCGCTGCGGAAGCGATCGCCCGAGGTGAATTCGCCGCGGCCGACCTGGACGAGGTTCGCCTCAACAGCTACACCTGCCTCGCCGACCAACCGCCGCTGGACCTGTTCATCCGCACCGGCGGAGAACACCGTGTCAGCAACTTCCTGCTCTGGCAGCTTGCCTATGCCGAGCTCTATTTCACCGACACCCTGTGGCCCGATGTCGACCAGGCCTGCCTCACCGAGGCCATCGATGACTATGCCCGCCGCGAGCGCCGTTACGGCCGCACCGGCGAGCAGGTAGCCACGGGTTAACGCCGGAAACTCATGCTCAAGCAACGCATCCTCACCGCCGCCGTCCTGATCCCGGTCGTCCTGGCGCTGATCCTCCTGCCACCGACCGGCTTCTTCGCCGCGCTCGTCGCCATCGTTTTCGTGGGCGCCGCTTGGGAATGGAGCCAGCTCGCCGGCAGCCGTACCGCCGTCGGCCGTGGCATCGTTGCGGCTATCGCGGCCGTCATACTGCTCGCCCTCCTCCTCGTCTGGACGCCAGGCCTGCTCACTGCCCTGACCTTTGCCGGCGTGGCGTGGTGGATCGGCTGCTGCTTCTGGCTGCGCAACTTCACCTTCGCAGCCGCGCCCAACGCCGAAAACCGCATGCTCAAGCTCGGCGCGGGCGCCTTGGTCATCGTGCCCACCCTGGCCGCCGCCATGGCGATGCACGCTAGCGACCACGGCCACTGGTGGACCCTGCTCGGCCTGGTCGTCGTGTGGTTCGCCGATACCGGGGCCTATTTCAGCGGCCGCTACTTCGGTCGCCGCAAGCTGGCTCCGCGCATCAGCCCGGGGAAGACCTGGGCCGGCGTCTACGGTGCCATCGTCGCCGGTTCGGCGGTCACGGTGCTTGGCGCGTACCTGATCGGCGTGCGCGGGACCACGCAGCTTGTCGGTCTGGCCGTGCTCGGCGTGCTCACCGTGGGCTTTGCCGTGGTGGGCGACCTCTTCGAGAGCCTGATGAAGCGACACGCTGCCGTGAAGGACTCGGGCACCCTGTTCCCAGGCCACGGCGGCCTGCTCGATCGCCTCGACAGCGTCTTTGCCGCCCTGCCCATCTTCGCGGCCGGCAAACTGCTGCTGGGCCTGTAGCCATGGCCGTCCGCCAGATCGCGGTCCTCGGCGCCACCGGTTCCATCGGCGGTAGCACGCTCGACGTCATTGCCCGCCATCCGGAACGCTTCCGCGCCAGCGTGCTGGTGGCAAACCAGAGCACCGAGGCATTGGCCGCGCTGTGCGAACGTTTTCGTCCCGACCTGGCGATCATCGCCGACCCAGGCATGGAGGCCGACCTCGCCCGCCGCCTTGCCGCTGCCGGCGTCCGTTGCGAGGTAGCGTCCGGCGCCGACGCGGTGACAGCCGCGGCGGCCGGCCCTCTCTGCGACACCGTGGTCGCCGCCATCGTGGGCGCGGTCGGGCTCGACTCCACCTTCGCCGCAGCACGCGCCGGTAAGCGCCTGCTGCTGGCGAACAAGGAATCCATCGTCATGGGCGGCGCCCTGCTGCTCGAGGCCCTGCGTCAGGGCGGCGGCGACCTCATCCCGGTCGATTCCGAACACAACGCGATCTTCCAGTGCCTGCCGGGCGGGCGCCCGGAGCTCGCTCGCGCGGGCGTCCGACGGCTGGTACTGACCGCTTCTGGCGGCCCGTTCCGTGGCCGCACGCGCGCCGACCTCGTCGCGATCACCCCGGACGAGGCCTGCGCCCATCCGAAGTGGTCGATGGGCCGGAAGATCTCGGTGGACTCGGCCACGCTGATGAACAAGGGCCTTGAAGTCATCGAGGCACACCACCTGTTCGCCGCGCCGGTCGACCGCATCGAGGTCGTGGTCCACCCACAGAGCCTGGTCCACTCGATGGTCGACTACGTCGACGGGTCCATGCTGGCCCAGCTGGGCAACCCGGACATGCGTACGGCAATCTCCTGCGCGCTGGCGTGGCCGGAGCGTATCGACGCCGGGGTCGCCCCGCTCGACCTGGCCGCCCACGCCCGCCTCGACTTCGAGAAGCCCGACCTGGACACCTTCCGCTGCCTCGCGCTGGCCTTCCAGGCCCTGCGGGCGGGTGGCGATGCCACGACCATCCTCAACGCCGCCAACGAGATCGCTGTGGATGCGTTTCTTGCCGGGACACTCCCCTTCCTGGGCATCGCCGAGCTCGTTGAACGCGTTCTTGAGGAACTGCCGGCCGAACCCGTGGTCGATGTCCAGACCCTTGTAGAGCGCGATGCCTCCGCCCGGCGGTCGGCGCGGAACGTGCTCCACCGCGCTTACTGCTAAACTCGCTCTACCCAACGACTTTTTTTTCGAGACCCTCCCTCTCCGATGAGCCCCTTCCTAGGTTCCGTGTTCTGGCTACTGGTCACGCTTGGCGTACTGGTGACCTTCCACGAATTCGGCCATTACTGGGTCGCGCGCCGCTGCGGCGTGCGCGTACTCCGCTTTTCGGTCGGTTTTGGCCGTCCGCTGTGGCGGCGCGTCGCAAAGGACGGCACCGAATACCAGGTAGCCGCCATTCCGCTCGGCGGCTACGTGAAGATGCTCGACGCCCGCGAAGGCGAGGTCGATCCTTCCGAGCGTGACCAGGAGTTCACCGGCAAGTCGGTCTGGAAACGGATCGCCATCGTCGCCGCGGGTCCTGCCTTCAATCTCATTTTTACCGTCGCCGCGTTCTGGGCGATGTACATGATCGGCAAGCCCGACGTGGCGCCCATCGTCAACGCGGCGCCGGGCACCATCGCCGCACAGGCCGGCATCCGTCCCGGTGACCGCCTGATCGCCATGAACGGCTACGCGGTCGCCACCGGTAGCGACGCTTTCGACGTGCTCGCCAACGGCCTGCTCGGTAACGAACCGATGCCCGTTCAGGTGAAGGGCACCGATGGCAGCCAGCGCAATGTGGTCCTGCCCCTGCAGAATCTCTCCGCCGAAGGCGACATCGGCAAGAAGTTCACCCAGCTCGGCCTGACCCTGCAGGCCACGCCCTTCGTCGGAGACGTCATGCCCGGCGATCCCGCCGCCCTGGCCGGCATTCGCCCGGGTGACCGCATCGTCAGTGTCAACGGCAAGCCGGTGGCGGACTTCGACGCGTTTACCAAGCTGGTGCCCGAGCAGGCGGCGATATCGCCGAAGCTCGCCGTGGCCATCGAGCGCGACGGCACCACGCGAACCCTCGACATTACCGCCCGGATGAAGTCCGAGCGCGGCCAGCCCACCCGCTGGATGATCGGCATCGGCGCCCGCCCGCCGGAAACCGCCACGCTGCGCTATGGCCCGGTGCGCGCCTTCAGCGAGTCCCTGCGCGCGACCTGGAGTGGCACCGTCAACACCTTCAACCTGATCGGCAAGATGCTCTCCGGCCAGGCTTCGACCAAGAACCTGTCCGGCGTGATCGGCATCGCCCAGGTCGCCAACGATTCGGCCAACCGCGGCCTGGGGTGGTTCCTGAACTTCCTCGGGCTGGTCTCGCTGAGCCTGGCCATCCTCAACCTGTTGCCCATCCCGGTCTTGGACGGTGGACACCTGCTGTATTACCTTATCGAGTTGGTCAAAGGCAGCCCGGTCAGCGAACGCACCATGATCGCCGGCCAGTACGTCGGGCTTGCCTTGCTGTTCACGCTGATGGGGCTGGCGTTCTTCAACGACATCCAGCGAATGATCGTCTCGTGACGAGGCATCCGTATTACCCCGGTCCTGGACGCTCACGCGCCCATGGCCAGACGACGTCGGGCATGAGCCCTGCGCGTGTTCATTTTCGGTCGCCGGCCTCGTCCGCCGGCTTCTGGTCTTAACCCAACGGAATCGACGATGAAGCGTATCGCCGCCCTGATCCTGCTCGCCTCCCTGTCCGCCAATGCGCTTGCTTTTGAGCCGTTCGTCGTCTCCGATATCCGTATCGACGGTCTCACCCGCATTGCCCAGGGCACGGTACTGAGCTATCTGCCGATCGAGAAGGGCGAGACCCTGAGCGACGAGAAAGCCCAGGCCGCGATTCGCGCCCTGTACCAGACAAAATTCTTCAGTGACATCGAAATCGAACGCCAGGGCGACATCCTGGTGATCAAGGTCACCGAGCGTCCAGCCATCGCCAAGCTCACGCTGCGCGGTAACAAGGACATCAAGGAAGACGACCTGCGCAAGGGCCTGAAGGAGATCGGCCTGTCCGAAGGTGAAACCTTCGACCGCCTGTCCCTCGACCGCGTCCAGCAGGAACTCATCCGCCAGTACTACAACCGCGGCAAGTACAACGTGTCGGTCATTCCGCACGTGACCCCGCTCGACCGTAACCGCGTGGCGATCGACATCGAAATCCGCGAAGGCAAGGCTGCGAAGATCAAGGAGATCAACGTCGTCGGCAACAAGGCCTTCACCGACAAGGCCATTCGCGACGGTTTCGAATCGAACACGACCAACTGGCTGTCCTGGTACTCCAAGGACGACCAGTACTCGCGCGAAAAGCTCTCCGGCGATCTGGAGAAGCTCAGCAATTACTACATGAATCGCGGCTACGCCGACTTCGGTGTCGATTCCACGCAGGTGGCGATCAGCCCGGACAAGCGCGCGATGTATATCGACGCCAGCGTGAAGGAAGGCGAGGTCTACACCGTCTCCGATGTCCACCTGCTCGGTGAGTTGATCCTGCCGGAAGACACCCTGCGCAAGCTGGTGTACATCCACAAGGGCGACACCTTCAACCGTGCGGCTATCGAGGCCAGCACCGACGCGATCAAGGCCATCCTCGCCAACATCGGCTACGCCTTCGCCAAGGTGACGCCGGTGCCGAAGCTGGACAAGGACAAGCGCACCGCCGACCTCACGCTCTTCATCGAGCCGGGCAAGCGCGTGTACGTGCGTCGCGTGGTCTTCCAGGGCAATACCCGTACGGAAGACGAGGTCCTGCGCCGCGAAATGCGCCAGCTCGAAGGCGCCTGGTATTCGCAGGGTGCGATCGACCGCTCGAAGACCCGCCTGCAGCGCCTGGGTTACTTCAAGACCGTCGACATCGACAAGGCCCTCGTGCCGGGCACGGTCGACCAGGTCGACCTGACCGCAAAGGTGGAAGAACAGTCCGCCGGCTCGCTGATGTTCGGCGTGGGCTACTCGCAGTACTCAGGCATCATCCTGTCGGCCTCGGTCTCGCAGAACAACTTCCTCGGTACCGGTGACCGCTTCTCCGTCGGCGCGGAAACCAGCACGTACTACAAGCGCATCAATGCGAGCTACACCAATCCGTACCTCACCGATTCGGGCGTACAGATCGGCTACAACGTCGGTTACAGCAAGCTCGATTACGGCGACACGGACCTGGCCAACTACACGTACAGCACCAAGTCCTTCCAGACGACGCTGTCGATCCCGATCTCCGACTTCGATTCGCTGTCCACCAGCCTCGGCGTCAGCTCGAACCTGATCAATACGTCCACGTACACCCCGGGCCAGCTGGTGGCGTACCAACAGGCCGTCGGTAACAAAACGATCCACTCGTGGACCTCGAGCCTGGGCTTTACGCATGACACGCGTAACAGCTACTGGGCCCCGACCCGCGGTGGTCAGCTGACCGCATCGATCGACGGTGCCCTGCCCGGCTCCACGGTGCAGTACTACAAGATCTTCGGCGAAGCCAACCACTACTGGCCGATCGGCAGGGGCTTCGTGCTCTACCTCGACGGTCAGGTCGGCTACGGCAAGACCTACGGCCAGAAATACGACAACGACGGTTACGCCTATAACCCGAACGATCCGACCAACCCGATCAAGATCTATTCGAAGGGTGACAAGGTGGCGTTCCCGTTCTGGGAGAACTACTACGCCGGTGGTGTGCGTGACGTCCGCGGCTTCCAGGACAACACCCTGGGTCCCCGTCTCTGCGACGGCCTCAGCACGAACCCGGGCGGCAAGCCCGACAGCCATGGCAACTGCACCGGCGGCTACTACAGCTACGGCCAGCCGGTCGGTGGCGCGTTCAAGGTGCTCGGCACGGCGCAGATGTTCCTGCCGCTGCCCTTCCTGAAGGACGTGAACACGGCCCGCGTGTCCTGGTTCGTGGACGTCGGTAACGTCTACTCCTCCTACTCGGCGTTCAACGCCAGCGACCTGCGTGCTTCGACCGGCCTCTCCCTGCAGTGGCAGGCGCCGATCGGTCCGCTGATCATCAACTTCGCGGTGCCGTTCCGTAAGAAGGACGACGACAGCCGCTTCGTCGAGCGAATCCAGTTCACGTTCGGCAGCCAGCTCTAAGGCTTGCAAGTCGCTAGAATCGAGGGGTGGTGCGGCTCCGGCCCGCCACCCCTTTTTAATGGGCCTCTCATCGGCTGTTCTTGTTGGGCTGCTTTTATTGGCATTGTCTGGAGTGCCCCGTGAGCGGAAATCCGCAATACACCCTCGCTGAGCTGGCCGAACGTTTCGGCCTCGAAGCTCATGGCGATCCCGATACGGTCGTGGATGGCGTCGGCACCTTGTCGGCCGCCACACCGTCGCAGTTCACCTTCCTGTCGAATTCGAAATACACCTCGCAGCTGGCCGAATCGCAGGCCGGCATCGTCGTGCTCGCCGCCGATGTCCTCGCTCTGCGCAAGGGCGCAGCACTGGTGGCCAAGGATCCCTACGTCGCCTACGCGAAGATCGCCGCGCTGTTCGAGCGCGTCGCCGCCGCACCGCGTGGCATCCACGCGAGCGCCGTGGTTTCGCCGTCCGCCCGAGTGCACCCGACAGCCAGCGTCGGGCCGTGCTGCGTCGTCGACGAGGGAGCGGTGATCGAAGAAGGCGCAATCCTCGGCCCGCACTGCGCCATAGGCCCGGGCTGTGTCGTCGGCGCCAACTCGCGCCTGGTAGGCCGGGTGACCCTGGTCATCCGAGTCACCCTGGGTAAGCGTGTGCTGGTCCATCCCGGTGCGGTCATCGGCTCGGATGGCTTCGGACTCGCCTTCGATCGCGACCACTGGGTCAAGCTTCCACAGCTGGGTGGCGTGCGCATCGGCGACGACTGCGAAATCGGTGCCAACACCACCATCGACCGCGGTGCGCTCGACGATACCGTGCTCGAGGAGGACGTCCGCCTCGACAACCAGATCCAGATCGCGCACAACGTGCATATCGGCGCTCATACGGCCATGGCCGGCTGTTCCGCGGTCGCCGGCAGCGCCAAAATCGGCCGTTACTGCCTCATTGGAGGCAACGCCGGCATCCTCGGCCACCTCGAACTGGCCGACCGGGTTACCATCACAGCGAAAAGCCTGGTCACCGCATCGATCAGGGAACCGGGCGAGTATTCCTCCGGCACACCGTTGCAGGACAACCGCCAGTGGCGGCGCAATGCGGCGCGCTTCAAACATCTCGACGAGTACGCGCGCCGGTTGTCGGCGCTGGAAAAGGATAAAGGGCAATGACCGATACAAACGCTGCCGTGAAGCTCCCGGTGGATGTGGAGCATATCCAGCGGCTGCTGCCGCACCGTTACCCGTTCCTGCTCGTGGATCGTGTGATCGAGCTCGATCCGGGCAAGAGCATTGCGGCTATCAAGAACGTCACCATCAACGAGCCGTTCTTCCAGGGCCACTTCCCGGGCCACCCTGTCATGCCGGGCGTGCTGATCGTCGAAGCCATGGCACAGACCGCCGGACTTCTCACACAGCTGACCAGTCAGATCGAAGGCCATAACGGCAGCCCGCTGTTCTATCTGGTCAAGGTCGACAATGCCCGCTTCTCCGCCGTCGTCGCTCCGGGCGACCAGCTTCGTCTGGAAGTGTCGCTCAAGCGCCTCATTCGCGGCATGGGCCTGTTCGAGGCCAAGGCCCTCGTCGACGGCAAGACCGTAGCGTGTTGCGAGCTGATGTGCGCCGCGAGGAACGATAAATGATCCATCCCACGGCGCAGATCGATCCAACCGCGCGCATCGCGGACAACGTCAGCATCGGGGCGTTCAGCGTCATCGGTGCGGATGTCGTCATTGGCGAGGGCACGACCGTCGGTCCGCACGTGGTGATCGAAGGGCCGACCATCATCGGCCGCGATAACCGCATCTCACAGTTTGCGTCCATCGGCGGTCCACCGCAGGACAAAAAGTGGCAGGGTGAACGCACCGAAGTCATTATCGGCGACCGTAACCTCATCCGCGAGTTCGTCACGATCAATCGTGGCACGGGCGATGGTGGCGGCGTCACCCGCATCGGTAACGACAACTGGCTGCTCGCCTACGTGCATATCGCGCACGACTGTCAGGTCGGCAACCACGTGGTCTTCTCCAATTACTCGGCGCTTGCCGGGCACGCCGACATCGGCGACTGGACGATCATGTCCGGCTATTCCGGTGTGCATCAGTTCTGCAAGGTCGGCGCGCACGCCTTTATCGGCATGGGCTGCCTGGTCGGCTCCGACGTACCACCGTTCGTGATGATGGCCAATGAAACGCGCGGTCGTCCGCGTGGCATCAACAGCGAAGGCCTGAAGCGCCGCGGCTTCGACACCGCGCGTATCGCCGCCATCAAACGGGCCTACCGCACGCTGTACATGGGTGGCCTGCCGTTGGCCGAGGCCCGCGAGCAACTGCTGGCCCAGGCGGAGACCAGCGAGGACGTGCGCCAGATGCTCGAGTTCCTCGACCGCAGCGAGCGCTCGCTCGCGCGCTGACGCCATGCAGTCGACACCCCCTTCCCCTCCCTCGCCGACGATCGCCCTGATTGCCGGCGAGGATTCCGGCGACCAGTTGGGTGCGGATCTCATCGACGCCCTGCGCGAGCGTTTTCCCACGGCACGCTTCGTCGGTATTGGCGGCCCTCGCATGATGGCCCGTGGCTTCGAGTCCTGGTACGACATCCGCGAGTTGTCCGTCATGGGCTTCGCCGAGGTGGTCAAACACCTGCCGCGCCTGCTTCGCCTGCGCAAGGACCTGCTCGGCAAACTGATGGCCGCGCGCCCGGACGTCACCGTCGGAATCGACGCGCCCGACTTCAACCTCGGCGTGGAGCGCAAGCTCAAGGCCGCGGGGCTGCGCACGATCCACTATGTCAGCCCATCGGTCTGGGCATGGCGCGAGAGGCGTGCGGAGAAGATCGGCCAGTCCGCTGGCCGCGTGCTCTGCCTGTTCCCGATGGAACCGCCCATCTACGCGAAGCACGGTATCGACGCGCGCTTCGTCGGCCATCCCCTCGCGGATCGGTTCCCGATGGTGTCCGACCGTGCCGCGCCTCGCGACGCGCTCGGTCTGCCGCACGATGCTCCGGTTCTCGCCGTGCTCCCCGGTAGCCGCCCCAGCGAAATCGACCGTGTCGGAGCGATCTTCATCGAGGCGGCGAAGCGCGTGGCCGCCACCATGCCTAACCTGCGCATTGTGGTGCCAGCCGCGAACGAGCGCGTTCATGCGCGGCTGAAGACATTGCTGGCGGACTTCCCGGGGACGCCCCCCCTGCTGACCGACGGCCATGCCCATGAGGTCATGCTCGCCGCCGATGTGGTCCTGCTCGCCTCGGGCACAGCCACCCTCGAGGCGATGCTGGCCAAGCGGCCCATGGTGGTCGGTTACCGCGTCGCACCCACCAGCTATCGCATCGCCAAAGTGCTGCGCATGCTCAAGACCGACGTGTACAGCCTGCCCAACATCCTGGCCCGTGCCTGCGGCCTTGGCCGGCGACTGCTCGTGCCGGAATTCATGCAGGACGACTGCACGGCGGAGAACCTGGCTGACGCCACCCTTGCCCTGCTCGGCGACAGTGAGCGCCGCGGCGGCATCGTAGCCGCGTTCGAATACCTGCATCAGGAGTTGCGCGGCGGCCTCGAGGGCCGGGCAGCCGACCACGCGGCCGACGCTATCGCCGAGCTGATGCCCACTGCCACCTTGCCCGCCGACCACCGACCGGCCTAGGCTGCGCTCATGCCCCGCAAGCGCAACGTCACCTGCCAGCTCTCTCGCGACCTCATCATCGCTGGCGTCGATGAGGCCGGTCGCGGCCCGCTCGCCGGGCCTGTCGTGGTGGCCGCCGTGATCCTCGACCCGACCCGGCCGATCCGCGGCCTCAACGACTCCAAGCAACTCACCGAAGACGTCCGCGAAAAGCTCTACGGCCGCATCGTCGAGCGTGCCCTGGCCTGGACGGTGATCTTCGTCGAGCGCGAGGAGATCGACCGCATCAACATCTTCCAGGCGACGATGGTCGGCATGACCCGTTCACTGATGGGGCTTTCTCTGACGCCGCAGATGGCTCTCATCGACGGCAATCGCCTTCCGCGCACGCTGCCTTGCGAGGCACGTGCCGTGATCGGCGGCGATGCCACCGAGCCGGCGATCAGCGCCGCCTCGATCCTCGCCAAGGTCAGCCGCGACCGACACATGCATGCCCTGGACGTCGAGCATCCCGGCTATGGCTTCGCCAGGCACAAGGGTTATGGTGTTCCGGAGCACCTGGACGCCCTGGGCCGCCTCGGCCCCTGCGCGGCCCACCGGCGGAGTTTCGCGCCGGTCAAGCGATGGTTCGAGCCCGAGGCCGAGCCCATCGGCGACCTGTTCGCCACGGCTGTCTGAACACCGGAACAAATCCGGCCTAAAGTCGGAATTGAACCTGCCGATACGAAGGTTACGCGCCCTTTTCCTAGTGCGTGAGCCTTTCCCTATCGATGACAGGTAACACCCATGAAGAAGATCGCCATCGCCGCCGCGCTGTTTCTCGCCGCTCCGCTGTCCGCCCACGCTGCCTGTGCCGCCAAGGATTTCGCCATCGACGGCTTCGCCGTCAAGGTGCAGCAGGGTTCGGGCCAGCCGCGTTTCAGCATGAAGGGCAACCTGGTCAACAAGTGCCCCGAAGCCGCCGCCGCGCAGATCCGTATCGACGCGAAGGATTCGTCCGGTAAGGTCATCGCCAGCAAGCAGGGCTGGCCGGCCGGCACGTCCAACATCGAACCGGGCAAGAGTGTCGACTTCGACCTCGGCCGCCTCTTCCGCTACTCGGCGGACATGTCGGACTACACGGTCGTAGTGACGGATGTGAAGGCCTGGTAAGACGCCTGCGATAGCCAGGCTATCGCAGCTCCGGTCAGGTCAGGTCAGATCGGAATCCACGATACCCGCTCGCCGGGGGCGAAAGCCTCCGCGCGAGACGGTAGCCAGACTAGGGCCCGCGCCGACGCCAGGTTGCTCAACATGTGCGAGTCCTGCCGGGGCAATGCTTCGAGCATGACCATGCCATCCGCGTTGTCCAGCCGCATGCGAACGAGCCGGTCACGTTCCGGGTCCGCGTCTACCGCAGCGCTCAGGATGCCACCACGCCATTTGGGCTGGTCCGCCGCCTCGCCCTCGAGGCGACCGAGTACCGCGCGTGCATGGACGGCCAGACAAACCAGCACAGCAGCCGGGTTGCCCGGCATGCCCAGCAGCACTTTGCCCTCACGCATGCCGAACCACAGGGGTTTGCCGGGCTTCTGCGCCACCTTCCAGAACACCTTGCGCACGCCGAGACGATCCGCCACTGAGGGCACGAAGTCGCGATCGCCGACGGACACACCACCACTGGTGACAATGAAATCGGCACTATCGAGCGCTGCACTCAAGGCTTCCTCGAGCGCGGATTCATCGTCGCGCACATACGCCACGACAGGCTCACCGTATCCCTGCTCGACAAACCATGCACGAAGCAACGGCCCGTTGGCGTCGTAGACCATGCCAGGCGCGAGTGACTCTCCCGCGCGCAGCACTTCGTCGCCGGTAATGAGCACGGCAACGCGGGGCCGACGGTAGACCTCGACCGTGTCGATGCCCGCCATGGCAAACGCCGCAACCAGACCCGCGGTGACGCGTTGGCCGGCGTTCGCGATGATGCTGCCCGCCGCGAGCTCCTCGCCTTGGTAACGGATAGCTTCACCGGTCCGCACGGCGTCGGTAAGCACGATGCCTGTCCCCGTGCGCTCGACGATTTCCTGGCGGGCCACCGCATCCGCACCCTCGGGGACCATGCCTCCCGTCAGAATGCGTACCGCCTGCCCTGAGCCGACGACGACACCCGCCGGCTCGCCGGCTGCCGCCGTGCCGATGAGCGCGCGCGGCGCCTGCCCATCGACGGCACGGAGGGCATAGCCATCCACCGCACTCTGGGTGAATCGCGGCAGCGCGATACGCGCGGTAGCTGCCTCGGCCAGCACGGCACCGAGGGCGAGTTCCACTGGCAGGCGATGCGTATCCAATCGGCCCACCCACTTCCGATAGAGTTCGAAGGTCTCCTTCAGGGGTAGCAAGGCCATTCAGTTCGCCTCGCCGTAACCGCCGGGGTGACGCCCACCCGCACGGCCGGTTTCCAGAAGATGAATGAGCCCCGGCAAGGTGGCCGCGAGCGATTCGCTAGCGCCTCCGCGACTCCCCGGAAAGGTGACCAGCAAACTGTCGCGAACATAGCCGGCCACGCCACGCGAAAGCATGGCGAACGGCATGCGCTGCTGCCCGAAGGCGCGCGCGGCTTCCATGATCCCGGGAATTTCCACGTCCAGCATAGGCTTGACCGTGTCGACGGTGATGTCGCGCGGGCCCAGTCCCGTGCCCCCGACAGTGATGATCATGGCGGTGTCGGCATCGATCAGGGAGCCCAGCAGATCGCCCAGCACGGCGGCGTCATCGGCGATCACGGCGTACTCGACAGGGCCGAAGTTGGCCGCGATCAGGGCGTCGCGCACCCAGCTACCCGCCGTGTCCGGCTTGGCTCCGCTGGCCACCGTGTCGGACAGCACCACGATCGCGGCGCTACGCGGAATCGACAGTGTCCGCTTGTAGTGCGATTTGCCACCGGTCTTACGCTCGAGACGACAGTCTTCGATGTGCAACTCGTCCGGCTCGGCGTACGGCTTGAGCATGTCGTAGAGTGTGAGCGCGGCCAGGCTTGCCGCGGTCAGTGCTTCCATCTCCACGCCCGTGGGGCCGATGGTCTGCACTTCCGCCATGACCCTCACCGAGGTGTCGGCCAGATCGTAGGTCACTTCGGCGCGGTGAATCGGCAGGGGGTGGCAGAGCGGAATGAGTTCATCCGTTCGCTTGGCGGCGAGAATACCCGCGACCCGCGCCGTCTTCAGCGGATCGCCTTTCTCGGTATCCCCGCTGCGCAGCAACTCAATGCAGTGCGCTGGCGCATGCAAGGTGGCGGTGGCGCGGGCGACACGCAGGGAATCCGGTTTCTGGCTGACATCTTTCATCCGTGGCTCGTATGCGAGTGGTGGCGATGGGGGTGTCCCGTGGCGTCGTCCATGTCGTCGCGGATGCAGCACCCTTCGACGAATGCACTACTGCCATCGGTATAGAACTCTTCCTTCCAGATCGGAGCGCCGTGCTTTACGGCGTCGACGGCATAACGGCACGCATCGAAGGCTTCCGCCCGGTGCGGCGCACGTACCACGCAGACGATGGCGATATCGCCGATCGACAGGTCTCCCAGACGATGCACGATGCGCACGTAAGGCACACCGTATTTCTCGCGCGTGGTCGCCTCGACCTCGCGAATGATCTTCGCCGCAAGGGGTTCATGGGCCGTGTATTTGAGGTGCCGCACCGACTGTCCTTCGTGGTGGTCGCGCACCGTGCCGACGAACAGCGCCAGGCCGCCGCATTCCGGGTGGGCGTCCAGTTCGAGCAGGGGCTCGACCGTTACCATCTCATGGGAAAGCACTGCATGTTCCATGCTCAACCTCCGGCCACGGGCGGTAGTAGCGCGATACGACCGTCCGCAGGCACAGGATCGGCACGACGCACGATGGTATCGCCGGCGACGCAGGCACAGCGATCGAGGGAGGCTGCCAGTTCGGGACGCTCGCGCGCCAGCAGGGCAAGCGCGTCAGCCACCGTGCCCACGTCGTCGTGCGCTTGCACGGAGCAGGTGCCGCTGCCGGCCAGCCGTTCGAGGTTGGCGAAAAGTTCGAAAACGATCTGTCTCATGGGATATCCGGCGAGGGGACTCATCCACCTATCGCATGCATGGTCAACGGCCTGTCCACGGGGCCCGGGCGCGACGCATAGCCCGCATCCTTCAGCCAGACCGCACGGCGCACCTGTTCGGCAAGCACGTCGTCGCCGATGCCGTCACGCATGCGCGCGCCGAGTGGCGTACCGATCGGCGAGAACAGACAGGTAAACAGTTCGCCCGTCGCCGTGAGTCGCAGGCGGTCGCAGGTGGAGCAGAAAGGATTGGACACCGTGGAAATGATGCCGAGCGGATAGTGCCCGTCGACAAGATAGGGTGTGGCGGGATCGTGTCCACGCGGCTGGCCCACCACCTCGTGGCGCTCACGGATCGCCGCGAGCATGTCCGCTTCGGAAACCACGGCATCACGCTTCCAGTGACCGGGTGCGTCCAGGGGCATGTATTCGATGTAGCGAAGGGGAAGTTTTCTGGCCATGGCCCATTCCAGCAAGGGCACGATGTCCTTCTCGTTGTCGCCGCGAACGACGACCGCGTTGAGCTTGACGTTGGCCCCGGCGTCGACGAGCGCGTCAATGCCATCGAACACCGGCGCGATCTCGCGTAGCGTGAGGCGTCGGAACGTCGCCGGATCGATCGCGTCCAGGCTCACATTGAAATCGTCGACACCCGCCAGGACCAGTTCACGCGCCTTCGGCGCGATGCGCGAGGCGTTAGTGGTCATCGAGAGGCGACGAAGGCCGCGCTCGCGAAGGGCAACGATGTCATGCACGCATTCGAGCAGGTCCTGACGCAGCAGCGGTTCGCCGCCGGTGAGGCGGATCTGGTCGATACCGTGGTCCACGAACAGGCCGGCGAGGCGCACGATTTCGCTGCGCGCCAGCAGGCTGGCCTTCGGAAGCCAGTCCGGGTGCTCGGGCATACAGTACGTACAGCGGAAATTGCAGCGGTCGGTTAGCGATATCCGCAGCTTCCGCTTAGTACGTCCGTGACGGTCGATGAGTGGGGACATGTCGCCTCAGGAAACCACAATATGCGTAAGCGGGGTGTATCGGCCCCGCCAAGCCCTTCACATGCAATCGTGCCAGACTTCGGGCATGAGCGCCTTGAACCCTTCCGTCGTGCAAACCTGGTCGGCCTGGCCGGAATACGCTCTGGTCGAGGATCTGCTCCCGCCCCTCCGTGAGTACGCCCACGCCGGTCGTGTGGCGCTGGCGACGCTGGTGAGCATCGAGGGCCCGTCCCCACGCCCGCTATACAGCGAGATGGCGATAGCCGCTGACGGCCGGGTCGCCGGTTACGTTTCCGGGGGCTGTGTCGAAGCCGCTGTGGCCGAAGAAGCCGCCATGGCGTTGACCGAGGGCCGCCCCCGCCTGCTCGACTATGGCGTCGGCAGCTCCGTGCTGGACATCCAGCTGAGCTGCGGCGGCCGCATCGGCATCTTCGTTCGTGAACTGCGGGAGCCCTCGCGGTACGTCAATACGCTCACCATTGCCCGCCGCGAACGGCGCACGGTCACCGTGCTGTCCGACCGCGGGACCGGCGCGTGGGAGATCGCCGAGGGCGCCCTACAAGCCGATGCGCAGCGTTACGCCCGCGTCCAGCGTCCACCATTGCGCCTGGTAGCCGTCGGTGGCGACCCGGTGACCCTCGCGGTCGCCCATCTTGCCCCGTTACTCGGCGTCGAGGTGATCCTGTTGCGTCCGCATGGCCCGATCGAACCACCGCCGGGCATTCCGCTCGCCGGTTACGACTCGCGCAGCCTCCCCGTCGCCCTGGGCGATCTCCTGCTGGACGATCGCACCGCCGTGTACTCGCTAAGCCACGATACGGAGATCGACCACGCCGTAGCCGCGCATGCGCTGCATTCGAGCGCCTTCGCGGTAGGCATCCTCGGTAGTCGCAACAAGATCGGTGCACGCGTCGAGCGCCTGAAGGACGACGGCGTCGGCGACGACGAACTACAAAGACTGCACCTCCCCGCCGGGCTGCCGATCGGCGCGCAGACGCCACATGGCATCGCGCTGTCCATTCTTGCCCAGGTCTGCCAGCGCGACCGCGCGCGGCTGCCGTGATCGGTGTCCATGACGCGGTGATCCTCGCCGCCGGAGGCAGTCTGCGCCTGGGCCGGCCCAAGCAGCTCCTGAGCGTAGCCGGCGAGACGTTGCTTGCACGCGCATCGCGATTCGTCGCGGCGACACGGCCGGGCAAGACCGTGGCGGTACTGGGTTCACATGCCGAGCGCATGTGTGGCCAACTGGCAGGCGCGATGGCGGTATTCAATCCCGACTGGGCCACGGGCATGGCCTCCTCCCTGCAAGTCGCTGCTGATGCGCTGGCGGGACGCACCCACCCCGTCCTCGTCGTCATCGTCGACCAGCTCGCGCTCGATGAGGCCCACCTGTGGCGCCTTCTTGCCGCACACGATGGGTCGCGCGACACGGTCACCGCTTACGGCGATGCGATGGGTATACCGGCCGTGCTGCGAGCCGCGACGTTGATGCGCGCGACGGCACTCGAGGGCGACATGGGCTTCCGCGCGTTGTGGCAGGACACGCTGCCCCAGACCGTCCGCGCCGACGCCTTCGCCGACGACCTGGATACGGAAGTCGACCTCGCGCACGCCGTCGCGGCAGGACGCATCGACCCATGACCCCCCACCTCGTCTATCGACACCGCTGGCCGGTGCGCGTCATGCACTGGATCAATGCCATCTGCCTTCTCGTGCTATTGGGAAGTGGTCTGCAGATTTTCAACGCTCATCCGGCGCTTTATTGGGGCAACCGCTCCGATCCCGGCAAGGAGTGGCTGACCCTGCGCGCCGGCCAGGATGCAACGGGTGACATGCGCGGAACGACCGTCATCGGCAGCCATGCGTTCGACACCACGGGGGTCCTCGGCGCCTCGAAGGTCGACGGCAAATGGACCGCGAGGGGCTTTCCGGCCTGGGCGACTATTCCCGGACCAGGGTGGCTTTCGATGGGACGCCGCTGGCATTTCTTCTTCGCCTGGCTGTTCGTCCTCAACGGCCTCGCGTATGTGGGCTGGTCGCTGGCCAGTCGACACCTTTCCCGCGATCTCGTACCTGATCGCCGCGACTGGCGAGGCCTCGGTCGTTCCATCGTCGACCACCTGCGCTTCCGCCATCCCGAGGGAGTGGACGCGCTGCGCTACAACGTCCTCCAGCGGCTGGCCTATCTCGTCGCCATTTTCGTTTTCGGCGGCGGCATCGTGCTGATGGGTTTATTGATGTCGCCGCGCATGGACGCGGTGCTGGGCGGCCTGGTCGAGGCCGTCGGCGGGCGCCAGTCGGCCCGGACGATCCACTTCGTCATCGCGATGGGATTCATCGCCTTCGTGATCGTCCATGTGGTCGAGGTGTTGATCAGCGGCCCCCTGAATCAGCTGCGCGGCATGATCACCGGCTGGTATCGCATTCGCAGCGATCATCGCAAGGAGACGCGCCATGAGTGACCGCCGCGCATTCCTGCGGACGACGCTGCTGGCACTCGGCGGCGCGACGCTTGCCGGCTGCGACCGGGTATCGGAAAGCGAGGCGGGTCCCCGAATCCTGGACAGCGCTGAGGCGATCAACCGCCGTGTGCAACGCTTCCTCTCGCCCTCGAAGGCGCTCGCCCGCGAATACTCTGAATCCGATATCTCCGCGGTCTTCAAGCCCAACGGCACGTTGATGCCGGATACCCCCCTCTACCAGGGGCTGATGAAGGGCGGCTTCGTCGACTACCGCCTCGAAGTCGGCGGTCTGGTCGAGAAGCCCTCCCGTCTCTCGATCGACGAGCTCAGGGCGCTGGGCATGCGAACCCAGATCACCCGTCACGACTGTGTCGAGGGCTGGAGCGCCATCGGCAAGTGGACGGGTACGCCGCTGGCCGCGCTGCTGGATCACGTCAAGCCACACACCGGGGCACGTTACGTCGTTTTCCATTGCTTCGACGACATGGAGGAAGACACGCCTTATTACGAGAGCATCGACCTCGACGAGGCCCGCCACCCGCAGACACTCCTGGCCTATGGTCTGAACGGCGGGGCCCTACCCATCGCCAATGGTGCACCGCTGCGCCTGCGCGTGGAGCGCCAACTGGGCTACAAGCATGCGAAATACATCCGGCGAATCGAAGTGGTCGCGTCCTTCGCGGAGGTCGGCGACGGCAACGGCGGCTACTGGGAAGACAACGGTTACGAGTGGTATGCAGGCATCTGACCTGCCGTTTTTCCGCACTGCGTCACGGGGATCCGTAAAAAAAGGGCTCGAAATGCAAAAAATCTTCGCGAACCCTATTTTCAGCGGACCAAAGCAACGTTAGAGTGAGTCGCCCGCTGGGCACCGGCCGGAAAGGCCGCCTCATTCGATCAAGTGACAAGGATAACCATGGCCACGACCAAAAAAACGGCGGCGAAGAAGGCTGCCAAGGCTCCTGCCAAGGCTGCCGTGAAGGCTGCGAAGGCCCCGGCCGCTCTCAAGCCGATCAAGGATCCGCTTTCGAAGTCCACGCTCGTCTCGCACATCGTCGAGCAGAGCGGCATTGACAGCAAGAGCGTGAAGGCCGTACTGGCTTCGCTCGAAGGCGCGATCTCCGCGTCGGTTCACAAGAAGGGCGCCGGCACGTTCACGCTGCCCGGTCTGCTCAAGATCACCTCCGTTGCCGTCGCTGCCAAGCCGAAGCGCAAGGGCAAGGATCCGTTCACGGGTGAAGAGCGCTGGTTCGCAGCCAAGCCCGCCTCGGTCAAGGTCAAGGTCCGTCCGCTCAAGAAGCTCAAGGACGCGGCAGCCTGATCTCTCGCGGTGGCTTGAGCCGCCGCGGTCGACGAGGTACCCGAAAGCCCCTGCCGCACGGCGGGGGCTTTTTTCATGGCCCCTGCCGAAGGTCACGCTTGACTACACTTGTCGTCAAGTGCAAGCTGCCTACATCTGTAGTCAGGAGCGGCGGCATGAGCAAGAAAACCATCGGCGACCAGGAACTCGCCCTTCTGCAGTACATCGGCGAGGCGCCAAAGAGCACCGTGGCTGAAGTGTGCGCTGGGTATGGCGAAGCCCGAGGCCTCGCGCGATCGACCGTGCTGACCATGATGGAACGACTGCGGGCCAAGGGTTATCTCGGTCGCCGCAAGATCGAAGGCATGTTCCGCTACAGCGCTACGAACGAATCGGGCGAGGTCATGACCGGCGCGGTGGCACGCTTTGTCGAAAAGACCCTGCAGGGTTCCGTGTCGCCCTTCGTCGCCTGGATGTCCGAACGCGGCCAGGTGAGCGATACCGAGCTAGCCGAGCTCGAAGCGCTGGTCGACACGCTGCAGTCGCGGCGCAAGGGGCGCTGACATGGATGCCTTTCTCGACACCCTCCTCTCCCGCCTCGCGCACGCCTCCGTGCAGGCCCTGCTGCTCGCGGGTATTGTGTATGTGGCCTGCCGTGTCGTGCCGTCGCTCTCCGCGGCCGCACGCAGCACGCTGTGGTGGTTGCTCGGCGCGCAGCTGATTGTCGGCATCGCCTGCCCCACGCTTCTGGGCGTCCCGCTACTTCCCGCCGCGACGCCGACCATCGTGACGACCACTGCCAGCCTTGGTGACACGGGTGTCGTTTCGCTTGCGGCGGACACGGGGCGGGGCTTCTCCTGGACGTATGCGCTGCTAGGCCTCTGGCTCGCCGCCGTCCTCGCCCAGTGTGCCGTGGCCGCCTTGCGCTGGCATCGCCTCCGAGGCGTGGTCCGCCGCGCCATGCCGCACGACGACGTGCGCGTGGAAACGCTCTGCGCGCGCCGTGCCCGCGAACTCGGCCTGCGTCGTTCGCCCCGCCTCGCCGTCTCCGACGAAGTGGAGTCACCCCAGGTGATCGGCCTGTTGCGTCCGACCATCCTGTTGCCGCAGGAAGATCGCCTCGGCGACGACGAACTCGATATGGCCCTCATGCACGAACTGGCGCATGTCCGTCGCGGCGATCTGGTGCTCGGCTGGATTCCAGCGGTAGCGCGCACGCTGTTCTTCTTCCACCCCCTTGTCCACTTCGCCGTGCGCGAGTACGCGCTTTGCCGTGAAGCCGCCTGTGACGCCCTGGTGGTATCGCGTGGCCGCCAGGCCCCGAAGACCTATGGACGCCTGCTCCTCCGTCTCGGCGTCGCACCACATCCGCACCACGCCCTGCCCGGTGCCTCACCCACATTCCAGAATCTCAAAAGGAGACTCGACATGCTCGGTCACGCCACTGACACGCCGCCGCGCGTGCTCACCGTCTCGCTCGTCATCGCCATCGCCGCCATCGGCGTGATGCCCTGGCGCGTCGTCGCCGCGGACAGCGGTAGCAAGCAGCGTGCTGTGTACGCTTCGGTACCACCGGCAGCACCGGCAGCGCCGGCAGAACCTGCCATGCCGCCCGCACCGGCCGATCCTTCAACGTATGCCGCGCCCGTGCCGCCACCGGCACCTCCTGCGCCCCCCGTACCCATGCCTCCGCCTCCCGCGCCTCCCGCACCCGCCATACAGACCGTGGATGTCCACGGTGGTGAATCCTCGCATGCCCTGGTTTTCTTCGGTGACGATGTCACCGTGATCAATGGCAGCAACAGCGATATTCGCCGCGCCGAAGCGCAACGCAACAACTCGAACGACTACGTGTGGTTCCGCAACGGCGATCAGGCGTGGGTGCTGCGGGATCCCGCCTATGTGAAGCGCATCACCACCGCCTTCGCACGTAGCAAAAAGCCCGCGGACATGGGCGCGATGAGCGCCGACAAGCAGGCCGAGCTCGACAGCCAGCAGGCCGTTCTCAACGAACAGATGGCCAAGCTGAGCGAGCACCAGGCCGAGCTTGCCGTCCAGGAGAGCGATCCAGCCCGACCGCGCGACCCGACCGCTTACGCCGCCGGCCATGCCGCACTAGCTCGCGAGCAGTCCGCCGTTGCCCAACAGATGGCGAAGATCGGCCAGCAACGTGCCATGCAGGGCAAGACCCAGGCCGAGTGGGGCCGTCGCCAAGCTGAGGCCGCACGCCAGGCAACAAATGAAGTAAACGACATCCTCGCCGAAGCCATTCGCAACCACGCTGCCCAAGCGGCGCGCTGACGGGATCGACGCCCTCCGGTATGGTGAAAGCCTGTACACGTCCCCACGTGTTGAGCCATTCCCCCTACCGGAGGCGTCATGCGAATTGAATCGGGCACGGTCATCGAGGCCGGTGCATTGCTCTTCGACATGGACGGCACGCTGATCGATTCGCGTGTCGTCGTGGAGAAGATCTGGAAACGCTGGTGCGACGAGAACGGCATCGACTGGCACTACGTGCTGCCGCGCCTGCACGGCGTACGCATGATGGACTCGGTCAAGATGTTCGCGAAACCCGGCATGGATATCGACGCGGTATACCAGCGCCTGTATCGCGAAGAGGTGGAGGACGTCGACGGCATCGTACAGATCCCCGGCGCGCACGCCCTTCTTGCTGCCCTGCCGTCCTCGGCATGGACCATCGTTACCTCAGCAGACACGGTTCTGGCGAAGGCACGCCTCGGCGCAGCCGGCATCGTGCCGCCGCCGCTGATGGTCACAGGTGAAATCGTCACCAACGGCAAGCCCGATCCCGAGGGTTATCTCCTCGGCGCGAAACGCCTGCATGCGGATCCGAAGGACACGCTGGTATTCGAGGATGCGAAGGCCGGCATCGACGCCGGCCTCGCTGCGGGTGCACGCGTCATAGCCATTGCGGGCGACCATCCGGAAGAGATCCCCGGGAACGTCGAATGGATCACCGACCTGACGGCGTTGCGCGTCGATGGGTTCGTCGAAGGGAAGGTGCGGTTGGTTGTTGTCTGACGGCTACCTGCGGCACTCAGGTTGAAAGGACAGCCGCTGCACGGCTCGTGATCAATACGGCCCCAGCACATCGTCCGACGCCGAACGCCTCTCCCACGCAAGGCGCGCGTGCGCCTCGCCTCACTCGTAGAATTAGCGCTGAAGGTTCGCCGCTGAAGCGGCCCCTACAAGAGCGACTGAGGCGTAGTGTGAATCTTTAGTGCCCCTCGCAGCTTCCACACGCGTCCGAATGAGAGGCGGCGCAAAGCCTGGTGACATTAACTAAATGCTAATCGTTCGTAATTAGAGTAACGTGAACGGACACGAAAATCCTGCCGTGACAACATGCGTCCGCCTCCTTTCGAAGCGTATCCTTCCCCACCATGCGCATTCTCCTAGCCGAAGACGACGCCGCCATCGCCGCGGCCGTGCGTTCCTCCCTCGAACAGGGTGGTCACGCTGTCGACCATGTTCCCGATGGCGCCAGTGCCGATAACGCCCTGCGCGATCACGACTACGACCTGCTGGTACTCGACCTGGGCCTGCCCATGCTCGATGGCAGCGAAGTACTGGCGCGGGCGCGAAAGCGCGGTGCCAGTCTGCCGGTGCTGGTGGTCACCGCACGCGAAGGCCTGAAAGAGCGCGTGCGCGTACTTGACCTCGGCGCCGACGACTACCTGGTGAAGCCTTTCGCGCTGGCCGAGTTCGACGCGCGCGTGCGCGCCCTGCTCCGCCGCCGCAGCAGCAACGGTACGCCGGAGTTCCGCATCGGACGCCTGCGCCTGGACATTCCCGGTCACCGTGCCTGGATCGGCGAGGTCCCGCTCGATCTGACCGCACGCGAGTTCGGCCTGATCGAAGCGCTCGCTATCCGCGCAGACAAGGTCACCAGTCGCGCCCAACTGGTCGAAGCCCTGTGCAACTGGGACGAAGACCTCACCGACAACGGCCTGGATATCGCCCTGCACCGTCTCCGCCGCAAGCTGGGTGGATCGGGCACGAGCGTGCGTACCATCCGCGGCCTGGGCTACCTGCTCGAAGAATCCGCGGATGCCTGAGCGTCGCCACGCGGGGCACCGCCCCTCCCGACCCAGCCTGCGCCGCCGCCTGCTCACCTTCCTGCTGGTACCCGTCCTCGGCGTACTCCTGCTCGACGCGGTCATCGGCTATTTCGTCGCCCTGGCCTACTCCAACCGGGTGCACGACTCGGATCTTTCCGACTCGGCCCTGACCCTGTCCGAGATGATCGGCAACGACGCGCTTCGCGGCGAACTCACCGCTCAGGCGCGCTTTCTCCTCGAGTACGATCCCGACGGGCGCAACTACTACACCGTGTTCAGCGATCGACACGGCCGGCTCATCGGCAACGCAGAGCTGCCAGGGCCAGAAGGCATCGTGCCCACCGATGGGCCGCCACGACTCTATGACACCGCGCTGGGCCGCAAGCCCTTGCGCGCCGCCATCATGCGGGTGAGCAATCGACACGAAGCGGGCGACCTGCTGACCATCACCGTGGCCGAGAACCTTCGCGACCGGCACACACGCGCGCGCGAAATCCTCTTCCTGACACTGCCCATGCAAGCCCTGCTGATCGCGGCCGTGCTCTGCCTGGTCTGGTTCGGCGTGAGCCACGGCCTGCGCGTGCTGGATCCATTGACGGCACGCCTCAGCCGGCGCGGACACGACCTCGGACCTATCGGCGAAGAAGACGTCCCCGTCGAAATCCTGCCGCTGACCCGCACCATCGACGACCTGTTCGCGCGCATGCGTAACATGCTTGGCCTGCAGGAGCGCTTTATCGCCGACGCTGCGCACCAGCTACGCACGCCCCTGGCCGGTATCCAGCTGCACGTGGAATGTTTCGAAGGTACCGCAGATACCACCGTGCGCGCCGAGGCCCTCGGCCATGTGCATCGCCTCGCCGCGCGTGCCGCGCGCACGTCAGCGCAGTTGCTTGCACTCACTCGCACCCAGGCGCCGGACCTGCCCGACCATGACGGCATGGAAGTGATCGACCTTTCCACGGTGGTGCCAGAGGCTGTGGCCATGCGCGTGCACCAGGCGCTCACCCTCGGGGTCGACCTCGGTTATGACGGCGTCGACGGCGAGTGCCGGGTGCGCGGCGACGCGCTCCAGGTCCAGGAGATCGTCGACAACCTGGTCGACAACGCCTTTCACTACGCTGGCCGCGGCCGCACCGTCACTGTGTCGCTGACCCGCGACGTGGGCGAGTTCGTGCTCGCGGTGGACGACGATGGCCCCGGCGTCGTCGATGCCTTCCTCACCCAGCTGGGCGAGCGCTTCTTCCGTGTGCCCGGCGGCGCCGAGGACGGCACGGGCCTCGGCCTGGCCATCGTGGAGAGCATCGCCGAGCGCCACGCCGCACAGGTGACCTTCATGCATGCGGCCTCGGGTGGTCTTCGGGTGGAGGTCCGGTTCCCAGCCGCGACAGGAAAGCCGGCTGAAACCACGCATTGAGACCATGCATTTATGAGCAATCCAGGATACGAGGCTTCGGCGTGACCAACCCGGCAGAATTCCAGTTCGAAGGCGGCCGCGATGGTGTGCTGCTAATCCACGGCCTCACCGGCACGCCCACCGAGATGCGCATGGTCGGCAAGGGTCTGAACCGCGCTGGTTTCACCGTCGTTGGGGTGCGGCTGGCCGGCCATTGCGGTACCGAGGAAGACCTCCTCGCCACGACGTGGGAAGACTGGTACGCGAGCGTCGAGGCCGCTGCGGAAGAGCTGCGCGGGCGGGTCGACCGCGTGTTCGTCGCCGGCCTGTCGATGGGCGCCCTGCTCGCCCTGCGCCTGGCCGCCATCCGCCCCGAGTGGGTCGACGGCGTCGGCGTTTTCGGCGCGACGTTCCGCTACGACGGCTGGTCGATCCCCTGGACTGGCAAGCTGTCGTTTCTGTTACCCATGTTCAAGCGTCTCGGCATCGGCAGGAACCGCAGCTTCATTGAGCAGCCTCCGTACGGCATTCGCGACGAGCGCCTGCGTGCACAGGTGAGCGCCGCGATGTTCTCGGGCGACAGCGAAGCCGCCGGCCTGCCGGGCAATCCGTGGCACGCTCTCGCGGAGATGGTAAAACTCTCGCGCGAGGTACGGCGCCGGCTACCCGACGTAGTGGCGCCCTGCTTCGTCGCCCATGCGGCGGACGATGACGTCGCCAGCGTCGCCAACGCCGACCTGGTTGCGCGCCGCGTGCGTGGGCCGATCGAAATGCTCCTCCTGGGTGATAGCTATCACATGATCACGATCGACCGCGAGCGTCGCATGCTGATCGAGCGTACGGCGGATTTCTTCAGCCGCATCGCCCGCAATGCGCGACCCGCGCGCATGGCCGCCTGACCCGATGCATGGTCTGACCCTGGCGCTGTGGATCGCCAATGTCCTTCTCGACACCGGCGGGCAGCTGGCTTTTAAGGCAGCGGCCGGCGACGATCGCGCCGGCGACGGACTGGCGCGCTGGCGATACATGCTCGCGCGCCCGTGGATCTGGGCCGGCATTGGCTGCTACATCGTCGAGTTCGTCGTCTGGATTGCCTTCCTTTCGCTGGTGCCATTGTCCGAAGGCGTGCTCCTAGGCTCGATCAACATCGTCGCAATTATGATCGCGGGTCGCTTCTTGTTCCGTGAACGACTGAGCCCGTTGCGCGTCACCGGCATACTCCTGGTCGCCGCCGGCGTGGCCATTGTCGGAGCCGGCTCATGAAGCGCTTCTACCTCATCGGCTTCACGTTGCTGTTGGCCTTCGACACGCTCAACCTGATCTGCTTCAAGTTCGCCGGTACGCATGCGCTTCCGGTGGAAATGAGTACGGCGTGGCTCGCGCGGGTGTTCTCTTACCCATGGATCTACGGTGCGATCGTCGGCTACATCGGTGCCTTCCTCACTTGGATGAGCCTGCTCAAGCACGCGCCGATCGGCCCGGCGTTCGCCGCTTCACATCTGGAAGTAGTGAGCGTGATGGCACTCTCCTGGTGGGTGTTCGCCGAACCGGTGACGACCACCCAGCTCATCGGTGCCGTGGCTATCGTCGCCGGCATCGTCTGTCTGGCCTTCGCCGAAAGTGGCGACGAGGCAGCGAGCCATGTGGTTCCGGCCTGAGCGCGAAGCGCCACCCACCGCCGGCCTGCCCCTGGGACTGGCCGATCTTCATGGTTCCTCCGCTGCGCCGTTAACCGCGCTTGCCGCGACCTGGCTGGGTGTGGAGGAGGTCCAGTTGGAATGCTCCGGCACTGCCGCGCTCACCGTCGCGCTCACGGCGCTAGCCGGAGACGCGCCTGGCCGACGCGAAGTGGCGATTCCCGCATTCACCTGTCCGCTCGTTCCGCTGGCAATCCGTCGGGCCGGGCTGGTGCCGCGACTGGTCGATCTCGGCGCGGGCCATTTCGACATGGATCCTCAGCGTCTGGCTGACGCGTGCGGGGAGCAGACGCTGGCTGTCATGCCGACGCATCTCGGCGGCCGTCTCGCTGACGTTGCCAGCGCCAGCGTCATCGCCCATGGCGTCGGCGCTGTCACGATCGAGGATGCAGCGCAGGCGCTCGGCGCGCGCATCGATGGAGGCCATGCAGGGACACGAGGTGACATCGGTTTCTTCAGCCTCGCCGCAGGTAAGGGTCTGTCGATCTTCGAAGGTGGCCTGCTCGTCGCTCGCGATGAAACGCTGCGCACGCGATTCCGCGAGACATCCAGGCGTATCGCTCGTTGGAATCCCGGGTGGGAGCTGCGCCGTTCGCTGGAACTGGCGGGCTATACCGCTTTCTACCGGCCCGGCGGGCTCGGCCTCGCGTATGGCCGCCCGCTGCGTCGCGCCCTGCTTCGTGGTGACCTGCTCGCTGCCGCGGGTGAGCACTTCAGCGCCGACTTCCCGCTGCATCGCGTCGGGCGCTGGCGGCAAAGGGTCGGCGCGCGGGCCTTCGCTCGTCTGCCTGCGTTCATCGAGGCGACCACGGCGCAGGCGCGCTCACGCGTGTCACGCTTGACCCAGGTCCCAGGCGTCCACGTATTCACCGACGACGGCGGCACGTGGCCGTACCTCATGCTCCGCCTGCCAGACGAAGCGACGCGCGATGCCGTATTGCGCAGGCTGTGGTCGTCGCGCCACGGCGTGGCACGGATGTTCATCCATGCGCTACCGGACTATGCATATCTCGAAGCGATGCCCGGCGGAGAAGACGTTCCCCATGCACGCGACTTCGCCGCGCGTACGATGACGGTGACCAACAGCCTGTGGCTGGATGACGATGCGTTCGAGCATGTGTGCGCGGTGATCGAGGCGGTGGTGGTATCGCGCTGAGCGTGCCTTCCGATCAGGCCTTGCCCTGTTCCACCAGCGTCAACGCCACCTTGTCGCGCAGATACACCGGCAGTGCCAACTCTGGCGCCACCGACAGACCCTCGCGGAAACGTCGCGCCGCCACTTCGGCGACATGCCGTGCCTGCGGATAGCGCGCGCCGTCGGCCGAGCGGATGGGTGCGTTGATGCGTTCGCGAAGGGTCGCTTCATAGGTAGCCCAGCCGGTGCCTACCACGTGCCATGCCGTGGCGTCCGGCAGTACCAGTGCGGCCGCGGTGTCGACGCGCTCGCGATCGATCAGCGTGATGCTGCCGTCGTCCTCACGGCGCCATGCGGCCACGTAGATCTCGCCCATGCGTGCGTCGATCACGGAAAGAATGGAGGCGTCATCCTCCGGCGCCTCCAGCGCCAACGCCTGCAACGACGACACGGTAACGACGGGCACATCCAGCGCCATGGCCATGCCCTGGGCCAGCGACACCCCCAGACGCACGCCGGTAAACGCACCCGGGCCACGACCGACCGCGACGCCGTTCAACGCGTCACGGCTCAGACCTGCCTCGGCGAGTAAGGCATCCGCCATGGGCAGGACGAGTTCGGCGTGCCTGCGCGGTGCTATCTCGCTGCGCTCGATCACTTCGTCGCCGTGGACGAGGGCAACCGAGCAGGCTTCCGTGGAGGTTTCGATGGCGAGGAAGTTCATGGCGTTTCCGACGTGGGGTTGAACGGCACACCCTGGGCGTACCAGTCGATCCGGCGAGTCAGGTACATCAGCAGCGCGATAACTGCCACGAGCACGACCGAACCGATCAGCAGCGCGTACTGTTCCGCGCCGATCAGGCCATACAGTATGGCGTAAACCAGGGTGAGGACGCCGCCCAGCGCCAGGCCGGCCGTCCGCGCACGCAAGGCCGCCATGGCGTAGCCACCAACGATCAGTACCACTGTGGCCGCGGCAACGGCATAAGCGGGGCCAAACCCGATCTGTTCGGAGAGCGCCAGCAGGAGCACGTAGAAGCTGGTCATCGCCGCACCGACCAGCAGGTATTGCACGGGATGCAGGCGCAGACCCTTGAGCACTTCGAACAGGAAGAAGGCAACGAAAGTCAGCGCAATGAAGAGCAGGCCATATTTCCCTGCCCGGTCGTTCTGTTGGTACACACCACCGGGCTGGTAGAGCTTCACGCCGAAGGCCGAGGCCTCAAGACGATCGGACACCTCGCGGTTCGTCGCATCCCAGTGCTGGCCGTATGCGCGATTGAGGTCGAGGATCTTCCACGAGGCATCGAAACCAGCCTTCGACACGCTTCGCCGCGTGGGCAACAGGGAACCGGTGAAGCTGGGATCGGGCCACGACGATCGCATCTGCACGCTGTTCGTACGCGCCAGTGGCAGCGACGAGAAGGATTCGGTGCCGGCTACGCTGAGTTTGAGTTCGAATTCGACGGGCGCCTCGCGGTCCGGCTCGATAATGATCGGCGCCGACAGCACCGTGTACGCGCCCATGCGTGCCGTGGATGACGACAGTCGCACCGCATGGCCATCGACGGTGACTGAGCTGATGCCCTGGAGGCCGCGCGTATCGGCGATCAGCACGCGGACTTCCGATTTGCCGGTGAACCACGTGGCGCCCGTCTCCGTAGCGAACCGGCGCAGATCGGCGGGCAGGAAATGACCACGGACGGTGACTTCGCCCGTATAGGTCGGTACCACGTACATGCCGGATGAACGTTTGTCGACGGTGAGATCGGCAACGGTGTCCAGGTCATCGGCCAGAACGATTTCCGTGCCGTCGACGACCTTGGCGACGGCGCCAGCTGCATCGTGGGTCTCCCGCTGCGTCGGCACGGCGAGTACCAGGCCGCCGATGACTTGTGGACCACCCCACCCATCGGCCACCCGTGCGATGGCCGTATCGCGCATGGCCTGTCGCTCGCGCACCAGGCCATCGGCCTGCGTCAGCGGAATCAGCATGAGCAGCGCGAGCAGCCCGATGCCCAGCACCTTGGCGGTTATCGATTGCATCCAGCGAAACATCGGTCTCTCCCTTTCTGAGTGTCAGAAAGGATGCTGGGCCCCGGGTGGGTGCGTCATCGGTGCCCGCCGTGGCTAAGGGCGGGCAAGGAAGGGCAAAACGAGGTCGGTTCAGGCGTCGGGAGAAACCGGGGCGAAGAACGCCGTGACGTCGGCGAGCTCGCGCGTGCGCGGCATGGGCGGCAGGCTGGCGAGGAACAACCGCCCATAACCCTTGGTACTGAGTCGCGGATCACACAGGACCAGCACGCCGCGATCGTGCACATCGCGGATGAGGCGACCCGCGCCCTGCTTGAGCGCGATGACGGCCGTGGGCACCTGCCAGCCCATGAAAGGATTGATGCCGGCTTCTTCGAGCGCTTCGAGCCGTGCCTGGAGCACGGGATCGTCCGGCATGGCGAAGGGCAGCTTGTCGATGACCACGACGCTCAGGGCTTCGCCGGCCACATCCACGCCTTCCCAGAAACTGGCCGCGCCGAGCAGCACGCCGCGGCCACTGGCGCGGAATTCCTCGAGCAGGCGATGTCGCGGCGCGCTGCCCTGGACGAACAGAGGCCACGGCACGTGCCCTTCCAGCAGTTCCGCCGCACGGCGTAACGCACGATGCGAGGTGAAGAGCAGAAACGCACGACCGTCGGAGGCGTCCAGTACCGGACGGATGGCCGCGATGACCCGGTCGGTGTAATCGCGTGCCGCGGGATCCGGGAGGTCTTTCGGCAGGTAAGCGAGCGCCTGGCGCTGGTAGTCGAACGGACTCTCGACATGCAGCGTCTGCGGATCCTCGATACCGAGCTGGCGGGCGAAGTGGGCAAAGTCGCCGGCGATCGACAAGGTGGCCGAGGTGTGAATCCACGCGGCATCCGTCGCCATGCGCATCGCGCGCAACGGCGTGGCGAGGTCCAGCGGCGTGGCGTGCAGGGCGAACCCGCGCGGCCAGGTCTCGTACCAGCGCACGTCGGAGGCCGAATGTTCCTCGGCGATACGGTCCAGCCGCAGGCTGAGCATCTGCGCCCGCTCGAACACGTTAGCCAGTCCGCGCGAGCGCTCGCCCAGCGAGGAAAGCAGGTCGGCGAGCGCTGCCATGACATCGCGCAGCTCGCCAAGAAGTTCGTGCACCACCCCGTCGCGGTCGAGCGCGCCGAAGGGACCGCGTGCCGGCAGCGGATCCATCGCCAGGCGCAGGCGCTTGATCAGGTCCTGGACCACTTCCACCGGTTCGAGCAGCTGGCTCGTCGCGCCCGTGACGCCCTGCGCTTCGGCCAGTGCATCCTGGGCGAGGTCCACCATTTGTCGTGCGCTGACACTTTGCGAGAAGAACTGGCCGGCCAGCTCGGGAATCTGGTGCGCCTCGTCTAGGATGAAGGCGTCCGCGCCGGGGAGTATCTCGCCGAAACCTTCCTGCTTGAGCGCGAGGTCGGCCATCAGCAGGTGATGGTTGACGACGACGATGTCCGCCTCCATCGCCTCGCGACGCGCCTTGACCACGTGGCAGTCTTCGAAGAACGGGCACTCCGTTCCCAGGCAGTTCTCCGGTGTGGAAGTGACCCGCGGCCACACCGGGGAATCCTCGGGAATGTCGATCATTTCCATGCGGTCGCCGCGACGGGTGCGGGCCGACCACGCGCGTATCGCGGAAAGCTGGCTGGCCAGCTGGCGGTCGGGGTTGCCCTCGCGGACAGCCTGATCCAGACGGTACAGGCACAGGTAGTTGGCCCGGCCCTTGAGCAGGCTGGTCTTGGCGCGGCTGCCCAGTACCGCATGCACGCGCGGCAGGTCGCGGAAGAACAACTGGTCCTGCAGGGCCTTGGTGCCGGTGGAAACGATGACCTTGCGCCCCGACATCAGGGCGGGGACCAGGTAGGCGAAAGTCTTGCCGGTGCCGGTGCCGGCCTCGGCGATCAGGACATCGCGCTGGTCGATGGCCGTAGCCACCGCTCCCGCCATGCGCTCCTGCGCCTCGCGGGGCGCGAATCCGGGTACTTCACGGGCGAACGGGCCCTCCGCGCCGAGGATCGCGGCCACATCGGATGCAGTCATCCCTCAAGTATCGCCTACAATGGCAGTCTTTTCGTCTTCCAAAGCGCGCCCCTTCGCGGCGCGAGCCGAGAGCCCACGCATGGATAAGAGTTTCGAGCCCAGCCAGATCGAGTCGAAGTGGTACGCCCAGTGGGAGTCCAACGGCTATTTCAAGCCGTCGGGCAAGGGCACGCCCTACACGATCATGCTGCCGCCGCCCAACGTCACGGGCACGCTGCACATGGGCCATGCGTTCCAGCACACGATCATGGACACCCTGATCCGTTATCACCGCATGCGTGGCTACGACACGCTGTGGCAGCTTGGCACCGACCACGCCGGCATCGCGACCGAAATGGTGGTCACCCGCCAGCTCAACGCCGAAGGCAAGCAGCGCTCCGACTTCGACCGTGAGTCGTTCATCAGCCGCGTGTGGGAATGGAAGGCCGAGTCCGGCGATACCATCGGCCGCCAGATGCGCCGCATGGGTGTCTCGGGCGACTGGAGCCGCGAAGTCTTCACCATGGATCCGGGTCCGTCGAAGGCCGTGGTCGAGACCTTCGTGCGCCTGCACGAGGAAGGCCTGATCTACCGTGGTCAGAAGCTCGTCAACTGGGACCCGGTGTTGAAGACCGCCATTTCCGACCTCGAAGTAGTTAGCGAGGAGGAAGACGGTTCCATGTGGTCGATCCGCTATCCGCTCGCCGACGGCTCCGGTGAACTGGTCGTCGCCACCACCCGCCCGGAAACCATGCTGGGCGACGTCGCTGTCGCCGTGCACCCGGAAGACGAGCGCTACGCACACCTGATCGGCCGCATGCTCACGTTGCCGCTGTCCGACCGCGAGATCCCGATCATCGGCGACGAATATGTCGAGAAGGATTTCGGTACCGGCTGCGTGAAGATCACGCCGGCGCACGACTTCAACGACTACGCCATCGGCCAGCGCCACAACCTGCCGATGATCAACATCCTCACCGACGACGCAAAGATCAACGACGCGGCGCCGGAGAAGTACCGTGGTCTGGACCGTTACGTCGCGCGCAAGGCCGTGCTGGCTGATCTGGAAGCTGCCGAGCTGCTGGTCGAGACCAAGAAGCACAAGCTGCAGGTGCCGCGCGGCGACCGTACCGGCCAGGTCATCGAGCCCTACCTCACGTGGCAGTGGTTCGTGAAGATGGACACGCTCGCCGCCCGCGGCCTGCAACTGGTTGAACAGGGCGACGTGAAGTTCGTCCCCGAGAACTGGATCAACACCTACCGTCATTGGCTGGGCAATATCCAGGACTGGTGCATCAGCCGCCAGCTCACCTGGGGTCACCAGATCCCGGCGTGGTACACGGCCGACGGCAGCATCGTCGTCGCGCACGACGAAGCCGAAGCCAACACGAAGGCCGCGGAGCTTGGCTACACCGGCGCGCTGCGTCGGGACCACGACGTGCTCGAGACCTGGTTCTCGTCGTCGTTGTGGAGTCACTCCACGCTCGGTTGGCCCGATCCGCAGGCACAGGCCGAGCGCGGGTTCGACCGATACCTGCCGACCGATGTACTGGTCACCGGCTTCGACATCATCTTCTTCTGGGTCGCCCGGATGATCATGATGACCGACCACTTCACCGGCGAAGTGCCGTTCAAGGACGTCTATGTCACGGGCCTGATCCGCGACAAGGACGGCCAGAAGATGTCCAAGTCAAAGGGCAACGTGCTCGACCCGCTCGACCTCATCGATGGCATCTCGCTGGACGACCTGCTGGCCAAGCGTACGCGCGGCCTGATGCAGCCGAAGATGGCCGAGAAGATCGAAAAGGCCACGCGCAAGGAATTTGCCGAGGGCATTCCCGCGTTCGGTGCAGACGCGCTGCGCTTCACCTTCGCCTCGCTCGCCACGCATGGCCGCGACATCAAGTTCGACCTGGAGCGTGCAGCCGGCTACAAGGCCTTCGTCAACAAGCTGTGGAACGCCTCGCGTTTCGTGCTCATGAATCTCGGTGAAGACGCTAAAGTCGCCCCGACGAAGCCGACGACCGAAGCCGAGCGCTGGATCCTCACCCGCTTGCGCGACACGCTGGCCACGGTGAAGGAGCAGCTTGCGGGCTACCGTTTCGACCTCGCCGCGCAGGCGCTGTACGAGTTCACCTGGAACGAGTTCTGCGACTGGTTCCTCGAACTGTCCAAGCCGGCGCTGAGCGGTAATGACGCCGCGGCCGTGGCCTCGACGCGCTACACGCTGGTCCACGTGCTGGAAACGTTGCTACGCGCGTTGCACCCGATCATTCCCTTCGTCACCGAGGAGATCTGGCAGAACGTGCGGCCGGTGCTCGGCATCGACGGCGAGACGATCATGCTGCGCCCCTACCCCGAAGCCACGGACATCGATGGCGACGCTACGGCCACGGCCGAGATCGAATGGGTCAAGGACGTGCTCACCGGCGTGCGCCGCATCCGTGCCGAGATGAACATCTCGCCGGGCAAGGTCATTCCGCTGCTGTTTGCCGACGGCGATACCGCCGATCGTGGACGTGCCGGGAAGTTCGCCGCGCAGATCGCCTTCCTCGGCCGCGTGGAAACGCCCGTCTGGGTCGACGGCGACGAACCCGCCGCCGCGGTCGCCGTGGTGGGTGGCCTGCGCGTGCTGATTCCGCTGGAAGGACTGATCGACGTGGGTGCGGAGAAGACCCGCCTCGCCAAGGAAATCGCCCGCATCGAAGGCGAGGTCCGCAAGTGCGAGGCGAAGCTGGGCAACGCCAACTTCGTCGCCAATGCGCCAGCGGAAGTAGTCGAGCAGGAGCGCCAGCGCATCGCCGACTGGACGCACCAGGCGCAAGCCATGCGCGAGCAGGCGTTGAAGCTGGGCGGCTGACACCACCCCTGTGGAAAGGCGGCTCCTTGTGGGAGCCGCTTCAGCGGCGAATGGGTGCTTGCCTCGAAATAAAAGGGTGCTCGCTAATTTTCGGGGGCGGGCTCGCCTTTGGCCTCGCGGTTGCGCTCGCGGTGCGGCGCAAGAGCCGGCGGGTCTCACCCTCGGGGCCACGCTGCGGCGACCCGCTAAGGAAGGGCCGCCCAAAAGCGGCCGTTTACTTAATTGCCCTACGGGCCGGGTCGGGCTCCGACTGGGGGTTTTCGACGCGACTCCTGT
>CBIGPO010000042.1:0-37873 GCA_966191635.1 uncultured Luteibacter sp.
CCCATCCCTGAGGTTCGTGTGGGTCGAGCCGACGAAGCAACGCCGCTTCGGCTGCTGGCTCGTCGCCATCGCCAAACGATCGACCCCAGCGCGCTCGTCGAGATCATCCGCGCGAGGCAGCGCAGCGGCGAGGAAAGCGCTCACCGAGCCGAATGGTCGCACCAGCACGACTGCCGTCACGGCCCGCTTCGGCGGTCACACCCGCCCAACGGCTCTCCTTCCAGCTGACCGTATCGTCGTGAGAGACCTTGGTGCCCACCCTCGAGGCGAGTTCCGCACAAGTGGAGCGGCCGTAGGCCAGATAAGTACACGGGCCGCGTTAGCGGCCTTTCCGGTACGAAACGCGGAGGACTGTCTGAGCAGCGAGGGTGGGCACCAAGGTCTCCCCCGCGAGACGCCCAAGTGTACGAAGCGACGGCGAAGCCGAGCCTGCGAGGCCGAAGGCGAGCCATGGGCGAGGTGCGAAAGAATGCCCGGCCTGAATTCCATGATGAACAAAAAAAAGACCCCGCATGTCTGCAGGGTCTCTCTTCACCACCTGGCGAATGACTTACGCCGTAGCGCGGATCCGCTCGACAATCGCATCGCCGAAGGTATCCGTGGTGCCGGTGCCGCCGACGTCCGGGGTGGTGCGGTCGCGGGCTTCCATCACGTCGCGGATGGCGGCGCGCAGGCGCGTGGCCTTGGCGACCATATCGAGATGGTCGAGCATGTCGGCGGCGGCGAGCAGCAGCGCGCACGGATTAGCCTTCTTCTGGCCGGCGATATCCGGCGCGGAACCGTGCACGGCTTCGAAGATAGCCGCGTCCTTGCCGATGTTGGCACCGGGCGCGAGACCCAGGCCGCCGACGAGACCGGCGCAAAGGTCGGAGAGGATGTCACCGAACAGGTTGGTCGTAACGATCACGTCGAACTGGTACGGATTCATCACCAGCTGCATGCAGGCGTTGTCGACGATCATCTCGCCGAACTCGATGTCCGGGTAACCCTTGGCCACTTCGCGCGCCACCGTCAGGAACAGGCCCGACGAGGTCTTCATGATGTTGGCCTTGTGCACCGCCGTGACCTTCTTGCGACCCTTCTTGCGGGCCATCTCGAAGGCGTACTTGCAGATGCGCTGCATGCCCGGGCGGGTGTTGCGGATCATCGAGACGGCAACTTCGTTGTCGCCTTCGCCGGTGGTGGTCTGGCCTTCGGCCAGGTACGCACCCTCGGTGTTCTCACGCACCGTGATGATGTCGATATTCTCGTAACGCGCCTTGGTGCCGGGAAAGCTGATCGCTGGACGCACGTTGGCGTAGAGGTCGAACTTGCGACGCAGGGTCACGTTGATCGAGGTGAAGCCACCGCCGATCGGCGTGGTCAGCGGGCCCTTCAGCGCCACCTTGTGCTCGGCGATTTTGTCGATCGTGTGCTGCGGCAGGAGATCGCCATGCTTCTCGAGGGCCACCACGCCTGCGTCGACGTAATCGTATTTCAGACCGCAGTCGAGGGCGTCGAGAACGCGAATGGTCGCGTCCATGATCTCGGGGCCGATGCCGTCGCCGGGGATCACGGCAATCGTCTTGCTCATGGGGGTTACTCCTGAAGGGAAGCGGGTCGCATGACACGCGCCGAAGGCGCGCGCGGGGAGAAAAATCGCCCAATTATCGGCGATCCTGCCCACTTCCTTCAAGGTTGCCGCCCCGATCGGGGCGGCGAGGGCGGCCGGTCAGGCCGCCGGATGGTCCGCGCAGGCTTCGGCGTCGCCCGCTGTCTCGCCTTCCAGCGAGTCGAGGAAATCGACCGCACGGCGCAGATGGGGGATCACGATGGAGCCACCGACCACGAGCCCGACGCTGAACACTTCGAAGAATTCATCGCGATTGACCCCGGCTTCCTTGCACTGGGCCACGTGGTAGCTGATGCAGTCGTCGCAGCGCAGGACCATCGAGGCGACCAGGCCGAGCATCTCCTTGGTCTTCACATCCAGCGCACCCGCACGGTAGGTCTGGGTGTCCAGCGCGAAGAAGCGGCGGACGACCTGGTTGTCCTCACCGAGGATGCGCTCGTTCATCCGCTTGCGGAATGCGGTGAACTCTTCGACGCGATTGTCGCCCATCAGTGTGCTGCCTCGAGGATTTCGGCCAGACGGCCACTGCGGTCAGCTGCCGCGAGGTCGTCGAAACCACCGACGTGCGTGCCATTAATGAAGATCTGCGGCACGGTACGACGGCCACCACTCTTCTGCAGCATGAGGTCACGCTGGGCGGGATCCATGTCGATACGGACCTCGTTCCAGTCCAGGCCCCTGGCCTTGAGCAGATTCTTGGCGGCGACGCAGTACGGGCAGACTGCCGTCGAATAGATGGTGATATCGGGGGTGGACATGGAGGGGATGCTCCGAATCGGAATGGCCAAAAGATGGCGTCGCGGGGCGAATTTTGCAAGACGAGCGAACCCCGCCCCATCGGTGCGGTCTAAGGCGATCGGACTCCCACGGCCGTGGAAGTTATCTATCCGTTTGGTGGTGGTATCGTCCCCGATCTATGCGCACGCCCCTTCCCCGCCTCGCCTTGCTCGCCGCCAGCACGCTCGCCACGTTCGTCGTGGGTGCCCAGGACAACGTGCGCCTGCCCGACCTGGGCAGCTCCGCCGCAGGCCTGCTGAGTCCCCGTGAGGCGAACCAGTACGGCGAGCAGATGCTCCGCCAGATGCACACCCTCAACCTCACGGTGGACGACGCCCTGGTCGACCAGTACATCAACGACCTCGGCTTCCGGCTGGTCGCGGCCAGCGACCGGCCGAAGGACCATTTCCAGTTCTTCATCGTCAACGACAGCCAGATCAACGCCTTCGCCGCACCGGGCGGCTATATCGGGGTGAACGCCGGCCTGATCGATATCACCACCAGTGAGAGCGAACTGGCCGGCGTCATCGCGCATGAAATCGGCCATATCACCCAGAACCACCTGTACCGCGCCTTCGAGGACTCCAAGAAGAACGCCCCGCTCATGGCCCTTGTCCTGCTGGGCGCGATTGCCGCTGGTGCCGGTGGAGGGGCTGGCGACGCCGCCCCCGCGGTCCTCATGGGGGGGCAGGGCCTGATCATGCAGCGGCAGATCAACTTCACCCGCAAGGACGAGATCGAGGCTGACCGGGTGGGCATCCAGACCCTGGCCAATGCCGGCTACAACCCGGAAGCCATGGCGGATTTCTTCGGCCGCATGCAGGACACCCTGCGCGTCGGCGAGGACGAAGAGGCCGCGCCTTCCCTACTGCTGACCCACCCGGTGACCCTGGAGCGCATCAGCGACGCCAAGGGGCGCGCGCGGGCGATCGAGCAGCGCAACGCCGGCAAGCCGCAACAGCCCACGCTGGACAAGGCCACCTGGGAGAAGAACACGGCGCCCGTGCTCTTCGTGAAGGACAACACCCAGCTGGCCCCGAATCGCAGCAAGATCGTTCCCGACAGCGCCTCCGACACCTACGCCCTGATGCGCGAACGCATCCGCGTGCTCTCCGGCGACGCCCGCAAGCTCGCGGACATGTACGCCACCAACCTCAAGCGCAAGGATTTCGACACGGCGGCCAACCGCTACGGTTACGCGATCGCCCTGATCCGTAGCGGCCGTGGCATGCAGGCCGCCGAGCAGATCCAGCCCCTGCTGGTCAGCCAGCCCGCCAGCGTGGTGCTGCGCCTGGCCCTGGCCGATGCCTATGTGGAAGCCGGGCGGCATGGCGACGCCATGGCGATCTACAAGATCCTGCACGACAACTCGCCGCGTAACGGCGCTGTCACCCTCGGTTATGCCCGGGCCCTGACGGACACCGGCCGTACCGACGAAGCCCGCGTCGCGGCGACCCTCCTCAAGCCCATGCTCGACGACAGCGAGGACCCGGAAATCTTCCGCACCTTCGCCCGGGCGAGCGAGCGGTCGGGTGATTCCGTGCGCGCGGCGGAGGCTTATGCCGATAGTGCGTACCTCGCGGGCCGACCGTTCGACGCGATGGAGCAACTGCGCCGCCTGCTCAAACGTGACGATCTCGACTACTACCAGCGCTCCCGGATCCAGGCCCGAATCAGCGACCTGACCCCGCTCCTGCTGGAGTTACGCAAGAAACGCGTGACCACGGACGACAACCCGGACGGGCGTAGCCAGTAACCCGTTTCGCAAGAATCGGGGGACTTTCGTGACAATTGTCATTGCGGTGTAACACTGCACCGCTGCAATATGACCGTCACAGCCACCAAGCGGCCTTACGCGTGCATAAACGCATTCTCATCGTGGAAGACGAAGCTTCGATTCGCGACATGGTCGCTTTCGCGCTTCGCAAGGCGGGTATGGACGCGGCTCACGCCGCCGACGCCCGTGCCGCACAGATGGCCATCTCCGAGCGCGTACCGGACCTGATCCTGCTCGACTGGATGCTCCCGGGCACCAGCGGACTCGAACTCGCCCGCCGGTTGCGCCGCGAGGAACTCTCCCGGGAAATCCCGATCATCATGCTCACCGCCCGCGGCGAGGAGATGGATCGGGTGAACGGCCTGGAAGCCGGTGTCGACGACTATGTCATCAAGCCCTTCTCCACCCGCGAGCTGATCGCCCGGATCAAGGCGGTGCTCCGCCGCAGCCAGGGTGATGACGGCTCCGGCATCGTCGAGCTGGGCGGCCTGCGCATCGACGGACCCGCCCACCGCGTGTTCGCCGGCGAAGAAGCCGTGCCCATCGGCCCCACCGAGTACCGCTTGCTGTTCTTCTTTATGACCCACCCGGAGCGGGTGTACTCGCGTGCCCAGCTGCTCGACCACGTGTGGGGCGGTAGCGTGTACGTGGAGGAGCGCACGGTCGACGTGCACATCCGCCGCCTGCGCAAGACGCTGGAGCCGTGGAAGCTCGACGATATGGTGCAGACCGTTCGCGGTGCAGGTTACCGCTTCTCTGCGAACACCTAGGCTAGCGCGGGGTAGCCGCGCTATCGTGGGCGCCATGCCACCTCGCATCCTTACTTCCTGGCGATTGCCCGCGACGTGCGCCGCCCTCCTTATCGTGGGTGGTGCCGGCGGCGCGCTCGTGGATGCGGTGTTGGCCGGCGTGACCGTCGTCGCGCTGGCGGAAATCGTCGTACTGCTGTCGCTGTTCCGTCACAAGTCGGGGCCAATGTTGCAATCGTCCGCAACGCCCCACCCCGAGTATGACCGTCTGATGACTCGCACCCGCCGTATCGCATCCCGCCTGCGTGATTTGCGCAGCGCGGCCGGGACCCTTCCCGATGCCGTGGTCCTCCTGGACCACTCGCAGCACGTCCGCTGGTTCAACCATGCGGCAGAGGAACTGCTCGGCCTGAAACGGCCGCGCGATCGCGGCCGCCTGCTGGCCGACCTGCTGCGCAACTCCGAACTGGCCGAGTGGCTCGCCGAAGGTGCGCGCGAGCCGCTCAACGACGTGACGGCGCCGGGCCACCCGAACCGTCACGTCACCGCCACCCTGCTGCCCTTCGGCAGCCGTCAGCGCCTGCTGCTGGCTCGCGACACCAGCCACCTCACCCGCCTCGAACAGATCCGCCGCGATTTCGTCGCGAACGTGTCGCACGAACTGCGCACCCCGCTGACGGTCATCCACGGCTACCTCGAGCTGCTCGATCCCGAAGACGTGCCTGAACTGGCGCCCGTGCTCGACGAAATGCGCGCGCAGTCCAAACGCATGGGCCAGATCGTCGAAGACCTGCTCACGCTGTCACGCCTGGAAACCCAGGACCATGTCGCCGACGAGCACGTGCAGATGGCGCCCCTGCTGGCCAGCCTGCGCAAGGAAGCCGAGGCACTCAGCCAGGGCCGGCACACCGTCTCGCTCGACATGGCCACGCCGTTCGACGTACTCGGCTCACCGAAGGACCTGCACAGCGCGTTCTCCAACCTGGTCAGCAACGCCGTGCGCTACACACCTACCGGCGGCCGCATCGCCATCCGCTGGGCCGAATCCGAAGGCGGCGCCAGGTTCTCCGTGCAGGACTCGGGCTTCGGCATTCCGGCGACGCACATCGCACGCCTGACCGAACGCTTCTACCGCGTGTCGTCCAGCCGCTCGCGCGATTCGGGCGGCACCGGCCTGGGTTTGTCGATCGTCAAGCACGTGCTCAACCTTCACCAGGCCCGCCTCGTGATCGAAAGCGAACCGGGTAAGGGCTCGACCTTCGCTTGCGTATTCGGCAGCGACCGCCTGCTTGATGGCGCCCGGCTGCAGGAAGCGGCCGGCCTGCACCTGTAATCGATGGCAGGTAAGCGCCACCAGGTTGCTGCGATGCCGCTTTCCGGCATGATGACCGATAAGCCACCATCGGACGTCGTGAAAGGATCAGCGGAAAGCATGAGCGAGTCTGTCGACCTCGGCGCACCTGCGCTGTACAGCAACCGCGAGCTGGCGGCACTGGAATTCAACTTCCGTGTACTGGCCCAGGCGCGTGACCCGGATGTGCCCGCCCTGGAGCGGTTGCGCTACCTGACGATCGTCAGCAATAACCTCGACGAGTTCTTCGAAGTGCGCGTCGCGGTGCTCAAGCACAAACACGCGCTGGGTGCGGCCACACCGGGAGCCGATGGGCTTTCGTCCACGGAGATCCTCACGCGCATTCGCGAGCGAGCGCTCGAGCTGGTCGCTGAAATCTACGCTATCTGGCATGAGGAACTCGGCCCCGCCCTCGGCGCGGAAGGCATTCGTTACCTCACGCGCGACCAATGGACCGACAAGCAACGCCGCTGGCTGCTGGGCTATTTCCAGAACGAGATCCAGCCCGTGCTGTCACCGCTGGGCCTGGATCCCTCGCATCCGTTCCCGCGCATCCTCAACAAGACCCTGAACCTCGCCGTGGTACTCAAGGGCCGCGACGCGTTCGGCCGCGAAGGTCATATGGCGCTGGTGCGTGCACCGCGCTCGTTGCCCCGCATCATCAAGCTGCCAGCCGAAGTGTCCGAGGACGGCGGCGATTTCGTGTTCCTGGCCGAAGTACTCCAGGCCTTCGCGGACGAGATCTTCCCAGGCTTCGACGTCTGCGCCTCGTACCAGTTTCGTGTCACCCGCAACAGCGAACTGGTGGTCGAAGAAGCGGAAGTCGAAAACCTGGCGCGCGCCCTCAGCGAAGAACTCGTCGGTCGTGGCTATGCGCGACCGGTGCGCCTCGAAGTTGGCGCGGATTGTCCGCGCGCGATCACCGACATGCTGATCGCGAACTTCCAGCTCGAAGAAGCCGATGTCTACCGTTGCGATGGCCCGGTGAACATCATTCGCGCCAGCCTCATCTACGACCAGGTCGACCGTCCCGAGCTGAAGTTCCCGCGCTTCACCCCGCGCCTGTCGCCGGCGTTTGGCAAGGGCGTGAACGAGTTCGACGTGCTCGGCGTGCGCGACGTGCTCCTCCACCACCCCTACGAGTCCTTCGCGTCGGTAGTCGAACTGCTGCGTCGTTCCTCGCAGGATCCCGGCGTGCTGGCGATCAAGCAGACCCTCTATCGGGCCGGCAAGGATTCGCCCCTGGTGGACCTCCTGGTGGAAGCCGCGCGCAACGGCAAGGACGTCACGGTGGTGATCGAGCTGCGCGCGCGATTCGATGAAGAGGCCAACATCGGCCTGGCCAACCGCCTGCAGGAAGCCGGCGTGCAAGTAGTCTACGGCGTGGTGGGTTACAAGACGCACGCGAAGATGCTGCTCATCGTGCGCCGTGAGGGTTCGGGCCTGCGCCGCTATGTGCACCTGTCCACCGGCAATTATCACCAGGGCAACAGCCGTGGCTATACGGACATCGGCCTGATGACCTCGCACCCGGAGATCGGCGAGGACATCCACAAGGTGTTCCAGCAACTCTCCGGCCTGGGCCCGATGATCCAGCTCAAGCGTCTGCTGCATTCGCCTTTCACGCTCTACAGCGGCGTCATGGCACGCATCGAGCGCGAGATCGAGCACGCACGCAACGGTCGCCCCGGGCGCATCGTGGCCAAGCTCAACGCGCTCAACGAAGCACACGTGGTCGAAGCCTTGTACCGGGCGTCGGCAGCCGGTGTGCAGATCGACCTGATCATCCGTGGTGCCTGCACACTACGCCCCGGCATTCCCGGTGTATCGGAGAATATCCGCGTGCGCTCGATCATCGGCCGTTTCCTCGAACACAGCCGCGTCTACTGGTTCGGTAACGACGGTGAGCCGGAACTGTTCTGCGCGAGCGCCGACTGGATGGAGCGCAACCTCATGCGCCGCATCGAAGTGGGCGTCCCCATCCTCGATCCCGAACTGGCCAGGCGCGTGTACAACGAAACCCTCGACAACTACCTGCGTGACAACACGCAAGCCTGGATGCTCGGAACCGACGGGCGTTACACGCGGCGTATACCGGCGACGGGCGAAGCCCCATACAACGCGCAGCAAACGCTGCTGGCCGATTACTGCGCGTGACACGGCGAATCCTGCTCCTTTCGGTTTCCGCGGGTGCTGGCCACGTTCGCGCCGCGGACGCACTCGAAGCGACGATCGCCACGCTGGCGACGGACGGCCTCGACGTGGAAGCGCGCCACCTCGACGTGATGGACTTCGTGCCCTCGCACTTCCGTCGCATCTACGCCGACTTCTACCTCAGCCTGATCACGAGTTATCCGCGCTTGTGGGGCATGCTCTACCGGATCACCGACGACGTGCGTCCCGAGGCCGTGACGCAACGCATGCGCCGGACCATCGAGCGGCTGAACACGCGCCGGCTGCGCGCGGCGATCAACGCATTCGAGCCCGACGCCATCGTCTGCACGCATTTTCTACCTGCCGAGATGTTGATGCGGCAGATCCGCAAGGGGCGGGTCAAAGCGCCGGTCTACCTGCAGGTCACGGATTTCGACCTGCATCGCATGTGGGTGATCCCAGGAATGACCGGCTACTTCGCCGCGAGCCCGGAGATCGCTCACCGCATGCGTGCCGTCGGCCTGCCGCCGGAACGCGTGCACGTAACTGGCATTCCGGTGATGCCCGCCTTCGGCCTCGCCCACGATCGTCTCGCACTGCGCGCAGAGCTGGGCCTCGACCCGAATCGGGCCGCCTATCTCGTCATGGGCGGCGGTGCCGGCGTCGGTGCGCTCGACGAACTGGCCGACGCGTTACTGTCGGGCGGCGGCGATTTTCAGCTCGTGGTTCTGGCCGGGCGCAACGTCGAGATGCTTGAGCGTCTGCAAACGCTGGCAAGCACCCGGTATGCGGGACGCCTGTTCCCACACGGATTCACTCGCCAGGTGGAACGGCTGATGGCCTGCTGCGACCTCGCGATCACCAAGCCCGGCGGACTGACCACGTCGGAGTGCCTGGCCGTCGGCCTGCCCATGATCGTCAACGCGCCGATCCCGGGCCAGGAAGAACGCAACGCGGATTACCTGCTGGAACAGGGTGCCGCGTGGAAAGCCATCGATGCCGTGGCCCTGGGCTGGCGCATTCGTGAACTGCAGGAATATCCCGCGCGCCTGGCCGCCATGGCCATCAACGCGCGGGCCATTGGCCGCCCGCATGCGGCGCGCGATGTGGTCGATACGGTGCTCGCCCTGCTGGATAGCCAATGAGTCATTCACCGCGCCGCCGCCTCGTCGCCGCCCTGGCGACCGCGGCGTTCACGATCCTGCTCGCTTTCATGTTCGCCCACGTCGAAGTCGAAATCGAAGGCCCGTACGGCTGGGCGACAAGCCTGCCCACCTGGCGCATCGAGAATCACTGGCTGCTCGACCTGCTCTGGGGCGGCCGGCCGATGACGGGCTATCACGCCTGGGTATTCCCCTTTATCGCCGTGTTCTTCCATTTTCCCATGGTGTTCCAGGGTTACTGGAGTTGGCGTGCGCAGGTTCGTGTCATCGCCTGCATCATGCTGTTCTGGGTCACCGAGGACGGCCTCTGGTTCATCCTCAACCCGGCCTTCGGCCTGGCGCGCTTCGATCCGGTGAACGTGCCCTGGCATCGCCATTGGTGGGGGCCGGCACCGACGGATTACTGGGTGTTCGGCTTTCTTTGCATCGTATTGTTCGTTCTTTCGGCATTGCCGAAAAGCCGCGCCAGAAAGCCAGCCTGACAAAAAGCGTTGCATGCAAGCCCCGGCACCATGCAAGAATCCCCCGATACGCCGCTGCGGACAGATCTCTTGCCGACCTCAGGTAAATCGCAGATCAACGAAGGTGAATTCCTCGCCGCCGTTGACCTCGGCTCCAACAGCTTCCACATGGTGGTGGCTCGCTATGAACACGGTGAGCCGCGTGTCATCGACCGCCTGCGCGACTCCGTACGCATGGCGGTTGGCTTGCGCCCGGACGGTACGCTGGACGCGACCCACCGTGCCGCCGCGCTGGCCAGCCTCGCTCGCTTCGGCCAGCGCATTGCCGGTATTCCCGCCCTGCACGTGCGCGCCGTGGCGACCAACACAGTACGCCGCCTGGCCTCGCCACATGCCTTCCTGTCCGCGGCGGAAGCCGCGCTTGGGCATCCTGTGGAAATCGTCTCGGGTCGGGAAGAGGGCCGACTGATCTTCCTGGGGTCCTCGCACGACCTGCCAGCCTCGCGCGACCACCGCCTCGTTATCGACATCGGCGGCGGCAGCACCGAGTTCATCATCGGCCGCGGTACCGCGCCGTTGCTTACCGAAAGCGTGCAGGTAGGGTGCATCGCCTCCACGTTGCGCTTCTTCCCCGGCGGCAAGATCACCCGCAAGCGCTGGCAGAAGGCTCGTCGTGAAATCGGCGTGCTGCTCCAGCAGTTCTCCGAGGACTACCGCGAAGCGGGCTGGGCCGATGCCTATGGCTCCTCGGGCACGGCCAAGTCCATCGGCTCCGTCGTGCGCGCGATGAAACTCTCCGACGATGGCATCACGCCCGAGTCGCTGGCGGCCGTGCGCGAAGCATTGATCGAACAGGGATCGTCGGGCGCGCTCAAACTGCCGGGACTGGCCGAGGATCGTGCCGAAGTATTCGCCGGTGGCGTGGCTATCTTCGAAGCCGCGTTCGAGGCGCTGGGGATCGAGCGCCTGCGCGTGTCGGAAAGCTCGATGCGTGAGGGCCTGCTCTGGGACCTGATCGGCCGCTCCGCCGGTACCGACCCCCGCATGGCGAGCATCGACTCGCTGGCCAGCCGCTACGGCGTGGACCGCGCACAGGCGCGTCGCGTCGAAACCACCGCGCTAGGCCTGTTCGACCAGCTCGGCAAGGCCTGGAAGCTCGACGACGATGCACGTGAATGGCTTTCGTGGGCGGCACGGGTGCACGAGCTCGGGCTGGCCATCGCCCACAGCCAGCATCAGCGCCACGGCGCCTACATCCTCCGTCACGCCGATCTGGCCGGTTTCTCGCGGCAGGAACAGCAGATGCTCGCCGCCATCGTGGAATGTCATCGTCGTAAGCCGGAGAGATCGGTGATTTCGGCGCTGCCGGTGCGCTACCGCGCACTGGCCCGGCATATCACGGCGATCCTTCGCCTCGGCGTCCTGTTCCGCCGCGCCCGCCGTGCCGAAACCCTGCCCCGTATCCGGGTGAGCGCTTCTCGCCAGCGCCTGCGTCTGTCGCTGCCGGCGGACTGGCTGGACCAGCACCCACTGACCGAAGCCGACCTCGACCAGGAGCGCGAGCCGCTGGCCGAGCTCGGACTGGATCTCGAGATCGTCACCGAATGACCGCGATCCGCCCGGCGAACGGGCGTATCATGGCGCGATTGTTTCACCGTCACGACCGGTAACCCATGCTCAAAGCCGTCTTCGCCAGCCTCCTACTCGCCCTGCCCGCCGTCTCCATGGCCCAGGCGACCAAGCCGGCAGCGCCAGCGCCGGCGTCCGTCGATCACCCACGCGTGGTGATGCACACGACCCAGGGTGACATCACGCTCGAGTTGTTTCCGGACAAGGCACCGAAGAGTGTGGCCAACTTCCTGCAATACGTCCGCGACGGCTTCTACGACGGCACGGTATTCCACCGCGTGGTCAATGGCTACATGGTCCAGGGCGGTCTCTACAGCCGTGACCTGACCCAACGCCGTACGCGTGCCGCCATTCCCAGCGAGGCCGACAACGGCCTGTCCAATGCTCGCGGCACGATCGCCGTGGCGCGCGGTGGCGATCCGAACTCCGGTACCGCGCAGTTCTTCGTCAATCTGGTCGACAATCGCCGCCTGGATTACGTCAGCAACCAGAGCGGCCTGACCTGGGGCTTCGCCGTGTTCGGCAAGGTCGTCTCGGGAATGGACGTGGTCGACAAGATCGCCGCGCTGCCCACGCGCGCGCAGGGCCCCTTCGTCGGTGACGTGCCCAACCCGATGGTCATCATCGACTCGGCCAATGTGGTCGGCGAAGAAAAAGCCCGCCCTGCCCCGGCATCCACGACCAGCGCGCCGGCCACGCCCTCGAAGGCTGCGCCGGAACCGACCAGACCAGCCGCACCGAAGAAGGGCGATAAGAAGACCGCCGCCCCGAAGGCCGCATGAGCACGCTGTTCATCGCCGACCTGCATCTCGATGAGGCGCGTCCCGACATCACCACCTTGTTCGAGCGCTTCCTCGCGTCGGACGAGGCGCGTTCAGCGACTGCCTTCTACATCCTCGGTGATCTCGTCGAAGCATGGATCGGCGACGATGATGACGCCGAGCTGCCGACCCGGATCGCCACGGCGACGCGCGCCCTGAGCGACAATGGCGTACCGGTGTACTTCATGGCCGGCAACCGCGACTTCCTGCTCGGCGAGCGTTTTGCCGAACGCGCGGGGATGACCCTGCTCGACGACGGCGTAGTGCACGATATCGAAGGCACGCCGACCTTACTGATGCACGGCGACGTGCTTTGCACCGACGACGTGGAATACCAGGCCGTACGCGCGCAGGTACGTACGGATGCATGGAAACAACAGATTCTGTCGATGCCCCTGGAGGCCCGCCGCGCGTTTGCGGCCAAGGCGCGCAGCGACAGCAAGGCACGTACGGGACAAACCGACGAAACGATCATGGATGTGAACCAGGGCGCCGTTGAAGCGGCGCTGCGCCATGCCGGTGTGCACCGGCTGATTCATGGCCACACACATCGCCCGGCCATTCACCCGTTCGCTTTCGACGGCACGAATGCGGAACGTATTGTGTTGGGTGACTGGTATGACCACGGGTCGGTGTTGGCGATCGATGGCGACCGGATGGATTTGCGTGGGCTTTGGCAGGTCTGAGCCTGTTTCGTGACAGGCCTGAACCTGTTTCGCGAGCACCCATCGCCGATGAATCGGCTCCCACACACAGCAGCTTCGTTGCATCGGATCGGCTTTGTGTAGGAGCCGATTCATCGGCGATCCCTGCGCAGCGACCCGCGAACGGTCACATCAACCCAACGTCCGCAGCCACACCAGCTCACTCTCCGAAAACCCAGCCGCACGCCGCGCATCCAGATTGAACGGCCCGCGCAACGACCCATTCATATAGTCGTTCAGCAGTTGGGCAAACGTCGCTTCGGGCTCGATCCTGTCACGCTCACAGCACCAATGGAACCAGCGCGTACCCGCAGCCACATGGGCCACCTCCTCGCGCAGGATCACTTCCAGAATTCCCACCGTACGCTCGTCGTTCTGCCGACGTAGCCGCTCCATCATCCCCGGCGTGACATCCAACCCGCGCGCTTCGAGCACCCGCGGCACCAGCGCCATGCGCGCGGTATCGCTGTGTGCGGTCTTCTCGGCCATTTCCCACAAGCCGTTGTGCGCGTCGAAATCGCCATAGGCGTGACCGAGCTCGGCAAGCCGACCGGAGAGCATCGTGAAATGCCGGGCTTCGTCGTTCGCGCAGGATGCCCAGTCACGGTAGTAAGCGTCGGGTTTGCCGCGAAAACGGTAGACCGCATCCCAGGCGAGATCGATCGCATTGAACTCGATGTGTGCGATCGCATGCACGAGGGCAGCGCGCCCCTCGGATGTACCAAGACCGCGCTGGGCCAGTTCACGCGAGGGCACCAGACACGGGCGCTCCGGTCGCCCTGGCGGCCCGATGGGCAACGGCGGCGGTGACATGGGATCGGGTGCAAGCGAGCCCTCCCCCAGCGCGGCCCAGGCCTCGAAACTCAGGCGAACCTTCTCGGTGGGATCGGTCGCCTCGAGGCAACGGCGCGCGGCGGCGTGGAGATCGTGCATGACGGCATGGCGGCGCGCCGGGCGCGCCGCCGATTGCTCAGGCGCTACGGCGTTCGTTCTTGGCCGAATCCGAACGCATGGCTTCCTGCTGTTCGAGGAAGCCGGCGTCCACGCCCGTCACGTATTCACCGGAGAAGCACGAGGTGTCGAAATGGGTCAGCTCCTCGTTGCCGTCGGCTACTGCCTGGATCAGGTCTTCCAGATCCTGGTAAACCAGCCAATCGGCACCGAGCGCCTTCTCCACTTCTTCCACGGTACGACCCGCAGCCACGAGTTCGGACGCCGCCGGCATGTCGATGCCGTAGATGTTCGGGTAGCGCACCGGCGGCGCGGCGGAAGCGAAATAGACGTTCTTCGCACCGGCATCGCGGGCCATCTGGATGATCTGGCGCGAGGTGGTGCCACGCACGATGGAGTCGTCCACCAGCAGCACGTTCTTCTTGCGGAATTCCAGGTCGATGGCATTGAGCTTGCGACGCACGGACTTCATGCGCTCGCCCTGCCCCGGCATGATGAAGGTGCGGCCGATGTAGTGGTTCTTGACCAGGCCTTCGCGCATCGGCACGCCGAGCGCCTGAGCCAGCGAGCTGGCCGCGGTGCGCGAGGTGTCGGGAATGGGAATGACGGCGTCGATGCCGTGATCCGGGCCGCGCTCACGCAGGATCTTCTCGGCGAGCTTCTCGCCCATGCGCAGGCGCGCCTTGTACACGGATACGTCTTCGATCATCGAGTCCGGGCGGGCAAGATACACGTACTCGAAGATGCACGGTGCGTGCACGGCGCCTTCCGCGCAGAGCTGCGTATGCAGCTCGCCACCTTCGGTGACGATGACGGCTTCGCCCGGCGCGATGTCGCGGATGCGCTTGAAGCCGAGCACGTCGAAGGCGACGGACTCGGACGCGATGGCGTACTCGTGACCCTGGGCCGTAACGCGCTCACCGAGGACCAGCGGACGGATGCCGTTCGGGTCGCGGAAGGCGATAAGGCCGTAGCCAAGCACCAGGGCGATGCAGGCGTAACCGCCGCGGGCACGCGCATGGACACCCGAGATCGCCTTGAAGACATGCTCCGGCGTGAGGTCACCGCGGTCGTCCACCTGCAACTCGTGCGCGAGCACGTTTAGCAGTACCTCGGAATCGGAGTCCGTATCGATGTGGCGACGGTCGTCCTCGAACATCTCCTTTCGCAGGGCCTCGGTGTTGACGAGGTTGCCGTTGTGCGCAAAGGCGATGCCGTAAGGGGAGTTCACGTAGAAGGGCTGGGCTTCGTCCGTGCCTTCCGAGCCGGCGGTCGGATAGCGGCAATGGCCGATTCCGATGCGGCCGCGCAGCTTGCTGACCCCCGCCGAATTGAAGACGTCGCGAACCAGCCCGTTGCCCTTGTGCAGGCGCAGGCGCGCGCCGTCCACGGTGGCGATGCCGGCGGCATCCTGCCCGCGATGTTGCAGGACGGTCAGGCCGTCATACAGGGCCGACGCCACTTCCGTGGTGCCGACGATGCCGATGATTCCGCACATGGGTGTTGCCTTCTACGAAGTGGCCGCCGTGGTCGCGGCGGCAGGGTGAACGTGATCTTTGTCCGGTTGCGCGGGGGTGGAGAAGTCGCGCAACTTCATGAGGTCGTCCTTGCTGGGCAGTTTTACGTCCGGCATCTTCAGATTCTCCAGAGCGGCAGGCGGATGCATGTATCCGCGCACATTCTCCGGTATCTGTTGACCCAGCCATTCGGCCGCGCCACGGAACTGCGGCATCATCGCCGACTCGCGCCACATGGGGGCGTTTGCCAGGGGCGTGAAGCTCACGACGAACACGACCAACGCAACGATGAGCACACCGCGAGCCAGGCCGAACAACATGCCGAACAACCGGTCGGTGCCGCCCAGTCCCGTACTCGCGATCAGGCGCGAGATCATGAACCGGATCAGCCCGCCCACCAGCAACACGGCGACGAAACACAAGCCATAACCGATCGCTACGCGTGCCGAGGGCAGGGACACGCTGCTCTCGAAGTAATGCGCCAGCGACGGACCATACGTCCAGGCCACCCAGAAAGCGGCGACCCAGATAACGAGCGAGAGCACCTCGGAAATGAGGCCGCGCATAAGGCCGATCAAGACCGAAATGAACAGGATCGCCAGGATGACGCAGTCGATCCAATTCACGTGGCAGTCCCCGGATTCACGTTGAGGGCGGGCCGCGGTGCCTTACGGCGCCGAAACGACCACGCCGTCCAGGCCGACCTTGGCCTTGATCTGGTCTTTCAGGCGTAGCGCGTCATCGCGCTGGGTCTGCGGCCCGGCGCGAACGCGCCAGAGCTTGGCACCCGCGCTCGAGGCTACGCTGTCCACGTAACCGGCGATGCCCGCGCTGCGCAGCTTGTCTCGCAGGCGCGTCGCCTCAGCCTCGCTGCTCACCGCGGCGACCTGGACGGCAAAACCACCCGCACGCGGCGGCGCAGCCGGCACGGTGGCGCTGGCCACGGCGGGGGCGGACGCGACGGCCGGCTTCGGCGGCGCGGGAACATCGGCGGTCTGGGTCTCAGCCTTCGACGAGAGCGTGGCCGGTGCCCCCGGTGCGGCGGCCGTGATCTTCAGGCGAGCGGCTTCGGCTGCGGCACGCGATTCGAACGGTCCGGCGGTCACCCGGGTCAGCGCCTTGCCGGCCTGGTTGGACGCCGAGGTACTGACCGGGTAACCGAGTGCCCGGACCTTCTGCACCAGCGCATCGGCCTTGCTGTGATCGGCGTAGGCGCTAAGGTTGATGGTGAAACTGCCACGCGCGGCCGTGCCGACCGGAAGGGCGGCGGCTGGCGTCGCGGCCACCGGCGAAGACGCCGGAACGGCGGTCGGCTTCACCGGCTTGGTGATCACAGGTGCCGCGGAAGGCGTAGCCGCTGGCTTGTTGCCGGCAGGCGCATTGGCGAAGTCTTCCGGCAGGGCATCCACCGGCTTGCGCGAGGCGATGTCCACCGAAGCGAGCTTGCTGCCGCTGCCCGGCGTGACCGTGGCGGCCGGCGGGGTGGCGACGGGCGTGGTGGCATCGGCGGGGCTGGCAGCCGGATGCACCGGGCCGCCGGCGGCCTGCGGCCCACTGACCGAAGCAGGCGAGCCATTGGGCGCCACATCGAGCGTGCGCGTCTGCAGTTCACGATCCGGTGCCGGCGGAATCTCGAGGCTGACCGTCTGGTCGGCGTCGCTCTTGGGCGGTGTATTGGAGAACATCATCGGCACGAAAAGGACCAACAGAGCAACCAGGACGGCGGCACCCAGCAGACGTGTTTTCAAGGAAAGCTCCATACGACCGACGCAATGCGAATCGCGGCGATTATAACCGGCAATGGGCGGCCCCGCCGTCGGTCATGGCACGGCGTTCACGTGCGGTGGGACAGAACCGCGGCGGCGACAAAAAACGAACCGAACAACAGCAGCACGTCGTCATCGCCGGCCTCGGCACGAGCGGCCTCCCAGGCCGACGCGACGTCTTCAAACGGCCGCCCTGTCGCCGTCGACCTGACCGCCGCCAGCGTCGCGGCGAGGGCTCCCGCGGGCAGCCCCCTTGGCGTGTCGCGCTCCAGGCCGGCGAGGTACCAATGATCGACCCGGTTGACCAGCGCTTCGATCACCCCACCCACGTCCTTGTCGGCCAGAGCACCGTACACCGCGCGCACCTGCCCCCGGTGCGGTGTCGCGTCGAGCCAGGCGGCCAGGGCTCGTGCCGCCTGCGGGTTATGACCAACATCCACGAGGGTAAGCGGGTGCTCGGCTATCCGCTGCAGGCGCCCGGGAACGTGAACGCCCACCAGCGCCTGCCTGATCGCCTCAGGAGATACGTCAACGCGCACGCCAAGGGCATGGATCGCCGCGATCGCCGTGGCCGCGTTGTCGATCTGCACCGGCGCGTCGAGCCGGGGGCGCGGCAGTTCGAGCACGGTGCCGTCGGAATGCGACCAGCGCCAGCCGGACTCGCCAGGGACGCTGTTGGCCGAAAATGCGTCGCCGCTTGCCAGGACCTCGGCACCGATGCCTCGCAATGCATCCAGCAACCCGACCGGTGGCTGCCGCTCGCCAATGATGGCTGGCCGCCCTGCCCTGGCGATGCCGGCCTTCTCGCGACCAATGCTATCGCGGTCACCGCCGAGCCAGTCCTGGTGGTCCAGATCGATCGTGGTAATGACGGCGACGTCGGCGTCGATAATGTTCACGGCATCCAGACGACCGCCGAGGCCGACCTCGATCACGGCGACGTCCAGCGACGCGCGCGCCATCAGGTCGATCGCCGCGAGCGTACCGAATTCGAAGTAAGTCTGCGGAATGGCGGCACGCGCAGCCTCGATGCGCTCGAACGAGGCGACCAGGGCTTCATCGGAGGCGTCTTCGCCTTCGATGCGCACGCGCTCGTTGTAGCGCAGCAGGTGCGGCGACGTGTAGCAGCCGACGCGATAGCCGGCCGCGCGGAGCATGCCCTCGAGGAAGGCAACGGTGGAACCCTTGCCGTTAGTGCCGCCGACGGTGACGACGAGCGGCGCCGGACGCGGCGCGCCCATCGCTTCCCACACGGTACGAACCCGGTCCAGACCGAGCTCGATCTCGCGGGGATGGGTGCGCTCCTGATACGAGAGCCATTCGGCGAGACTGCGGCTCATACCAGGGTACCCTGGGCCAGAGGACCCGTAATGACGATGCCGGGGAGATGGCGCATGATGGCGGAAAGCCCTACGAAAGAGCCGTGAAGCTTAATGCTGCCGTAGGCCGCGCGCACGTCCGCGGCGAATCATAAAGGTATGAAGGTCATCGCATGTTCGCGCTGTGGTCCCACATGGTCGACTGGACGAGCGTCCACGCCATCGTCCCGTTCCTCACATTCCTGCACCTGAACGGTCTCGCTGGTGACCCGCGGGAAATCGCGGAAGCTATCCTGATTTCCGTGCTGCAGGTGGCGATCATCGCCTTCCTGTTCCGACCGCTCGAATCGCTCGCGCCCGCGGAGCGCTGGGCCGATCGCAAACTCACGCGGGTAGATCTCCAGTACACGCTGATGATGCTTCTCGGCATCTTTCCGATGTTCAGCTACCTGGTACTGACGCCGATCGGCAACTACTTCGGCGGTGGCAACGATTCGCCGGGCGACGATTCGCTGCTCGGCATCACGCACTGGATTCCCGCTCTGAACGGGCATCCGTTGGCGTTGTTCATCGTCTACTACGTCATATACGACCTTGTTTACTATTGGATGCATCGCCTGCAGCACGCCTTGCCGTGGTGGTGGGCCTTGCACAGCATGCATCACAGCACGCGGCAGATGAGCTGCTGGACAAACGATCGTGGCAGCCTGGTGGACGGCTTCCTGCAATCCATGGTGCTGGCTGGCGTCGGCCTCATCATCGGCGTAGCGCCGACGGAATTCGCGTGGCTCATGTTGCTCGGCGAACTGGTGCAGAACTTCTCGCATGCAAACGTGCGCGTACGCTTCGGGCCGGTGTTCGATCGCCTGTTCGTCTCGCCGGTGTTCCACCGCCTGCACCACATGCTGGTCGATCCGGACCGCCCCACCCTGCACAACTGCAACTTCGGCCAGGTGCTCTCCGTATGGGACGTGGTGTTCGGTACGGCACTTTACGGCGAGCCCATCCGCCCGACTGGCGTGGGCGACCCGATGGTCGACATCGACACCGACAAGGGTCTGGTGGGCCTGCACTGGAATGCCTTCCGGCGATTCTGGGGGGCGGTGCGCTGCAAGGCAGGCTGGACCTTGGGGGAAGTGGCTTTCGACGAAAACTTCCGACCGGTGTCGGTAAAGGATCTCGATCTGCATGCGTTGGAGGCTGGGCGTTCGGGCGGGCATGCATCGGAGATGCTTTCCCGTGTGGCCGCCGATAGATCGGCGATCCCCGCGGAACGCGTCGCTCAATGATGGGCTAGCGACGAGCACCCATCGTCGGCATAGCCGGTTCCTACGCATACACAAAAACGCCAGCCCGAAGGCTGGCGTTTTTTATCGCGGATCGAGAACGATCAGCAGTTGTCGTCGCTGCCGAACGGGTCATCCAGGATGATCGTGTCATCGCGGTCGGCACCGGTGGCGACAACCGCCAGCTTGCAGCCGGAGAGCTCCTCGACGGCGCGCAGGTAGGCACGCGCAGCCGGGGGCAGCTTGTTCCAGTCGCGGATGCCCGCGGTGGACTCTTCCCAACCCGGGAACTCGAGGTAGACCGGCTTGCACTCGGCCCAGCCGTCGGCGTCCAACGGTGCGAGCTCGCGACGCTTGCCACGGTATTCGTACGCGATACAGACCTTGATGCTCTCCAGGCCATCGAGCACATCGAGCTTGGTGATGGCCAGGCCATCGATGCCGTTGATCTGCACGGCGCGCTTTAGCGCAACGAGGTCGATCCAGCCACAGCGACGCGGACGACCGGTACTGGCGCCGAATTCATTGCCCTTCTTGCGGAGCAACTCGCCCATCTCGTCGTTGAGCTCGGTCGGGAACGGACCGCCACCGACGCGCGTAGCGTAGGCCTTGCAGATGCCAAGCACGTAGTCGATGTCGCGCGCGCCGACACCGGTACCGGCCAGCGCACCACCGACCGTGGTGTTCGACGAGGTGACGTACGGGTAGGTGCCGTGGTCGATGTCGAGCAGCGCGCCCTGCGCACCCTCGAACAGGATATTGCCGCCTTCCTTGCGCACGTCGTGCAGGATCGTGGCGACGTCATCGACCATCGGGCGCAGGTACTCGCCCCAGGTGAGGGCTTCGTCGAGCACGGTCTGGTAGTCGACCGGCTCGGCCTTCAGCCACTGGGTGAGCACGAAGTTGTGATATTCGACCGCGGCCTGCACCTTCTCGGGCAGCTCGTGCGGGTACATGAGGTCGGCCACACGGATGGAGCGGCGAGCCACCTTGTCTTCGTACGCCGGGCCGATACCACGGCCGGTGGTGCCGATGGCCTTGGCGCCCGAGGCGACTTCGCGCGCCTTATCGACAGCGATGTGGTAAGGCATGATCAGCGGCGTGGCCGGCGAGATCTTCAGGCGCGGACGGACGTCCACACCCTGCTCCTCGAGCTCGGCGATTTCGCTCATCAGGGCAGCCGGCGAGAGCACCACGCCGTTACCGATCAGGCAGAGCGCGTCGTCGCGCAGGATACCCGAGGGAATCAGGTGCAGGACGGTCTTCTTGCCCTTGATAACCAGCGTATGGCCGGCGTTATGGCCACCCTGGAAACGCGCGACGGCACCGACGCGCTCAGTGAGAAGATCGACGATCTTACCCTTGCCTTCGTCGCCCCATTGCGCACCCAGAATAACGACTGACTTACCCATTTTGACGGTTCTCTTTAGTTGCGTTGCCCGCGAGGGCGATGTGGATCTTGATTAGCGCGCGCGGCCGGGGCCGTCATTGAGATAGCGCAGAAACTCGGAATCGGGCTTGAGCACCAGCACGCCCTTGCCGTCGGCGAAGGCTTTACGGTACGCCGCGAGGCTTCGATAGAACGAGAAGAACTCGGGGTCCTGGCTGTAGGCCTGGGCATAGATGGCGGCCGCCTGGGCATCGCCGTCACCCTTGACCTTGGTCGCGTCGCGGTTGGCGTCAGCGAGCAGCACCACCTTCTGGCGATCGGCATCGGCGCGGATCTTCTCGGCGCTTTCCTGACCGGTGTAACGCAGCTCGTTAGCCAGCTGGAGTCGCTCGTTACGCATGCGCTTGTAGACCGAGCCGCTCACCTCGTCAGGCAGGTCGATACGCTTGATGCGAACGTCGACGATCGCAATGCCGAGGTTCTTGCGCGCCGATACATCGGTATCCTTGCGTACCTGGCCGGTGATGTCCTCGCGACCACCAGCGATCAGGTCTTCGAGGTTGCGTGAGTTGAACTCGTGGCGCAGCGCATCCTTCACGATGGGCGTCAGTCGCTGGATGGCCTGCGTCTGCTCACCCGAGGTGGCGCGGTAGTACGCGGCGTTATCGGCAATGCGCCACTTCACGTAGAAGTCGACGTTGACGCTCTTCTTCTCGAGCGTGAAGTAACGCTCGGGCTGGGCATCGAGGCCGAGGATGCGGTTGTCGAAGCGCATCACCTGCTGCACCACGGGAATCTTGAAGTGCAGGCCAGGCTGGTAGTCGGCCCGCACGATGCGGCCAAACTGCAGCAGGAGCGCGTTCTCGCCCTCCCTGACGACAAAGGCGCTGTTGAAGCCCAGCAGGACGACGACGAGGACGATGAGGCCGGAAATGTACTTCACTGGGCATTCCCCTGCGGATTGGGGTTCGCATCGGTGGTAGCCGACTGGATGACCGGACCCACACCCGGCACGTTGCGAACCGTGCCACCGTTCGACTCGACCGGAAGCTGGATGATGTTCTTGCCGTTGGTGCCGTCGACGACCTTCGGGTTGCCGGCCATGACTTCCTCGACGGTCTCGAGCCACAGGCGACGACGCGTGACTTCGGGCGCGGCGCGGTATTCCTTCAGCAGCGCGTTGAAGCGGTCGACGTCGCCGTTGGCGCGGGCGATGCGCTCGACGCGCTCGCCCTGGGCTTCGGCGGCAGCACGCGCGGCATCGCCACGGGCGACCGGCACCACCTGGCTTTCGTAAGCGCGGGCCTTGTTTTCTTCGCTCTGCTTGTCTTCGCGAGCGGCGTTGACGTCGTCGAAGGCGTCCTTCACTTCCTTCGGTGGCGACACGTTCTGGAAGCTGACGCCGGTGACCAGGATGCCGGCGTCGTACTTGTCGAGCGTGGCCTGGAGAATGTCGCGCGTCTGCTGCTGCAGGGTTTCCTTCGCCGCCGGAGCGACGCCGGCCACGGGTGCCTGCGCCGGCGTGGGCGTATCGACGCCAGGCGTGGTCAGGATGTTGTCCATGATATTGGCGCCGACCACGGAGCGGACAGCCGCTTCCGAGGCGTTCTTCATCGTGCCGTTTTCAATGTCGTTGTTCGAATACAGGAACTTGCGTGCATCCGACACCTGGTACTGCACGTTGAAGTCGATCGCGATGATGTTCTCGTCACGAGTGAGCATCGACACGTTGTCCGAAATCGAGCGAACCTGGGTCATCTCGACCTTGGTCACGGTTTCGATCGGGCTCGGCGCCTTCAGGTGAAAACCGGGCGGCAGCACACGCGAGAACTGGCCGAAGCGCAGCACCACGCCTACCTGCCGGGCGTCGATCACCGTGTAGCTGCTGACCAGCAGCCAGGCCACGATGAAGACCAGCACGACAGCGAGTACGCCACCGCTTCCCGCGCCGAACTTGCCGAAGCGGGCCTTGAGGCTCTTGATCATGCCGTCGAGATCGGGCTTGCGCCCGCTCGACCGGTTGCGGTTCCAGGGATCCTTCTGGCCGTTACCGGGTTCGTTCCAAGCCATGGTCGACAGTCTCCTTGGGGGACCGGAGGGTGGGTGGCTGGCAAGCCTTCAGGTGAACCCGAACGGAGGGGATGGGCGGCGGGCGTGGTAACACCCGTCGCCGCGCCGAATGGGCACGCAAACGTTGTGAATTCTAGCAGACGGGGGCGGATCGGTGCTCGACGGCGACCGATCAGAACCCCGCGTGGGGTGGGTCGATGAGGTCGCGCAGTGGCCTGGCGTTGGCATCGTCGCCGATAAGCGGGGCCAGGACCGAGCGTGGAGCGTCGATATCGAGGTGCCAGCCATGCTCGTCGATGGCCTCACCGGCGATGGCGCCAGCCGCTTTCAGGCGGGCATGCAGGCGCCCGGCCGTGAGAGGAAGCTCAAGGCCTGCACGAATGCGGTCACCACCAAGCAGCTCACCAAGGGCCTCGCGCAAGCCGTCCAGGCCGGCGCCGGTCGCGGCCGAAAGCCAGACCTGACGTGGCTTGCCGTCCTCACCGCGTTCCACGCGCGGCTCAGCGTCGATCAGGTCGACCTTGTTCATGACTGACAACTGGGGCACATCGCCGGCGCCGATCTCCTCGAGCACCTCATTCACCACGCGGCGAAGCATTTCACGCTCCTCGTCAGCGGCATCACTGACGTGAATGAGCAGGTCGGCATCACGGGCCTCGGCGAGCGTGGCGCGGAAGGCGGCGACGAGGTCGTGAGGCAACTCGCGGATGAAGCCGACCGTGTCGGCGATGACGGCGGGACCGCAGGCCAGGCCGTCGATTTTGCGCACGGTGGGATCCAGGGTGGCAAACAACTGGTCAGCCACATACACGCCGCCCGTGGTCAGCGCGTTGAACAAGGTGGACTTGCCGGCATTGGTATAGCCGACCAGGGCCACGCGCGGCACGGTATTGCGCAGGCGCGAGCGGCGTTGCTGGTCGCGCTGGGTCTGTACTTTCTCCAGACGCTTGCTCAGCATCTTCACCCGCTCGGCAAGCAGGCGCCGATCGGTTTCCAGCTGGGTTTCACCCGGGCCACGGTTGCCGATGGCACCGCCGCGCTGGGCGTCCAGATGGGTCCAGCCACGAACCAGGCGAGTCGCCACGTGCTTGAGCTGGGCCAGCTCGACTTCCAGCTTGCCCTCATGGGAACGGGCGCGCTGGGCAAAGATGTCGAGAATCAGCCCGGCGCGGTCCACCACACGCGTCCCCAGGTGCTTCTCGAGGTTGCGCTCCTGCACGGGGGTGAGTTCGTGGTCGACGAGAACCAGGTCGGCCTCGAGCGCGCGCACGGCCTCGGCGATCTCGTCGGCCTTGCCGCTACCGATATAAAAACGGGGATTGGGTGTTGCCACCCGGGCCGGGATGCTGGCCAGAACTTCGGCACCGGCCGAAGCGACCAGTTCGGCGAATTCCTCGCCACGGCGGATCGCGTCGCCTTCGCCACGCGAATGCGGCAGGACCAGCACGGCCCGCTCGCCTTTCTTTTGCCTATCGAACACTTAGGGGGATGACCTCATGAAGAAGAAGGGGTGCGCAATGCCAAAGCATACGCGCACCCGCCCTACTACATATGGGTCGCCACCGGGGCCCCTCAACCCTCGGTGTCGCCCGCACCCGACTCCGGATGATTCTCGTGGCCACCGACCCGCACATTACGGCTCGGCACGACCGTGGAGATAGCGTGCTTATAAACCATCTGGCTCACCTGATTGCGCAACAGAACCACGAACTGGTCGAACGACTCGATCGTGCCCTGCAGCTTGATACCGTTCACCAGGTAAATGGCGACCGGCACGCGCTCGCGGCGAAGCGCGTTCAAAAACGGATCCTGCAACGACTGCCCTTTGGACATTTCTTCTTCTCCCCTACGCCTTTCGTACGGGTCCGGGTAAAAAACGCCAAACGGCGCCCCAGCCCAAGTGTCTTGAATCTTAACTGCTTTTAAACGCCAGCAGGAAGCGCCGGACGTGACGACATCGGCATTCCCAGGTACTGCCCAAGGGCCTTGTCCACTTCCGGCAACGGATCCCCCCGGTCCGGGTCGAACGTGCGTGCGTCCAGCTCGCTGCGCAACCAGGTGATCTGGCGCTTGGCGAGCTGCCGCGTTGCATAGATACCACGGTCGCGAAGGTTCGTGGCGTCGCCCTGCCCGTCCAGATACTCCCAGGCCTGCCGGTAGCCCACGGCACGGATCGCCGGGAGGTCGGCGTGGAGGTCGCCACGCGCCTTCAGGGCCCGGACCTCGTCGAGAAATCCCCCGGCCAACATCGCGTCGAAGCGGGTCGCGATCCGTTCGTGAAGGGCCTTGCGATCGTCGGGCAAAAGGGCGAGCTTGAGCACCCGCCAGGGCAGCCGATCACCGACCGCCTGCTTCTGCAGGTCGGTCAATCGCTGCCCTGTGAGCTCCATGACCTCGAGGGCTCGCTGGATGCGCTGGGCGTCACCCTGCCGAATACGCTCGCCAGCCACGGGATCCAGCGATGCCATGCGGGCATGCAATGCCGCCCACCCCACCGCCGCGGCTTCGACCCCGAGGCGCTCACGGAGCGCGGGATCGGCTTCCGGCAGATCGGACAGGCCACGCTGCAAGGCACGGAAGTAAAGGCCTGTGCCACCAACCAGCAGGGGCACTTTGCCCGCATCGGCCACACGAGCCATCGCGGCCAATGCGTCGCTGCGAAAATCTGCCGCCGAGTAAGGCTGGGACGGGTCGCGGATATCGACGAGCTCATGCGGATAGCGCGCCAGCGTCGCGGCGTCCGGCTTGGCCGAACCGATATCCAGGCCGCGATAGACCAGCGCGGAATCGACACTGATCAGGCCCACTGGATAGCGATCGGCCAGTGCGCAGGCAAGCGCCGTCTTGCCCGATGCGGTCGGGCCCATCAGGAAGATGGCGAGGGGGCGGGTGTCGAGGGTCATGGGCGCGCGAAGTGAAAAGCGATGACAAGCGTACCGCAGGCGGTGACAGCGACCACGACCTTTGGCAGGATCGCCTGGCACATAGGGAGAATGGAAGCATGTTGCGTATTTCGATGGCGCTTGCCGCTGTGATCGGAGCCGTCGCCTCGGCGCAAGCCGCTACGGTCGTGCCGACCGTCTATGAGGCTGGGCATTTCTTCGCAACCCCGACACTGGCCAACGGACAGGTACTCCGCCTGCTGGTGGATACCGGCGGGGGTGGCGTCAACTACTGGCTTCAGGAAAGCACCGCTGCCCGGCTAGGGCTGCAGAAAGTCAGTTGTCCCGAACTCGCCGATGCCCCGTTGGTGACCGCACCCGAATACCAACCGGGCAAAGGTTTACCCAGGCCAAAAACCTACTGCGGCGCGATCTCGGCACTCGTGCCTGAAGGTGGAATCGACACGAAGATGGACGGCATGATCGGCTCGTCCTACCTGCCGGACCACATCTGGACCTTCGACTACCCTCGTCGAACGCTGAGCATCGAAGCGCCTAATTGGACGCCTCCGGACAACGCCCGCGCGCTTCACATGAACCTTCCCGCGACCCGCAAGGGCCAGGTACGCCAGTCGTTCCCGCGTATCACGGTGACGATCGCGGGTGAGAGCGTCGATATGTTGCTCGACACCGGCGCCACGGCACGACCGACCAGGCAAGGACTCGCCATCATGGGCACTTCCGTCGTGAACGGCGAAGGCACGACCAGTTATGCCACGGCACGCTTCATCAACCGCTGGCACGAAGCACATCCGGACTGGACGGTGCTCGACAACGCAGACGAACTTTTCGGACCGAAGCACGTGCAGCGGGCGATTCGCGTGCCGTCCGTCGAGATCGGTGGCTGGGCGGTGGGTCCCGTGTGGTTCGTCCAACGACCCGATGCCAATTTCGAACAGGGGATGTCGTCCATGATGGATGGGACAGTGCACGGGGCGATAGGCGCCAACGTCCTGTCGTCGTTCCGCATGACCCTCGACTACGGCCACGCGACGGCGTGGCTGAGTTGTGTCGAACGATGCGAAGCACCGGCTCCGGTCACTAAATAAGCAGGACAACGCAAGCCTATGCTGCGTAAGGCGTAATCCGACTTGTCCACACGGTTATGCAAGGCGTATCCACACAGGCTGTGGATATCACCCGCGTATGCTCGTCGTCGAACACCTGGTTACTGTGTGATCAGTGCAACGCAAGTGCATGACGGCAAAGGCCAGAACAAACTTGTCCACAGGCTTATGCAAGGCCTGTCCACACGGCCTGTGGATATCGCAAAGGCCTGTTTCGAGGCATGGTCAAGAAGTAAGCAGCGCAACGCAAGTCCATGGTCGCAAACGCCGAAACGGACTTGTCCACATGGTTATGCAGGCGCTATCCACATTCCCTGTGGATAGCGCGCGCGTGAGAATCAGGGACGCCTTACCTCACACCATCCACAAGCTGCGCTAGGCTTTCCGACACTCCTTGTGCGCATGGAGCGCATGCTATGGAAAGTCAGATTCTTACCCCGCGCAGTCAGCACGAATACGAGCTTCAGCGTGATCGCCTGAAAGCCGAAATCAACAAGCTCGTTGCGGAACACGCTGTGGATATCCCGCTGACCACAAACCCGGAGTTCTTCCGATGACGAGCGCACAAGCCCATTCGACCGACCGTGCGGATGAAGGAGCCGCGGAGAGGGAGAAGTTCTACGCCGACCTCAATCGCACTCGCGCCGAAAGCGAGAAGATGTACGCAGAGATGAGGAAGCTGAACATGGACGCGTTTCGCTCCGTAGACGAAATACTGAAGATGCGCGCCGAGAAAGACAAAGCCGAAGCCGAGGCGAAGATGCTGGCGATCGACATGACGAAGACGCAACTGGAAGTCCGCTGGTTTCCCTACGCCGTGATTGGCTCGATGGTATTCGCGTGGCTTGGCGCCGGCGCCGCGTTTGTCCACGCACTCATCAAACTGTTCTCACTGTGAGCACAAACTGACCAACACAACGCAAACCCTTGTCTGCGAAGGCGCGACCAGACTTATCCACACGGTTATGCAGGTCGTATCCACAATCCGTGTGGATAACGCCTGACTCCCGACCCTGCCTTACTTCGCAGGAACACCCAGCTCCTTGAGCAACGACGGCGACGGATACACCTTGTCCATCAACCAGCGCATGTATCGCATGTCGACGTGGATGGCACGCTTGTAGCGCGGGTCGTACATCCAGCTGGCGCTGACGGCTTCCCAGTTGCTGTCGAAGTTGAGGCCGACCAGCTCGCCCTTGGCATTGAGCACAGGCGAACCCGAGTTCCCGCCGGTCGTATCGAGATTGCTGAGGAAGTCCACCGGCATCGCGCCCGTCTTCGGATCGGCGTAGCCCGCGAAGTCGCCCTTGTGGATGGCGTCAAGCAGCGGCTTCGGTGCGTCGAACGGAGCGACGCCCGTATTCTTCTCGACAATCCCCTGCACCGTGGTCAGCGGTGCGTAGGTAACCGCATCGCGTGCCTTCAGCGGCGTGACCTTGCCATAGCTCACACGTAACGTCGAGTTCGCATCCGGGTAGACCGCCTTGCCCTGCTTCTCCCGATAGGCAATCAACGCCTGCATGTAGGAAGGCCGCAGCCGCAGGAGATCGCCCTCACGTGTCTTGCGCTCGTCTTCGATGCGCAGCAATGCGGGGCGCAGGGTGCGGGCCGCGACCAGCAAGGCATCGTTGCTCTTTTCGACATCGGCCGGCGTCGCCGCAAACAGGCGCGTGCGCTCGGCTTCGTTGCCGAACTTCGTCGTACCGTAGATGTGATCGAGCGCCTTGGCGAGATCTGCGGGTGTCCGGCCGAAGACCTTGTCGACTTCCGGCAGGCGCTGCGCGTCCGGCAGCTTCTGGTAGCGCGTGACCAGCGAGGTGACCAGGGCCTTCTCAACGCGCGGGTCGTAACGACGCTGGATCTGCTTCAACTGACTCTGGATGAGCTCCTCGTCGCGCTTCTGGTAGCCGGACTCGCGCTCGGCGTCCTCCTTGGGACGCTCGACGGCGAGACGATCGACCGAGAGTGCGCCCCGCATCAGTTGGGTCTGGCTCGAGAGCAGTCCGACAAGCAGGTCGCGCTCACGCACGTCCTTGCCCTGCGCGATGAGCGCCATAGCCTGGTCGATCTGCGGCTTCAGCGTCTTCGCATCCGGCTGCGTGGCCAGCCAGGCCAGCATCGCAGCCTCGTCCTCACGACGAACCGTGACGGCGTCGCTGCGCTCGAGTCCTTCCAGCTCGCCACTGAAGCGCTTGATGCCATTCTTCAGCGTCTGCAGTTGTGACGCGTAGCGAATGCCGGATTCCTTGTCGGCCTTGCCCTCCGTCTCAATCACATCCTGCAAGGCCTTCAGTACCGCCACCGAGGTCGGCAGGCGCCATTCGATCTGGTCGGCGAATTCGGCCGCCGTGCGATGACGATAGGTTATGCCCGGATAGCCGGCGAGCATGACGAAATCTCCCTCCGCGACGCCTTCGGTGGCGATCTGGAGATGCGACGGTGGGTGGTAGGGAACGTTGTCCGGCGAGAAATCCGCTGGCTTGCCGTCCTTGCCCACATACGCGCGCAGAATGGTGAAGTCACCCGCATGACGCGGCCAGACGAAGTTGTCGACCTCGTCGCCGTAGTTGCCGATGGCGCGGGGCGGCGCGTAGACCAGGCGGATGTCGCGCAGCTCGAGCTGGCGAACCAGGTAGAAGTCGCGGCCATAGAACATGTTGGCCACGCTGCACTTGATGCCGTCTTCTTTCTCGCACTCGGCGACCAGGGCTTTGCTCGCAGCGTCGACGGCGTCGTAATAAGCCCGGCCGGTCTTGCCCTTGGCCCCGGCAAGCACCCGGTCGGTGACCTTGTCGAAGCCGACGGTGACGCGCAGGCGGTAATCGGGGTTGGCCGGGAGCTCGCCGGCGCGGTCCGCGGCCACGTAGCCGTTGGTGATCAGGTCGCGGTCCGGCTTGGTGTTGTACTGGATGACGCCAAAGGCCACATGGTGGTTGGTCACCACCAGACCATCGGCCGAGACGAAAGAGCCGGTGCCGCCGCCGATGCGGACCACCGCATTCAGGGGTGCGCGGGTGAGGTCGGCCAGATCCTTCAGGTCGCCATGGAAGCCGGCGTCCTTGAGATTCTTCGCAATTCCGGGCAGCTGAGACGGCAGCCACATACCCTCGTCAGCCTTCGCGTCCAGCGCCAGCGCCATGGCTGCTCCCAGCATCATCGTTCGAATTCGCATTGCGTTCGTTGCCCCTGTCGGCCGTGCAGTGCGCTCGACCATAGAGGTCCCGTCCGGGGCTGGCAATGCCGCGCCGCACAAGCCCCGAAGGGCCCGCAGGACTATAATGCCGGTTTGGGTCCGCGCCGCGGACCGTCCCCACGCCAATCTTGGATAACCATGCAGCAGACGATGAGGGCGCTGGTCAAGCGCAAGCCCGAACAGGGCATCTGGATGGAAGAAGTGCCGGTGCCGCAGGTCGGCCCGAACGAGGTCCTGATCAAGGTCGAGAAAACCGCCATCTGCGGTACCGACCTGCATATCTACAAGTGGGACGAGTGGTCCCAGCGCACGATCACGCCGGGCCTGACCATCGGCCACGAGTTCGTCGGTCGCGTGGTCGACATGGGCCCCGGCGTCACCGGCTACAAGATCGGCGACCGCGTCTCGGCGGAAGGTCATATCGTCTGCGGACACTGCCGCAACTGTCGCGCCGGCCGTCAGCACCTCTGCCCGAATACCGTTGGCATCGGCGTGAACCGTAACGGTGCTTTTGCCGAATACATGACCATGCCGGCCTCGAACCTGTGGCCGATCCCGGACCAGATCCCGTCCGAGCTCGCCGCGTTCTTCGATCCGTACGGCAATGCCGCCCACTGCGCGTTGGAGTTCGACCTGATCGGCGAAGACGTGCTGATCACCGGTGCGGGCCCGATCGGCATTATTGCCGCTGGCATCGCCAAGCACATCGGTGCGCGCAATGTCGTCGTGACCGATGTCAACGACTACCGCCTCAAGCTGGCCGCCGACATGGGCGCCACGCGCGTCGTCAACGTCGCCAACCAATCGCTCAAGGACGTGGTCAAGGACCTGCACATCGAAGGCTTCGACGTTGGCCTGGAAATGAGCGGCAACCCACGGGCCTTCGGTGACATGCTCGACTGCATGTACCACGGCGGCAAGATCGCCATGCTCGGCATCATGCCGCGCGGTGCCGGCATCGATTGGGACAAGGTCATCTTCAAGGGTCTCACCCTGCAGGGCATCTACGGTCGTCGCATGTACGAGACTTGGTACAAGATGACCCAGATGGTGCTGACGGGCTTCCCGCTGCAGAAGGTGCTTACCCACCAGATCGCCATCGACGACTTCCAGAAGGGCTTCGATCTGATGGACGCTGGCCAGTGCGGCAAGGTGGTCTGTTCCTGGACCTGAGCTACCAGGGCGGCTGATTTTCGTAAGGCCACGGTCCGCCCACGCGTGCCTCCGACGAGTACACTTTCCGTCGGGGGCAACGAGGTAAAAGGGGCGACAGTATGGATACTCGCAAAACGTGGCGGAACATCCGCTGGGACAAGGGCCGCGATCAGGCGCTTGCCGTCTATCGATCACACCGCAGCCGGCGCATCGCGCTCGGCGTGCTCATTGCCATCGTCCTCTTCGGGTTGCTTGGCTTCCTCGCCGCGCCCTCACTGATCCGTTCGCAGATCGCCTCGCGCGCCAGTACGGCGCTCGGCCGGCCGGTCACCGTCGGCGACGTGAGCCTGAATCCGTTCATTCTGAAGCTCACCGTCGATCACCTGCACATCGGTGAAGCGGATGGCCATACCGCCTTTGTCGATGTCGACCGGCTCACCGCGAACGCCTCGTGGGCATCGCTTTTCCGCGCGGCCCCCATCCTCGACGAGCTCCGCATCGAAGGACCGCGCGTACGCATCCAGCGGACGGCCCCGCAGCACTTCAACTTCTCGGACATCCTCGAGCGCCTGGCCAGCACGCCGACCAAGCCAGATACCGGCCCGGCGCGCTTCGCCGTGTCGAACATCGCGCTGCACGGCGGCCAGATCGATTTCGACGACCGCGTGCTCGGCGCAACGCATCGTATCGATCACCTCGAGCTCGGCATCCCCTTCATCGCCAGCCTGCCCAGCGATACAGATATCTTCGTGCAGCCCCTCCTGTCGATGAATGTGGATGGCAGCCCGCTGAAAGCGGACGGCCAGACCAAGCCTTTCGCCAGCAGCCGCGAGTCGTCGATCACATTCCGCCTCGATCACCTGGACCTGGCCCGCTACGTCGGTTTCGCGCCCACCCCGCTACCGGTTGCCGTGCCTAGTGGAAAGCTCACCGGCGTGCTGGCACTGAACTTCGTGATGGCCGAGGCCCACCCCAGCATCCGTCTCAACGGCAGGCTGGCACTCGACGAACTGAAGGTCACCGGCAAGGACGGGGGGGCATTGCTGGAACTGGGTCATGGCGACGCCGAGCTGACCGTGCTCGAGCCCCTGACGTCCCGCTATCGTCTCGGCGCGGTGACGCTCGAGCGAGCATCGGTGCGCTACGCGAGCTTGCCGGGCGGCAAGAGCAATTTCGATCCACTCACCGGGACGGACCCACGCGCTAAAACGCCCCCTCCCGATGCGAAAGCGCCGCCCATGGACGTGCGCATCGACAACCTCACGCTGAAGGATTCGCATCTCGAGTACGCGGACCTCGCTGCACCCTCGCCCGCGCGCCTGAGCCTCGACCACCTGCAAGGCAGCCTGCGCGGACTCAGTACGGTGAAGGCGCCCGCGGCCGCGCTGGACATGTCGGCGCAGATGGCTGGTGGGTCCGTGTCGACCCAGGGAAAGCTCGACATCCCGGCGGGCAACTACGCCGGCAAGCTCGCCCTGAAGGACATTTCCCTGGCCGCCCTGATACCGTTGGCGCCACCGCTGCTAAACGCGGACATCACCGGCGGCAAGGTCGGAGCGGACGGTACGCTGGCGCTCGACTGGCACGACGGCGCAAAGTTGCGCATCACGAACACCAAGGCTCAGCTGGACGGCTTTACGCTGGTGCCCCGTGGCGGCCGCGCATCGCCGGTTACCTGGACGTCGCTGACGGCGAAGATCGCGCTCGTCGACGTCGCCACCCGCGAGGCTCGCGTGGACGAAGTACTGCTAGGGGGCCTGGGCCTCGACGTGCAGCGTCTGGCCAACGGCAATGTCGACCTCGCGAGCGTGATGCCACCCTCGTCGACGGCTGCTCACCCCGCGGGCTCGGATTGGCATTGGAGCGTGGGCCACCTCGGGTTGAACGACGGCAAGGTCACCCTGCGCGATGCTAACGCGCCTGGGAAGCGCAACAGCGTCACGATGACGGCGAGCGCCTTCAGCGTCGACGGACTATCCGACGACCTCCGCAAGCCGCTCAAGCTGGACCTGAAGGGTTCGCTCGGTGACGGTGCCTTTGCCGTGGCGGGCACGGTCAGGCCCGAGCCGCTGGATGCCGACCTGAAGATCCAGACTACCCGTATCGATGTAGCACCCCTGCAGACGCTGGTCACCGTACCGCTCAATGTGCGCGTGAGTAGCGGCCTGCTCAGTCTCGACGGCCAGGCGCGTTACAGCGTGCAGGGAAAGGACGCGCCACGCATCGGTTATCGCGGAAAGGCCACGCTCGGCCGCGTGCGCGTACTCGACAAGGTCACCAACGACGACTTCCTTCGCTGGACGTCACTCAGCGCCAGCAACATGGTCGTCGCCCTAGGCCAGGGTGTGCCCCGTGTCGTGATCGGCGGCCTGGCGCTGGACGACTTCTATGCCCGCGTCATCATCAATGCGACCGGACGCCTCAACCTGCAGGACGTGGTCGCCAGCCCGGAAGCACCGGGCGCCGTGTCGGTCACCCAGGCCCAGGACAATCCTGCGCCGAAGGCCGCTCCTGCCACCGCACCGGCTGCGGTCCCTGCCGCCAGCGGTCCCGAGGCCGACATACGCATCGGCCAGATCACGCTGACCCGCGGCCAACTGAATTACACCGACAACTTCATCAAGCCGAACTACACCGCGGATGTCACCAAGCTCACCGGCAAGATCGGTGCGTTCGGAACCGCCGGGGGTGCGCCGCCTGCCGCCCTGACCCTACAGGGCCAACTGGACAGCAATGCACCGGTCGACATCGAGGGTACGATCAATCCGCTCGCACCGGTGGCCTTCCTCGACATCACGGCCAAGGCCGAGGGCATCCAGCTCACCAACCTCTCGCCCTACTCCGGCAAATACGCGGGCTATCCGATCGCCAGCGGACGGCTCAACGTCGATGTGCACTACACGCTCGACCAGCGCAAGCTGAATGCAGACAATCACATCTTCATCGACCAGCTCACCTTCGGCGATCGCATCGAAGGGCCCGGCATCAGCCACCTCCCGGTCAAGCTTGCCGTAGCGCTGCTCAAGGATAGCCAGGGACGGATAGACGTCCATGTGCCGGTGTCCGGCTCGCTCGACGACCCACACTTCAGTGTCGGCGGCCTGGTCTGGCGCGCCATCGGCAACCTCATCGTCAAGGCGGTGACCTCGCCGTTCCGGCTGCTCGCCTCCATCGGCGGCGGCCGTGAGGACCTGGGTTACGTTGAGTTCGCGCCGGGCTCGGACGTGCTCGACGCGGCAGCCCAGGACAAGCTCGGCCAGATCGTCAAGGTACTGGGCGAGAAGCCTTCGGTCAGCCTCGACATCATCGGACGCATCGACACGAGCAAGGACGAGTCCGGCCTGCGCAAGGTCATGGTCGAAGATCTCATCCATAAGGAGCAGGTGAACGCCAAGGGCGACGACACCACGGCACCGACCGCCGAGGAACAGGACAAGTATCTCGAGCGTGCTTATCGCCATGCCGACTTCCCCAAACCGAAAAATGTGATCGGCCTGACCAAGTCGCAGCCCCCCGAGGAGATGCGCACGCTGATGGAAACCAATATGCCGGTCGACGCCGATGCCTTGCGGCACCTGGCCGAGCGGCGGGCGAACGCGGTGCGCCAGTGGTTGCAGGGGAAAGTCGACGACAAACGTGTGTTTGTCCTGGCACCGAAGCTCGATCCGAAGGGGATCGATGATGGCGGGAAGACCACCCGCGTGGATTTCGGCCTTCACTGACACGCCAACGGGGTTTACGGGTTTTCTCACCGGGCGGGAGGCCTCACAATTGAGAAATCCTCCCACCCCCTGGACTTCCCACCATGACCTACCCGGGCCAGACGCGCTTCGCCAGCGAACTCGACTCCATCCGCGAACAGGGACTGTTCAAGAGCGAGCGCATCATCGTTTCGCCGCAGTCCGCCGAGATCGAACTCGAAGGCGGCCGCAAGGTGCTCAACTTCTGCGCGAACAACTACCTGGGCCTGGCGGATCACCCCGACGTGATCCAGGCGGCGAAGGATGCCCTGGACACCCACGGCTTCGGCATGGCAAGTGTGCGCTTCATCTGCGGCACGCAGGATCTCCACAAGGAACTGGAAGCGAAGATCGCCGGTTTCTTCGGCAAGGAAGACACCATCCTCTATGCCGCATGTTTCGACGCCAACGGCGGCCTGTTCGAACCGCTGCTCGGCGAAGAAGACGCCATTATTTCCGACGCACTCAATCACGCGTCGATCATCGACGGCATTCGCCTATGCAAGGCCAAGCGCTTCCGCTACGCCAACTGCGACATGGCCGATCTCGAAGCCCAGCTACAGGCTGCCGATGCCGCCGGCGCGCGAACCAAGCTGATCACTACCGATGGCGCTTTCTCGATGGACGGCTTCGTGGCGCCACTCGCCGAGATTACGGCGCTGGCGAAGAAGTACAACGCCCTCGTCCACATCGATGAATGCCATTGCACCGGTTTCCTAGGCGATACGGGTCGCGGCTCCGCCGAACTGCACGGCGTGCTCGACAAGATCGACATCATCACCGGCACCCTCGGCAAGGCCCTCGGTGGCGCTCTGGGCGGCTTTACCACGGGTCGTCGCGAGGTCATCGAACTGTTGCGCCAGCGCTCGCGCCCTTATCTCTTCTCGAACTCGCTTCCGCCGCATGTCGTAGCCGCGGGCAGCAAGGTGTTCGACATGCTGGCCGCCGCCGGCGACCTGCGTGACAAGGTGAAGGAAAACACCCGTTACTTCCGCGAGAAGATGACCGAGGCCGGTTTCGACATCCGTCCGGGCCAGCACCCGATCGTTCCGGTGATGATCTATGACGCGAAGCAGGCACAGGCCATGGCCACCGCCCTGCTCGACGAAGGCATCTACGTTACCGGCTTCTTCTTCCCTGTCGTGCCGCAGGGTAAGGCGCGCATTCGCACGCAGATGAGCGCAGGGCACACGCGTGAGCATCTGGACAAGGCGATTGCGGCGTTTACGAAGGTGGGTAGGCAGTTGGGTGTGTTGAAGGGTTGAGGTAGCGAGGGCGCGCTGGTCGAGGAATCGCCGATGAATCGGCTCCTGCATTCGCCGCTGAAGCGGCTCCCACAAAAAGCCGCAGCTGCCTTGTGTGGGAGCCGCTTCAGCGGCGATTGGGTGCTCGCCTCACCGCCTCCTCAACGCAGCGACCTCAGTGTCAGTCAAATGCCGCCACTGCCCCTTGGCCAGTTCGCCCAGCACCAGATCGCCGATCGCCGTGCGGAGCAGCCGCCGCACGTCGAAACCCAGCGCAGCCAACAGCCGGCGGATATGCCGGTTGCGCCCCTCGTCGAGGGTTACTTCCAGCCAGGCGTTGCGCTCACCCTGCCGTAATAGCGAAACCGCCGTGGCGCGCAGGATCTCACCCGCGTCGACGACGCCCTCCCGCATGGCGGTAACAGTCGCCTCATCCGGCCGCCCCTCGACCTGCACGTGATAGGTCTTCGGCACATGCGTGGCCGGCTCGGTAATGCCCGCGGCCCACACCGTGTCGTTGCTCAATAGCAGGAGCCCTTCGCTGGCCTTGTCGAGCCGTCCGACCGGACCAAGCCAAGGCAGCCCCGCGCCTTCGAGCAGTGAGTACACCGTATCGCGCCCATGTTCGTCGGCCGCCGTGACGACAACTCCCCGCGGCTTGTTCATGGCGATATAAACGGGAGCGGCTGTCGCCGCGCCAGCGCCGTCGATATCGATCCGCTCGTGCCCCGTTATTGGAAACTCAGGGTCGCGGACGATCTTGCCGTCCACGCGCACCCTGCCCTCGCGAGCCAGCTTCTCACCCTGGCTGCGCGAACAGATACCGCGCTTGGAGAGCACGCGTGCGAGACCGAAAACGGGTGTCAGGGGACGGCGCGGCCGAAGACCGGGCGCGCGAGGAGGCTGGCGGGGCATGGGCTTAGGATAACGCTCAGCCTGAACGACGGACAAAAAAAGGTTCATCGCGGAATTCCGGGGAAGCCGAAGGCGTCGCCTCACTCGCTCTGCGAGTGCCTGCGCTACAAGCTCACGCCG
>CBIGPO010000043.1:0-37246 GCA_966191635.1 uncultured Luteibacter sp.
ATGTCTTCCAGCATGGCCTTGCGACGATCGCCGAAGCCCGGCGCCTTGACGGCGGCGACCTTGACGATGCCACGGATCGTGTTGACGACGAGGGTGGCCAGGGCTTCGCCCTCGACTTCCTCGGCAACGATCAGCAGCGGCTTGCCAGCCTTGGCGACAGCCTCGAGCACCGGCAGGAGCTCACGCACGTTGGAGATCTTCTTGTCGTGGATGAGGATGAACGGGTCGTCCAGTTCAACCTGCTGCGACTGCTGGTTGTTGATGAAGTACGGCGAGAGGTAGCCGCGGTCGAACTGCATGCCTTCGACGACGTCGAGTTCGTTCTCGAGGCCCGAGCCTTCTTCGACCGTGATCACGCCTTCCTTGCCGACCTTGCCCATCGCGGTCGCGATGATGTCACCGATGTTGGAATCGGAGTTGGCCGAGATCGTGCCGACCTGGGCGATCGCCTTGTCGTCGGCGGTCGGGTTCGACAGCTTCTTCAGTTCGGCGACAGCGGCGATGACGGCCTGGTCGATACCGCGCTTGAGGTCCATCGGGTTGATGCCGGCGGCAACCGCCTTGAGGCCTTCCTGGATGAACGCCTGGGCGAGGACGGTCGCGGTCGTGGTGCCGTCACCGGCCACGTCGGAGGTCTTCGAGGCGGCTTCCTTCACGATCTGCGCGCCGATGTTCTCGTACTTGTCGGCGAGTTCGATTTCCTTCGCGACCGAGACGCCGTCCTTGGTGACGGTCGGGACGCCGAAGCTCTTCTCGATCACGACGTTGCGGCCCTTCGGGCCCAGGGTGACCTTGACCGCGTTGGCGAGGGTGTTGACACCCTTCAGCATGCGGGCGCGGACGTCTTCGCCGAAGCGGACTTCTTTCGATGCCATAAAATTTTTGCCTCAAAGATTTTGAATTAGGTAACGGGTTCTTGATCTTGCGGCCCGGCAAGCGCGGCTATCGCGCCAAGGCCAGACCTGCTTTGGAAGATCAGCCTTCGAGAACAGCCACGATGTCGTCTTCCTTCAGGAAGACCAGGTCTTCGCCGTCGACCTTGATTTCCTGGCCGGCGTACTTGCCGAACAGGACCACGTCGCCTTCCTTCACGCCCATCGGGCGGAGCTGGCCGCTGGCCAGGAGAAGGCCGGTACCGGCAGCGAGGACCTTGCCGCGGGTGGGCTTCTCGGTGGCGCTATCCGGGATGACGATGCCACCGGCGGAAACACGCTCCTCTTCGAGGCGCTTGACGATGACGCGGTCGTGCAGCGGGCGCAGTTTGCTCATGACTTCTCCAAACATGTGTTTGACGGATAAGGAAAAAGATCCACCCTGTTAGCACTTGCTCAGGGTGAGTGCCAGAATTTTAGCCCTAAGCTTTCCAAATTCGGAAGAGCTACGGATGGTCGACAGATGGCGGCGGCACGAAACCGTTCAAGGGCCCGGGTTCAAAAAAGGGTCCAAGGGGCCACAATCGGGCCATGTCCGAACCCATCGCCGTCCTCATTGCCTGCCCCACGGGCGAACCCGCCGACTCCCTCGCCCGCGCCCTGGTCGAAGCGGGGCTGGCTGCCTGCGTGAACCGACTGCCGGGCGTGCGGTCCACCTACCGCTGGAAAGGCGAGGTCGTGACCGACGAGGAGGATCTTCTGGTGGCCAAAACCACCCGCGAGGGCTTCGCGGCGCTGGAGCGCTTCGTCCTGGCGCGACACCCTTATGAGGTGCCGGAAATCGTCGCCCTGCCCATCGTGGCGGGCCACGCGCCTTATCTGGCCTGGCTCGAGGCTAGCGTCGACGCAAGCTAACCCGGGTTCGCCCGGTCATAATGATCGACGCCCCACGCGCCTCGTCACCGCATCGCTCCACGGAGATCACCATGTCGTCGCTTCACCGCCTTGCGCGGAACCTGGTCGCCGCGTTCGGCCTGTTGCTCGTCATCCTGCCCGCGTTCGCGCAAAGCGATGACAATCTGCTGCCCGTCACCGAGGCCTTCCACCTCACCACGGACGCCAGCCAGCCCGGCATGGTCAAGCTGCACTGGCGCATTGCGCCGGACTATTACCTCTACCGCGGCCGGATCAAGATCAAGGCGGCCGATGCCGCCGCGGTCTCGCTGGGTGGGCCGACGCTGCCCGACGGCCTGAAGAAACACGACGAATACCTCGGCGACGTAGAGATCTACCACGGCGATATCGAAGCCAGCGTGCCGTACCAGCTGCTCGCCGCCGGCACGACGACGCTTGCCCTCGATGTGCAATACCAGGGTTGCCACGAAGTCGAGCCAAAGATCTGCTACCCGCCGAATACCGAGCACCTGAAACTCACCATCGGTAGCGCGTCGACCATTCCGACCGCTTCGGGACCGACCCCGGCGACGCAGGCTCCGGCCGCACCTGCCGCCGGTGGCGTCTCGCTGCTCGGTGCCCCGGCCGCGGTGCCCGGCACGGACGCCGCGGCCCTGCCGGCCGAACAGGCGTTCCGCTTCGAAGCGCTGGTGAAGTCACACGACGCGTTGCTGTTGCGCTGGACGATGCCGAAGGACTACTACCTCTACCGCGACAAGACCGAGATCACGGTCACCTCGCCCGCTGGCGTAACGACCGGCGAGCCCGACTGGCCGAGCGGCATCGCGCATCACGACGAACACTTCGGCGACACCATCGTCTATTTCGATCAGGTGGAGCTGCCCGTGCCGCTGAAGGGTGCGGCGAACGCGAAGACTGCCGAGTTCGACATCGCCTACCAGGGCTGCCTCGAGAACGGCATCTGCTACCCGGTGATGAAGCGCCATATCAGTGTCGACTTCGGCGCGGGCACGGCAACCGTCGGCGTTCCGGCCGCATCGGCTCCCGCCGCGGCCAGCAAGGAAGTCGCACCCACGCCGCCGCCCCCGGGCCTGGTGCCGAAGAGCGACGCACCGCTCGGCTTCATCGCCGCGATCGGCCTCGCCTTGCTCGGCGGCCTCGTGCTGAACCTGATGCCCTGCGTGCTGCCGGTGCTGTCACTCAAGGCGATCACCGTCCTGGAAAGTGGCGAGAGCCAGGGTGCCGCTCGTCGGCACGCCCTCTGGTACACCGCCGGTGTGCTGGTCGCTTTCGCCGCGCTCGGCGTCATCATCGTCGGCATCCGTGCCGCCGGCCACGGCATCCAGTGGGGCGCGCAGTTCCAGCAGCCGCTGGCGATCGGCATCCTCGTCTACGTGATGCTCGCCGTGGGCCTGTCGATGTCGGGCGTGTTCGAAATCGGCGGCTCGCTGGGCAATGTCGGCAGTGGGCTGGCATCGCGCTCGGGACCGTCGGGCGACTTCTTCACCGGTGTACTGGCCGTCGTCGTGGCTAGCCCGTGCACCGCGCCATTCATGGGTTCCGCCATCGCTTTTGCCTTCGCCGCGCCGGTGGCCGTGGCCTTCCTGATCTTCCTCGCGCTCGGCCTCGGCCTCGCGCTGCCCTTTCTGCTGATCGGTTTCGTGCCAGCGATTGCCCGCTTGCTTCCGCGTCCGGGCCGCTGGATGGAAACCCTGAAGCAGGCTCTCGCCTTCCCGATGTACCTCACAGCGGTGTGGCTGCTCTGGGTGCTGACCAAGCAACGCGGCGCGGATGCCACGGCGCTGGTGCTTGCCGGTGCCGTGCTGCTGGCCATGGCGCTGTGGTGGTACGGCCGCAACCGACATCGCGACGGTGGCTTGTCCTGGATATTCACCGCCGTACTCGCCGTAGGTGCCGTGGCGGCGCTGTGGACCGTCCACGGTCTGCCCGCGCAGACCGCGACCACGGTCGCGACCGACGGCATCGTGCCTTACTCACCCGAGAAGCTCGCCGAACTGCGTGCCGCCGGCACCCCGGTGCTGGTCGACATGACGGCCGACTGGTGCATCACCTGCAAGGCCAACGAACACGCCGTGCTCGACACCGATGCCTTCAAGGCCCTGCTCAAGCGCACCGGCACCGTGTACATGCGCGGCGACTGGACCGACGTGAACGCTACCATCGCCGCTTTCCTGGAGCAGTACCACTCGGTGGGCGTGCCGCTTTACGTGGTGTACCCGAAGGGCGGCGGCGATGGGCACAAGCTGTCCACGGTGCTCACCTATGACAGCGTGCAGCAGGCACTCGAGGCCGCCGCCGCACCATGACGCGAAGCCCCACCTTCTGGATCGTCGTTCTGGCGATCCTCGGCGCGACGGGAGGGCTGTGGCTTGAACACCGTCGCCTGAACCCACCGCCGCCGCAGGGCGTCACGGTGGCCGATGTCGGCGACCTGCCGCCCGAGGCCACCTTCGTCACCGTCGATGGCAAGCCGCGCCAGCTTTCGGACTGGCGTGGCAAGCGGGTGTTAATCAACTTCTGGGCCAGCTGGTGCGCCCCGTGCCAGCGCGAGATGCCCTTGCTCGATGCGGCGTACTCGCGCTATCGCGACCGGAACGTCGTGGTGCTGGGGCTTGCCGAAGACACGGCCGCGGGAGTCCGCGGCTATCTCGCCGAACGGACCGTGAGCTATCCGGTCATGCTGGTGGATGCCGATGCGCCCGGCGGCTCGCTTTCGTTCGGCAATACGCGTCGCGTGTTGCCCTATAGCGTCCTGATCGGCGAAGACGGGCGTATCCTGCGGCGCAAAGTGGGCAGCTTCACCGGGCCCGAACTCGACGAATGGCTCGCCCCCGCACGATGAAGGAAATCCTCATGGATGGTCTGCCGTCCCCCGACGAAGCGATCAACCGTAGCCGCCTCTGGCTCGAGAAGGCCGTGATCGGCCTCAACCTGTGCCCGTTCGCCAAGGCCGTGCACAAGAAAGACCAGATCCGTTACGTGGTCAGCACCGCCACCCAGCCGCTCGAACTGCTCGATGATCTCAAGCGCGAGCTGGAATACCTGCGCGATGTGAGCGCCGAGACGATCGACACCACCCTGCTGATCCATCCGGGCGTGCTGGAGAACTTCGAGGATTTCAACGAGTTCCTCGAAGTGGCTGACCTGGCCGTCGAAGACCTGGGCCTGGAGGGCGAGATCCAGGTGGCCAGCTTCCACCCCGCCTTTCAGTTCGAGGGCACCGGCCCCGACGACATCACCAACTACACCAACCGCTCGCCCTACCCGACCCTGCATCTGCTCCGCGAGGACAGTATCGACAAGGCCGTGGCCGCCTTCCCCGATGCCTCGAAAATCTTCGAAGCGAACATGGCGACGCTGGATGAACTGGGTATCGAGGGGTGGAAGAAGCTGTTCCCGGAAGGGTGAGCCTGCCTCCGTCTCCCTGTAGGAGCCGCTTCAGCGGCGATGCTCTTCCTTCGTTGGATACCGGGGCCAGCAACCTCAAGGGCGCGGCTGCGCCGCGGATTTATTTACCATTCGCCGCTGAAGCGGCTCCCACATGGCCCGATTCGCCGATGAATCGGCTCCTACCCCGCCCGTACTCGGAAAGGGTCGTCTGCGGGGAAGCGCATCGAGGCCTCACCATACGGTGCAGCATGGAAAGTCGCGATCTCCAGCGATCTACGTCGAACTTCATCGAACTGGACAAGCCGAGGTGACAGGCGCACACTGCGCGGCGTTCCGGAACCCCGGACCCAAGGCACAGGTGAACAGTGGCCAGGATCCTCGTCCTGCACGGACCCAACCTCAATCTGCTCGGCGTTCGCGAACCATCGGTTTACGGGCACGAGACCCTCGCCGACATCAATGTCTCGCTGCAGGCTCGCGCCCAGGCAGCGGGCCATGAGCTGAGCTGGTTCCAGTCCAACGCCGAACACGAGCTGATCGCACGGATTCATCAGGCACGTGACGAAGGCGTCGCCTGGATCCTGATCAACCCGGCCGCGTTTACTCATACGTCCATCGCCATCCGCGACGCCCTCGCGGGTGTGTCGATCCCGTTCATCGAGATCCACCTGTCCAATCCGCATGCACGAGAGGCGTTCCGCCATCACTCGTACATGTCCGATCTGGCCGCAGGCGTGATCTGCGGTTTCGGCGGCGACAGCTATCGCCTGGCGCTCGAAGCCGCCCTGCTCCGCCTTGCGGTGCCCGCGGCTTAACCCCCAAATTCAACCAGAAGGTTTGTCCCATGGACCTGCGCAAGATCAAGAAGCTTATCGACCTGCTCGAGGAATCGAACCTCGCCGAGCTGGAAATCAAGGAAGGCGAAGAAGTAGTGCGCCTGTCCCGCGTGCCGAAGGGCACTGTCGCCGCACCGCAGATGTATGCCGCGCCGATGCAGCAGGCCGCCCCGGTGGCTGCCGCTCCGGCGGCCGCACCCGCAGCGCCTGTCGCTGCCGCGCCTGTCGAGACTGGCCTTCCGGCCGGCCACGTGACCAAGGCGCCGATGGTCGGCACCTTCTATGCGTCGTCCACGCCGGGCGCTCCGGCGTTCGCCACCGTGGGCAAGCAGGTCAAGGCCGGTGAAACGCTGGGCATCATCGAAGCGATGAAGATGTTCAACCAGATCGAGGCAGACGTCTCGGGTACCGTCGTCGCCGTCCTGGTCGAGAACGGCCAGCCGGTCGAATTCGACGAACCCATGTTCGTCATCGCCTGAGGTCTGACGTCATGCTCGAGAAGGTAGTCATCGCCAACCGCGGCGAAATCGCGCTGCGGGTGCTGCGCGCGTGCCACGCGCTTGGCATCAAGACGGTCGCGGTGCACTCCACCGTGGATCGCAACCTCAAGCACGTCGGCCTTGCCGACGAATCGGTGTGCATCGGCCCGGGTCCCTCGGCCGAAAGCTACCTCAACATTCCCGCGATCATCGCTGCCGCCGAGATCACCGACGCCCAGGCGATCCATCCCGGCTACGGCTTTCTTTCCGAGAACGCAAACTTCGCCGAACAGGTCGAGAAGTCGGGCTTCGTCTTCATCGGCCCCACCGCCGACGTGATCCGCCTGATGGGCGACAAAGTCGAAGCGATCCGCGCCATGAAGGCCGCCGGGGTGCCGTGCGTGCCCGGTTCGGGTGGCCCGCTGAGCGACGACACCGACGAGAACATCCGCATTGCCCGTGAGATCGGCTACCCGGTCATCATCAAGGCATCCGGTGGTGGTGGTGGCCGCGGCATGCGCGTCGTGCGCACCGAGGCCCATCTGGCCAATTCCATCGTCATGACCAAGCAGGAGGCCAAGGCGGCTTTCAGCAACGATCAGGTCTACATGGAGAAGTTCCTGGAGAATCCACGCCACGTGGAGATCCAGGTGCTGGCCGACGGCCAGGGCAATGCCATCCACCTGGGCGAGCGCGACTGCTCCATGCAGCGCCGCCATCAGAAGGTGGTCGAGGAAGCCCCGGCCCCAGGCATCACGCCGGAAATGCGCGCCGAGATCGGCAAGGTCTGCGTCGACGCTTGCCTGCGCATCGGCTATCGCGGTGCGGGCACCTTCGAGTTCCTGTTCGAGAACGGCCGCTTCTACTTCATCGAGATGAACACCCGTATCCAGGTGGAGCATCCGGTGACCGAGCTGGTGACCGGTATCGACCTGGTTCGCGAACAATTGCTCATCGCCGGTGGCGAGAAGCTGTCCATCCGCCAGGAAAATGTCGTGTTCACCGGCCACGCGATCGAGTGCCGCGTGAACGCCGAGGATCCGGACACCTTCATGCCGAGCCCCGGCACGGTGAAGCGTTTCGAGGCGCCGGGTGGCCCGGGCGTGCGCGTGGACACCCATCTTTACGACGGATACCGCATCCCGCCGAACTACGATTCGATGATCGGCAAGATCATCGTGCACGGTCCGGACCGGGCGACTGCCATCGCACGCATGCGCATGGCGTTGAACGAAACGGTGATCGAAGGGGTGAAGTGCAACATCCCACTGCAGCAACGCATCATGGCCGACGTCGGTTTCCAGCAGGGTGGACAGAACATCCACTATCTGGAAAAGCGCATGGCCGAGCAGAAAGAAACGCCGCCTCCGGTGTGATGTTTCGATAGAAGGCCGGAGTCGCACGGTGATGCAACCGTGTGGCTCCGGCTTTTTTTGTGGCTCTTTACGAGAGCACCCGCAGGGCTCGGCTTCGCCATCGCGGTTGCGTTGTGTGCGCTGAGGAAAGGGGAGTCGCCGGCTGCCGTTCTCGGAACGACTCCGCAGGGAGGCGCAGGCCGGACGAGGGCTTAGTGACGAGAATGGCAGCCGGCGAGGCCCCTTCCTCAAGGCGCAAGCGCAAGTGCGATGGCGCAAGCCGAGCCAGGAACTGCGAAGGACCTCTAATCTAAGCGCGCCGACGCCCGCTGATACGCACCCAGTCTTCGAGCGTGCGCACTTCGAGGTCCTCGAACCACTCCGCATAGCGCACGAGCAGTTCGTCGTGTTGGCCATGCAAGATGCCCGACAACGCAAACGGCGCACCGGGCTTCACCGCCGCCGCGAAGGTCGGCGCGAGTTCACCCAGCGGCCCGGCGAGGATGTTGGCGACGAGCACGTCGGCAAGTTCCTTCGGCGCCTCGCCCGGCAGATAGACGGCCAGATCGGCATGCACGCCGTTGCGTTCAGCGTTGTCGTGGGAGGAAATCAGGGCTTGCGGATCGTTGTCGATGCCGACAGCGCGGGCAGCGCCCAGCTTCAGGGCGGCGATGGCGAGAATGCCCGAGCCGCAGCCGTAGTCGAGCACCAGCTTGTCGGCCATCTGCTGGCCGTCCAGCCACTCCAGGCACATGGCGGTGGTTGGATGGGTGCCCGTGCCGAAAGCCAGGCCCGGGTCAAGCCGCACGACGACGATGTCACCCTCCACAGGTGGCTCGATGTTCCACGGATAGACCCAGAGGCGCCGGCCGAACGGCATCGGCTTGAACTGGTCCATCCAGGCGCGCGTCCAGTCCTGGTCATCCACCACGCGCCAGGTGATCTGCGCCGGCTCGATGAACGGCAGGTCATCGGCGATGGCCTCCGTGAGGCCACGCTTGTCGGCGTCGGCGTCGAACAGGGCGTTCAGCACGATCTGGTTCCACAGCGGAAGCTCACCAACGCCAGGCTCGAAGATAGCTTCTTCGTCAGGCGTTTCAGCGTCGGCGTCCTGCAGGGTGATCGACAACGCACCCAGATCTTCGAGAGTAGTTTCGACGCGCGGCTGCTCGGCGGCGCGGATCGTCAGGGAGAGTTCGAGCCAGGGCATCGGGACGGCCATTCGGTGAGCGGGTAGACGATTCTACCGGTCGCGCACGTTATGATCGAACGATGTATACGCAGTGTCCTGAATGCCTCACGGTCTACAAACTGGAAGCCGAGCTTCTCGTGCCCGCGTGCGGCTGCGTGCGCTGCGGGCACTGCGAGGCGGTGTTCAACGCCCTTGGCACGCTCGCCGCGCAATTGCCGCCAGAGCCGTTCACCCGATTGCCGGAACGCGCGCTCGATCAGGAACCTCCCCTCGCCGAAGTGGCGGTGTTCCGGCCCCGCCCGATACCGCATGCGTCGGACGACACGGGCGCCGAGCCGACTTACGCCGAGCCCCCCACTGATGATTTCTCCCAGCTGACGTTCACCCCCAAATTCGCCAAGGCCCGGCGGCGCTCGTGGCAAAGCGCCATATGGGCGACGGTATGCATCACGCTCATGCTCGGTCTCGGCGCCCAGCTTGCCTGGGCCAAGCGCGACTCGCTCATCGCCGACCCGACTATCGGCCCTGCCTTGCAGGCCGGTTGCTCCGTCGTCGGCTGCCGCCTTCCCCTCGTCGCGGAGCCGACGCGCCTGCGCCTGCTGGCCCGCGATGTCGAACAACACCCTTCCGTGCGTGACGGACTGCTCATTACGGCGAGCGTACGAAACGATGCGTCGTTCGCGCAGCCTTACCCTGTCGTCACCATCGTGCTCTCGGATGCGAATGGCCAACGCCTGGCCATGCGCCGGTTCGAACCCACCGACTATGTGGGTGACGCCAGCGTCCGTGCGCATGGACTGGATGGCGGAGCCACCACGGCGATGGTGTTCGAAGTGCAAGACCCGGGCCAGCGGGCAGTCGCCTTCGCCTTCAGCTTCGACTGACCGTTCGAAAAAATTTCTTTTTGCAAGCCTGCACATCCCCCCTTGGGACGAGTACACTCGATTCCCTTCGCGACGATTGCCCCCCTTCTACGGTGTGGTCGTGTCGCAATCCAAGCGTCCATAAAGAAAAGAACCGACCGGGGACTCGTGTCCCGGCCTGCGAGAGGGGAATGCCTTGAACGCTGTGAGACTGACTGCCGGTGAGGCCGCCAACGAGACCTCCATGCAGAGTGCCCTCAGCGAATGCGTCAGCCGTACCGTCCGCCGTTACCTGGCAGATATCGGCGACACGGAAGGCGGCGAAGGTCTCCACGCGCTGGTCATCCGTGAAGTCGAAGGCCCCCTGCTGCGTGAAGTACTCGCCTTCCACGAAGGCAACCAGAGCCGCGCGGCCGCCGCCCTCGGCATCAACCGTGCCACCCTGCGCAAGAAGCTGGCGGCCCACGGCATTTCCTAAAGGGTCGCTATAATGGAGCGCTTTCCTCCCCGGAAGTGCCCATGCCCACGCCCGATCTCGTTTCCGTCCGCCGCGCGCTCGTCAGCGTCTCTGACAAGCAGGGCCTGACCGAACTCGCGCGCCGCCTCGTCGCGGCCAACGTCGAAATCCTCTCTACGGGCGGCTCCGCAAAAGCGCTGCGCGACGCCGGCATCCCGGTGCGCGATGTCGGCGATCTCACCGGCTTCCCCGAGATCATGGGCGGGCGCGTGAAGACGCTGCATCCCCGCGTGCATGGTGGCCTGCTCGGCCGCCGCGGCACCGACGACGCCGTGATGGCCGAGCACGGCATCGTGCCGATCGACCTCCTCGTTCTGAACCTCTATCCCTTCGAACGCACCGTGGCCAATCCAGCATGCACGCTGGAAGATGCGATCGAGAACATCGACATCGGCGGCCCGGCGATGCTGCGCGCGGCCGCGAAGAACTGGAACGACGTCGGCGTCCTCACCGACCCGACGCAGTACGAAGGCGCGCTGGCCGAGATCGAAGGCAAGGGTGGCCTTTCGCGTGCCACGCGCTTCAGGCTCTCGGTGGCCGCCTTCAATCGCGTCTCCAATTATGACGCGGCAATCAGCGACTATCTCTCGGGCGTCACGCTCGATGAGAGCCATACAGCCATCGCCGGGCGTGCCGAATTTCCCGAACAGTCGAACGGGCGCTTCGTGAAGGTGATGGATCTTCGCTACGGCGAAAACCCGCATCAGGCCGGCGCGTTCTACCGCGACCTGTATCCCGCGCCGGGCACGCTGGCAACCTTCCGCCAGTTGCAGGGCAAGGAGCTCTCGTTCAACAACATCGCCGACGCCGATGCCGCTTGGGAATGCGTACGCCAGTTCGACGCACCGGCCTGCGTCATCGTCAAGCATGCCAATCCCTGTGGCGTGGCGGTGGCCGCCAATCCTCTGGCCGCCTACGAACTGGCCTACGCCACCGACCCCACCTCGGCCTTTGGCGGCATCATCGCCTTCAACCGCCCGCTGGACGCGGAAACGGCAAAGATTATCCTCAAGCGTCAGTTCGTCGAAGTGCTGATCGCCCCGGTGGTCGATGCTGGCGCGGTGGAAGAAGCGACGAAGAAGGCCAACGTGCGCGTACTCGAGATCCCGCTGGGTGACGGCCGCAACACGCACGACATCAAGCGCGTCGGCTCCGGCCTGCTGGTGCAGACCGCCGACGATCGTCAGGTGCAGCGCGACGAGCTCAAAGTCGTCAGCAAACGCCAGCCGACACCGGCCGAACTGGACGACCTCCTGTTCGCCTGGCGCGTGGCCAAGATGGTCAAGTCCAACGCCATCGTCTACGCCCGCGACAACCGCACGGTCGGCATCGGCGCCGGGCAGATGAGCCGAGTGGTCAGCGCGAAGATCGCCGGCCTCAAGGCCGAGGAAGCCGGCCTAGCGGTGCCGGGCAGCGCCATGGCATCCGATGCGTTCTTCCCGTTCCGTGACGGTATCGACGCGGCCGCCGCCGCCGGCATCCGCGCCGTGATCCAGCCGGGTGGATCCATGCGCGATAGCGAAGTGATCGCTGCGGCGGATGAGCATGATATGGCGATGGTGTTCACCGGCGTTCGGCACTTCCGGCATTAAGAACTGAGAGCCAAAGCATCGCCGCTGAAGCGGCTCCCACACAGAGCACCCTGTCTACGAAGCGGCGGTTGTGGGAGCCGATTCATCGGCGATTCCGCAAAGCTCTGTGGGAGCCGCTTCAGCGGCGAAGGGTGCTTGCGACCAGCTTTGACTGCGCCTCACACCGCAACGCATACCTGCGCGCCAGCACCGCGCATGTCATCAGCTGGATCTGATGGAACAACATGATCGGCAACACGATCAGGCCGAGGGGATGTCCAGCGAACAACACCTTCGCCATCGGTACGCCGGAGGCCAGGCTCTTCTTCGAGCCGCAGAACACGATGGTGATCTCGTCATCGCGCGAGAAGCCCAAGGCACGGGCGCCGTAACGCGTGGTCAATAGGGCACACGCCAGCAACACCACGTTGACGACGACCAGTCCGCCGAGCACCGGTAGCGGCAGCTGCTTCCACAGCCCCTGCAGCACAGCCGCACTGAAGGCCGTGTAGACCACCAGCAGGATCGATCCACGATCCACGAAGGTCAGCAAGGTGGCGTGCTTGCGCACCCAGCCGCCAATCCAGCGCTGCGCGACCTGGCCGGCGACGAAGGGCACGAACAACTGCAGCACGATCGACCCCACCGAATGCCACGACAGGCCGCCCTGGCCCGTGCCCGCGATCATCAGCCCGACCAGCAACGGCGTGATGAAGATGCCGAGCATGCTCGATGCGGATGCCGAGACGATGGCCGCGGGCACATTGCCGCGTGCGATCGATGTAAAGGCGATCGATGACTGCACGGTCGACGGCAACGTGCACAGGAAGAGGATGCCGAGATAGAGGTCGGGCGACACCAGCGGCGACAACACCGGCTTTAGCAGCAGCCCGAGCACGGGGAACAGGACGAAGGTACTGGCCAGCACGGTGAGGTGCAGCCGCCAGTGGGTCATTCCTGCAACGACAGCCTCCCGCGACAGCTTTGCCCCGTGCAGAAAGAACAGCAGGGCGATGGCGATATCCGTCAGCCCTGCGAAAGCCTGCGCGGTCACCCCTCGGCAGGGCAGGAAGCTCGCCAGCAACACGGTGGCGATCAGCGAGAGGGTGAAACCATCAGGCAGGAAGCGGCGCATGGGCGTGACCAGCAGGGAGACGGGAGAACGCTATTGCACCTCCTGTCGACTGATAAGACAAATCGTTTTATCTGATTCAGTGATACATTAATCGCATGAATGTCTCGATGCGCCAGCTTCGCGCCTTCCTTGCTGTGGCCAGCCACCGGCATTTCCGTCGCGCTGCGGATGCCCTGCACCTTACCCAGCCCGCGGTGAGTCGCCTTATCGCCGACCTAGAGGCCGAATTGGACGTGCGGCTGTTCGACCGCAGCACTCGCGAGGTCTTCCCGACCGAGGCCGGGCGTTATCTCGAACAGGCAGCATCCCGCGTGCTGGACGAACTCGATGGGGTGCTTGCGCAGGTACGGACGCAATCCGACCCGCTGCGCGGCCGTGTGCGCCTGGCGGCCGTTCCTACCCTCTCCGCCGGCCTCGTGCCCGGTTGCATCGCCCGTTGCGCGACGGCGCATCCGGCGATCGAGATCATCCTGCGCGACCAGAGCCAGGCCCAGGTGCTGGACGCCGTGCGAGGGGGCGAGGTGGATTTCGGGCTCACCGTGGAACCGGCTACACCGGAAGAGTTTGACGTGGAAACCATCCTGCGTGACCCGTTCCGCGTCGTTTGCCGGGCCGACCATCCGTTCGCGACGAAGCGCCACGTCGCCTGGAAAGCCCTGGAGCACGAGCCCCTCATCCTCCTCGACCACGCCTCCGGGTCCCGAAGGCTGATCGACACGGCGTTCGCCACACGAGACATCCCGATACGCGTGGCGCTGGAGGTCGGACATCCCCACACCGCTTTTCGCATGGTGGAGGCCGGGCTTGGCGTGACGGTCACTCCCGCGCTCTCCCTCGACGCCCTGCGCCCTGGTCTGGTGGCCGTAAATCTGTCTCCCGAGGTGTATCGCGAGGTCACACTCATTCGCCGACGCGCCCGTTCGTTATCCCCACCCGCGCAGACCGTATGGAACGCCTTTCGCGACATGGCGCTCACGCTGGCTTGAGCGACATCGACGGATCATCCCCGGCTTCCGACAGGAGGCGTGCATGAGCTATCAACTGTATTACTGGACAGGCTTGCAGGGCCGCGGCGAGTTCGTGCGTCTATGCCTGGAGGACGCGGGCGCCGAATACACCGATGTCGCGCGCATCGAGGGCGACGACGTATTGACCCCCTTCCTCGACGGCGAACACGAAGGCGCCATGCCTTTCGCACCACCCTTTCTGAAGTCAGGCCGACTGATCATCGCGCAAGTGGCCAATATCCTTCAGTACCTTGGCCCTCGCCACGGGCTGGTACCGGAGAGCGAAGCGAAGCGCCTGTATGCGCATCAGCTTGAGCTGACTATCACCGACCTTGTCGCCGAGGTACACGACACGCACCACCCGGTGGCATCGGAGCTTTACTACGAGGACCAGAAGGCGGAGGCGAAGAAGCGCTCGAAGGATTTCCGTGAGAGCCGCATCCCCAAATTTCTCGACTACTTCGAGAAGGCGGTGGAACGCGGCGGCGGCAAGTTCCCGCTACGCGAGCATTCGTATGTCGACCTCTCGCTTTTCCAGATCATGGCCGGCCTGGAGTACGCCTTCCCCAAGGCCATGGCGAAGCAGAACGTGCCGCTGCTCCGCGATCTGAAAAAGCGCGTCGAGAACCGGCCCAGACTCACCGCCTACCTGGCGTCGGAACGACGCATCCCGTTCAATACCTCGGGCATCTTCCGGCACTACCCCGAACTGGACGGTTGAGGCTGGACGGCTGGCGCTCAGTTCGAGTTGACTGGCTTGGGCGCTGCACCCCACTCGTACACTTTGTAGTAGACCGGATCGACCGGCCCATTCTTGGGGTCGTGCAGTTTGCCGTCGGGGTCGGCCATGTAGGTCTGCGGGACGCCGTTCTTCGGCGTCACTACGATCATGGTCAGCTTACCGCCCGAGCGGTATTCCTGGACCTGGTCGTCGCCCTGCTGGCGGATGGTCACCTGGGGCGGTTCCTGGCCACGCGCGTCGGTGCCGCCGTTGTCCTGCATGGACGGCAGCGCGACGGGTGAACGCGGCGAGCCCTGAGCATCAGAGGTGGCCGGCGTGGTGCGGCCGTCCTGGGCCTGGTCGTACGGCACCGGACGCTCGATCGGCTTCTGCCCCGAGCGATCCGGCTCGCCCGCCTTGACGCCCGGATCGTTGAGGGCCGGCGGCGGCGGCAACGGCGTCAGCTTCGGATCCGTGGCGGTCTGGGCGGCAACGGGAAGTGCCAGGGCCAGGGCGAGCGCGACAACGAGGGCGTGCGTGCGGTTCATGGGGGAATCTCCGTGCGGGGTGACGAGGATAGCAAGCCGCATGCCGCTTTCCACGTGAACGGACGGTCCGCGTTCGGCCATGAGAGAATCGGAGGTATGCCTACGCTCACGCTCATTGACGGGTCCTCGTACCTATATCGCGCGTTCCACGCGCTGCCTCCCCTGACCAACGCCTTCGGCGAGCCTACCGGCGCGCTGTTCGGCATCGTCAACATGTTGCGCACGACGATGAAGGCCGGTTCGGATTACGTGGCCTTCGTCTGCGATGCGCCGGGCCGCACCTTCCGGGACGACCTCTACCCCGAGTACAAGGCCAACCGCCCGTCGATGCCGGACGACCTGCGAGCCCAGGTCGACCCGATGATGAAGATCGTCGGCGCACTCGGCTTTCCGATCCTCTGCATTCCCGGCGTGGAAGCGGACGATGTGATCGGCACCCTCGCCCGCCAGGCGGCCGAGGAGGGAATTCATACGATCATCTCGACCGGCGACAAGGATTTCGCGCAGATGGTCGGACCGCATACGCTGCTGGTCAATACGATGACCAACACCACAATGGACGTCGATGGTGTGTTCGCGAAGTTCGGCGTGCGGCCCGACCAGATCGTCGATTACCTCACCCTCATGGGCGACAGCATCGACAACGTGCCCGGTGTAGAAAAATGCGGTCCGAAAACGGCAGCCAAGTGGCTGGGCGAATACCACAACCTCGATAATCTCCTCACCAACGCCGACAACATCGGCGGCAAGATCGGCGAGAACCTGCGCGCGGCCATACCACGCCTGCCGCTGTCGCGCGAGCTGGTGACCATCCGTACCGATGTGCCGCTCGAGCATCGCCCCACCGACCTTGCCATGCGTGACCGTGACACCGACGCCTTGCGCGAGCTTTACACGCGCTACGACTTCAAGGCTGCATTGAAGGACCTCGACAGTGCCGACGCGGCGGCCACTGGTGCGCCTTCGCCTGCTGCTGCCACACCGGCCGTCACGCACGCGCCCCCCGACGCCTCGATGTCGGCCGAAGGCGACTACGAGCTCATCTTCACTGAGGATCGCTTAGCCGCGTGGCTGGAGAAGCTCGAAACCGCGCCGCTGATCGCCTTCGATACCGAGACCACCAGCATCGACGCCATGCTGGCCGATATCGTCGGCGTATCGCTGTCCGTTGAGCCGGGCAAAGCGGCGTACATTCCCCTTGGCCACGACTATCCCGGCGCGCCGGTGCAGCTCCCGCGCGACCACGTGCTAGGCGCGTTGAAGCCGATCTTCGAGGATGCATCGCGCCCGAAGGTCGGCCAGCACGGCAAGTACGACATCAACATCCTGTCCCACTACGGCATCGAGGTGAAGGGCCTGGCGCACGACACCATGCTCGAGTCGTACATCTACAACGCGACGGCGACACGGCACGACATGGATTCGCTGGCCACCCGTTACCTCGGTTACACCACCATCAAGTACGAGCAGGTCGCCGGCAAGGGAGCGAAGCAGATCTCGTTCTCGCAGGTAGACTGCGACACCGCATGCCGCTATGCAGCCGAAGATGCCGATGTGACGCTACGCCTGCACCACGCTCTGTGGCCAAGGCTCGAAGCCGAACCGTCGTTGCGCGCGGTCTATACGGATATCGAGATCCCGCTGGTTCCCGTACTGGCGAAGATGGAGCGCACGGGCGTGCTCATCGATGCCAACGTGCTGCGCCTGCAGAGCCAGCAACTCGGCAAGCGCATGGTCGAGCTGCAGCAGCTTGCCCACGCCTCCGCCGGCCACGAGTTCAACATGGACTCTCCGAAGCAATTGCAGGCCGTACTGTTCGACGAGCTCGGCCTCGCGGCGAAGATCAAGACACCGACCGGCCAACCCTCGACCAACGAAGAAGCGCTTGAAGCCATCGCCGAAACACACGAATTGCCGCGCCTGATCCTCGAATACCGCGGTCTGGCCAAACTCCGCTCGACGTATACCGACAAGCTCGCCGGCATCGTCAACCCGCGCACGGGGCGTGTGCACACCAGCTACCACCAGGGCGCCGTCGCGACGGGCCGCATCAGTTCGTCCGACCCGAACCTGCAGAACATTCCGGTGCGCACCGAAGAAGGTCGACGCATACGCCAGGCCTTCATCGCACCGGACGGCTGGCGCATCCTCGCCGCCGACTATTCGCAGATCGAGCTGCGCATCATGGCGCACCTGTCCGGCGACGAAGGCCTTGTGCGCGCGTTCAAGGAGGGTGGCGACGTACATCGCGCGACGGCCGCGGAAGTCTTTGGCGTGCCAGCCGACGAGGTCACGACCAACCAGCGCCGCGCGGCGAAGGCGATCAACTTCGGCCTGATGTACGGCATGAGCGCCTTCGGTCTGGCCAAGCAGCTCAACGTGGACCGTGGCGAAGCGTCCGACTACATGGGCCGCTACTTTTCACGTTATCCGGGCGTGCGCGCCTTCATGGACGCCACGCGCGAGCAGGCCCACCGCGATGGCTACGTCCAGACGCTGTTCGGTCGCCGCCTTTACCTCGAGAATCTCAACTCGCGTAACCAGGCCTTCCGCGCCGGCGCCGAGCGCGCGGCCATCAACGCACCCATGCAAGGCACGGCAGCCGACATCATCAAGCGCGCCATGATCGCCGTATCAGCGTGGATCGAGCCCCGCGACGATGTGCGCATGCTGATGCAGGTACACGATGAACTGGTCTTTGAGGTCCGCGCGGACGCCGTCGACGAGGTGCGCGCCGGCATCGAGCAGCACATGACCGGGGCGGCCTTGCTCAGCGTGCCGCTGCAGGTCGATATCGGCGTGGGCGCCAACTGGGACGAGGCGCACTAAGCGGCCGCTAAGCGTTTTCGGCCGCGCTTGGCCGTCTATACGTAAGTTTTTCGTTTAGTCATACATATCGCCAAGCCCCAAGTCGTTGAAAAATCAGCCCATGAACGCGGGCTGATTTTTTTTGCGTCCGCGTTGCAACTTTGCCCCGCTTTGAACGTCTATATATTCGGACGCACGCAACGGCGTCCCATCGGTGGGTCTCACCTCCCTGAGGCCCCCTCAAGGTGGACCGGTTCTTCCCCTGGTTCCGGTCTTCCACCCGGCCCCGAGAGCTCCCCTGGCTCTCGGGGTTTTTTTTGACTCTTCACGGAAATCCGGGGCCAAGCCTGTAGGACTCGGCTTCGCCATCGCGTTTGCCCCTGGACGCCGAGGGAGGGGAGCCGCCGGCTGCCATTCTCGTCGCTAAGTCCTCGTCCGGCCTACGCCTCCCTGCGGAATCGCTCCGAGAACGGCAACCGACGACTCCCCACAGGCGTGACACTGGCTTGTGAGGCGAGCGCGCACTGTCGAATACGCTGCCCAAGATCGACTTAAGCCAACAGCCAGCTGGCTGTGTCAACGAACGTGAGCGACTCTCAAAGGCCCGTGCAGCCGGCTCTTTCCAAACCCTCACCTTCCGGTCCGATGGACGCGCCCAGACGCATGCGCCGGGCGGATTGATCCTGCGCGAGGTAACAGGCGTTGCGCGCTATTCATAGGTTGCCCAGGGCGAAAAATGTCTGCGTGTGCGCTCCGCTTTTCGCCAGGTCACGTTAGCGTGCTTTGACATTGCTGGTCTGCTGTTTGACGAAGCGGCCGCCACGATGCTTCGCGCAATGAATGTCCGCGTTACCAGATGCAATCGATCACGTCATGAGAATTTCTCACGGCGCGAGACCGGGCTATCCGAAGTGAGGGCCACATCACAAATTCACTGGCAGTTCTGCCATTTTCAGAATCCTTCCATAGGCCGCGCTCCTACGCTTACCCAGGCTGTCGCCTCTTTTCGACGAAGGGGCGGGCTGATGAGTACGAAGTGGCAGGGATATCTCTTGGGGGCAGTTTGCTTTCCCTTCGCCGGGCCCGTACTCGCAACCGATGTCGAAAAATCAAAGACCGTCGACCCCGACTACATCGACCCCTATTACGAAGGTGTGTGGGGATGCGAAGACGAATTTGTTTGCCCCGAGTACATCTATTACCCATCCGCATCAGTGACGGAAGCCTGGCAGAACAGCCTGGAAAAGCTCGTCTGTGACGATTGGTCGTACAAGACGAATTGTCATGTGCTGTCGCTCAAGGAAGAGGTGGAACGATCGGCTCGGAAACCGACCTACAGCAAGATGTTGACGGCCGTTACCTACAGCTACCAGCGCCGTGGCGAGGACACCACGCTTACCGACACTGAATACCTCGGCTTGGCCTGGCCATCGGCCATGTGTCCACCCGGTTATGCGCTGGAGGACTCGGATTACGGAAGCATCTGGCCAAACGCATCAACCCGACTTATCGGCCACTACACGGCATGCCGAAGATTGCCGGGGGCCAACTCGGGGCGAGAGCTTGGTGCCTCCGCTTCGCCGGCAAGCGCTGATATGTGCGTGGCCGGCGACTCCACCTTCGTCGGTAATCCGATCAATACAGCCTCGTTCAATAAGGTCGAGCGGGTGGTCGACCTGGAAACGCCGGGGTTGAGCTGGGTAAGGACGTATAACAGTGGCTCCTCGCCCGCAACTAAGCTGGGCATCGACACTATGCAGAAGCCACGGCTGGCGCGACTGGGTGCAGGGTGGCGAGGCAGCTTCGACCGCTCCATTGGCTCTGGCAAGGCCTATGATGCGTCGACGGCGACCCTCATCGAAGTGGTCAACCTTCTACGCGAGGACGGTTCGTTTCGCGAATTCCGACCCGGAGGTGCTACGTATGTGGGCGACGCCGATGAAATCGGCCATCTGACCTTTCACTCGGACATCTGGAGCTACGCGCCAGGCGATGGATCCCTCGAGCACTACGACAAGGATGGCAAGCTCACGGAACTCGTGGACCGAAACGGTCGCACGACACGCCTCACCTACACCGCATCCGGGGATGAGCAGGTCCTAACGGAAGTGCGAGACGATCAAGGCCGCAGCCTCGGTTTCACCTACGACGCCGCAGGTCGTATCGACTCGGTCACAGCAGCCGATGGCCGCCGCATCGGATACGAGTATTCCGATGCAGGAGCGTCCGCGCGCGAAGCCAACCTGGTTAAGGTCCACCGCGCGGATGGCAGCCATCTTGAGTATCTATACGCCGTTGGCACAGGAAAAACGCATTTGCTCACCGGCATCATTGGTGCTGATGGGCGCCGCTTTGCGACATATGCTTACGAGAACGGACGTGCCCAGGCAACTGCCCATGCCGGCAGCACCGCACTCGCCACATCGGTGAGAATGAATCTGGGCGCAGTCGAGGTCACGGGACGCGACGGCGACCATATGAACGTTACCTTCGACCACGTGGCTGGCCGTATCGTGCTTACGCGGTTCGAATACCACGGATGGTCACCGTCGGAAGAACGCGTTTCAACCCGCACCTACAACGAAGACGGCACGGTCTCAAAGCTTGTCGACCACGACGGCAGCATCACCACCTTCACCTATGACCCCACCAGCAAACTGGAGACCTCGCGCACCGAGGCGGTCGGCATGCCGGAAGAGCGTACGATCCGCACAAACTGGAACACCCATTGGCGCCGACCCACGCGCATCGACGAGCCCACCCGCTGGACAAGCTTCATTTACGACGATCATGGCAATCCGCTGGAGATCGCAACGGGCGGTGCGACCGACGCGTCGGACCCAGCGTCGCCGGTGTGGCCCGACGTGCGGCGGAGCCGCATGACGTACGACGCCCGCGGCTCTCTCCTGTCGGTCGACGGACCTCGCACGGATGCGGACGACATCACGCTCTATACCTACTTCGACACCGATGCGCCCGCGTGCACGAGTGATCTGTCGCACTGCGACTGGCGCAAAGGCGACCTGGCCTCCATGTCGAGCCCGACCGGCGCGCTGTGGAAAGCCACTCGGTACGATGGTGCCGGCCGGTTGCTGGCATGGACCGATGCTAACGGTTTGGGCGGCCGTGTCGTTTACGACGCCCTTGCTCGTGTGCAAGAGCGTGCCATGGCGACCATGGCCGGATCCGCATCCATTGAGGCGCTCGATCGCCGCGAATATGACAAGGCCGACAACCTCGCGGCGACGGTCGACGCAGACGGCGTGCGCACCAACCTGCGCTATGACGAAGCCCACCGTCTAATTGGCGTTGATCTGGCCTCTGGCTCCCATATCGACTACACACTCGACGCACGCGACCATCGCACAGCGATCACCGTCAGTGATAGGGAAGGCAATCCGGTCTATATGAGCAAGACCATATACAGCCGGCTCGGCTGGCCGACCAGGCTCGTTGATGCCTACGGCAAGGAAACCCGGCTCGCCCACGACAAGAAAGGCCGTCTGACCTCGCACCGCGACCCGCTTGGCCGCACCACCACCTACACCTACGACAGCCTCGGCCGCATGACCCAGCGAGCCGTCGATCCGACGGGCGTCGCCGCTACCAGTACATTCGTCTACGACAGCCTCGATCTGCTCAGGAGCGTCGATGACCCCAAGCGTCTGCGCACAACCTACCTGCGCAACGGCCTGGGCAATCTGCTCTGGCAGCGCAGCCCGGACACCGGCGAATCGACCTTCGGCAACGACACGGCCGGTTCATTGGCGATGATCACCACCGCCGAGGGTCGTGTGGCGCGACACACCTACGATGCCGAAAACCGCATCGTTCAAACGACCTTCGACGAAGGCACACCGCAGCGTTACAGCTACGACACCGCGCCCGCCATATGCGATGCGACCGAACGGTTCCCCGTCGGCCGCCTGGGTCGCGTGGACGATGCCAGCGGTGCGAGCGAGTATTGCTACGACGGTGCCGGACGGGTGACGCGAAAGGTGCAGTCGACGGCCAGCGGCCCGTTGTCCGTACGCTATAGCCACTCCCTGGCCGGACGTCTGACGCGCATGACCTACCCCGATGGCACGGTCGTGACGTATAGCCGCGACCGTGCCGGGCAGGTCGCCACGGTCGCGCTCGACCATCCCGTACTCGGCAAGCAGTCCTTGCTCGACAGCGTCACGTGGTCGCCCTTGCAGGTACCCGCGAGCTGGACCTTTGGCAGCAGCCGTACACTAGCCCGGACCTACGACCTGAACGGCCGGGTTACCGGCGTGACCGACAGCAAGGCCGGCGGCCTCGCCGTCAACTACGGTTACGACGTCGCCGGCCAGATTATCCAGATGACCTCGGCGGGAACCACCGTCGACTGGACCTACGACACCCTCGGTCGCCTCACCGAGGCCAAGGTCGGCAGGGATGTGCGTCAGACGTACACCTACGACGCCACCGGGAACCGTCTGAGCTTCGCCGACATCGCTGGCTCGCTCAGCTATACCTATCCGGCCGATAGCCACCACCTCACCCGCGCTGGCAGCAGCGCACGCGGCAACGACCGTGACGGCAACACCACGACGCTGGACGATAAGGCATTCACCTACGATGCCAGCGGCCGCATGGCCACGGTCAGCCTGGGTGGCCAGCTCGCCATGACCTACCACTACAACGCCTGGGGTGAGCAGGTGATCCGGCAGCATAAGGGGGTGGCGACGGTCACCCTGTACGACGAAGCCGGTCATTGGATCGGTGATTACGCAGCGGACGGCAAGGCTATTCGTCAGGCCATCTGGCTCGACGACTTCCCGATCGCAGTGATCGAGAACGGCAAGCTCTACGACATCGAAACGGATCACCTCGGGACACCGCGTGCCGTGGTGGATCGCGCGAGCGATACCGTGGTGTGGACGTGGGACAGTGCGGGTGAAGCGTTTGGTGCTGATGCGCCGGACGAAGACCCGGATGGCGATGGCAAGCCCTTCGTCTTCGACATGCGCTTCCCAGGGCAGCGTTTCGACCCCGTCACGGGGCTGAATTACAACTATCGACGGGATTACGAGGCGGCCACGGGGCGCTATGTGCAGAGTGATCCGATTGGATTGACGGGTGGACCTAGCACCTATGCTTACACGAGCTCTACGCCGCTCAGCCGGACAGATCGCTTTGGATTGGATGATGGGTACTGCCGGATCAATCCATCGTGGTGCGGATGGGCAGTTCCCAAGTCGTCCGTGATTAACGGAGCGTTCGGAGTCAATGAAACAGGCGTTGCGGCTGTGCTTGGTCAGCAGGCGGAGACGGGTGTCGCGGTCGACTCGACGCCCAACATTTGCGTGTATTCAAAGCTTTGCGGCATGGCAGCGACGGGTATCGGATCTGGCGGCAGCGCCGGACTCGCTCTCGGAGTGGGTACCGGCGCGCTAAGTTCCGGTGAAGCACATACGGCGTCGTTCAGTGCCCAAACCGGAGCTGGCTTGCTTTCAGGCGCGGCCGTAGATGTTGATGTTTCCACCGGACAAATCGCTTTGAGTCGAGGTTTTTTTGGCGCCGGGGGAGGTGCCTATGCCGGAATGTTTGTGTGTCGAACGGTTATGCAGTGCGTTCGTGAACCCGCGACTTCCCAGCAAAATGGATGTGACTAATGACGGATCTTCCCAGCCTCAGAAGCGTTGCTACGGACCGACGTTTCCGGGGCCTGCGTGTCGGCTTCTTCGGCTTTGTGATGGAACCCATCGCTTTCGTGGTGTTCGCATGCGGATTAGTGTTGCTTGGAGTAACACTCGCTATCGCAGGGTTCTTTGTCGGCGTGACCGGCATGATTCTTCATGTCACGTGGATCCGCCAGCACCGCAAGCCCCATTAATCCACGTGGCAGGCATGATTCTCTACCACGGATTGGCCCTGGGTATTGACGCATGATTATCGTGTGCGTAGTTCTAGCCGCTCTTCTGGCAATCTCGATACGGAGCACCCTTCAAGGAACCGATCACGCTGTACGGCAATCTCGAGGTGCGTCCCTAATGCGTGGCCCATCGAGGACCTTAATCCCTTGGGCATTCTCGATCTTTGTCGTGATCGCGACATGGCTTCATTCAGCTTTCATTTCATTGCGAATCGCTGGGATTTGGTGGGGTTCGCAAGAAAACTTCTGTCCGGAGAATACGCCGACATCTCTAGCTGTACTGTTCTGCATCCCCATAGCCGTGGGCCTCCTGATAGCGCTGGCGAAGCGGCTAGGGATTGCTTCCCGATTGCCTCTTGCGCAGTGGTTTGAATGCTGGGCGATGGTCCTCATAGCTGTAGCCATTCCAATCTCCTTCGCACCTCTGATGCCAGGCCTCATTCCCTATTGTAGTTCGCGATGAAGGATCGATTTCTCGACCATGAGGAGCATCCAAACACGTCCGCTCACGCTGTGACGGGCTAAAGGCAAAGCGATTAGGTCAGAAGAAGCGTGGGCGGGACGCCGGGCAGGCATCTAGCGCCAAGCCGACCTCGAAGCGGCGCCGATTGATCCTGGGCAGCCCACTCGACCGTGCGCGCTCGCCTCACAAGCCAGTGTCACGCCTGTGGGGAGTCGTCGGTTGCCGTTCTCGGAGCGATTCCGCAGGGAGGCGTAGGCCGGACGAGGACTTAGCGACGAGAATGGCAGCCGGCGGCTCCCCTCCCTCGGCGTCCAGGGGCAAACGCGATGGCGAAGCCGAGTCCTACAGGCTTGACCCCCGAGTTTTCGCGATGAAGCTCTCCTTTGCCCACACAATCTGCACATTCGTCAACGCATTCTCAGCGCCACCTAGAATGGGAGGAATCAACATGCGCGCAGGTCTCATCGTCGTCGGCGTCATCCTTATCGGCCTCGGCCTGTGGGTCACCCTGGGCAATGGCAGCTATCAGAAGACCGATACGATTGCCTCGATCGGTTCGGCCAAGATCGAGGCCACGCACGACAAGTCGATCCCACAGTGGGTGGGCATCGCGGGCATTGTCATCGGCGGTATCGTCGCCGTCGCCGGCATCTCCCGGAAGAACTGAGCCCTAGCCGGTACAATGGGGGGATGGATGTTTCCCATCTCCTCGATTCCCTCAACGACGCCCAGCGCGAGGCCGTCAGCGCCCCGCCCGGGCACTATCTGATCCTCGCCGGCGCCGGTTCCGGCAAGACCCGTGTCCTGATCAACCGCATCGGTTGGCTGACCCAGGTCGAGCGGGTGCCGCCGTGGGCGATCCTCGCCGTGACCTTTACCAACAAGGCCGCCGGTGAGATGCGTGCGCGCCTGGACGGGATCATCCCGGGCGGTACGCAAGGGCTCACGGTCGGCACCTTCCACGGCATCGCCCATCGCCTGCTCCGGCGCCACTGGCGCGAGGCGGGGCTGGTCGAAGGTTTCCAGATCCTCGATTCGGACGACCAGCAGCGACTTATCAAGCGCATCGTCGCGGGCCTGGGCCTGGACGAAGCCAGGTTCCCACCGCGGCAGGCCAGCTGGCAGATCAACAACTGGAAGGACGAAGGCAAGCGACCGGACGCGATCGAACATCGCGACCATCCGGTCACGCGTACCTTCGTGGAGATCTACAAGGCTTACGAACAGCAGTGCCAGCGCGCCGGCCTGGTCGATTTCGCCGAGCTGCTGCTGCGTGCGCACGAACTGTGGTTGAAGGATCCCCAGGTACTCAAGCACTACCAGGATCGCTGGCGCTACCTGTTAATCGACGAGTTCCAGGACACCAACACGCTGCAATACGCGTGGATCCGCGTGCTCGCCGGCAGTACGGGCCAGGCCTTCGTCGTCGGTGATGACGACCAGGCCATCTACGGCTGGCGCGGCGCAAAAGTCGAGAACGTTCAGCAGTTCCTCAACGACTTCCCCGGCGCGAAGACCATCCGCCTGGAGCAGAACTATCGTTCCACCTCGACGATCCTCAATGCCGCCAACGCGGTCATCTCGCGCAATGGCGGCCGCCTCGGCAAACAACTGTGGACGGATGGTGGCGAAGGCGAACGCATCGCGTTGTATGCCGCCTATAACGAGCAGGACGAAGCACGCTTCGTCATCGAACGGATTCGCGAGCACATCGCCGAAACCGGGAGTGCGCGCGACTGCGCCATCCTCTACCGTTCCAACGCGCAATCACGCAATTTCGAAGAACAACTGATCCAGCGCGACCTGCCCTACCGCGTCTACGGCGGCCTGCGCTTCTTCGAACGCGCCGAAATCAAGGATGCCCTGGCCTACCTGCGCCTGGCGTCGAACCGCCATGACGACGCCGCCTTCGAGCGCGCCGTGAATACACCTCCACGTGGCATTGGCGATCGCACGCTCGACGAGTTGCGCCGGCGTGCGCGCAGCGATAGCACTTCCATGTGGGAAGCCATGCTCACCGAGGCGTCCATCGGTGGCCTCGCCGGGCGCGCGAAGAATTCGCTGAAGGGCTTCATCGGCCTCGTCGACAACCTCGCTCGCACCTTCGGCGGCCACGACCGGCTCGACAGCGACGAAACGCCCACGGCGCTCAGCCTTGCCGAGCAGATCGAACACGCCATCCTCCACACCGGCCTGCGCGACTTCTACGAGAACGACAAGCGCGGCAACGGCGAGGCACGCGTCGAGAACCTCGACGAGCTGGTCAACGTAGCCAGCCGCTTCGAGATGACCCCGGAAGATGTCGACGCCGGCCTCAACGAACTCTCGGCCTTCCTCTCCCATGCCTCACTGGAAGCCGGTGAGGGCCAGGGCGAGGCCTGGGACGACTGCGTGCAGCTGATGACGTTGCATTCGGCCAAGGGCCTGGAGTTTCCCATCGTCTTCCTCGTCGGCATGGAAGAAGGCCTGTTCCCGAGCCAGCGCTCCACTGAGGAAGAGAACCGCCTCGAGGAAGAACGCCGTCTCGCGTATGTCGGCATCACGCGTGCGCGCGAGCGTCTGTACGTTTCGCATGCGGAGTCGCGACGCATGCACGGCACGGAGATGCTGGCGCGGCCCTCCCGCTTCCTGGGTGAGATCCCGCCGGAGCTGATCGATGAACTGCGTCCGCGCGTGCAGGTTTCGCGGCCCGCCTATGCCGACCGCTACGCAGGCGGTGGCGGCAGCAGCTCGCTCGTGGAGGCCTCGCCCATCGCGCTCGGCCAGCGGGTCAGCCACCCCAAGTTCGGCGAAGGCACCGTGGTCAGTGCCGAAGGCGCCGGAGCCCACATGCGCCTCCAGGTGAACTTCGAGGATGCCGGCAGCAAGTGGTTGGTTTACGCTTACGCGAATCTGACCGCGTTGTAAGGGGCTCCAACGCGCCACGCTCCCATCCACGGGGGCGTCGTGGCTTGCCCTGAGAGCGGCGGCGCGAACCGCATCAGGGAACCGACAAGCATGATCGTGGGGATCGACCTAGGCACCACCAACAGCCTTGTCGCGGCATGGATCGACGGCGCACCGCGCCTCATTCCGAATGCCCTCGGCGCGGTACTCACACCCTCCTGTGTCGGTATCGACCAGGACGGCAGCGTGCTGGTGGGCGAGGCGGCTCGCGAACGCCTGCAGACGCATCCCGAGCAGACCGCTTCCCTGTTCAAGCGCTACATGGGCAGCGCGCGGACGGTTCGCCTCGGCGATCGCGACTATCGGGCGGAAGAGCTCTCCGCGCTGGTACTCCGCTCGCTGAAAGCTGATGCCGAGGCCGCGCTCGGCGTTCCGATTACCGAAGCGATCATCACCGTTCCCGCCTATTTCTCCGATGCCCAGCGCAAGGCCACTCGTGTCGCCGGCGAGCTGGCCGGGCTCAAGGTCGAGCGACTTCTCAATGAGCCGACGGCCGCGGCACTGGCCTATGGCTTGCACGATGCGCAGGGCGAGACGCAGTTCCTCGTCTTCGATCTGGGCGGCGGCACCTTCGATGTTTCGATCCTGGAAATGTTCGACGGCGTGATGGAAGTGCGCGCCAGCGCCGGCGACAACATGCTCGGCGGCGAAGACTTCGTCACCCTGATCGCTGGCCTCGCCTTCCAGAACGGCATCCCCGATGCTGCGAGCACCGACACAGTATTCATGCGGCGTCTCACTGCGTATGCGGAACGAGCGAAGCGCCAGCTCGGAAACCAGGCAAGCGTCACCTTCGACATTGCCTGGGGCGGTCACGAGGCGCGCATCGAACTCAACCAGCAAGCGTTCGAGAAGTTGTCGCAGCCGCTGCTCACGCGTCTGTGGCGCCCGATCGAACGCGCGCTTCGCGATGCGCGCATCCGGGCCGCGGACCTCGACAACGTGATCCTCGCGGGAGGAGCGACGCGCATGCCCATGATCCGCGCCTTGGCCACACGCATGTTCGGGCGCTTCCCCGCCATGGGACAGAACCCGGACGAAGTGGTTGCCCTCGGCGCAGCTGTCCAGGCAGGTCTGAAAATGAAGGACAAGGCACTGGACGAGATGGTGATGACAGACGTTTGTCCATACACCCTCGGTACCGCCGTGTCGCGTCACATGGAGGGTGGTGCCCGGGCGCACGGCCTGTACTCGCCGATCATCCAGCGCAACACCGTGGTTCCGGTCAGTCGCGTACAGCGCTATGTACCGATCGAGCCCGATCAGCCGTCGATTCGCATCGACGTTTACCAGGGCGAGTCGCGTCTGGTTCGTGACAACATCCTGCTCGGCGAAGTGACCGTTCCCCTCAAGTCCGGCCATGGCCACGCAGATGGTGTCGATGTGCGTTTCACGTACGACGTCAACGGTCTGCTGGAAGTCGAAGTGACGGTGGTGGCGACGTCGGAAACGCGCCGCCTTGTCGTCGAAGGTAACGAAGGAAGTCTGGGGCCGGACGAAATCGCGCGGCGGCTCGAAGCGCTGGCGACACTCAAGGTACATCCGCGTGACACGCTGGAAAACCGCACGCTTCTCGCTCGTGCCGAACGACTCTACGAACAATTGCTTGGCCAGGGTAGGGATCATCTCGGACAGATGATCCTGCGCTTCGAACAGGTATTGGCGACGCAGGATTCGCGACTCGTCGCTCGCGATGCCGCGTTGTTCCGGGAGGCCTTGCAGGGTATCGAGGCGAACGATCACTTTGCGCCCGACCTGGCGGACTAAGGAAAGACCGCATGTCGATACCCTGGTTCCTGGAACTGCTGGAGCTTCCCCCGCACGCCGACGAGCGCGCGGTGCGCCGCGCGTATGCCATACGCCTCAAACGGATCGATCCAGCCATCGATCCAGAAGGCTTTGCACGCTTGCGTGAAGCATATGAAGCGGCACGTGTCTGGGTTGCCGACGAGGACCATGACGTCGCAGTCCAACCGTCACCGACGGTGGTCACGGAACCCTCCACGGCCACACTTGCAGGCGAGCAGGTTACCCCGCACGAGGAAGCGCCCACCGATGAAATATCCGCGCAGCCCGCTGTGGTGGCGATCAATCCACAAGAACAGGCCACGCGGCTCGTCGACCGCTTCGCAACGCGCATCGCGGAAGGCGCCAACGAGGACGTCCGACAGGAGCTGGAAGCCTGCACGGCCGAGCTTCGACTGCAATACATCGATGCGCCGGGGATATTTGAGGACGTCCTCATCGATCGTCTCGCCAGAGGCCTGATTGGGAAGCGCGTCGCCGTGTTCGCCCATGCCACGGATATTTTCCATTGGCAGGAAATCGGCCACCTCGCCGCACTGGGACCGAAAGGCATGTGGATCGAGGCCGTGGAATCGCAGCGCATGGCCTGGGCCACCCTGCCGCCCCTGGTTCGCGAGAGCCGGCTTGCCCTGATCGAAAGGGCCGAAGCAACGAAAGGCGTTCTGCCGACGCAGATCGTCAGGCGATGGTTTGAAGTCCGTGACGACTTCCGACGGTTTCCGGCGTACCTGGGCCTCTATCTGACACCACTCCTCCAGCAGAAATGGGCGTCACACTACGACGCACTGCCGATCGCCGAGCGGCAGGCTCTCGAGACACCGGCCAGAAAGCGTCGCCTTCGCGTACCAACCCCTGTGTGGGCAGTCATCGTCATCCTCGCACTCGGCGTTCTGAGCCGTCCCGAGCTTTACCCGGGCACGTTGGCACACCGGCCAGCTCCTGCAGCAGCGTCTTCGGTTCCCGCGCCATCGGCACCCACTGGGGCAAGCCTCGCCAACGATCTTCAGGTCGCTCTGGCGGAGTCCGTCGATCCCGCAAGGCGAGGCAAGGGATGGATCGTCATCACACTGACCAATCGTGGGCGATCGACGCTCTACCTCAGGAAGGCCCTGACACCACCGATGACGACGGATGGCCATGTCACCCGTCCGCTGTTCAACATCATCGACCAGCAGGGAGCATGGGCCAGGTTCAGGGGCGAAGAGGATCCAGATGATTCAAGGGATCCGGCGACTTTCTACATCCGCCTCGGACCAGGACAAACGCTGACCAACACGGTGGACCTTTCCATCGACTACGACCTCGTTCCCGAGAGTCGCTACACGATTCGTTATGCGCAGCCCGTAGCCGGCAACGTCAGCGTGGACGAGAACGGCACGCCTCACGACCAGAGCGAGTACGTGGCGAGCAACACCGTCCACATGACGTTTCATGGCCGGGGCCGATCCGGCGACTGATCTACGGCGAGAGCCCAGGTGCTGCCCGCGATCTAACGCGAGCTTGCCCGAAACATCTCAAGAGCATTCGTACAGGACACGTTCGGCGTCGCCGGACAGCAGTTCCGTCTTGCCTCGGGCAACCTGTCCCAGCCGATCCCGCTGCCTCGGCGTAGAAGATCATGGTGGAGAAGGCAGCTACCCTTTGAGAGATTCAAGGAGCACTGAATGAATAGTATGACTCGCCTATCGACATTCACGCTGGGCATCCTCTGCGCAACGCAAGCCGTCGCGTTCACCGAGCCGAAGGCACTAGATGTCCGAATCGACATGTCGCGCGATGCGGGTGCGACTAGTCCATCGACAATTTCGGTCACGGTGAGAAACATGACCGACGCCCCCCTCTACCTGCCGAAGTATCGAACTCCCCTGTTCACGCCCGCAGGGCACCTCATGGGTAACGTTTTTGACGTTGTCGATGAGCATGGCGAGAAGGCTAGCTTCATTGGTCGCTATATCCGGATCTCACCGAGCGACCCAAATGCTTTCTACGGCACGATTGGAGCTGGCGAGATTCAGACACACATCGTCGACCTGGCGGTTGACTACCAACTTGCCCCAGGAAAGCATTACAAAGCCAGCTACGTCCAACCCGTATCGCGAAACGTTCACCTCGACAATCTGGGCGAAGCATCCGGAACGGAGGAATCCGAAAAGAGCAATGAGCTGGATATCGAACTTCCGGTAGATGCCACATCACTGCTTTTGCCAGCCGCCGCCGAACCCGATCCGGGCAAGAGGTGCACTTCCGATCAGATGGCGAAGATTTATACGGCAAGAAGCAATACAACCCTTTGGACTTTCAAGGCGCTTACCAAGCTCAAAGCCGGGTACTTTCACGAGACTGGAACAGATGCATCGGGGGTAACGACCTACGCCGGCAGAATGTCGCCAGACCCCAAGTACGTTCAATGGTTTGGTTCGCCCACCAATACCGCCGAGAGCCATTTCGTAAAGGTCTCGTATAACCAGTATTGGAATGAGCACGACGATTTCGCCATGCTGATGACGCTTAACTCCGTCTATCTGCGAGTTGGAGGCGAAGGTTACATATGCGGATGCTCAAGCGCATATGAGAAGACCGCGGCCTGGACGGAACGCGCGAATGGCAACCTGATCCATATTTGCGACTTCTTCTATCGCCTACCCGTTAGCGACACTGTTTACGACAACCAGCTTCTGACGCTGATTCACGAGTACTCGCATTTTTCGGACAGCTACGGCGGGCAGACCGAGGACTACGCGTACGGGCGACAGAAAAGTCAGGAGCTTACGCGGACGAACCGGGCGCAGGCCGTAAAGAATGCTGACAGCGTTATGCTCTACGTTGGGTCGGCCAATCAGTAAGGACTAACTGTCGCCGCTCACATGAAAGCGATCCAAATAAGCCTCGCCTACACATAACACTCGCTCGTCCGTGGCGGCGAGGCCCTTTCACTACCGAGATGTCGTTGCCCCGGCGTAAGAACTATGGCGACAACCGCGGCACTCCGTGCTGGTCACGCTCTTCCACTGCGGTAACACGAGTGTCGATGCGATGGTTGCGCGACTCGGGCAATGCTTCGGTCGCCTCGCCACGAGCGAGCGCTAACGCATTGCGATAGCAACGCTGCGCAAGCTCCGGATGCGCTTCGCCAACATAGACATCGCCCAGAGCTTCCCATGCGTCGGCATTAGGCTCAATGGCAAGCGCTCGCTCAAGGAAAGGCTTGGCCTTGCCCCACAGACGCGCGCGCACGCACATGCGGCCGACGGCGGTGAGCAATGCGGCGGCGTTCGGATGGGTATCGACCCACCCTTCCGCGCGACGCAGACGCTGTTCGAGATCCTCCGCGCCCATGCCGCCGTACGTGGCAATGAGGGACGGTGACCATTCGCGACGCAAGGCCGTTTCGATCTCGTCCATCGCCGCCATGCTCTGACCGAAAACCGATGCGCGACGCGCATAGGCATCGACCGCGGCAGGCAGGCGACGCTGCCCCTTAGGCAGCTGAGACCAGAGTGTTGAGAGCGAGGCACCATCGGGCGCGCTGGCGATGTACGCCGCGACCGTCCGACTCTCAAGATCGGCAAAAGCGCGCGCACCGAGTTCACCGCTTTTCTGCAACGGCTCGATAGCGCGTAAGGCGCTGCGCGCATCACCAGATTCCAGCGACGCTTCGGCGTATTCGATCCAGCCCGAGGGTGTGAGCGATGCGCTGTTAGCCTCCGGCGCCAGCAGGGCCGCCGCTTCGGTGGATCGGCCCGCTCGACGAACAAGGCGCGCACGCAATACACGTGCCGCGCGCGGCGTTTCCTGTGCGGCGAGGTCGAGGGTTTCCAGCGCACGCGTGGATTCACCGTGACGCTCGGCCGCTTCAGCGGCTGCCAACAACGCAGGCCCGCGTACCGATGGATAGCGCGCCGCGCGATTGAGGTCGCGCTCGGCTTCACCGTGGCGGCCTTCGATCAGCGCGACCAGGCCGTCGGCGAGGCGACGGCGACTGAGCCGGCGATGACGACTATTCAACGCACCGAATGGCCAGCGGATCAGGGTAACAAGCGCGGCGATCACCGCCCACGCAAGCAGCAGGATCACCACGGCGCTGACCACGGTCAGCTGCAAGGTGGTGCCGCGCAGGTGGATCAGCACGTAGCCGGGATCGTCCGCGACCCAATGCCAGGCGAAAGCCGCAATGACCGCGACCAGGATGAGACCGACGATCCAGCGCCATAGCTTCATGGCGTGGCCTTCGAAGCGGCCGTCGAAGCAGACGCGGGTGTAGACGCACCAGCAGGCGCGGCGGATGGGGAAGAAACAGGGTGTGCGGTCGAGCCAGCATGTGCCGGAGCGGTGGCGGAACCGGCCTGCAGCGCATGCACCGAGCGCAGGTTACGCAGCTCGGTGAGTGCCGCGCCCAGTTTCGGTTCCGTGCCCTTGGCCTGGCTGGCGAGCAACGCAGCGATACGCGTCCGTGCGGCCTGCACGGCAGGCGAGTTCGGATTGAAACGCGCGGCGAGCGTCGCATCGACGCGCTTCAGCGCGGCGGCACGGCCCATGTCGTCGTAGGCCAATACAGCGGCCTCGGCATGAGCGACATCCAACGCGGCAAGTTCGCGCGCGATGCGATCGTCAGCGAGCCCCATGGGCGTGCCGTCGTCATGACTGACCTTGACGATGCTACCGAGCGCGTCGCCAGCGCGCTGCCAGAAACCGCGCGTCTCGGTGGCGTCCACCGGCGCGTCGAGATCCTTCAACGGCAGGGTGGGCAGCTGGCCACGCAGGTCGGCAAGCGTCGCGAGGTCGCTCGCACGCGCGGAGGGTGCAACTGCGGCGAGCGCTTCGCGCTCAGCCGCAAGATTCTGGCGAACGGCAGCGAAGGCACTGTCGTTCACGCCGGCCAATGTCTTGTCGGCAAGGTCATAGGCCGACAGGGCGCCACTGGCATCGCCGAAGAGAGCGAAGCGCTCCTTGGCCATGCGCAGCAAGGATTCCGCTTCGTCCAGCAGCATCGCGTCGTGACCGCTGAGGCTTCGCTCGGAGAGATTGGCGACGGCATCTTCAAGATTTTTCGTACGTTCGGACACGCCGAGCATCTCTTCGCGCGCCGACCGGTTCACACCATCGGCGTCGCTCACGCGGCGGCGCAGGTTGGCGTTGTCGTCACGCAAACCATCTACCGTGCCTTGCAGCGTATCGACCTGTCCGCGAAGGCCGTTGGCGGCGCCAAGGTCCTGACGCATGGTCCAGACGGTCCACGCGGTGTAACCGGCGGCGCCAAGAGCAGCCAGCGAGATCAGGATGGCTACAGCAAGGGCGCCCCCGCCGCGGCGGGGCGCGGGATCGGCCGGCCGGCGTGGGCTGACGGAAGCAGGCGCGGCGGCCGGGGCCGGCGTCGCCGGAATGGGTGCGGTCGGTGGGGTCTCGGTCGTCATGCGAGGCATGCTAGCAGGCCATACGGCAACGCATGGAATACATCCCTCAACGGCGCGTGAACGAAACCTCGGCGGCCGCCGCGAGCAGATCGCCGGGAAGGGCCGAGCGGGCCACGACAACCCGCTGGAATCCGGTGTCCAGGGCAATGTCCCGGAGCCGTTCGCTGCTGACCACGGCGACGGCCTGGACCAGCCGACGCCAGGCCGGCGCGATCAGCGCGCGATGCAGGTGATCCAGGGCTTCCGCACTGGACAACAACACCGCCGAGCGGTGGCCCAGCTTCAGCAGCGGGTCGATATGGCGACGATCGATCCGTGGGGCCACGCGGTGGTAGACATGAACCTCCTCCAGCAGGGCACCCCGCGCGACGAGCTGCTCGCGCAGCAGACCCCGGCCGCCGGGGGCACCGATAAGGGCGACGCGCTTGCCTTCCACCGTCGCCAGTTCGGGGAGTCCCAGCACGCCCTCGCTGTCCTGTGAAGTGTCTGGAAAACGCACATCAGCGAGATTGGCGCTTCGGAGCGCACGGGCGGTACCGCGCCCCACGGCGATTACCGTGGCCCGGGTCGCTAGCGGCAGCACGTCGGCAGCGAAACGCACGGCGGCCGGGCTGGTGAAGACGAGCACGTCGCCCTCGAGCGCCGCGCGCAGCGCGGCATCCACGGCCGAGGCATCTTCGGTAGCGCGAAGTGAAAGGCCCGGTACGCTGACCGGAATGCCGCCCAGCTTGCGAACCCGCCTCGAAAGCGGGCCGGCGGTACCCGCGGGACGGGTGATGACCACTGTGACGTTGCGAAGGGGGTGGCTACGGCTCACGAAAGCATCCTGCTACTGAGCGCTCAGGATAGAAAGCTGCCGCCTTCCGGACCACTGCCGAAGGTCGTGGTCCGGCCCATACGGATGCGAACGGTTTGCCTTGCCTCGTAGACTTCACTACTTATGACTCCCAACGACATCTCCCTCGCCGATCTCGAGCGTTTTATCCTCGATGGCATTCCCCTCGCGCGGGCCATGGCGGTGAGCATCGACAGCTTCGATGGCGTGCGTCTGGTCATGACGGCACCGCTGATACCCAACATCAACGACAAGGCCTGCGCTTTCGGCGGCAGTATCGTCGCCCTGATGACCCTGACCTGCTGGGCCCTGGTCGAGGCCGTGCTGCGCCAGCGGGGCGAGGACTGCGACGTCTTCGTGGCCGATTCCACCGTGCGCTACCTGGATCCTATCTGGGACGATCTCCGCGCCGAGGCCACGTTGGCCCCGGGAGCCAACTGGAAGGGCTTCTTCGGCATGCTGAAGGCCCGTGGACGGGCTCGCGGCGACTTCACCTGCGTGGTGCCCGGCGCCGACGGAAAACCGCTGGCCAGCCTGGATGCGCGTTTCGTCGCCAAACGCCGGGCATAATGCCGGCCGACGCCACGATGGAACCCGCCATGCGCCGTATCGCCCTGCTTGTCCTTGCTCTTGCCGTAGCCCTGTTGTCCGGCTGCGCCACCGACATACGTAACGAAGCGCTCACCCACTCCACGAACGCCTATGCCTCGGCCGTCCGCTGGGGTGACTGGGAAGGTGCGCAGAGCTTTATCGACAAGGACTACGCCAAGGACCACCCGCTGAGCTCCATCGAAAGCGGCCGCCTCGGCCAGCTCCGCATCACCGGCTACGACGAAGGTGGTGGCCCGCGGCCCGATGGCGAGGACGAAGTGGTCCAGGTGGTCCAGATCAACGTGGTCAACATCAACACCCAGGCCGAGCGCACCGTGATCGACCACCAGCGCTGGCGCTACGACCACGAAAAGAAGAAGTGGTGGCTGATGACCGGCCTGCCCGACTTCTCGCCGAAGTAAAGCCTATATAATCGGCCGTTTATCCCCACTGGGACGCGCAATAACCCGATGAACGACGTACTGCACAAGTTGCCCGAATTCGCGAGCAACCATCTGGCGCTGGTCGCGCTGTTCGTGGCGATCCTGCTCGCCCTGCTCGGTGGCGAAGTGATGACCCTCTTCCGCAAGTGGAAGACCCTCACTCCGGCTGGCCTGACCCAGCTGATCAACCGCGATACGCCGCTGATCATCGATCTCTCGGCCAGTGCCGACTTCGAGAAGGCCCACGTTCCGGGGGCAAAGAACGTGGCCATGAGCCAGTTCGATCCGGAAACGCAGAAGGACCTCAGCAAGGCCAAGGATCTTCCGGTCGTGCTCATCGACAAGGACGGCCGCGGCGTCGGCAAGGCGGCCAACCGTCTGATCAAGGCTGGCTTCCAGAAGGTATTCGTCCTCGACGGCGGCACCTACGCCTGGCAGACCGCGCAGCTGCCGGTCGCCAAGGGCAAAAAATAAGGTTCTTCGCGTATTTCCTTGGGAAGGCTCGCCTTCGGCATCGCGTTTTGCTTGGCTCGCGTTGCGTCGCAAGAGCCGGCGAGTCTCACCCTCGGGGCCACGTCTGCGGCGACCCGCTTCGGAAGGGCCGCCCAAAAGCGGCCGTTTA
>CBIGPO010000044.1:0-37153 GCA_966191635.1 uncultured Luteibacter sp.
AGGCAGAACAGGTGCAAGGCAGAACAGGTGCAAGGCAGAACAGGTGCAAGGCAGAACAGGTGCAAGGCAGACCTGTGGGAGCCGATTCATCGGCGATAGATGTTGCAGCATCGCCGCTCCGTTGGCTTTTCGCCGCTGAAGCGGCTCCCACATGTTTCGCATTCGCCGCTGAAACGGCTCTTACAGAGGGCCTGGCGCTGGTTGGGTGCAGACCTTCCCGGGAACATAGGAAAAGTATCGATTGAACGTGGGGTCTTGGCTCGATTGCTTCGGTGCGATGGGCCAGAATCCCTGACTATCGGTGCGCCACGGGTGGCGGGGGAAGGTATGCGCAGCAAGTTGTTCGTGCCGGGGGGGCGTCCGGAACTGTTCGCCAAGGCGCTGGCCGGACCGGCCGATGCCTTGTCATTCGATCTCGAAGATTCCGTGCCTGCCGCGGTGAAAGCAGGCGCCCGGGCTGATGTGGCTGCCTTCGTCGCCTCGAACGCCGTCCGCAACGCCGCCAAAGCGATCATCGTGCGGGTGAATGCTCCGGACACCGAATGGTTCGAAGACGATCTCGAGGCGGTGCTGACGCCGGGACTTACCTTGCTCAACGTGCCCAAGGTGGAATCGCCGGAGGCCTTGCTTGCCGTCATCGCGATGCTGGAGCACATCGAGGCAGAGCGCGGCCTGCATGAATCGGTCGGCCTGCTGGTCAACATCGAAACGCCCAGGGCGCTCGACCAGGCGGCCGCGATCGCCGCGGCGCACCCTCGAGTCGCTGGCCTCCAGCTGGGGCTGGCGGATCTTTTCGAGCCGCACGGTATCGACCGTAGCGACGTGACGGCGGTGCACGCGGCCATGTTCGCCGTGAAGATGGCGGCTGCAGCGGCAGGGGTGTTCGCGATTGACGCCGCCTTTGCCGCGATCGACGACGTAGCGGCTTACGAAGCCGAAGCGCGCATGTCGCGTCGACTCGGCTTTGTCGGCAAGAGCTGCATCCACCCGCGGCAGGTGGCTGTAGCCAATACGGTGTTTGCGCCATCGTTAGAGGAGATTGCGCTGGCACGTCGTATTGTCGCCGCGTCGGTCGAAGCGGGGCGTGTGGGTCACGGTGCCTTCGTGGTCGACGGCCGAATGGTCGACCTGCCGTTCCTCAAGCGCGCGCAGGCGCTGCTGGCATCGGCAGGATGATGCGTCTGTTGCTGCTTCTTTGCTTGTTTGCCTCGGGCATGGCCCATGCCGAGGCGCTCACCCCGCTACGTGGCAGCGCGCTGCCCTCGCTGCCTGCGGTGGGAACGGTGCATGGCTTCGCCACCGTGGATGGCCGGCTCGTCGCCGTGATCGACAACAGTGCCTGGATTCTCGACGAAGGGCAGGGTAGCTGGCGCTCGCTGGCCTGGTCCGCGGGCGTTGCGCCGAAAGCGTTGTCGGCATTGTTTGGTGATGCTTCGCGTGGCTATGCCTTGCTGGGCGACGACGTCTCGGCAGCCACCTACGTCGCGCGCCTGTCGCTGGACGCGACAGGTCTGGCCCTGAAGCCTTTGCCCCGCTTTCCGGGTCCCATCGCCGGTGCGCGTGCCGCGTCAACCGACACCGCCGTGTACGTCGCCGGTATTGAGAACGGCGCATCGACACTGCTGCGCATCGAGCCCGGCGCCGTCCAACCCGCCTGGGCGAAGCAGGCTGACTTGCCTCCCGGCGCCGCACCGTCGACGCTCGTCGTCCAGGGGGCCGGCGTCTTCGCAACCATCGGCAATACGGTATGGCGCTGGTTGCCCGACACTGGGTGGAGTGAGCGTGCCACCGCGCCGGCCCCCATTCTCCCCGGCATGGCCCGCCCGATGGGACAGGCAAACGTGGCCTATCTCGTCGGCGATGCTGCCTTGGCCCGTGCGATGACATTCCAGGTGGTGACGCGCGCCTGGGCTGTTCTGCCGGGCGTCGAGTTCACAGGGGTCACCTCGGCTGCGACCTGGAAGGACGGTTTCATCTGGTCGTCGACGGACGGCGCGAAGACGATGGTTGCATCGGCACAGGTACAGTCGAGCAAATTGCTGCTGCGCTGGCTCGACTGGCTGGTGATTGTTGTCTACCTCGGCGGCATGATCGGCATCGGTCTGTATTTCTACCTGCGTGAGAAACGCAACTCCACTGCGAACTTCTTCGTTGGCGGCCGCAGCATTCCGTTCTGGGCTGCGGGTGTGAGCCTGTATGCCGCGAACACCAGCTCGATCAGCTTCATCGCCATTCCGGCGAAGGCTTTCGAGAGCAACTGGCAATACATGACGAACAACCTCATCGCCGTGTTCGGCCTGATGTTCGTCGCCGTGTGGATTGTTCCGCTGCTGCGCCGGCTGGACCTGATGTCGGTGTTCTCGTATCTGGAAACCCGCTTCCATCCCGCCATCCGCATGATCGCCAGCGCGCTTGCGATTCTCACCCAGCTCGGCAGCCGCATGAGCGTGATCCTGTTCCTGCCGGCGCTTGCCATCGCCACGATCACCGGTATCAGTACGACGCTGAGCGTGATCCTGATGGGAGGCTTCACCATCATCTACACCGCCATGGGCGGAATGAAGGCGGTGATCTGGACGGACGTGGTGCAGGTAATCGTGAAGATGGGCGGCGCGATCTTCGCTATCGGCTTCATCATCTGGCATTTACACGGCGGCTTCGGTGAGTTCCTCAACACGGCGATGGCCGATCGCAAGATGCACCTGCTGGATTTCAGTTTCGATCTGACCAAGGCGACGGTCTGGGGCTTCCTTTTCCTTGTGCTGTTCGACGTGGTGCTGACCTTCCCGAAGGATCAGGTGCTCATGCAACGCACGTTGTCCACCCCATCCGCCAAGGAAGCCGGGCGCTCGATCTGGGCATTCGCGGCCATCATGATTCCGGGTGGTTTGGTCTTCTACATGATCGGTACGGCGCTGTTCGTGTTCTACAAGGCGCATCCGGAGCGGATGAACCCGATGCTGCCGATCGACGCCACGTTCCCGCTGTTCATTGCGGCCGAACTGCCGATGGGCGTGACCGGACTTATCGTGGCGGGTATCTTCGCCGCGGCCATGGCAACGCTATCGGGCATCATGAACAGCGTGGCCACGCTGGTTTCCGTAGACTTCTACGACCGGCTGGTGAAGAACCGCACGCCTAAACAGAGCGTGATCTTTGCCGAGGTGACGACGGTCGTTGTCGGTTTGGTCGGTATCGGCCTGGCGCTGCTGCTGTCGCGATTCGACGTGCATTCGCTGTTCGATGTGTCGATCGAGCTGGCCGGTTTGCTCGGCGGCGGCTTCGCGGGTGCCTACACGCTGGGCATGTTCACCCGCCGGGCCAACTCACCGGGCGTGGCGATCGGTATTGCATCGAGTACGGCACTGACCTTCATTGCCTGGGTCTTCAAGCTGGTCCATCCGTATTTTTACCTGGCGATCTCGATCTGCCTCTGCATCGTGATCGGCTATATCGCCAGCCTGTTCTTCCCGGCGCCGACGCGGTCGCTGCGCGGCCTGACGATCCATCGCGATCGCGACGGCGAATGACCTACCATGGCGCTCATTGCCGACCGCCAGTGAGATGACGTGGAAACCCAGTTCCTCAATACATTCATCACCGTTGCCGACCATGGGTCGATGGCAGCGGCGGCGCGGTTACTCAATATCACGCCCGCTGCTGTGGCGCAGCAAATCCGCACGCTGGAGCGCGAGATAGGCGCGACCCTGATCGCACGCGTCGGCCGCACGGTGAGCGTCACTGAAGAAGGCTCGCGTATCCTGCAGCGTTCGCGCGACGTATTGCGCAACGTGGCCGACCTGCGCAGCGTCGCCAACGAAAGTGGCGTGTCCGGCGAGCTCAGGCTTGGCGCCTGTCCTACTGCCCTGGCAGGCATGCTTCCCGACGTGCTCGCGCGCATGGTCGAGACCTTCCCGCGCATCAACGTCTTCATCAAACCCGGCTACTCGGTGGATCTCTACAACGATGTGGAGAAGGGCGACCTCGATGCCGCCGTGGTGCTGCAGGCACCGTTCCCCCTGCCGAAGACCTGCGAGTGGCAGCTGCTGCGCGAGGAGCCGTTGATCGTGCTGGCACCACGTGCGCTGGCGGGACGCGACCCGCACGAGCTGCTAGCCACCGAGCCCCTTATTCGCTACGACCGCAATCAGTGGGGCGGCCGGCAAGCCGACGATTACCTGCGTGCGAACGGCATCGTGCCGCGCGAGCGCTTCGAGCTCAATGCACTCAATGCGATCGCCGTGATGGTCGACCGCGGTCTCGGCGTCTCGTTGGTCCCGGACTGGGCCAAGCCCTGGCCGGAAGGTCTGGATCTGGTTCGCATGCCGTTGCCAAACGCATCGGAACCGCGTCGCATCGGCATCGTCTGGTCACGCTCGAGCGTTCGCGTGCGCTTGGTTACCGTGCTGCTGCAGGAAAGCCGCAAGGCGATGGCGGCGATGCAGTCGCAGTGACCGCGAATGTGTCGTGCATGTTGCGTCGCCGCATAGTTTTACTTGGTTCGTAAGCAACAAAAACTAGTCTCTGAACATACCCGCCCTCGGTTTCTTGCCATGCGCTAAGCGCATAGGCTCACCATCACCGAGATAAAGGCCAGTGGCGCGCCGGGGAGGGCGTAGCCAACGCAGCAGACAGTTTCTTGCCCGGGCGCGCCGTCACAGGGGCACGCCGCACCCGCCCGCTTGGGCGATCGATCCCACGGCAACACGGACCCGATATGATCAAACCACTTTCCGCCGCGATCGGCAGCATCCTGCTGGTCTCCTTCTTCGCAACCAGCGCCCAGGCGCAGGAGGCGACTTCGCAGACCGACACGGCGAACGCGCCGAAGGCTGCGAAGAAGAAAGACGACAAGAACAACGACCAGCCGGTGAACCTCGACCAGGTCATCGTCACCGGCGTGCGCACGCCCAAGGCGATCGACGAGATTCCGGGTGCCATCACCGTGGTCAACAAGGAAGAGATCGCCCATACGCTGCTGGTGACCGAAGATGCGACGGCTGTGCTGGCGCGCTCGGTGCCGGGTTATGCGGAATCGTCGCAGGCCATGAGCAACACCGGCGAAACCCTGCGCGGTCGCATTCCGTTGCGCCTGTTCGACGGTGTTCCCCAGGGCTCGCCGCTGCGCGAAGGGACCCGCAATGGCACCTTCACCGACATGGGCATCGTCGGCCGCATCGAAGTCATCAACGGTCCGTCGGCGTCGGAAGGCATCGGCGCAGCGGGCGGCATCATCAATTACCTCTCGAAGACGCCGACCAAGGAAGGCAACGAGACCACCATCAGCACGCGCTACCAGACACAAGGCAAGTCGGACAGCGGTAGCTGGAAGACCGGCGTAACGTTCGCCCGCAAAGAAGCCAGTTACGACGTGCTGCTTGCCGGCTCGTATATCGACCGTGGCATGACCTATGACGGTAACGGCCGCCGCATCGGCCTGAACACCTCCGGCTCGCTGGCCGATTCCACCTCGAGCAACCTGTTCGCCAAGCTTGGCTACAACTTCGGCGAGGGCGATGACCAGCGCATCCAGGCAACCTTCAGTAAGTTCAAGATCACCGGCAAGGGTGACTACATTCAGGTGCTCGGTTGCCGTGGTCCGACGGACGATCCGCCGTGTGCAACGCCGCGTACGAACACGTCCGAGCGCGGTCATATCGACGGCTCGCGGGATGCTTTCAATGACTTCAAGCAGTACAGCGCCGAGTACACCAACAAGAACCTCTTCGGTGGCGCGCTCGATATCAACGTATACAAGGCCGACCAGGCCATGCGTTACCTGCCCGAAAACACCGAGGACAAGCAGGATCCGCTCATCGCCCCGCTGAACACCTTGTTCGACCAGTCCGAGATCACTGCGAAGAAGCGCGGCATTCGCACCTCGTGGACGCGACCGGATTTCCTGGTGACCGGCCTGGAACTCCACACAGGCGTGGACGTGGGTCGGGACGAGGCACAGCAGCGCCTTGCCCTGACCGATCGCCTATGGGTTCCGCCGATGATCTACAACAGCGTGGCGCCGTACGCGCAGCTGTCGTATGACATCGGGCCGTTCACCATCAGCGGCGGTTATCGGCGCGAGAGCGATCGCCTCACCGTGGACAGCTATACCACCACGTACTACCGCAACCGCGTGTTCGTACAGGGCGGCAAACTGTCGTACAAGGAAAACCTGCGCAACATCGGTGGCATCTGGCGCGTCAATGACGAGTGGTCCGTGTTCGCTTCGTACAGCGAAGGGTTCACGCTGCCGAACATCGGTATCCCGCTGCGCAATATCAGCATACCGGGCCAGTCGGTGAGCAGGATCAGCGACCTTAACGCGATCATCTACAAGAATAATGAGTTCGGCTTCAACTGGCGTGGCGACCAGGGTGCCTTCGGAGCTACCCACTACATCTCGAAGTCCCCGTTCGGCTCGTCGCTGGCGATCGATCCGAATACCAGCGACTTCATCCTTTCGCGTGCACCGGTGCGCATCGAGGGTACCGAGCTTACCGGTGAGTGGCGCTTCAACGAGGATTGGAAGGCCACGGCGATCTATTCGCACATCACCGGCAAGACGGCATTCTGGTCGGCGGACCCAGGTGGCAGGTACGGCGCGGGCGCGCTGAACAAGCCGCTGGGCGTGCTCGACATCAATCCGGATAAGCTGGCCTATGCCGTCACCTGGAACTATTCGGCGCATGGCGATGCCACGCTCGGTGCGACCTCGCTGTTCGGGCGGCATGTGTCGGGTAGCGATACGCGGGCTTATGACGGCGCCTCCTTCAGCTACAGCGAGCGCACGCACGGATACACCTTGTTCGACCTGGGCGTGAACTACGACCTGGAACGGTACGGCAAGCTGTCGCTCGGCGTGGAGAACCTGCTCGACAAGCAGTACATCCTCAGCTGGTCGCAGCTGGCGGGCTACCAGAACTACTGGTCGGGCCGTGGCCGTGTCACCTCGCTGACCTATACGATCACGCTGTGACGGAGCGGTCGATCTGGCGAAGCCGCGCCGTACGCGCGGCTTCGCTGTGCCTGGGACTGCTGATATGTGCCTCGGTGGCCATCGCGGCAGAAGCGTGGCCGGGCGACAGGCTGGACCATCTGCACGCGTTCATGCGCGACGCCACGGGGGCAGATGGCTATCTGGGCGGCGTCACGCTGATCGCCCAGGATGGGCGCATCGTTGACGTGGGCACGTACGGCTACGAAGACCTCGCGCGTAAACGGCCCATGCAGCGCAACGCCATCTTCCGCATCTACTCCATGACCAAGACCGTCACGTCCGTGGCGGTCATGATGCTGGTGGAGGAGGGCAAGGTATCGCTGGACACTCCGTTGACCGAGTTGCTGCCCGGCTTCGAGCATCCGCAAGTGATGACGGGTGGTACGGCCGCTGTACCCATCCTGCGGCCGGCATCGCGCAAGCTCACCCTGCATGATCTCCTCACGCATACTTCGGGTTACCCGGCAGGCCTGGAGGGTGAGCGCGAGGCCGTCAGGTTGATGGAGCGCATCGATCCCCATGGTGCGAACGATCTGGCGGGTTTTGCCGAACGGATGAGCCGTGTCCCCCTGGCGGCTGACCCTGGGACTCGATTCGGTTACGACGGCGCCTCGCTCGAACTGGTGGCGCGTGTCGTTGAAGTTGTCTCAAAACGACCGTTCGGCGACTTCCTGCAGGATCGGATCTTCACGCCGCTAGGCATGCACGATACGGGCTTCAGCGTGCCGGCCGACCGTCGCGACCGCGTGGTCGATATCACCCGCATGGCGGACGATGGTCGACTGGCGATCGCCGATGGCCCGAGCGCCGCACAGCCGGGAGAGTCGCTGAACCGTTATACGAGCGGGGCGGGAGGGCTGTATTCCACGGCCGACGACTACGCGCACTTCGCTCAGATGTTGCTCGACGGTGGCCGTTACGGCGGCCACGTGTTGCTCGCGCGCAAAACCGTCGAAGGGATGATGCGCAACCACCTGGGCATGCTCAACCCACCGGTAACCCAGTTCAGTGCCGGGGAGGGCTTCGGCATTGGGGGTTACGTGGTGATCGACCCCGCCCTCCGCGGTCAGCTTGGCTCGGTGGGGCAATACGGCTGGGCCGGCGCCGCATCCACCACCTATACGATCGATCCGCGTGAGCACCTGGTTGCCATCCTCATGCTCCAGCACCTGCCTCGTGACGACGGTCGCAAGGACCTCCCGCGCCTCGCGCGGCCGTTCTACGACCTCGTCTACCATGCTCTTCCATGACCCCCAGGTTTCCCGCCATGACCCAGTCCACTGACGAGCACGATGAAACGGCTCGGGTGACCCACGAGTTCAAGTTCTCCCACGTGACCACCGGCCGCTATCTGCCGACGCCGGGGAAAGCCCCTGGCTGGCCCTTCGCCGAGATCGGTCACTGGAAGATGGACGTGGACGGCAGTGCCGACGACTGGGTACGCGAGTTGCGCGACTGGCGCCGTGAACACCTCACGCGCATTGGCTATGACGACGCCAACTATCGTCGGCCCGAGCTCCAATGGGCTCAGCGCAACTTCGTCCACGCGCAAATGATGGTGGAGGATCGTTACTTCTACGATCCGGTGGCGGGGCGCTACACCGTCGATCGCTACCTGGATGACCTCGAGGCTCGCTTCGGCGGGGTCGACAGCGTGTTGATCTGGTTCGTCTACCCCAACATCGGAATCGACGATCGCAACAAGACCGATCTCGCGTTCGACCTGCCCGGTGGTCTGGACGGGTTGCGCGTTGCCGTGGATGACTTCCACCGGCGTGGCGTCCGCGTCTTCCTGCCCACGATGCCCTGGGACAACGGTACGCGTCCGGTAGACGAGAGCGACTGGGAAGCGATGGCGAAGCTGGTCGCAGCGGTGGGTGCGGACGGCGTCAATGGCGATACCTACAACGGCGTGCCGCGCGCGTTCTTCGACGCCTGCGACGCGGTGGGGCATCCCGTGGTGCTCCAGCCCGAATCCACGATCAGCGCCGAAGAGCAGCTGATCTGGAATGTACAGAGCTGGGGCAAGAAGGCGCCGAACGAAGTCATTCCTCCCGTAGCGAAGTTCAAGTGGCTCGAGCCGCGCCACATGATCAACTACGAGAACCGTTGGGGGCGCGACCGCAATCACGACCTGCAGTACATCTTCTTCAACGGCGTGGGCTACAACGCCTGGGAAAATGTGTGGGGCATCTGGAATGGCCTCACGCCGCGCGATGCCGAGTCGCTACGCCGCATCGCCACCATTGAACGGCAGTTCGCTCCGGCCATGGTGAGTATGGACTGGCGGCCGTACGAGCGGACGTTGCAGGCCGGTGTGTTTGCCAGTCGTTTCCCAGTGGAGACATACACGCTATGGACCCTGGTGAACCGCCAGGAATACGTCGTCGCCGGTGAGCAGCTCGCCGTGCCCCATGTCGAAGGCACCCGCTACATGGATGCCTGGAATGGCGTGGAGCTCACACCGCGACTCCATGAGGGCAAGGCCGTATTGGCTTTCCTCATGGAAGGTCGTGGCTTTGGCGCCGTTGTCGCGCTGGCTGCTGGCACATCCGTCGACGGCCTCGAAAGCTTCCTGACGACGATGCGCGAAGCGTCCGCCACGTCTCTGGCTTCCTTGTCCTCGACGTGGCGAAGCCTGCCGCAAACGATGCGCCCCATGGCGGCTACCGTGCGTGTTGCCACCGCGCCGGAAGGCATGCTGACTGTTTCTGCCGGCCCGTTCGACTTCGTGGTGGGTGGTGTTGAGATCGAAGGGCAGACCTGGGAAGGCAATGACGTGCAGTACCCGTGGGAGAGCAGTGCGCGTCGCGGGCACCGTCGGCACATGCAGATCGAGTCTTTCCACATCGATCGCACGCCCGTCACCAATGCGCAGTACGCGGCCTTCCTTGACGATACGGATTGGCGTCCACTCGACGCGCATAACTTCCTGCGCCACTGGGTGGATGGCAAGCCGCCGGCCGGCTGGGAGAACAAGCCGGTGACGTGGGTGGGGATCGAGGACGCACGTGCTTATGCGGCCTGGGCCGGCAAGCGCCTTCCGCACGAATGGGAATGGCAATATGCCGCGCAGGGGAGCGACGGGCGTCGCTATCCGTGGGGTAACGACTGGCGCGATGATTTCGTTCCCGTCGTGAATCGCGGCCGGCGATTGTGCGCTCCGGCGGATGTCGATGCCTTTCCCCAGGCGGCCAGCCCCTTCGGTGTGCTCGACCTGGTGGGCAACGTGTGGCAGTGGACCGACGAGTTCCTCGACGAACACACACGCGCTGCCGTGCTGCGTGGCGGAAGCAGCTACCAGCCGCAGACGTCGCACTGGTACTTTCCACAGGCCTATCGTCTCGATCAGCATGGAAAGTATCTACTCATGTCACCGGGCAAGGATCGTTCCGGCTGTGTCGGATTTCGTTGCGTGGTCGATGCCACATGAAAGCTGTCACGCAATTCGAAGGCCTGCTTGGCGCCGCGCTGGCGGCGAACCTGCAGGGACGCCTGTCGCATTTCATCGTCGACGAGTACAGCCCGGCGATCGCCTTGTTCGCGCCCGAGCGCCGTGCGTTGAACGAGGAGGGCGACTGGTACGGTGAGCACGCCGGCAAGTGGCTGGTGGCTGCATCGCGTGCCGCCGGACGCAGTGGCGACGAGTCACTCCGCCGTCGTGTGCTACGCGTGGCCGACTATCTGGTTTCCGTGCAGGAAGCTGACGGCTATCTGGGTACGTACGCCCCCGAGCGCCGCTTTATGTACCAGCGCCCACCGAAGCCGGTGAGCTGGAACGGCGAACCGAGCGTGCGCACCTGGGACATCTGGACGCACGCCTACCTGATGCTGGGCCTGTTGGAGGTGCATCGTCACTTCGGCGGTGCAAGCTATCTCGATGCGGTACGCCGCATCGGCGATCTCTGCCTGCATACGCTTACAGCAGGCGGCATCGACATCACCGACCTGGGCAATCACTTCGGTATGTCGGCAACGGTGCTGCTCGACCCCGCGGTGGATCTGCATCTGGCCACGGGTGATCCACGCTATCTCGATCTCGCCCGGCTTGTCCTTCAACAGGCCAATGCGCATCCGCCACTGGCCCTGCTCGACCAGTGCCTGGCCGGAACGGATGTCGCGTTCATCGCTACGGGCAAGGCATATCAGCTGGCCTGGAACCTGGTGGGCATCGCCAAGCTGCACCGTGTTACCGGCGAGCCGGATCTTTTACGTGCCGTCGAACACGCATGGCGAAGCATCCGCGACCACCATCTGACCCTGGGTGGAGGCCCTTGGGGCGGTGTCGCGCATCGCTCGCGCGAAGTGTTCAACGCGCCGGGTGCGTTCAGTCCGGAAGGCTATGTAGAAACCTGCTCCACGCTGGCGTGGATCCAGCTCAATCGCGAGCTGCTCCTGATCACCGGCGAGGCGCGTTACGCCGAAGAGATCGAGCGGTCCGCGTACAACGACCTGCTCGCCGCGCAAGCGCCCGACGGCGAGGACTGGTGTTACTACGTTTTCCCCAATGGCCGCCGCGTGCATACGACGTACTGGCGCTGCTGCAAATCCAGCGGCGCGATGGCGGTCGAGGAGCTGCCGGAGCTTGCGGTGATCGCTAGGGATACACGAACGCTCGATATCAACGTGTTTGGTCCGGGCCGATCGGTGGCCTCGCTCGAAGGGCCGGGGCGCGTGCTGCTGACCCAGGCCACCGCGTGGCCCTATCCAGATGACGTACGCATCACCGTCTCTGTTGAGCGGCCGGCACGCTTCACGCTGCGAGTGCGGGTGCCGAGCTGGGCCGAGGGTGCGACGCTGGCGGTCAATGGCGGGGATGCGGATGTGACGGTGCCACCCGGGCAGTACGCCATCATCGACCGTGAATGGCATGAAGGCGATGTGCTCGTCGCCCGGTTTCCGGCGCGGCCGATCCTGCACCGGGCCAGCAACCGCAACATCCAGGAGTCGCGCGCGCCGGACGGCAGTGCGGTTCACCAGGAAGTACTGCACTTCGACTACATCGGCCTCACCTGCGGACCGCTCGTGTTCGCCACCGATCTCATTGACGGCTTCAAGACCAGCGAGACCGTAAAACTGCCGGAGGGGCAGCAGGCAAGCTGGCTTACGCTTCTTCCACGCAAAGAAGGGGAGCCACCGGTGCTGCGGCTGGATCCTGGTTACCGCGCACCTTTGCGCTTTACGCCTTATTTTGCGACAGGCGGGCGGCGCGACGGCGCATGGCGACTTACCTGGCTGCCGCTGGCGCCGGCAGAGTCCTTGTAGATTCAAACAAGTTTTTCTGCTGCCAGAACATATCGCGCCGGGGTGTTTCCCGCACCCCGTGTCCTGCAAAGTGAACGCACGCAAACGGGATATGGCACTGTGGATAACGAGGCACGCATGGAAACACCGACATCGCCCCCCCGTACGCCTTCGGGCCCGCTCGCCGGCGTGCGGGTGCTGGACCTCAGTGCGTATATCGCCGGGCCTTACGGCTGCACATTGCTCGCCGACCAGGGCGCGGACGTCATCAAAATCGAGCCGCCCGGTGGCGATAACCTGCGCCAGTATCCGTCGACGCTGGTCACGGAGAGTCGCGCCTTCCTCGGCGTGAACCGCAGCAAGCGCGGCATCGTGCTGGATCTGAAGAATCCGTCCGACCATGCGGCGCTGTTGCGTCTCGTGCGCGATGCCGACGTGCTGGTGCACAACTTTCGCCCCAGCGTACCGGCGCGCCTTGGCATCGACCACGACCGCCTCGCCCTGATCAACCCGCGCCTGATCTACTGTGCCGTCACGGGATATGGCGACCACGGCCCGATGAAGGACAAGGCCGGCTACGACCAGGTGCTGCAGACCATGACGGGTATGGCGACGCTGCAGGGCAAGCGCGGCGGTCCACCGGAAGTAATCTTCGGCTCGGTGGTGGATTACTACGCCGCTGCTCTACTTGCCGCCGGCGTCTCGTCGGCGCTGTACGAGCGCGAGCGAAGCGGGATGGGGCAGTACGTGGGTGTGTCTCTGTTGCGCAGCGCGTTGACCATGCAGTCCGCGCGCATGATCTGGGCCGAAGGCGAGTCGCTGGACATCGGACGCGACATGCGCTCGGGCGGTGTGACCGGTATTCATCCGACGCGCGAAGGCTACATTTACATCTCGGCCAATACGCCGCATTTCTGGAAGGCCCTGTGCGAGCGCACGGAGCTCCATGCGCTCTATAACGATCCGCGCTTCGACACCGTGCGCAAGCGCGCCGAGCATCATGAGGAAATCGTGCCGAAGCTGCACGCCGCGCTCGCCTCGCGCACTGCGCTGGAGTGGGAGGCTCTCTTTGGCGACGCCGTGCCCAGTGCCGCCGCCCGACGCATTGAGGATATGTTCGATCATCCCCAGGTAACCTCCGAAGGCCTTGTGGCGACCTTCGATCACCCCGTCGTGGGCCAGTACCGCGGAGTGAACCACCCGATTCATTTCGGCCGCACGCCTGCACCCGAGCCGTTCGCCGCCCCCACGCTCAACCAGCACGAAGCGTTGCTGATGGGGACGGACGCGGTCAAGTCGACCTGAGAGGTTACTGCGGCCCCGCAGTTCGCGATAAGGCGGGTGGCGATCTATAAGTCTGCCCTCAGCGCAGAACCTGCTCGGCGTCAACGATTTCCACGCCCTGCATCTGGCCAAGGAAGCCATCCAGCCAGGGCTTGTGTGTCGCTCCGATGATGGCCAGCACACGGGTGCCGGGTGTGGCGCCGGAGGCGAGGCGGATGTTGGCGGCGAGGATCAGGTTGCGGACCTCCCAGCCGGCCACGTAGCGCTGGCCGTAATGCTCTGGCGAGGGATCGGCGAGCGCAGCACCGAAATCGGTGCGGTTGGCCAGGAGCATGTTGTCCGGACGGTTGATGAAGCGGTACAGGCCGAGCATGTCGCGTTTCTTCCAGAGCGCATCCTCGGCAGCCTCCATGGACTTTCTGCGAGGTGCGGCTACCGCCCACGCGGCAGACACCGCCGTGCCATAGGCCTTCTGATCACCGACATCGATGTTGTCATTGGTGTGATCGTCGACCGCGAAAACGCGCTGAAGACCTAGCCGTGCGGCGAGGCGTGCGGCGATCTGGAAGGTCTCGTCGTTGGTGCCGGTGGCAAAGGTGTCGAGGGTCTTGACCAGTTCGTCGTCGAGCCCGTTGCCGGCGTGCCTTTCTTCGATGGGAAGTTGCAGCCATTGCACCAGGGCGGAGGGAGCATTGCCGGCGGCGAGGAAGACCGCCGCCAGTCGTCGACGCTGTGCGGCGCTGGGAGCGGCAGGCCACTGTTTCAGTGTCTGCCGCATTTCTGCCAGCGCGGTAGGTATGTCCAGGCCGGTAGCGGTCCTTGCCCGGCTCGTGTCGCGGCAGTAGTGGTGCTTCACATCGTCCGGATCGTAGACGGTGGGGTTCCTCTCCATGAGGTCGCACATCTCGGCCGAGGTGTTCTCGATCGTGATGACGCGCGGCTGGAAAGTGGCGAGCCGTTCAAGCAAGGGTTCCAATGACTTAGCGTTGAAGTCTTTCGGCGCCGTGCGCAGGTGCACCGTGCCCAGCACGAGGATCTTTGTTGCCGGTGCCGCGTCCTTCGCGTCCAGGGCCGGCAATTGGGACGATGGCTGAGCGATGGCGGGTAGCGCCATCAACAACATTAACTGGCATGACAGCAGGCGCTTCAGCACGAGGCTCCCCCTCCTTAGTGGTGGAGGGGAACGTATGGCTTGGCGTGGCTGGTACGTCAGTGCCGGATGGCAGGGTGCCCGACGGGCTACTTCAGGCTTCCGGAATTTCTTGTGGCTGCCACGCGCGTTCCGCCCCGCGTTGACGTGGTGCTGCATCTACAACAGGATGTGATCCATTGAAGAGGTGCACCCTGCGGAGTATCCCGGCTTGAACGATTCGAATCAGGCGCTTGCCAGTCGCCTTGCGACCTATGTTGCCGCCTATAAGCACTACGTGAAGATCTACTCGAAAGCTCGCCTGCTGGACGTTGCCATCTTCGGTGAGTCCCTGGCCAGGGATATGGCTGTGATCGTTTTCGGCTATTCGGACCTGGTAAACCTGAATCTGGAAACGAGCTTTCCCGCCGTCGATCTTGGTTCGTCGGCCGAGGCCTGCGCGATTCAGGTCACCATCTCGGGGAGTACGGCCAAAATCGTCGAGACGCAGGAAAAGTTCTTCGCGCACGGTCTCGATGGCACCTACTCGCGATTGAACTTCATCATCCTTGGCGAAAAGCAGGCGAGCTACGATAGCCAGCAAATCGTCCGCTCCCGTGGCGCTTTCACCTTCGATCCCGACCGTGACATTTACGACCTGGATGACTTGTTCGGCATCTTGGTATCCAAGGCCGATCCGGCAAAGTTCGAGGCGTTTGCATACCGGCTGCAGCGCGAGCTGGGATCGTCTACTCGACCGTACGCTTCCTGACCACATCGGTACCAGTGGTGGTGCGGAATCCGGGTCTCGGAGACAGGGCCCATCACCGGGGGCCCGCAACCGCCACGGCGTCATCGCCCGCCGGAATGTGCGCCGGACTGGAAGCATCGTTCGCCGCAAGCCACACTGCCTCTGCAACGTCGACTGGGCGCGTCATCGCCGTCTCCTGCTGCCAGCGGGCGAAGACACTCTTCGCCAGTTCCGCGTAAGCATCCGGAAAGCCTGCCTGCATGCGCGTCCGGGCGTTTTCGCCGAAGCGCGTCTCAGGCGCGCGTCCCGGTAATACCACGCGAACACGTACGTTGAAGGGTTCAAGTTCCAGCGCGAGCGAATCGGAGAACGCGTTGACCGCCGCTTTGCTGGCGGTGTACACCGATAGCAGGTGCAGGGGCTTGAGCGTCACGCTCGAGGTGACGTTGACGATGACTCCTCCCTTTCGCTCGCGCATCTGCGGCAGCACGGCCTGTGTCATCGCGATGGTGCCGAGCGTGTTCGTTTCGAAGACGTCGCGCGCGGTTTCCATCGAGGTGCCTTCGAGTGCGTTCAGCACGCCGATACCTGCATTGTTGACGAGGACATCGACGTGGCCTGCCGCTGCCAGGGCCTGACGGATGCTTTCCGGCTCCGTGACATCGAGGGCTATCACGCGAAGACGGTCGGAGCCGGGCAGGACATCCTCGAGAGGGGTACGCATCGTGGCGATGACATTCCAGTCGCGCTCGAGGAAGTAGCGGGCGGTCTCGAGGCCGAAGCCGGACGAGCATCCGGTGATAAGAACGGTTTTCATGGGGATCTCCTGAAGCGGGGTGCAGGGAGCCCACGATAGGGAGGAGGATCCGGACTTGCTACAATCCAGAGTCCCGCATTCATTCGAGATAGTCCGGTCGTGATCGATCCACTCGCGGAAGTCGTCACGCTGCTCCAGCCCAAGCCCACGTACTCGAAGGTGGTCGGGGCCGCAGGCCGCTGGCAGGTTCGGCGCTCGGAAGCCGGCCAACCGTTCTATTGCGTGATCCTCGAAGGTTCGTGTCGGTTACTGACGAACGGGCAGGCGCCGATGCTGCTTCAGGGCGGCGACTTCGTTCTGATCCCGGAGGTTTACGACTTCACGATGTCGAGCCTCGATCCGCCCGGACCTGATCATCCCGATGTGCTGCCTGTGGCGCTGCCTGGTGGTGGCTTCAGACATGGCATCCAGGAGGGCCCCGCCGACGTGCAGCTGCTCGTTGGCCACTGTGTGTTCGGTTCACCGGATGCGGATTTGCTGGTTTCGCTGCTTCCCGAAATCGTGCACGTTCGCGGTGAGCGCCGGCTGGCTACCCTGGTTGAGCTTGTGCGTGACGAGTCGCGCGAGCAACGGCCCGCGCGTGATGTCGTGCTCGCGCACCTACTCGAGCTGCTCTTCATCGAAGCGCTGCGATCGACGGGAACCGCGGCTTCGCCCGGACTGGTTCGCGGACTGGCCGATGCGCGTCTCGCGCTTGCGTTACGCCATATGCATGAGAGCCCCGAGAAGTCCTGGACCGTGCAACAACTGGCAGAGACAGCCGCGCTCTCCCGTTCGGTGTTCTTCGAACGTTTCAGTCGCACCGTCGGCGTCGCCCCGATGGAGTACTTGTTGGCCTGGCGCATGGCACTCGCCAAGCGGCTTCTACGAGGACAGGGCCTTGGCGTCGCGAAAATAGCCGAACGCGTGGGCTATAGCTCGGCGAGCGCGTTCAGCGTGGCCTTTACCCGTCACGTCGGTCTGCCCCCGACGCAGTATGCAAGGCGTAGGTAGGAATTTTTGACCCCCTCTTTGCGGCCGGCCTGTGCCGTGCCTATACTCGCCTCGGCGCCAGGGGCGCTCAGGGGGTTACAGGGAATGAACGACAATTTCTACGCCGCTCCGCAGGCGGAGCTGGAGCTGCCGCCGCGCTTGCCGGCGGAGCTGCGGTCGAACAGGGCCACTCGTGGGGCGCGCCTCGGTGCTGCGCTTATCGACGGCGTCATCATCTTCGCACTCGTCTTGGTCACCGCACTGGTTGCGGGCGTGGGCCGTGGTGTCGGGAAGGGCCTGGTTCCCGCGCTTCCGGGCATCATCGTCTTCGGCGTGTTCGGCCTCGCGCTGCTCGTCGCCAATATCGTGCTGCTTTCCCGCTTCGGTCAGACCCTGGGCAAGCGTGCCCTGGGCATCGCGATCGTCCGCACGGACGGCAGCCGATGCGAGCTGTGGCGCATCCTGGTCGTCCGGATCCTCGCGGTGCGCGTCATCGGTGTCGTGCCGATGGTCGGGCCGCTGTTTTCTCTTGTGGACGTATTGATGATTTTCGGCGAAGAGCGGCGCTGCGTGCACGATTACATGGCCGACACCATCGTCGTCCAGACCTGATTTTCCACCCGGCAGGACATACGAAATGGACAGCAATCCGTACGCCGCACCTCAGGCCGAGCTCGAAACCCGCGCTGCCACTCCAGCCAGCCTCGAACGTGCCAAGGCCTCGCGTGGCCAGCGATTCGGTGCCTCGTTCCTGGATGGCATCTTCAGCTCCATTTGCCTCGCGCCGTGGACGTATTCCATGAAGAGCGGAGGCATGACGCCTTCCGCGGCTTTGCTCGGTTTCGTCTTGATTGGGGCGCTCTCCGTCATCAACCTGGTGCTGCTGAACAAGAACGGCCAGACGCTGGGCAAGAAAATCGTGGGCACCAAGGTGGTCATGGTCGATGGCTCGCCGGCTCCCCTTTGGCGCATCGTGCTCCTGCGTTGGCTGCCACTTACCGCGGTGACAGTGATTCCCAAAGTAGGCGCCGTCGTGGCGCTGGTTGATGCCTGCGTGATCTTCGCCAGTGAGCGCCGGTGTGGCCACGATTACATCGCCGGCACCATCGTCGTCGACGCCTGATGCTCGACACGGTTCGCCAGATCGAGACGCCCGAGGGCGTCTCGCTCCGTTTGCACGCAGCCGGAGCGACGGTGCGTGCGCATGCATGGCTCATCGACTTCGCCCTGCGCGCATTCGCGGCGTTCATCCTGCTGGCCGTGCTCGGCATGCTGGGGGCGGCCGGCGCCGGTATCGGCATGCTGGTGTTGTTCGCGGCGTACTGGATCTACGGCGTTGCCTGCGAGGTCTGGATGGATGGGCAGACGGTGGGCAAGCGCGTGATGAACCTGCGTGTGGTGAATGCCGATGGAACGCCTGTGACCTTGTTGCCCTCGGTCATTCGCAACCTGCTGCGTACGGTCGATGGTCTGCCAGGCATCTACGGCATCGGCCTCATCTGTTGTCTTATCGACCCCTACAGTCGCCGCATCGGTGACATCGTAGCCGGCACGATGGTGATCCACGTGCTACAGCGTGGTGCGGTGGGCCAGGTGCCGAACGAGGCACCCGAGCCGCCGTCCACGCCCCTGCGCCTGGAAGAACAGGAAGCGCTCGTAGCCTTTGCCGAGCGTGGCCGCAACCTGCACGAAGCGCGGCAGCGCGAACTGGGCGACCTGCTCGAACCGCTCACCGGCCGAATGGGCAATGCGGGGCTACGCAAGCTGCTGGCGCACGCCAACTGGCTGTTGGGGCGCACATGAAACAAGAGCGCTTCGTGGCCCTGCACGATGCAGGATGGTCGGAAGTGGAATCCTGGATGCGTGGCAGCGGTCGCCAGGCTTGGTCGTCGGCCCTGGCGGAGCAGGGGCTGGATTTTCCGAGCCAGTACCGGCGCATCTGCCAGCACCTTGCCATGGCTCGCGCCCGGGGCTACAGCCACGAAGTGACCGACCGTTTGCAACGCATCGTGGATCGGGGCCATCGCTTGCTTTACCGCCCGCCTGCGCCGCGCTGGCACCGCGTCGGCGAATTCATCGTGGCCGGATTTCCACGCCTTGTACGCCGCGAGTGGAAGGCCATGGCCATTGCCGCCGCGCTGCTGTACCTGCCGACCGTTGCCTGCCTGCTGCTGATTCACTTCCGGCCTGACGTGGCCAGCATGATTTTCAGTGGACAGGCACTGGACCGGTTCGAGCAGATGTACAACCCCTCGCGCGACAAGATCGGCCGCACCAGTGGCACCGACGTGGCGATGTTCGGCTTCTACGTGCTCAACAATGTCGGCATCGCCTTCCGCACCTTCGCAGCGGGTTTGTTCTTTGGTATTGGCGCGGTCTACGTGCTGGTGACAAACGGGATCATGTTCGGCGGCATCGCCGGCCATCTGAATGCCATCGGCTATGGCGGCCCGTTCTGGCGTTTCGTCGCCGCACATTCGTCGTTTGAACTCACAGCCATTGTCATCGCCGGGGGTGCGGGCCTGCGTCTGGGCTACACGCTGCTGGCACCCGGTCGAATGCGCCGTGGCGATGCGTTGCGCGAAGCGGGTGGTGTCGGCGCGCAGCTGGTGCTGGGCGCGTTCCTGATGCTGGTGATCGCCGCGTTCATCGAGGCCTTCTGGTCGTCCGTCGCTGCGTTCCCGGATGTAGTGAAGTTCGGCAGCGCCGCGCTGCTTTGGTTGCTGGTGATTGCCTGGCTAATGTTCGGTGGCCGCGGGAGGCGCAGTGGAGATTGAGCGCATCTCCGTGGTGCTGCGCCTGCGCAGCGCCCGCGAGTCCGTGGATCTTGGCGCGGCGATGCTCCGTCGCCACGCGCGGCCGATCTTCACGGCGTGGTTCATCGCCTCGCTGCCTTTCCTGGCGATGGCCATCGCCCTGGAACAGTGGCTGGGAAAGCCTTGGCTGCCCTTGCTGTTGCTCTGGTGGCTGAAGCCGTTGTTCGCGCGCATCCCGCTCTACGTGGTGTCGCGTGCCGTGTTCGCGGACGCACCGGACTGGCGTGATGCCTTGCGCGGCATGCGCACGTGGGGCCTGAAAGGGTTGCTGGGCTGGATGACAATTCGCCGGCTGGATCCGCGCCGCTGTGTGTTGCAACCCATCGTTTACCTGGAAGGACTGGATCGCGGCGAGCGTTCCAGGCGCTGGCGTGTGTTCGGCCGTGGCGTGGAGGGCCCCGGTACGGGACTCGCGCTGACCTGCATGATGTTCGAGTGGGTGCTGGCGTTGAGCCTGTTGCTGTTCCTGCCGATGTTCGTGCCCGCCGAGCTGTGGGAGTCGTACTGGTTCAACGCAGGGTTCCTGCGCACTATGCCGCACTGGTTGTCCGTGCCGCTCATCGTGGCGTACTACCTTGGCATGTCGGTTGCGGAACCGCTGTGCACGACGGGTGGCTTCGCACTTTATCTCGGTCGCCGTACCGAGCTCGAAGCATGGGACTTAGACCTCGCGTTCCGACGCCTGCGTAACCGCCTGCTGGCCACAGCCACCGCTGCGATCCTGTTGATCGCCATGTGTTTCGTCGCGCCGACAGCCTATGCGGCCGACGCGCCGCGCGTCGCCAAACCCGATGCCGTCAGCGTGCCTCTCGAATCGGCATTCCCCGTGCCGAAGCAGGGCACCGATCGGCGAATGGACGATGTGTCGAACAAGGTGCTGGCCGATCCCCTGCTGGGTGGGAAGGCGCACGAATGGCGCTGGGTGCCGAAACACCCGACGGTGCCTAAACCCGAGGACCCTATTTCCGAAAGGCCAATCGCGCAAGGCGACTTTGCTGGGGTAGGTCTGGCGTTGAAGGGACTTCTCCTGGCTTTACTCGTAGCGGCCGTCGCATGGATTGCGTGGTTCGCCCTGCGACGCTTGCCCTCGCGTGCCGGCATCCCTGCGATGGCTCATGCAACGGCACCCAGCACCGTAGAGGAAACGCTCGTGGCGGTCGCCGTGCCGAAGGGCTTCGGCGAGCAGGTGCACGTGCTGTGGCGGTCGGGCTCGCGCCGGGAAGCGCTGGCCTTGCTTTATCGCGGCACCGTGGAGCGCATGGCCACACGGCTGGACGAGCCGGTGTCGCCGGACGCCACGGAAGCCGACGCCATCGCTGGTGCGCGCCGCCTCGATGACGACGACGCCGGCCGTCGTGCCATTCGTATTGTGCGCACGTGGCAATACGCGGCCTATGCGGATCGCTATCCCTCCGACGAGGAAATGGCCGTCCTGCTCGGCGGCTGGCCGGTGGAGCGCGCATGAGCCGGGGCAACGCATGGGCACTGGCCATCGCAGCACTCGTGCTGCTTTGCGTAGGCGCGTTCTTCAGTGCGTTCGAGCGCAAGGAAGTCGAGGTGGACATGCCACCTTCCGGCAAGGCGGCCACCAATCACTTCTACGCGTTGGAACGCGCGATGCGCGGCATGGGTATTTCGGCGCATTCGGTCAGTGGCATTCCCGCCGGTGATGAATCGCTGGTGGTGCTGGGTGTGAACGCGGCTAACCTGAATCGCGACGACGCGGACGATCTGCTTTACCTCGTGGACGATGGAGGCAGACTGGTCGTGCGTACGGGGTCCACAGCAGATCTCGCCCGTGCCTCTTTCTGGAAGAACGTGAGCAAAGTGACGGGCCTCACGTCGACAGGCTTTGGCTGCCTGGCGGTGCAGGGACACCCCGGTGAGAAACCCTACGAATGGTGCGGCACGCGCTTGAAGGTTCGCGCCAATGTCCGCGTCGATGGACTGGGTGATGCCAAAGGGGACCTGATGGTGACGGTCCGTTATGGTGAAGGCACGATCACCCTGGTGCCGTCGCTGGATCCCTTCGTCGGTCGTGGTTTCGAAGACCCCGTGGCGCGTCGCCTCCTGGTGCGCGTGCTGCATCTGGACGACAACGAACAGTCCGCCGCGCTGGTGTACCGCGTCGACGGCGAGCGCATCTGGAGCCTGCTGTTCACGCGCGGCTGGCCGGCCATGCTTGCATTCGCCCTGTTGCTTGCTGCGTGGGCCGTATCGCGCGCGGTGCGCTTTGGTCCGCTGCTGGACACCCAGCGCGCGGATCGCCGCGCGCTGGTGGAGCACGTGCAGGCTGCCGGCGAATTCCTTTTCCGGCGCGATCAGGGCCGCGGTTTGCATGCGCGCGTCTGCGCCGGCGTGCTGACCCGTGCGCGGCGCCTGGATCCCGGTACCGACGACCTCGAGGGCGAATCGCTCCATGCCCGCCTCGCCGAACGCTTCGACGAGGCTCCTGCGGATGTTGCGCGGGCGTTCCGGCCTCCCGCCGATGCCAACGCGTTTCGCGACAGCGTCGCCATTCTTTCCCGATTGCGGAGACACCCATGAACACATCCGTCGACACCCCGCGCGAAGCCGCGGCACCGATTACCTTCACACCGGCGGAGGTCGCCGCACGCATCGCTGCGCTGCGCAGCCAGGTGGGTCGCGCGTTTATCGGCCAGCAGCCGGTCTTCGAGCAGGTGCTACTGGCCTTGCTCGCCGCCGGTCACGTGTTGATCGAGGGCGTGCCGGGCCTGGGCAAGACCTTGCTGGTGCGTGCACTGGCCAGCGCGGTGGGATGCACTTTCGGCCGCGTGCAGTTCACACCCGACCTGATGCCCACCGACGTCACCGGCCATGCCGTGTACGACATGAAGGCCGAGCGTTTCCAGATCCGTCGCGGCCCCGTGTTTGCCAACCTGCTGCTGGCCGACGAAATCAATCGCGCGCCGGCCAAGACGCAGGCGGCGCTGCTGGAAGCCATGCAGGAAAACCAGGTCACTATCGAAGGTCGGCGTTTTCCGTTGCCGCAGCCGTTCATGGTGGTCGCGACGCAGAACCCCATCGAACAGGAAGGTACCTACGCGCTGCCCGAGGCACAGCTGGATCGTTTCCTGGTGAAAGTGCAGATCGAGTACCCGACGCTGGCCGACGAGACACGCATGGTGGCCGAGGTGCTGGACGGGCAGGTGGCGGCGGACCTTGACGTATCCCGCGTGTCGCCTGTGATGAACGAGGCGGAGCTGATGGCCATGCAACGCATGGTGGCTACCTTGCGCGTGGATCATGAAGTCGTGGATTACGCCGTGCGGATTGCGCGCGCCACCCGCGAGTGGTCGGGCGTGCTGGCCGGTGCGGGCCCCCGTGGCGGCCTGGCACTGGTGCGCCTCGCCCGCGCCGCCGCACTGGTGGACGGCCGCGACTTTGTCACGCCCGACGACGTGCGCAGCGTAGCGATTCCGGCGCTGCGCCATCGTTTGCTGTTGGCGCCCGAGGCACTGATCGACGGCCAGCACGCCGAAGACATCCTCAAGGGCCTGTTGCACAAAGTGGCCGCGCCGCGCCGATGATCCGTCCCGCCGCAGCCATGCTGTCTCTCATCGGCGTGTGGTTCGCCGCGGGCGTACTCGTGTCGTTCGAGGTGCTGCCGCTGTCGTGGTGGTGCCTGCTCGGCGCGTTGTGCGCCGTCGCGCTCGTGTGCGACGTGTTTCGCCTGGACCGCCAGGCCTCACCCGAACTGACGCGTGAACTTGACGCTGTGCTGCCGCTGGGCGAGCGCCTCGACGTGACGTTGCGCCTGCGCCACGCAGGCAAGAGCGCGCGCCGCGTGCGTATCCACGACATGCATCCGGGTGGCTGGCGCGTCGAGGGCCTCCCGCGCACGGTCGACATCGCACCTTCGCGCGAGCTGGGATTCTCGTACGCGCTGTGGCCGGCTTCGCGAGGACGGTTCGCCTTCGCTGGCTGCCAGGTGGAACTGACCTCGCCCTGGCGCTTCTGGCATCAACGCCGCACGCTGGATGTCGCGGCGGATGTACGCGTGTTTCCTAATTTCGCCCCGCTCGCGCGCATGGCCGGCCTGAGTGTGGAACTGGCCTCGCGTTCGGTAGGCGCGCGGCTGCAACGCCGACGCGGTGAAGGTACGGAATTCCAGGAATTGCGCGACTACCGCGTGGGCGACAGCCTGCGCAAGGTGGACTGGAAAGCCACTGCGCGGGCCGGCCGGCTGATGTCCCGCCAGTACCGCGATGAGAGCCACCAACAGGTCGTGCTGATGCTGGACTGTGGCCGTCGCATGCTGGCCGAAGACGAGGGCGTAGGTCACTTCGACCAGGTGCTCAACGCATCGCTCGCGCTGGCATACATCGCACTGCGCCAGGGCGATAGCGTGGGGCTGCTTGCGTGCGCCGGCCAGAGCACGCGCTGGCTGGCTCCACAACAGGGGGCCGGTGGCATGGACATGCTGCTGGGCGCCGGCTACGACCTGCGCGCCGAATCCGCACCCACCGACTACCTCCACGCCGCCAGCGAGTTGCAGACACGCCAGCGAAGGCGCGCGCTGGTCGTGCTGGTGACCAACGTGCGCGACGAAGACGATGAGGAACTGCGCGCGGCGGTGAAGATGATGTCGCGCCGGCACCTGGTGCTGGTGGTGAGCCTGCGCGAGTTGGCGCTGGATCGTGCCGCCACGGGTGGTACGGAGAGTCTGGAGGCGGCCATTCGTACCGCCGGCGCCCTGCGTTACCTTGACCAGCGGGACGCGGTGCATGCGCGGTTGCGACGCGAAGGCATCGCCACGCTGGATGTGCTCGCCAGCGAGTTGTCCGGCCGATTGGTGGAGCGGTACCTGGCGATCAAGCGGGCAGGGCGGCTGTGAAGGCCCGTACCATCCGCATCAGATGCCTGGCCGCCTAGCCGTCCAGCAAGCCTGCGCGAATGGCGTCCGCCACGTCTTCCGGGGTATCCAGCTTCCGGCCCAGCGCATCGCGGCGCACTGCCGCCGGGTGGCCGCCCGCCCATAGGCGCCGGAAAGCGGCGTCGCCCTGCAGCGTGCCGGCGAGAGCCATGGTTTCCGGGCGGAGAAGGGCCGGTGGTCCCAGTGCGTCGCCATAGGCCGAGACGACATCACAGCTGCCGTCGAAGGCAGCGAACAGTTTCTGAAGGTGGTCCGGAGCGAGGCATGGCTGGTCCACCACGGTAACCAGCACCGGATATGCTCGCCCCGCGAGCGCGGTGGCAGCCCGGGCCAACGAGGAGGCGATGCCGGTTTCCCACGTGGGGTTGAACACGATAGTCGTGCCCGTGACCAGCGGGGCCAGTTGTTCGGCCTGGGCACCCAGTACCACCAGGAGGCGGGTGGGGCAGGTCTCTTTCGCCAGGCGCACCGTGCGCTGCAGCAGGGTTTCGCCCGAAATGGTCAGCAGCTGCTTGGGCTTCCCCAGCCTGGTGCTACCGCCCGCCGCGAGTACCACGGCGTCATGTCCTCCACGTCCCCACATGTCGATCCTTAGAAGTTGCTACACAGCGGCCCTGCCGAAAATGTGATTTCTGTCGCATTATGATGGTTAGTTCCGGGGGGCCATTAGGCGGAAGTTGTTCGGGGGTCTATACGATCCCTGTCCGGGGTGCCCATGCCGGTCACAATAACCTTGCCTAGTAGCATCCCATGAACATACCTGCACCAGTATCGATCGAAACACGCCGCGGTAGCATCGCCTGTGTCGGCATGGGTATCACCCTTGGCTCGCACCTGACCCCCCTCGCGCGAAACCATATCGAGACCGCAGACGTTGTCTTCGCCGCGCTCTCGGACCACGTGGTGCAACTCTGGCTGGAACGCCTGAATCCGGAAGTCCGCAGCCTCCAGCCGTACTACCGGCCGGGCAAGTCGCGCATGAAGACCTATCGCGAGTGGGTCGAAGTGATGATGACCGAAGTACGGGCGGGAAAGCGGGTCTGCAGCGTCTTCTACGGTCACCCGGGCATCTTCGCCTGGTCGCCGCACAAGGTGATCGAGCTCGCCCGTGCCGAGGGCTACCAGGCACACATGGAACCCGGTGTATCCGCCGAGGATTGCCTGTACGCCGACCTGGGTATCGATCCGGGCCGCGTCGGCTGCCAGCATCTGGAGGCCAGCCAGTTGCTCTTCTTCGAGCGCAACCTGGACACGACCAGCCACGTAATCCTCTGGCAGCTTGGTGTCGTCGGTGATCGCTCGCTCGGCCGTTTCCGGACGCCCGACGCGTATCGCGAGCTGCTGACAGAGCGCCTGCTTCAGGACTATCCGGCCGATCATGAGGTCATCGTCTATCGCGCGCCGACGCTGCCGGTCGAGGGGCCGCATATCCAGCGCATGGCGCTGCGCGACTTCCCTGCCGCCGAGTTCACCGGCCAGGAAACGCTCGTGCTCCCGCCCGCGTGTGCGCTGAAGCCAAACGTCATCATGCGAGCGCGCCTCGATGCGCTCGATGAGGTCTATGGCACGGGCGCCGAAGCCGCCGTTCCGGCATAAGCGACTCAAGAAATCGGGCAACCTGCCGTTACACCGTCATGCCGGACCGTCGGCACCCACGTAACAAAAACCAGGGGAAGACCATGCGCGATACCGTTGAACTGCTGGAAGCCATCGGCCGCGATGCCAAGTTGCGACACGCCTCGCCCGAGGAGCTTGCACAGGCGCTAGAGGCCGCGAACGCCTCGACCGGCTTGCGCGAACTGGCCGCCAATGGCGACAGTACGGCCCTGACCAAGGAACTGGGTCTCGTGCAGATGCACGTCGAACACCAGAGCCAGACGGGTGGGCATGAGGGTGACGGTCATGACGACCATCATCACCACCATCACGATGACGACCATGGCGATGGCAAGGACGACGAGCCGAAGCAGCGTCCGGACGCTCCGGACGACGATACGCCCTCGACCTGAGGGGAAATCGCATGGCCCTCAGCTGCCGTCGCCACATGCGACCCTGGCTGGTCCTGGCGGGGCTGGCGGCCCTGTGGGCGCAGGTCCAGTGCGGCCATGCCGCTCCTGCGCTGCCGGTGAAACCCGGCACGGAGCGGCTTGCGCAGGTCGATGCCATACGCACGACGGATCACTCGCTCTTCGTCGAAAAGCTGAGCGAGCTCCATCGTGACGCGGCCAGCCTGACAACGGACGAAAAGCGTTACCTGCGCTACCTCGACGGCTGGGAGTCGAATTACGAAGGCCACTATCCGGAAGCAGAGGCTACGTTGCGGGAGGTCATGGCGCAGGCGGATGACGATACGCTGGGTACCCGCGCCACCGCCATGTTGATGAATAACCTGAGCGAGCAGGGCAAGTACGCAGAGGCGTACGCCATGGCGACCCGCGCGGCGGACACGCTGCCTGTCGTGACCGACCCGGTGGCCCGCTTCGTGTTGTTGGCGAACCTGTCGCAGATGCTGACGTTCGCGGGCCAGCCCAATCTGGGACTGAAGTACGCGGACATGATGCTGGAAGCCACGCCAGCCGGCCAATCCCCATGCCAGGCTATGGTGCAGAAGGTCACGGCACTTGAGGGCTCCCGCGAACTGACTGCAAACAGTCCGGAATTGCTGAAGACGATTGATATCTGCACGGCGGACGGCCAGCCGATCTTCGCCAACACCATGTCACTGATCCTTGTGGATCGTCTGTTCGAGGAACACAGGTCGACCGACGCCCTGGCGGCGATCCAACGTATTGCGCCTGCCATCCAGGCAAGCCAGTACTTTCCACATGTCATCGCTCTGGCCAGCCAACGCGCTCAGATCTTCGAGCAACTGGGCAATGTCACCGAAGCACGGAGAGCTGCGCTCGAGGCTGTTGCCATGTCCCATGCCGGCGATGTCAACGAGGCGTTGCGGTTCGCCTACCGCGTCCTGTACTCGATCGAAAAGGCACAAGGGCATCCTGCCCTCGCGTTGGGCTACTACGAACACTATGTCGTTCAGGACCAGGGTTACCTGCGCGATGCAAATGTCAGGAACGCGGCCTACGAGGCCGCTCGCCAGCACTTCCTCGACGAGAAGATCGAAACAGAAGGCCTGAGCAAGGAGAACCGGATCCTGCGCCTTCAGCAGGCGCTGGACGCCAAGGCCGTGGAGACCAGTCGACTCTATATCGTGGTGATGTCCGTCGTGCTCCTGTCGATCGTCTTCTGGATGCTGCGTATCAAGCGTTCGCAGCTTCGCTTCAAGTGGTTGTCGTCGTGCGACGGACTAACCGGGATCTACAACCACCAGCATTTCATGAGCGAGTCCGAGCGCGCACTGCAGGCTCTTGAGAAGCGATCCGGCGACGGCAGCCTGGTTTTCCTCGACCTCGATCATTTCAAGGAGGTCAACGATACGCACGGGCATGCCGTGGGCGATGCGGTGCTGAAGCATGCTGTCGCGATCTGCAAAGGGCAGCTGCGCAAGGCCGACGTACTCGGACGCCTTGGCGGTGAGGAATTCGGCATGCTGCTGATGGATACGCCGCGATTGCAAGGCACCGTGATCGCCGAGCGCATCCGCCTCGCGCTCGCGGCCTCGCCACTGATCATGGACGGCGTGGTGGTTTCCTTCTCGGCCAGCATCGGTGTGGCCTGCACCGATAGGACAGGCTACGACCTGCAACGCCTGAGCCGTGCGTCGGACGCTGCGTTGTACAGAGCCAAGCACATGGGGCGCAACCGTGTCGTCATCGACAGCGACACAGATGAATCGACGGCCCTGCCGCTGCAGGCGGCTGTCTCCACGAGCCCTCGTACGGCGTGATATCCCGCCGGTTGAAGGCTGCGTTTTTGCAGCGCAGCGTGACACTTTTCCGCTTTAGCGTCTTAATCTGTCCCCAGGGGATTTAGATCGATCTAAGTCAAGGTTATTTGGGTCTTGTCGTTGCTGCGAAAGATCCAGATGGCTTTGACCGGGGTGGGGAGGGCAGATGAGGTGTGCGCGTCGAGCGCTGCCTTAGGTGTTGCTGCTTCCCGTCAGGCCTGTCCAGGGGAATGGGAAGCCGCTACATGAAACCAAGCATCGTCTGTACTTCCATGATCACAATCATGCGTGTCGCATGCGCACCCGCGTTCATGAGACCTGTTGCCAGCGGCGCGGGTAGTTACCGCCGCATCCATCCCAGCCGCTACTAGGCGGAAAACAACACGGTCTGTCGCTGCGTTGCCTCTCGTCGACTGACGATCGCAACAACGGCAAACGCTGCCTAGAGCTTGGCCACAACGAGCCATGACGGCAGCGCATTCGGAGATTTGAATCACCCATCGCTGATGAGCCAGATCGCTGTCGGCATGAAATTTGGATCGATTGAATTGCAGGAAATAAGGAGGACGCATGCAGCAGTAGAACGCGTATCTGCAGCAGTGATGTAACGGGGGACCATCGCGCCGATTCCATAAGGGCGCACACCACTGAGGGGAATAAAAAGAAATGACTTATCTGCCAAACATGCTCAAGCGCAAGCCGCTTTATGCCGCGCTCGCCTCGGCAACCTTATCGTTCGTCGGGTATCTGGGGGTGCCCGCTTCGGCCTTTGCACAGACAGCTGCGCCTGCCGCAACGACAACACCTGCGCCGGCGCAAACCACCGATAGCTCGACGGTAAAGAAGGACGGCAAGGACAAGAAGGCAGATAAGCAGAGTAACGACACCGCGGCCGGCCCCACGAATCTGGATACGGTTGTCGTCACGAGCTATCGCCAGTCGATCGACCAGAACGTGCTGGACAAGCGCGATGCGAACTCCATCGTCGAAGTCATCAACGCGCAGAACATCGCTCAGTTCCCCGCCAAGAACATCGCCGACGCGCTCGCCCACGTCCCTGGCGTGGTCATCAGCCGCGAATCCGGTGAGGGCAAAACGGTCAGCATCCGTGGCCTCGCGCCCGAACTGACGCTGACTGAATTGAACGGCAACTACGTGGCCTCGGCCGATACGTCGGCCGGCCTGACGCGCTCGTTCAACTACACGCTGATGCCGGCGAACATGTTCTCCGAGATCAAGCTCTACAAGAGTCTTGAAGCGCGCCTGGACGAAGGCGGCATCGGCGGCAACGTGGACCTGCACACGCGCCGTCCGCTGGAAATGAAGGCGAACGACGGCTTCGTGTCTCTCAATGGCGCGGGCTCGGACAACAGCAGCAAGATCACCCCGCAGACCTCGGCCCTGTGGTCGTGGAAGAACAAGGACGAGACCTTCGGCTTCCTCGTCGCCGGTTCGTACCAGAAGCGCCGCGATATCGATTACACGGCCAAGGCCGACAGCTGGCACTGGTGGAGCAACGACTGTACCAGCCAGGCCACGTGCACCGCACCGCCGACGGACGTGCATGGCCGTCCGTACGGTCCCGACGTGGCGCCCAATCTCGACCTGTGGTCCGGCGGCGGTGTGGTCGACCAGGCCGGCAACGTCGATTCGGGCTACTGGATGCCGCAGCAGTTTTCCACGAGCCGTAATCAGCTGGACCTGAAGACCAAGGGCGCCCAGGCGACCATGCAGTTCAAGCCCAGCGACCATCTGTTGCTGACCGGTAATTACTTCCGTTTCCAGCGCGAGCAGACCCAGATCACCAACACGCTGGAAGTCCCCGAGTGGGGCCTGCCCAGCAGCAGCAACTACGCGGACCAACAGGGCAGGTTGCTCGCTCCCAATGGCCTGACCTTCGACCCGTCGCACACCATCGTCACCGGCGCGAACTACGTGCTTCCGCCCGCGGGAGTGGGTTGTAACTCGCTGACCAACCCGTCTACCGGTGCAGTGCGACAGGCCGTGGATACCTGCTCCACGGAGATCCCGTGGCTCAACGGCAGCTACAACGTTGAGAAGGCCACCTCACAGACCCTCAACCTCGAAGGTGAGTGGGACAACGGTGGCAGCCTCAGCGGATCATTCAACGTCGGCCGTACCTGGGCCACGGGCGGTCCGTCGGTGCAATTGAGCATGGCCGCGAAGCCGCGTAACTTCGTCAATGGCCAGTGGGTGGACGGCAGCAACGGTGCGGCGTGGACACTCGGCGGCAAACCGACCCTCACCGCCTCGCCGGACGTACTGCAGAACATGCTGGCCGGTGCGGGGCAGGTGGATCTGGGCTCGACCGGTTCCAACATGGTCAATACCAGCAACTCGCAGAACTTCGCCCAGGCTGATCTCACCTGGGCCTTCGACTCCAGCTGGTTCCAGTCGCTGCAGTTCGGTTTCAAATACCGTGACAACCACGCCGAGCAGACGAGCAACGAGCAGCGCTGGTACTGCAAGGGGACGACGCTGCAATTCCAGACCTGCGATCCCAACGCCGGCCAGTTGCCAGCGGGCTTCCTCCAGGCGAATTCGCTCGACGGGACCAATGAGGCCTATAGCGACAGCACCTTCCCGGCGATCAATTACCCGGCGTACTACAACTACCTCAACCAGACCTACGACCGGGTGCTCTACAACCGCCCCGATGACAAGTCGTCGATCCAGGAGAAGATCGCCGCAGCCTACGTTCAGGCCAATTTCGACACCGGCACGATCCGCGGTAACGTGGGTCTGCGCTTCGTCAGCACAGGGCAGGACCTGACCGTCGCCAACGAGATCACCACCAACAACGCGGTGTACTACCACGACGGCGGTGGCAACATCCTGATCTGCCCGACCACCGGCCAGAATATTGCCGGCGGTGCGTGCGCGCCGGGTGACTTCCAGTACCAGCCGCGCGAGCAGGCGGTCGTGCAGACGTTCGACAACAGCTCCACGCGCAAGCGCTACAACAAGGCGTTACCGAGCTTCAATATCGCGTGGAACGTCGCGGACGACGTCGTGGTTCGCGCCGCGGGTTCGCAGGCGCTGGCGCGTGCCAATTACACCGACCTTGCCCAGCTGGGTAGCCTGACCAACTACACCCAGGCGTACTACAACGACCGCAAGCAGTTTGGCTCGCCCCTGCCGGGCTGGTACGGTAGCGGTGCCAACGCCGACCTGAAGCCGTTTACGGCGACCCAGTTCGATCTGGCAACGGAGTGGTACTACGCGCCGCATTCGGTCGTTGGTATAGATCTGTTCCAGAAGAAGGTGAAGAACTTCGTCGTACCTGTCACGGTCAACAACATCAATGTCGACGTCAACGGCACGCCGACGGACTTCATGCAGTACAGCACCAATGCCAACGGCCGCTCGGGCACGTCCAAGGGCATCGAGTTCTACACGCAGCACACTTGGGACAACGGCTTTGGCTACATCGCCAACTACACGCTCAACCACACCACGGAGACCCCGGTTTCCCTGGGCGACACACAGGTCGGTAAGTCCGAGCTGATTGGCAGCGCCAAGTACGCAGCCAACGTGTCGGTGTTCTACGAAAAGAACGGGTTGCTGCTTCGCGCCAGTGACAACTTCACCGGCCGGACCATGCAGGGCCTGACGGCGGGACTTCCGATTTATTCGGCGCCGTACCACCAGATCGACCTGAACGGTGACTACGAGTTCAACAAGCACTTCATGGTTACCGCGTCGGTGATCAACCTGACGAAGTCGACGCCGCACGAGTACCTGGGCAGCGATACGACGGCACGACTGGTCAGTCTGGAATACGCGGGGCGCCAGTACTACGTAGGTATCACGTACAAGTTCGGTGATGGTGGTTAAAGAAAGTCCAGCGGGGTCGGGCGTGAAGCCCGACCCCGCTTTCGTTTTCGTCCCCAGGAAAACATGATGAATCCCCCTCAGCTAGGTCTCTACCGCTACCGCGCGCTCGCGGTGGCACTTTCGATCTTCGCGCTCGGAACCCTCGGCGCCGTCCATGCAGCTAACAGTAAACAAGCCGCCACGGCGGCCGTCGACGAAGCCAACCCGCTGGTCGGCACTGCTCCACTGGATAAGAAAGAGTTCATCGGCAACGCGCCGCCTCCGGGTGAGCCGCTGTACTCGGGCATGACCTCGCCGGGCGCGAGCCTGCCGCAAAGCTCTACGGATGCAGCGCCGGTCAACATCAATGCCGACCTGAGTTTTGCCACGGGTGTTCCCGTGGCCTATGCCTATGGGCGCCCAGCCATGATCGGTTTTACCGGTGGTGGCTCGACGTACGGCGCGCGCGCCGCGCCGATGATCATGCCGGTGGTGGGCGACTGGACCGTACCGCCGGATTACGCCTCGTCGTATTACGACAAGTCGACCGAGAAGGCGTCACCGGGTTACTACGCCGTCGACCTTGCCACGTTCCACACCCGCGCCGAACTGACGGTGACGCAGTGGACCAGCCTGATGCGCTTCACCTTCCCGGCGAGCCATCGCTCGAACGTGGTGGTTAACCTTCGTCGCGCGGGCGGCGACGTGGAAGTCGTTGGCGACCGTACGATCCGTGGCGTCGATACGGGCGGACACGGAAACCATGACGCGGACGGCCCGTACTTCGTCGCGGAGTTCTCGCGTCCGTTCGCCACCTTCGGCACGTTCCACGCCAACGTCAACGACAAGGGCGAAGGCCTCGGTCACGAAGACATACAAGCCGGCCAGCGCACGGTATCTGGCAGCTATGCGGGTGCTTACGTCAGCTTCGACACGAAAGAAGGCGACCAGGTGCTGGTGAGGATCGCCCACGGCCACAGTGCCGATGAAGCTGCACAGCGGCTGCACGCGGCGGATGGGGATTTCGATAGCGTGCACACCAAGGCGCGCGCGGTATGGGCGCAACTGTTCGATCGTGTCGAGGTCACCGGCGGTACGCCGAAGCAGCGCGCGTTGTTCTACTCCACGCTCTATCACTCCTTTGCCAGCCCGCGTGTTGTCGCGCGAAAGGGCGAGCAGTACACCGACGCCAAAGGCCAGCTTCAGGTCGCTGCCTACGATCTCTATAGCCCCGTGCCCTACTGGGACACCGGGCGCAACCAGATCGCGCTGCTGATGCTGCTCGAGCCGAAGGTCGTGCAGGACATCATGCGTTCCGAGCTGGAGCGTGCGCGCGAACACGGGTATATGAACACCTCGTTCCATGGCGACCATGCCGTGTTCCTCTACGACGGCGCCATGCAGCGTGGTATCCCGTTCGATTATGCCGGTGCGTACGAGGTGCTGCGAAAGAACGCGACCGATCCGAAGGGCCCGCGCGGTTACCTCGCCGAATACGACAAGAACGGCTGGATTTCCGACATTGTCCCGCCGGGCAATCCCAGCCCGCCCTATGCCGGTGGCAAGGCGGGTGTCGCTACGACGCTGGAGTATTCCTGGGACGATCACGCGCTGGCGGATCTCGCCCGGCGTGTCGGCAAGAAAGACGATGCCGACATGTTCCAGCGTCGTGCCGCGAACTACCGCAACGTGTTCGATCCGTCGGTTGGCTTCTTCCGTGGCCGCACCGAGGACGGCAAGTGGATTTCGCCGTTCGATCCGGCCGAGCCGTACTACAACTTCATGATGAAGGAAGGCTCGGGCTGGTCCACGCTCTGGCTGGTGCCGCATGACGTGCAGGGTTTGATGAACCTTCTCGGTGGGCGTGACGCCTTCAACGCCAAGCTCGATGCGTTCTTCTCCACGCCGTACCAGCCCAAGGGCATCTGCCGTGACTGCACCGGCGTGATCGGCCAGTACGTGCAAGGCAACCAGCCAGACCAGCAAGCGGCGTATCTCTACGCATGGAGTGGCCAGCCCTGGAAAACGCAGGTGCTCACACGCCGCATCCTTGCCGACTTGTACGGTAGTGATGCCACCGGCTATGGCTACCCCGGCATGGACGACCAGGGCTCGACATCCTCGTGGTACGTACTCAGCGCGATGGGCTTCTACCCGGTCGATCCGGCTACGCCCGACTACATCATCGGCAGCCCCATCTTCGACCGCGTGCGCCTGCGTCTGGGCAACGGCAAGCTTTTCGAAATCGTCGCGCGTAACAACTCAGAGCGGAACATGTACATCCAGTCCGCCACCCTAAACGGCAAGCCGTGGACCAAACCGTGGTTCAGCCACGCCGACATCGCCAACGGCGCCACCCTGGAGCTGACCATGGGCCCCGAGCCGAGCAAGACCTGGGGCACCGATCCGCACGATGCGCCGGCTTCCATGTCGGCTCCGAGCGAAACCCATTAAGGACCGACGCATGAAGCACCACGCAGAACTATGGAAACAGCTTGACCTGTGGGGGCCGCTTCAGCGGCGATGGCCCGGAGCAGCCAAGCCACAAATCTGGCTAGGCATAGCGATTGCCCTGGCTACCGCTCCAACGGCAATGGCAACCCCAGACAACCAGGCTGTCTGGAACGGCAAGGCCGCCCCATTAGCCACACCGTGGACCTCCGAGGTGTCCCCCACCAACGCACTCCCCGAATACCCCCGCCCCCAACTAGCCCGCCCATCCCTCGACCATCCCCAATGGATGAGCCTCAACGGCCTATGGCAATACGCCGCAACAGACGGGCAGGGCACACCGCCGTTCGGCAAATCGCTGAACGATCAGGTGCTCGTGCCATACCCCATCGAATCGGTGCTCTCAGGCGTGCAGAAGCATGCCGACTTCATGGTCTATCGCCGGCTGGTGGATATCCCGGCTTCGTACACCGCTCAAGGCAAGCACGTTCGCCTGAACTTCGGCGCGGTAGCGCAGGACGCCACGGTCTACGTTAACGGTAAGGAAGTGGCACGGCATACGGGCGGCTACACGTCCTTCGGTGCGGACATCACGCCGGCGCTTCGTCCCAGCGGCTCGCAGGAGATCGTCGTCGCGGTGCACGCGCCTGTGGATAGCGTCAACGTGATGGTCGGCAAGCAGCGACTGAAGCCCGATGGCATCTTCTACACCGCGGCGTCGGGCATCTGGCAGTCCGTATGGCTGGAACCCGTGCCGGCGACCAGCCTGGCGCAGCTGGACTTCACGCCGATGCAGAGCCTGGATGGCTTCACGGTGACATCGAAGCTGCAAGGTGGCGCCGCGAACGCCACGCTGTACGTCACCGCCTATGCGGATGGCAAGCCGGTGGGCGAAGCGAACGGGCCAGCCGGTAAGCCGTTGCGCCTGACTGTCGCGCGTCCACACCTGTGGAGCCCGCAGGACCCTTTCCTGTACACCTTCAAGGCCACGCTCGCGCAGGACAAGCAACGTGACGAGGTGACCAGCTATGCCGGGCTGCGCAGCATCGCCATCGCCATCGCCAAGGTGGGCGGCCTCAACCGAATCGTGTTGAACGGCAAGCCCACCTTCCTGTTAGGCACGCTGGACCAGGGCTACTGGCCGGACGGCATTTACACCGCTCCCACCGATGAAGCCCTGAAGTTCGATATCCAGAAGACCAAGGACCTGGGTTTCAACACCATCCGCAAGCACATCAAGGTCGAGCCGGCACGCTGGTACTACTGGGCCGATCGCATCGGCCTCATGGTGTGGCAGGACATGCCGGCGCTGCCGAACGGACATAACGAGAAACTCAGCGACGCCGACAAGGCCGGCTTCCGCGCCGATGTCTCGGCCATCGTCGAGCAGCTCAAGGGCGAGACGTCGATCATCGGCTGGATTCCGTTCAACGAAGGCTGGGGGCAGTGGAGCATTCCGGCCGCTGCTGAACTCGCAGCGCAAATCAAGAAGCTTGATCCCTCACGCCTGGTCAATGCGCGCAGTGGCGCCAATTGCTGCGATACCAAGGGTGATCCGCATGCGGGCGATCTCATCGATATTCATGACTACCAGGGGCCCGGCTTGCCCAGCCCGGATGCAACGCGAGCCTCGATGGACGGTGAGCACGGTGGACTGACGCTAGGCGTTCCCGGCCATGTATGGCCCAACACGCCGATCAACCCCTATGGCGAGGTCAAGGACAACGCTGCGTTGAACGATGGCTACATCGCCAATACGGCGGTACTGCGCGACAAGGGCCCGGGCATGGGTGTCTCCGGTAGCGTCTATACGCAGATCACCGATGTGGAGGGCGAGCACAATGGCTTGTACACCTACGATCGCATGGTCGAGAAGGTGGACGAGGGGAGGGTGCGGGCGATCAATGAGGCGACGATACGGGCAGGTGGGCAACCCTGAAGGATCAACTCACCGAACCCCAAGAGAGCAGCCTGTGACATCTGCTCACTGAATCGGCAATGGCGACTACAGACAACTTCAAGTTGTTTTGATACGGTCGTTCCGTTGCCTGCGTCGTCGCTGTGAATGCTGCGCAGGCAACCATCGCTCAATGCGGTGAGAAGCGCGGCCC
>CBIGPO010000045.1:0-36643 GCA_966191635.1 uncultured Luteibacter sp.
GGCGCCACGGGCACCATCGGTTCCGCTGTGACCGCGCGACTGGCCGAGGCCGGCGTCTACCCGATGGCACTCGGCAACGTCGGCGTGTCGATGGTGGATACCCGCGATATCGCCGACATCGCCGCCGCGGCGCTGCTGCGTCGTGAACGTGCATCCGGTGCATTGCCGCGCGAGGTTATCGAACTGGCGGGACCGGACGCGCTCACCGGCGAATCGGCCGCGCGCATCTGGAGCGAGACGCTAGGTCGCCCGGTCGCCTACGGCGGCGACGACCTCAATGCCGCCGAGGCGGCGATTGCACGGAACGCCCCGTCCTGGGCCGCTTACGACCTGCGCCTGATGCTCGCCCGCTTCCAGTCCGAAGGCATGCTGGCCAAGGCATCCACAACGGACATCATGACCTCGCTGCTCGGCCGCGCGCCTCGCACTTACCGCGACTTCGCACGCGAGACCGCGGCGGCCTGGAAACAGGCATAACGCGAACGGTTCAGGCCGCTGCCTTCATCGCTGCGATGTCGATCTTCGTCATATGCATGAGGGCAGCGACCGAGCCGGGGTTCTGCACAAGCGCCTCGATGTCCGCCGGTACGATCTGCCAGGACAGGCCGTACTTGTCCTTGAGCCAACCGCAGGCCTGGGCGTTCGGATCGCCGCCGGCGGAAAGTTTGTCCCAGTAATGATCGATCTCGGCCTGGTCATGGCAGCGCACGACCAGCGACAGCGCTTCGTTGAACTTGAAGAGCGGCCCGCCATTGAGGGCTGTGACCTGCTGGCCGTCGAGCTCGAAGGCGGCGGTCATCACGGAGTTCACCGGGCGACCGGAAGCCTCCGCCACCTCGCTGGTGTAACGGGTGATTGCGGTGACCCGCGAGTTCGGAAAGATCGAGACGTAGTACTTCGCGGCCTCTTCCGCCTGGGTATCGAACCAGAGGAAGGGCGAGATTCGCTGGAAACGGCCTGACATGGTGACCTCCTTCGTTGGGACTTCATGTCTACGTCGAACGGGAAATGGCCGGATCGACAGGCCGGGCGTCAGTCGGCCGGTTCACGCTTGTGCTGCGGGTCGCCGGAGCCCGTGTTGACGGGCTCGACAGGCTTGGGGCCGTCACCGTGGTCGGGGTCGCCGGATCCGGTGGTGGGTTCGTCGTAGGTATCGCGCTCTTTCATGAGGGGCTCCGCGTCGCGAACGCCCAGCAAATCACTACCGCCGTCAACGTCACGTCCAAGGCGGTTCGGGCCCAGCCGCGCTAGGCTGTAGCAATGGCCCAGCTAGGCACTGACGACCCGACTGGCAACGACGCGACCGACTGCAGCGAATCCGCGCGGCGCTGGACCCTGGTCGCCGCGATCGTCGGCTCGGGCATGGCCTTCGTCGACGGCACCATCGTCAACGTGGCCCTTCCGGCCATCCAGCGGGCCATGAACGCGACAACGGCCGATGCGCAGTGGGTGATGGAAAGCTATGCCCTGTTGCTCTCGGCCCTGTTGCTGGTGGGTGGTGTGCTTGGCGATCACTACGGCCGACGCCGAGTCTTCGCCATCGGTGCCGTGGTCTTTACGCTCGCCTCGCTGGGCTGCGCCGCCTCGGCCACCATCACGTGGTTGATCGGCATGCGCGCGCTGCAGGGTTTCGGTGCCGCGCTGCTTATTCCGGGCAGTCTGTCGTTGATCAGTTCAGCCTATCCGAAGGAACGACGAGGTGCCGCCATAGGTACGTGGTCGGCTTTCAGCGGCATCACGGCAGCGATAGGCCCGGTGCTCGGCGGTTTCCTCGTCGAACACGCGTCGTGGCATTGGGCGTTCCTGGTGAACCTACCGCTCGGCATCGTGCTGGTCGCCCTCTGTTTCTGGCGCGTGCCTGAAAGCAAGGGAATGGATGCCGGGAACATCGACATCGTCGGCGCGGTGCTTGCGACGATCGGACTGGCAGGCGTCGTTTACGCGTTCATCGAGGCGCCATTGCATGGCTGGCTATCGCCTGGCGTGATCGCGTCTGCAATCATCGGAGTCGTCGCACTGGTGGTCTTCGTCATCGTGGAGATGCGCATCGCCGCACCCATGCTGCCACTGGGCCTCTTTCGCGACCGCGACTTCGCGGGGGCGAACCTGCTCACCTTGCTGCTCTATGCATCACTCGGCGGAAGTATGTTCTTCGTCCCGCTGAACCTGATTCAGGTGCAGGGGTACGGAGCGACGGCGGCGGGGGCTTCGTTGCTGCCTTTCATCGCGATCATGTTCCTGCTCTCGCGATGGACCGGACGACTCGTCGATGTCGTCGGTGCGCGCTTGCCGTTGATCGTCGGACCGACCATTGCCGGTGTGGGCTTTGCGTTGTATGCGTTGCCCGGCGTGGGCGGCTCGTACTGGACCACCTTCTTCCCGGCGGCATGCGTGCTCGGCCTGGGCATGAGCATCACCATCGCACCACTGACGACGACGGTGATGAATGCACTGAGTCCGGCGCTCGCAGGGACGGCATCGGGTGTGAACAACGCGGTCTCGCGCGTGGCTGGTCTGCTGGCCATCGCGGTGTTCGGTATCGTGCTGACCCAAGGTTTCGATGCGGCGTTACAGGCGGGGCTGGCATCGGGCATTCCTGCCGACGTGGTGCAAAGCGTGATGGCACAGAAGGCGAAGCTCGCCGGTATCCAGGTGACGAACGAGACGGCGCGGCATGCAATCGATGCGGCGTTTGTCGCGGGGTTCCGGCGGGTGATGTGGGTTTCGGCGGGTCTGGCTGTTCTGTCCGCCATCGCGGCCGGACTGATGATCCGGCCTTCCCAAAAGCCCGCGCCCGCATCCCTGTAGGAGCCGATTCATCGGCGATGTGGGAGCCGATTCATCGGCGATCCCGCGGCAGCGGACAAGGGTGGTACAAGCACCCTATCGCCGCTGAAGCGGCTCCCACAGGAGACAGGAGACAGGATATCTGCTGCCGCTTCAGAAGCCCTTCTGGACCTGCACCCATGTGCGCATGTCGCGCGTCTCGCCGGCGATCGACGGACGCGCGCCCACCGGATGCGATACATCCGCGCTAAGCGACCACTGGTCGTCGCCTTGCCAACGCATGCCCAGGCCCACGTCCTGCATATGCGCGCTGTTCGTGCCCGGCGCGAAGCGATCCTTGTAGATACTCACGCGGCCGGCGTCGGCGAACGCCAGCGCTGTCCAGCTGCCCGGCAAGCCGACATGCAGCGTGCGACGAAACTCGAGGTTGATCATCTGGCCCTGCGTACCGGCCAGCACGCCGGTGTCATAACCGCGCACATTGTTGGCACCGCCCAGGTAGAACTGTTCGGCGGTGTCGAGGTTCTTGTTCGCCCACTGCCCCTGGAAACCCAGGTAAACGGCATTGTTCTCGGAGAGCTGCTGCAGGCGGGCTACCGAAAAGGTGTACTTCAGGTAGTGACCCTTGGTCTGTGCGCTGATCGCATCGACGAACTCCGCAAACGCATCGTTGAAGCCGAGCAGACCGTACGTAGCGGCGATGTTGAAGTTGGTCACGCCGTGCGCGTCGCGCTGGTCGCCGGCTAACGTAGCAGTCCAGCCATAGGTGTGACGCAGCGTGCGTACGCCGACGATATCGATCGAATCATTCAGATGACGACGGTCGTAGCCGAGCTGGCCGTACAGGTTGCCATCGGTGGAACGAATGAACGGATGGCTGATGAACAGGCTCGCGACCTGCGCCGTACCGTGCGCGTCTAGCACGCGCAGATCACCCTTGAGCTTGTAGTCGAGCGAGGAAACGGAAGCACCGACCACCGTGCCTTCGCCGTTCAACAGGTAACGGTAGCCGAGGCGGCCGTAGTTCATGTTCGAACCCGCCGTGAGCACGGTCGCATCGAGCAGGTCGCCCTGGTGGAGCAGGCCGTTGACGTTGAACGTACCAGTCAGGCGGGCACGCCCGGTGTACTGGTTGCCGTAATCATCGAGCGCGACCAAGCCGGTGTAACGCGGACGGTCGTCGGTGCGCACGGCAAGGTCGGACGTGCCCGGATCGTCACCCGGACGAAGTGCCGAGGTTTCCATCACGCCGGGAATGTCACCGAGCAGGAGCAGGCTGCGATCGAACCCGTGAGAGGTGATCGGTGCACCGCTGGTAAGCGGATCCAGCGTCGCCTTCAGGGGGCCATCGTGCGTGGCACTGTGGTTCTCCAACACCACCTTGCCCAGGCGCGCTTCCTGCACCGCAATGCGGACCGTACCACCGCTGAGCGTCTGCGCCGGCACGTAGGCCAGCGTGAGCGGGTAGCCGCTGGCGCGGTACTCCGCGGTAATGCGGTCGGCCAGCTCGTTGAGCTGGCGCAACGTGATGTCCTTGCCTTCGCCGGACGTGACCAACGCATGCAGCCGCTCTACCGGAATCAGCGTCGCCCCGGTGATCTCGATGGTCGTGACGTGGAATGGCGCGCTGTCGCCCTGGTCGGTCGCTGCCTGGGGCGCAACCTTCAGCCCCGTGTCGTCTGACTTCTGCGGCCGCGGAGCGACGGGCACCTGGCGAAGGAGGTCGCCGCTCTGCGGCGGGCGCACCTGCGCCACGGTCGTCGAGGCGAGCGCAAGAAAGATGCATGCGCCAAGGAGGTTCGCGGCGCGCTTGGGAAGAGTAGCCATGGTCATCAGGAAACCGTTACGAATAGAGTGAATGAAGTTGTGCGGGACGGATGCGATGCAATTACTGCATCGCATCCGCCGGAAGCCGCACGCCGCCTTCGACGACCTGCAACGACAGGCCCGGGACGAAGTCCGCGCGCTGTACGTTCTTTTCGATCGGCTGGCGGGTCTTCTTGTGATTGCCGGAGAACGGACCGACGGTAATGTTCGAGGCGGTACCGTAAGGCGTCGCGATGAGGTCCGGACCGAGGACGCCGTCGATCTGCGTTACCGCGATGGCTGAGGTGCCCTGCGACGGATTCTGGTTGATGCTGGCCGTGGTGTCCGCTGAAGTGTTGAACGCGTAGTTTCCGGCGTCCGCACCCGTAGCGTAGATACCCGTGACCGATACCGCCTTGCCGATGCCGATCGACGGATCGCCGAACAACGCACTGGCCGCGCCAAAGGCGATCACATCACCCGGGAGGATGCCGTTGCTGGACAGCGTGGCGCGATCGACCGTGTTGCCGTCGAAGAACTTGTCCATGCCCTTCGCACTCACGACGACCGGGCGCCTGGTGATGCTCGCCGTCGTGGTCGGATTGAAGGTGAGCACATAGTTGCCAGCGTCGCCGCCGACGATCGTACCGCCGACGTTCACCGTCTTGCCGTTCGCAGCATTCTTGTCGACGAATGCACCGTTGGTCGTGAGGCTCACCTGGTCGCTACCGAGCACACCGCTCAGCACACCATGCGTCACGGCGCCGGTATTGCCGTCGTAGACCTTGTCGTCCGCCGTGATACCGGCGTTGATGCCGAGCGGCGTCACGGTGGCGAGGTGGTTGCCACCGACGAGCGTGTAGTTGGAAGCGAGACCCGCACCATCGTCATTCAGTGCCAGCGAACCGAGGCCCGCCAGCGGACGATCGGTCGCGACGTTCTTGCTGCCGAGCACGCCCTGCCCGCTGAGGATCAGGCTCTCACCGGCCACGCCAGCGATCACGCCAGCACTACCGAACATGCCGGCTGACGCGACAGTGCCGCCATCATAGACGCGGGTGCCATCGAGGTTGAGTACGACCTTGTACACATCGGCCGTCGTGGTTGCATTCGTGGTCAGCGTGTAGTTGCCGGCATCCGTGCCCGTAAGGACCCCCGCCACGTTCACTGTCTTGCCGGTGCCAGCATTCTTGTCCGCAAAATTACCGCTGCTGCTCACACCCAGCTGGTCGCCCGCGAGCACGCCGGTGAGCGTGCCGCTGGTCTGCGCCGTGGTGTTGCCGTCGTAGGTCTTGCTGCCAGCGATGATGTTGCCGGCGATGCCAAGCGGCGTGATGTTGCCCGTGGTCAGCGCGGTCTGGTTGAACTGATAGTTACCGGCGTCCGTACCCGAGGCGGTGATGCCATCGACCGTGATCGTCTTGCCGTTGGCGACGTTCTTGTCGCTGTAGTTGGCGTGTGCACCGGTGAAGACGACCTGATCGGTGCCGACTATCCCGGCCGAACCCAACCCGGCCACGGCGAGCGTATTGCCGTTGTAAACCTTGTTCGAGCCGGTGGCGTCAACCACGATCTGTTTCGGGGTGATCGTGGCGTCGTCCGTGCCGCCGACCAGCGTGTAGTTGGTGCTCAGCGCCGCACCATTGCCCTGGAGGCCCAGCGTACCAAGCGAGGTAAGCTGCTTCGCCGTTCCGACGTTCTTGTCGCCGACCAGACCCGCACCGCTCAGTGTGAGCGTGTCGCCATTGAGACCGGCCACCTGCAAGTCACTAGCGAACACGGAAGCGTCGATGATCGCGGAGCCGTCGTACTCACGGCTGCCGTGAAGGCTGATGACGTAGGGCGTGATGTTGGCGAAGGTGGTTGCCGTCGTGTTCCACACATAGTTGCGGGCATCGATATCCGCGCCGGCGATTCCTGTTGTCGTGACTGTCTTGCCGGTAGCGGCATTGGCATCGGAGAAGGTCGAGGGGCCGCTCGTGAAGGTCACCGTGTCGCCGGTGATGATCCCCGATGCCGAGAGCGTCGCGGATGCGGAGGTGTTCCCGTCGTACACCTTGTCGGGTGCCGTCGTCGTCACCACGATGGTCGCCGGCGTGATGGATGCCGTGGTCGTCGTGTTGCTGGTCACGATGTAGTTGTTAACGTCGGTTCCACCCACGACGCCGGAAACCGTCACCGGCTTGCCGCTGTCGACATTCTTGTCGGCGAAGCTACCAGTGGTGGATGTATAGAACAGGTTGTCGCCTGTCAGGACGCCACTAAGGCTGCCGTGTGTCGCTGCGTCCGTGGTCCGGTCATAGACACGGTCATCGGCGAGAATGCTTCCGGTGATGGCAAGTGGCGTGACGTTGGCTGCGGCACTTGCCGTCGTGTTCCAGGTGTAGTTGTTGGCATCGGCGCCGCTTGCCGTGATTCCCGCGATCGAGATGGGTTTGTTCTGGCCGACATTCTTGGTGTCGAACGTGGCCGTGCCGGCAGCGAAGTCAACCGTATCGCCAAGGAAGACACCCTGGGACGAGAGGCTGACAGCAGCAGCCGTGTTCGCGTTATAGGTCTTGTCGATGCCGGTCGCATCCACGGTCAAGGCGAATGGCGTGATCGTGAAGCTATCGACTCCACCCACCAGGGAGTAGTTGCCGGCACTGGCACCCCCGTTGCCGGTAAGCGCCAGGGTATTGAGGTCGAAGTTACCCGTGCCGTCGGCAGCACGCTGGTACGTCGCCACGTTCTTCGATCCCGTCGTGCCCGATCCGCTGAGCGTCAGCGTCTCGCCGTTGGCGCCATTGACCACGCCATTCGTGCCAAAGAGAGTGGCAGCTGCCCCGGTCGTCGCGTCGTAGATGCGTGTGCCGGAGAGATTGATGATGAACGGAGTGACCGCTGCCGTCGTAAACGCGGTAGCGTTGTTCAGGATGTAGTTGGAGGCGTCCGCGCCGCTGGCGGTGATTCCGTCGACGGTCACAGCCTTACCGGTACCGACGTCCTTGGTGTCGAAGGTGTTCGTCAGGAAGTTGAACGTCACCTGGTCGCCGACAACGATGTCGCCGGAGAGCGTGGCGGCCGAACTCATCGTGCCGTCATAAACCTTGTTGACACCGGTGGCCAACACCGTGATGGACTTGGCCGCGATGTCAGCCATGAGATTCGAAGGTTGAACAAGGTTGTAATTGCCGGCGTCCGTACCGTCGATCCCCATTGCCGTCGTGACCGTCTTGTTCGTGCCGACATTCTTAGTGTCGAAGGTGCCAGTCGCGTAGTTGGTGAGGTCCACCGTGTCGCCGGTCAACACGCCGTCGAGCGACGACCCATGGAGGCCTGCAACCGTGTTTCCGTCGTAGGGCTTGTTTTCGGCCACTGTCCCGCTGACGGTCAGGGTAGCCTTGGTGACGATGTAGTTATCGGTGCCGCCCACCAGCGTGTAATTGCTGGCCAGACCGCCCGGCGCATCGGAAAGGGTGAGCGTACCGAGGCCGAAGCCGGCGCTGTTCTTGTAGGTACCGACGTTCTTGCTCGACAGCAGGCCCGCCCCCGCGAGCGAAAGCGATTCGCCAGCCACCACGTTACCGAGGGCCAGCGTGCCTGCATCGGCAGCGGCCGTCGTGTCGTATATGCGTGTGCCGCTCAGGTTGATGATCCGCGGCGTGATGTTCGCCGTGGTGGTCGCCGTATTGGTGGAGAGCACATAGTTGCCTGCATCGGCTCCGCCAGACACGGTGATCCCACCCACGGTGACCGTGCGCCCGTTGGCGACGTCCTTACCGTCGAACTGGCTGGAGGTGCTGGCGAAGTTAACCGTATCTCCGCTGTACACGCCGGAAGATGCCACTGTCGTGCTGGCGTTTGTCGTCCCGTCGTACTGCCTGTTCTGCGCCGTGGCGGAGGGGGCGATCGTCTTCGGCGTGATGTTGGCCGTTACACCGGTGGGCTGCACGAGCACATAGTTGCCGATGTCGCTACCATCGATGGTCATCGAGGTGGTGACCGTCTTCGGGCTACCGACGGCATTGACGTTCTTGTCGCTGAACTGGCCGACCGCGTCGTTGGCAAGCGTTACGGTGTCACCGGCGAACACGCCCTGGAGCGTCGACCCGGAAAGGTGCGCCGTCGTTGTGTGATCGTAGATCTTGTCGTCGGCGACAGTGCCACTCACCGTCAGCATGGCGGGCGTAATCGTCACCCAGTCGATGCCGCCGACGAGGGTGTAGTTGCTGGCCAGACCGCCGTTGCCACCGTTGGCGAGTGCGAGGCTGCCGATGTCGAAGAATGCCTTCTCTTCACCGACGTTCTTGTCGACCAGCGTACCGCTACCCGTAACCCCGAGCGTTTCGCCGTTCACGCCCTGCAGCGATCCGAACAGCGAGCTGTCAGCCGTTGCGGTGCCGTCATATACGCGCGTGCCGGTGAGGTCGATCACCTTTGACTGGATCACGCCGTTGTTTCCGGCGCCGGTACTCGGCAGGACGTAGTTGGAAAGATCGGTGCCGACGTTGGCGACGAAGTCAGAGGCCACCAACGTGGAGGCGACACCCAGGCCGGTGCCGACATTCTTGGTGAGGTAGTTGGCCGTGGCCGACTGCGGAATCGAGGCACCCTGGTTGCCGATGAAACCTTGCAGGTCGTAATCGGACGCGGTCAGCGTGGCCGAATCCGTACCGTCGTAGACCTTGGTCGGGCTGCCGGTGATGACCGCGGTCAGCTGCTTGGGATTGATGGTCGCGGTCAGACCGGCCGGCTGCTGCAGCAAGTAATTTCCCGAGCTGGCGCCGTTCAGGCTGAAGCCGCCGACGGTCACACCCAGGTTGTCGCCCGCGTTGGCCGTGCTGAACTGACCCGACGCGCCGCTTCCGTCGAACCCGACCGTATCTCCGGCGAAAATGCCGCTCAGCGCCGCCGTGCCCGCGATGGTGAGCGTCGCATTGGCATTGCCGTCGTACGTCTTGTCGTTGGCGGTCACGCCGCCCAGAGTCAGCGTAGCCCGGGTGATGTTGGCGATCAGGCCGGCGACCGGCTGCAGGAGGTAGTTCGCCGCCGCGCTGCCGGTGATCCCGAAACCAGCGGCGGTTACTGTCAGGCCGTTGCCGACATTGGCCTGGCTGAAGTTGGCACTCACGCCAGAAAGATCCAGCGCCACCTTGCTGGCATCGCCCGCGTCGGTGCTGACCAGGCCAGCAAGACCGGCCCGGCTCAGGTTGAGCGTATCGGACGTGGTGGCGTCGTAGGTTTTGTTTGTCGCAGACACGCCGGTGATGAACAGCGGTGCCTGGTTGATCGTGCCTGCACCGGTTGCGACGAGATCGACGTTGTAGTTGGAAAGCAACGTGCCGCTACCGAGCACGTAGTTGCCCGGCGTCAGCGTCGCGCTGATGGTGCGGCCGTTGACCGCGCTCGCGTTGGCGCTGTCGTAACTGGCCGTCGCGCTGGGATTGATGGTGCCGCTTTCGCCCGACACCCAGCCGCTGATGTTGAAGTTGCCCGAGGCCAGGGCGGCATCGGTGCTCCCGTTATACGTTTTGGTCGGGTTACCAACGACCGTCACCGTCAACTGGGCCGGCGTGATGTTGCCTATACCGATGACCGGTGTATTGATGGCGTAGTTCCTAAGATCGGTGCTACCGCCAGGCGTCAGATCGGCCGTAGAAAGCTCGGCCGAAAGGGCCAGGTTCGTGCCTACGTTCTTCTGACCGAACGTGCCATTGATCGTATGCGACACCACGCCGTTGTCGGTGCCGACCCATCCGCTCAGGGTGAAGTTGTTCGGCAGCAGGTTGATGTTGAGCGTACCGTCGTAGACCTTGCTCGCGTTGACGATGCCGACATTGAGCACGGTGAAGCTGCCGGTCAGCGGCGCGGGCGTGATCGTGCCCGAGCCGAGGTAACTGCTCGGCAGGATGTAGTTGCTCAGCAGCGTGCCGCTGCCGGCGGTAAAGTCCGCGCCGGGCAACGCGCCCGCACTGGCACCGCGGGCGCCAGCGTTGAAATCGTCGTACTGGCCCGGCACCGTTCCGCTGAAGCTGGCGTTGATGCTCTGGCCCGACAGCAGGCCGACCACCTGCAGGTTCGAAGCCGTCAAGGCGGCGGTGGTATTGCCGTCGTACACCTTGGTCGGGTTACCGACGATCTGCCCGGTCAGCTGCAGCGGATTGATCACGCCCAGCCCGAGGCCCGTCACGGTCGGGGCGAACGTATAGTTCGACATCGAGGTGCCGCTTCCCGGCACGAAGTCCGACGGCTGCAGGGCAGCGGTCACGTCGATGCCGGTGCCGGCATTGGCGGTGGCATAGGCAGCCGAGCTTTGGCCCACCGTTGCGCTCTGGCCTGAAACGAAGCCGGCAAGGTTGAAATTGCCGGCGCCGAGCGTGACGGCCTGGGTGCCGTCATACGTCTTGGTCGGAGTGCCGGTCATCACGATGGTCAGCAGGCGCGGCGTGATATCGGCCGTCAGCGCGGGCGCCGCGAGTATATAGTTGCCCGCCGCCGCGCCGGTGAGCGAGAACCCACTGGCGGTCACGGCAAGGTCGTTGCCCACATCGGTCTGACCGAACGATGCCGTAGCACCCGCCGCATTGAGCGTGACATCGTCGCTGCCCACCTTGCCGTCCAGCGCATTGGTGGTGTTGCCAATGGTGAGCGTGGCGTTCTTCGTATTGTCGTAGATCTTGTTGTCAGCGCTGACCGCTGTGGGGTCGATCGTCAACGTCTTGGGCGTGATATTGGCGGTCAGGCCGGTGGGAGCCTGCAGCACATAGTTGTTCGCCTTGTCGCCGGTCAACCCGAAACCGCTGACGGCCACGCCGATACCGTTGGCCACGTTGGCGTCGGCAAAAGTGCCGACGATGCCACTGGTAACGAGCTGCACCTGGCCGCTGTCAGGCTGGATCACACCGAACAGCTTGGCGCCACCGGTGAGGATGGTGTCGCCGGTACCGCCGTCGTAGATCTTGTTGCTGGTCAGCAGGCCGCTGATCAGCAACGGCGCCCGATTGATCGTGCCCATGCCGGTGGCAGCGGACGGCAGGAGGTAGTTGGCGAGGTTGGTGCCGGCGCCAGCCGTGAAGTTGGTCACCGAGAAAGTAGCGTTGAGTGCCACGCTGCCCGCATCGGAACCCGCATAGGCGATCGAGCTCGGCTGCGTCACCGTGGCGCTCTGGCCACTGACGAAACCATCGATTTCGTAGTTGGCCGTGCCCAGCGTTGCCGTCGTCGTGCCGTCGTAGGTCTTGGTCGGGTTGCCGACGATCTGCGCGGTCAGCGGCGCGGGCGTAATCCGGCCAACCCTGGCACTTACGGTCGAGCCGCCCAGGGCGTAGCCGAACACCGGAATCGTCCCGGTGGCATCCATGATGCTGAAGTTACCGATCGCACCCGGCGACGTGACACGGATGTTCGAAGCGGCATTGACCGAAGCGTACGTGCCGCCGGTGGCGCTGGCGATCGTGTCGCCATCGGTCAGGCCGGTGGTGGTCAGGTTCGCCCCCGTGAAGCTGGCCGCATTTGTGTTGTCGTAGACTTTGCTGACCGTGCCGGTCAGGCCGGTGACGGTCAGCGTCGGAGCCAGCTTGTAGAGAAAGCCGTTGCCTGCACCGAGCGGCGTGGCGCCCGCACTGGCGGCGTACTGCATGAACTGCGGTGAGAGCCCGCCGCGCGTATCCAGCGCCGGATCGGACGAATAGACCAACCATTTACCCGATGCCGAACTCAGCGCAGCTGAGCCAGCGTTGTTGATGAAGTTGTTCGCCGCGGTAAGCGTCACGCCGATGCCACCGGCGATCGTGCCGCCAGCTGCAAGAATGATGTTGCCGTTGCCGCCGTTGCCGTTGGCGTTGAGTACCACGCGGCCCGCGCCCGATATCGGCGCGTTGACGTTGATGCCGCGATACGCGTCAAGGGTGAGCGTCGCCGCCGCGTTGTTCCAGGTGATGGCCGAGTTGACGTTGATGTCACCCACGCCCGAAGCGTTCTGCACGCCCTGCCCGGTCGCACCCGTCGCGGTGGTCGTCTCGGTGACATTGGTGCCACCATTGAGCGTGGTCGAGATGGTTGCCGCAGCCGTCCCATCGATGGTCAGGTCATACGGATCCACCAACCACGTACCCGCCTTACCCTTCGGCGCACTGGCATTGATCGACGCCGCGCCGATATGCGCGAATGCCGCCGAGGTTTCGATGCTGCCACCGTTGCCGCCATTCGGTGCGCTGGCGTCCAGCGTGCCTTCCACGTTCACCTGGCCAGCCTGCATGCCACCGAGCAGCACGATCTGGCCATTGTGGTTTTCCACCGTCTGCGCGCGGACGACACCGGTGTTGTTCACCGTGCTTGCCAGCAACGAATCCGCCGCGCCTGCCGTCATGAACACGCGGCCACCGTCGGCCTGCACCAGCTGGCGATTCTCGACGAGATTGTCCAGCGTGCTGCGGTCCACCTGCAGGTGAAGGAGCTGGCTACCATCGAAGGTCAGCGTGACCGCGCTGCCACCACCCAGGGCGACCGTGCCGAGCTGTGCACTGATCGTGCCCTGGTTCGACACCGTGTTGCCGAGCAGGGCCACGTAGCCGCCGTTGGCCGCGTGGATGGAGCCCTTATTGACGATGCTGCCCTTGCCGTTACCGCTGAAACGGCGGGTGTTCGACGAGAGCGAGCTGTCCGAGGTATCGAGCGTGGAGGCGATCAGGCCGCCCACGTTCACCTGCGCACCTTGTCCGAACAGCACGCCGTTCGGATTGATCAGCCAGACCTGGCCGTTGGCATTGAGGTGACCGTAAATCTCCGACGCGCTGTTGCCGAGGATACGGTTGACCGCGATGGCATCCCTGCCCGGCTGCACGAAGTTCACCGTCTCGTTCGACGCGATGTCGAATGTCTGCCAGTTCAGCGAGAGATGCTGGCTGCCCTGGTTGATCGTGGTGGTCGCGCCGTTCTGGTGGATCGCGCCGCTGCCGGAAACGATCTGTCCACCGGTCTGGCCGGCGTGGGCGACACCTGCGGCGCCGAGCGCCAGCGCGATGGCCAAAGCGATCGAAGCGGCGCGAGGGCCCTTCGATGTGGACGCGGAGCGTGCCGCGGGACGGCTATTGCGAGCGAGTTCGCTGGCTGCGACCCATTGAGACGTAGCGGCATTCCAGCACAAGCGGTAGATACGATTCATTCCAGCAACCTTCGGTCGTGAGCGCATGCGTAGGCAGAGGCGTACCCAGCGTTAGCCGAGTCGAGATGGTTGCTTGGGCCCCCCTGCGGGCGGCGCTGGGCCTTAATGGCACCTGCGCGTTTGCGGCATGTTAGCCCACAAGTGTGATGTAGATCACATTTAAGTTGTGAAGACGGTCTCGTTTGGCGGAAATTTGATCCGGGTAAAACGATCAGTAGATCGCCAGCCGGCTCACTGCGGGGATGCCAGCTCCACGCAGAAGTCGACGAAGGCGCGGACCTTGGGCGGGGCGTTCTTGCGCGAGGGGTAGAACGCGTACAGGGGAAAGCTTTCCTCGGCCCAATCGGGGAACAGCTCGACCAGCCGGCCGTCGGCCAGGGCGTCCTGCACGCTCACCGCCAGCACCTGCGCAATGCCCGCCCCGGCGATGCATACGGCGAACATGATCCCCGAGTCCGTGACCAGGAGCGGGCCGGTGGTCTCGACCGGCACGACCTTACCCTTTCGGTGAAACTCCCAGTCGAAAGGACGACGGGTGACCGGGTCGCGGAACTGGATACAGCGATGGTTGACGAGGTCCTTCGGTGTCGCGGGGCGGCCGTGCACGGCCAGATAGGCCGGCGCCGCGACGGTGAGTACCCGGGTTTCGAGCAGCTTGCGGCCGATCAGCGACGACGACGGAGGCACGCCGAAGCGGACGGCCACATCGATGCCTTCGGCGACGAGGTCGCCGAGTTCGTCGCGGGTAACGATCTCCAGCTCCAGCGCCGGATAACGAGCGAGGAAGGCGGCCAACTGGGGGGCGATGACCTGACGGGCAAACATGGCGTCCAGGCTGACTCGCAGCCTGCCGCGTACCGCCTGCGAGTCGCCGGCGGCAGCCAGGGCGGCGTCCTCAATCCCCGACAGGAGCGGACCCACCTGCGCATAGAGGCGCTCGCCTTCGTCGGTCAGGGTGACCGAGCGCGTGGTCCTGTGAAGCAAACGCACGCCGAGTCGCGCTTCCAACCGACCCACCGCGCGACTCACTCCCGATGGCGAAAGCCCCAGGGCATCGGCCGCACGGGCGAAGTTGCCGGTCTCGACGACAGAAACCAGAACACTGAGGTTGCCGAGCAGGCGGCCATCGGAGGACATCAAGGGCAACTCGTGATTGTGAGTCACGAAAGATCTGCTTCCGCGGATATTCCGTCAATAGAGCGAGGCGCCTAGTCTAGGCAACATCCCTTACCCCCAGAGCTTCCCATGAACGCTTCCCACGCACCTACCGCTCTTATCCTCGGCGCAAGCCGCGGCCTGGGCCTGGCCCTTGTCGAGGAATACCTGCGCCGCGACTGGCATGTCGTCGCCACCGTGCGTAGCGAGACGCCGGTCGCGCTTTCGGCCCTGGCCGCCGCTTCGGATGGCCGCCTTCGCATCGAGCATGCCGACATCGCACGTGGCAGCGACATCGATGCGCTGCGCCGCACACTGGATGGCATCGCCTTCGACCTGGTATTCGTCAACGCCGGGGTGATGACTCAGGCACGCGACGCGAACGGCGCCACGATTTCCGACGAAGAGTTCGCCCACGTCATGGCGACCAATGTACTTGGCCCGATGCGCGTGCTCGAGACCTTCGAATCGCTGGTGCCGCGCTCCGGCACCCTGGGTGTGATGTCATCCGGGCTGGGCAGCATCGAGAACAACGTGGATGGTGCCTGGACCGTGTATCGCGCCAGCAAGTCGGCGCTCAACCAGATGCTGCGCAGCTTCGCCAACACTCGCCGCGGCGATCCTCGCGCGGTGCTCGCCATCGCCCCCGGTTGGGTGCGTACGGACATGGGTGGCGCCGATGCGGCGTTGTCGATCGAGGAGAGCATCCCGCGTGTGGTCGACGTGATCGAGGCACACCGCGGCAAGGCCGGCGCACACTACGTCAATTACCAGGGCCAGACCCTACCCTGGTGATCGATCAGAGCCAGATGCGGATGCCGGCAACCCAGCGACGGTCAGTGATACGCCGGCCGTCGTTGCGTGCGAGATCGGCCGTACCGCCGGTGAGGTGTTCCCAGGCGACGCCAACGTACGGCGCGATCGTGCGGCGGATCTCGTAGCGCAGGCGCAGACCGCCTTCGACGCTGGACACACCCGAACGCAGTTGTCGCTGCACGTCATCCTTGCCGTAGGCGTTGATCTCGATCTCGGGCTGGAGAATCAGACGCTGGGTAAACAGGAGTTCGTACTCCGCACGCACGCGCGCAGCGGTACGGCCGCCCTCGCCCGCATACGCAGTGGCTTCCAGCTCGAACCAGTACGGTGCGAGGCCCTGCACACCGAACGCAGCCCAGTTGCGCTTCGGACCTTCACCGATGTCGCGCCGCAGGCCCAGTTGGGTGTCCCAGAAAGGCGCTACCGCGTGGCTCCAGAACAGCTCGGCGTCACCGTCGCGCGGGCGGTTGCCCTCGCGTTCGCCCTCGCTACGGAACCAGAGCTTGTCGCTGTCGTTGCCGTACCAGCCCTCGGCCTCCCAGGACTGGCCGTGACCGCCCTGCCCTGCGAACGACTCCAGGCTGTCCAGTAACAGCATGCCGACGGGAGCGGTGTCGTCCATGTCGTGCATTGCCATGCCGTGCATGCTGCTGGACGGCACGCCATCGGACCAATCGGGACTGCGCGCGTCCGCAGGTGCCTTGCCACCCTGCATGGGGGCCATCTTCATGTCCGGCATGCCTTGTGTGTCCTGCGCCGCTGCCGGTGCGATCGCACCAAGCGCTGCGAGGGCAAACGCGAGGCGCTTCACGACACCACCACTTCGCGGAACATGCCCGCTTCCATGTGATAGAGCATGTGGCAGTGGAAGGCCCACCGCCCTGGATTGTCGGCATTCACCGCGTAAGTCACCTGCTGGGCGGGCTGGACGTTCACCGTGTGCTTGCGCACCTGGAATGCGCCGTCCGGCGATTCCACCTCGCTCCACATGCCATGCAGGTGGATGGGGTGATTCATCATGGTGTCGTTGACCAGGCACACGCGCAGGCGCTCGCCGCGACGGAAATGCACCGGTGTCGCCGCGGAATACTTCACGCCGTCGAACGACCAGGCAAAGCGCTCCATGTTACCGGTGAGGTGCAGCTCGATCGTCCGGCCGGGTGCCCGCGTGTCGAGTGCGCCGCCGATGGTGTGCAAGTCGGCATAGGTGAGCACGCGATGGCTTCGCTCGCGCAGGCCGGCGCCAGGGTCGTCGAGGTTGGTGCGCGGCATGTCCACACGCATGTCGACACCAGGGCCGTACTCGGTGCTCGCGTGATGCGCCATCACCATCTCGCCGCCATCCCCGCTGTCCTCGGCCATGGAGCCCATCATGTCGCGCATGGCAAGGCGCGGCCGCGGGTCGAGCGCCGGTACATCGGCGCGCATGCCCTCGCGCGGCGCGAGCGTGGCGCACGCATAGCCGGAGCGGTCGATGGACTGCGCGAAGATTGTGTATGCGCGATCTTCGCGCGGTTCGACGATCACGTCGTAGGTCTCCGCCGCGGAAAGGCGCAGTTCATCGACCGTCACCGGTTCCACATCCTGGCCGTCGGCCGCCACGACGCTTAGACGCAACCCGGGAATGCGCAGGTCGAAGATCGAGTTGGACGATCCGTTGATCAGCCGAAGACGCACGCGCTCGCCCGGCCGGAACAGGCCGGTCCAGTTCCCCGCTGGGGCGGCCCCGTTGACGAGGTACGTGTAGGTCGCGCCCGACACGTCGGCGAGGTCACCGGGATTCATCCGCATGCGATTCCACATGCGACGCATGGCCATGGCATCGCTAAAACCCTTCGCACGGGCGTCGCGGAGGAAGTCGACGACGGAGGGTTGGTTATAGCTGTAGATGTCACTGCGTGAACGCAGTTTTGCGTAAACGCGCTCCGGATCTTCATCGGTCCAGTCGCTGATGAGGATGACGTGCTCGCGATCCACCGTGTGGCGTTCGCCATCCTTCGGTGCGATGACGATGGCGCCATAGAGGCCACTCTGTTCCTGGAAACGGCTATGTGCGTGGTACCAGTACGTACCCGCCTGCCTGACGGGAAAGCGATAAATGAACTCGCTGCGCGCAGGGATGCCGTCGAAGCTCAGGCCCGGCACGCCGTCCTGATCGAACGGCAGCACGAGCCCGTGCCAGTGAATCGAAGAGACCGTGTCGAGCTGGTTGCGCACGCGCAAGGTGACAGACTCGCCCTCACGCCAGCGTAGGATCGGGCCTGGCACACCACCATTCACCGTAACCGCGGTACGGGCGCGCCCCGTGAAGTCGACAGCCGCCTGACGAATGTCCAGCGTCATGTCGTTGCCGGTCAACTCGCCCGCCTTCCGCATCGGCTCGGTCGCGGAGACGGGATGGACGACACCGAAACCCAGCCCGACGCCAGCCACCGCCAGTCCCTGGACGAAGCGACGGCGCGGTAAGTGGATGGTCGGCTCGCCGTTATCGCGCATGTCGTTTCCCAGGTCCGGCACATCGAAAGAGCACCGAGCGTAACGAGCATGGTCCAGGCAGGACAACTCTGGAGAAGGCTCCGTGCGGCCTAGCGGTAGCTCACGTTGACCACGATGGATGCATTGGCCTCGCCGGGAGTCACGGCCTGGCCGACGAGGCGATAGCGGGCGCGAAAGCCGTAGCTACGGCCTTCGCGCACGGCCGGCAGAATCAGCGGCGACGTATTGTTGGGTAGGACCTGGGTGTCGGGATCGTCGCTGCGCAGCTCCACGGCGACACCGGCGGCGGGGGTGGCGCCCGTTACCTTGAACAGCGAGGCGTCGTGCTCGTCGGCAAGTGCGGTGAAACTCATGAGGATCTGGGTGGCGTTCCTGCAACCGGTGGAGACCAGTGACTGCGACGCCCATGAGCTGCTGCCCGCCACCAGCAGGTCGCGGCCGTCCACTCTTCCCAGAGGGAAGGTCAGGCTGCGCGTGGCAAAGGCGCACGTAGGCCGTTCCGGCTCGATGCGTGTATCGGTCAGATCCACCCAGGCCTGGGCGCGGTCGTCGTAACCGCCGCGCGCCAGCGTTCCCGACGTGAGGGCACCACCGGTGTCGACGGCGTCCGTTTTGATGAGTTGAACGCGGAAGTGTGCGTTAACCAGGGGAGTGTCGAAAATCCACGGGATGTGCTCGCGATCCGGGACGAGCCGTTCACCGTGCTGGCCATTGTCGAAGTAGACACGGACGCCGACGCCCGGCACGTTGGTCGCAAAGATACCCTCGCCCCTTGTGCTGGGCGTGGCGAAGATGCCCATGCTGGCCGTGCGTGTCGGCTTGAAGCATTTGAACTTGGAAGACGTCCAGCCCACCGTGGTCTTCTCCGCCAGCAGGGCTCCTGCCGGTAAGTCGACGGGAACGGTCACGCTGCCAAATGAAACGGTCTGCGGGCCACCTTGGGAGGGATAGCCCAGACAACCGGCATGGGCCGGCACGGTGAACGAAGCGGCAAGCAGGCAGGCAAGACGGACGAGGTGGGTGCTGGGCATGACAGTGGTTTCACGGCAGAGACAGTGTCGAGTCTGCTTGCGCCGCCACGCGATGCCCATCGGAGGATTCTGAAATCGCACCGACAGCGCGTTAGCCGGGCGATCCAAGTAAACTGCCACCTCACTCTTCCGTGACGACCCTATGTTCGTTTCGCTCCCCCGACTCCTGCGCATTCCCCTCGCCTGCGTGCTGCTCTTCGTCAGCACGGTGCTGCACGTGGCGCCACTCCTGCTGCTGACGGTGATTCGCCTGATCATCCCGGTGCGCACCATGCGCAACGGCTTTGCGCCGGTCCTGGTGCATATCGCGGAGAGCTGGCTGAGTGTCAACGCCTGGCTGTTCGCTGCCTTTACGCGCACGCAGTGGCAAGTGGAAGGCCTTGAAGGATTGAGCGTACGTGAGAATTACCTGGTGGTGTGCAACCACCAGAGCTGGGTGGATATCCCTGCGCTTCAGAAGATCTTCAACCGGCGCATCCCGTTCATGCGTTTCTTCCTGAAGAGCCAACTGATCTGGGTGCCTCTGCTCGGGCCGGCCTGGTGGGCGCTGGACTTCCCCTTCATGAAGCGTCATTCGAAGCAGGAACTGGAGGCAAAGCCGGAACTCCGCGGCAAGGATCGCGAAGCTACCCGCCGCGCCTGTGAGAAGTTCAGCCACGTGCCCGTCTCGGTGATGAACTTCACTGAGGGCACGCGCTTCACCCAGGCCAAGCATGACGCGCAGAAGTCGCCGTATACGCACCTGCTGCGACCGAAGGCCGGTGGCGTCGCGTTCGTGATCGATGCCATGGGCGACGCGATTCGCCAGATGCTGGACGTCACCATCGTTTACCCGGCAGGACCGGGCACGATGATGGACCTGATCGCCGGTCGCATCCGCGACATCCGCATCCACGTGCGCCGCCTGTCCATCGATCCGTCGATGCGTGGTGATTACGAGAATGATGCGGTGTATCGCGAGCGGTTCCAGAACTGGGTGAACCAGCTCTGGGCAGAGAAGGATGCGCGCATCTCGGCGATGTTGGGCAACTAAACCGACCGGGGCTGCTGTTGTGGGAACCGCTTCATCGGCGCATGTGCTGACTTGATGTGGGAGCCGCTCAGCGGCGATCCCGCGGCAGCGGGCGAGGTTATCGCGAGCACCCATTCGCCGATGAATCGGCTCCCACATTTACTTGGCAGCACATTTACCTGGCGGCTTCCTTGGCCAGGACCTCATCGAGCCTTGCGCGACCGGCGTCCGCATAGGTCTTGCAGGTCTTGCCTTCGCCCTGTTCCGGGTGCGGTGTGATCAGGACATCGCAGGGCAGTGCGGCGACGCGGTCGAAGGTCTTGCGATACTCGGCCAGATAGGCCGGGTGATCGCTGAAGCGGTAACTGTCTGCCGCGAACGCATAGAGGCTGTCGGCAAAGGCGATGTTCTTGCACGACGTGCCTTCACATGACTGCCATGTCCATGCCGTGCCGCCCGGCGTATGACCCGGGGTGATGTGCGCGGTGAGCGTCAGCTGTCCCACGTGCACCACCGTGCCATCGACGATGTCGCCCTTCGCGTCGACCTTCGGATAGGCCTTTTCGCTCGGGTCGTACTGCGGATCTTCGGGATACTTGCCACCGAGACGCATCGCTTCTGCGCCCTTGGCCGTCGCTCGCACCGGTGCGCCGCTGTCCTTCGCCAGTTGCGCGATAGCACCCGCGTGGTCGTGGTGCGGATGCGTGTTGAGGATCAGCTTGATGTCCTCGACGCGAAAGCCGAGCTTGCGGATGTTCGCCTCGATCAGCTTCGCGTTCGAGACGTATGGCGCGTCGATCAACACGTGACCCTGCGGCGAGGTGATCAGGACGGCCGAGAGGCCTTTCGTGCCGACGAAGTACGTGTTCCCGTAGATGACGTGCGGCGCGACCGGCTGCGTCCATGTCGGGTTGGCTCCCGTCACGACCGGTGCGGGATCATGCGCGAACGCGGGCAGGGCGATGCAGCAGGCGAGGACGAGCAGGGTGCGACGCATATCGGTGATCCCTATTAATGGCGGCACGCAGGATAGACGAGGGGGTAGGGCGGTCGCGAGCCGGGTAGGGGGCGAAGTTGTGGCAACCTGGGTTTCGCCGCTGAAGCGGTTCCCACAAGGAGCGAGGGCATCGCCGATGAATCGGGTCCTACCGAACTGCGGGGCTGCCTTAGGCTTTGATGGGGCGGCGCTGGCGGGCGCGCCAGAAGAGGAAGCCGGTCACCAGGAGGAACATAGGAAGCATGCCGGTGATGCAGGCGACGACGCGCCAGAGCAGGCCACCGACCGCCCCCGCATGGATCGGGAACAGGGCATTGGCCAGGCGCAGGCCCGGGCCGAGTTTCGTCGCGTCGTCGCCACCGATCACGCGCGCGGCTACCGGATCCATCCACAGGGAACTGCGACCGTCCTTGTTCCATTCGCCGGGACGGCGGACGCGCAGGACGAGCGTGCCGTTGTCCTTCTGCGGCAGCATCAGGCGGGTGATTTCAGCGTCGGGAGCGGCAGCCTGGGCGGCGGCGAGGACGGCCGGCCAGTCGACTTCACCGTGCGCGGGCGGCAGCTTCGGTGGCTTGGCGGGAGGCGCTTCATGGAACGCCGACGCGAGACCGCTACGTACGGCACCGCGATACGCCATGGTGGTGCCGGTGCCGATCATGACGATGAGCAAGGGCAGGGCAGCGACGCCAATGAAGCGATGGAAACTTGCCCAACGCAGCACGGGCGGGTTCGTACGCGGCTTGAGGTGCTTCAGCGCACGGCGACGCCCCGGCCAGTACAGCCACGCGCCAGAGAACAGCATGAACAGGCCGCTGCAGGCGACGACGCCAAGAATGGTCTCGCCCACTTCACCGCTGAGGAGATGGGTGTGCCAGTCCATCAGCATGAGCATCACGTCGCCAGTCTTCTCCCGGCGCAGGAGTAGTTCGCCCGTGGTCGCGTCGAAGTAGCGACGACTGCCGCCGCGCGACTGGGCCTCCCACACCGGCAGTTCCTCGTCGGGCAGCGAGAGCCCGCGCAGCCCCTTGCCGTCCGGGGAGGCAAGCAGGGTCGCCAGCGAATGCCCCTGCGTCGCAAGGTCCGGCAGGGGCCGCGACGTCAGTCCGGGGTGCCCGGCCGCGAACAGCGGGTCCTCCCACAGCAAGACGCTGCCGGTGAGGGACACCAGTGCCAGCACGAGGCCGAGGCTGAGGCCGAGCCACAGGTGCATCGTTTTCAGCGTGGAACGGAAACGGCGCGGGTGCGGCATGAAGACGGCCTTGCGGGAAGCGAAAGGCCGTCATCGTAAGTGCGAATGATTCTCAGATCAATTGACAGTTACTTACGAAGGCCAGTGGTTATGCAGGATGCACTGGGTGAAATCGCCGCGTTTGAACCCCGGCTGCTTGTAGGCCATGACATCGGCTTTCACGTTGCCAAAGGTGGTTTCTGGCTTGTTGCGCACGCCGTTGTAGAAGGCGTCGATGATGCCTTCCTTGAAAGCGCCGCCACGCGGGTGGATCTGGGCTACGGTCTCGCGGTCGCTGGGCGCCACGGTCTCGAAGCCAAGGCCGAGCACATCCATTTCGACGCCGGCGGTGACCAGGGCGATTTCGGGCTTCATATGCTGTGGCACACCGGGCGTGGTGTGCAGCGCGATGGCGGCCCAGACGATGTCGATCTGTGCTTCGTCGATGCCCCTCACACGCAGGAAGTCACGCGCCACGTTGGCACCATCGACTTCGAAGCGCTCGGTCTTGCTCGAATAGGCGGGGACGAGGCCCATGTCATGAAACATGGCGCCGGCGTAGAGCAGTTCCGGGTCGAAGGCCAGGCCCTTGGCCTTGCCGGTCAGGGCGCCAAACAGGAAGACGCGGCGCGAGTGGTGGTAGAGCAGGTCGGTTTCGGTATCGCGCACCAGATCGGTGATCTCGCGGGCGAGGACGCTGTCGGGAATGGCAATGCCGGCAATGGTGTTAGACATGGCGTTGAGGCCTCGTGGTGGGTGAATCCATTGGACGCCCTCCACCACCCGTCTTGATTTGACGCCTGATAGCAATTTCTGCCATGTTGCGCTCCATGCAGTCGCCGCCTCCCCTCACCATCGTCATCGTCGCCCCACCGGGCGTGCAGATGCTCGACGTTTCCGGGCCCGCCGACGTGTTCGCCGAGGCCAACCGGCAGACGCGGCGCGAGGTATACCGGGTGCTCACCGTGGGTACCGCTCCGCTGGCGGTCACCGCTTCATCCGGCATGCGTTTCCTGCCGGACCGCAGCACCCAGGAGAACTTCGACCGCATCGATACCCTGCTCGTCGCCGGGTCGCCCGACCTGTCCACGGCAGCCACTGACTACAGCCTGATGGACTGGCTGCGCCGACACGCGGCGGTGTCGCGCCGCTACGGCTCGATCTGCAGCGGGGCCCTGCTCGTCGCCCAGACCGGGCTGCTCGATGGCCGTCGCGTTACCACCCACTGGAAGGTGGCGGACCTGCTTGGCGAGCGACACCCGTCGTTGCAGGTCGAGGCCGACGCCTTCGTGGTCCGCGATGGTCCCGTATGCACCGCGGCGGGAGTCACGGCCGGTATGGATCTGGCCATCGCCCTGGTCGAGGAAGACCTCGGTCGCGACATCGCCATGGCGGTGGCGGCCGAGCTGGTGGTGTTCTACCGGCGTCCGGGCGGGCAACTGCAGTTCAGTCGTCACGGGGAAGCCGCGCCGGCCGGCCGCGGCGCCTTACAGGAGCTGCAACGCTATGTGGCCACGCACCCGGCCGAAGAGCATTCGGTGCCGACCATGGCCGAACGTGTCGGCATGAGCCCGCGCCACTTCGCGCGAATCTTCCGCCACGAAGTCGGCATGACCCCAGCGGAGTTCGTCGAGACGATGCGCGTGGAAGCGGCCAGGCGCTTGCTGGAAGAGGGATACGAGACACCCAAGCGTGTCGCCGCTCGTTGCGGTTACGCCGACGCCAACGGCCTGCGCCGCGCCTTCATGCGCCGCGTCGGCGTCACGCCCGCCGAGTACCGCAAGCGACACACCCACGTGCACACCTAGAGTTCGATGATGCCCCGGCGTAGCGCAATAGCCACGGCGTGCGTGCGGTCGTTGGCCGTCAGCTTGGCGAGGATGTTTTTCATGTGCGCTTTGACCGTCTCTTCGGCAATGCCCAGCGCCACGGCGACGTCCCGGTTGGCTTCGCCCATGGCGACATGGGTAAGCACCTGGGTCTCGCGAGGGGTCAGTTCGTCGTCGTTGGCGTGGCCGGCCATCTCGTGCGCGATCTCCTCAGGCACGCGGCGCTTGCCGTCCATGATCTGGCGAATCGTGCTCAGCATGTCCTTGCGCAGCTCACTCTTGAGCAGGTAGCCCTGGGCCCCGGCACGGAACGCCCGCAGCGCCTGCACGTCGCCCCGGTACGTGGTCAGGACCAGGATGCGTGCATCCGGGAACTCGCCACGGATCGCTTCGATCGCCGCGATGCCACCGATGCCCGGCATCTGCAGGTCCATCAGGGTGAGGTCCGGGCGATGCTCGCGGTAACGCTCGATCGCTTCTTCGCCTGTGCTCGCCTCCGCCACCAGTTCGAGCTCGTCCTGGCCCTCGATGACGGCGGCAATGCCCTCGCGTAACAGGGGGTGGTCGTCGACGGTCATGATGCGGATAGTCGGCATGGTCGGAGTATAACGACACCGCCTCCACCACGAACTTGCGAGCATCGACCGATGACGGCAACCCAACGCGCTGGCAAGAAGTCCACGGCCCCCGGCCACATCCGCACGGGCATGGGCGGCTGGGTGTTTCCACCGTGGCGTGGCGTGTTCTACCCGGACGATCTCGTGCAGAAGCGCGAGCTGGAGTACGCCAGCCGGCAGGTCACGGCGATCGAGATCAACGGCACGTATTACCGCGCACCCGACGCGGCGACGTATCGGAAATGGGCGGCGGAAACCCCCGAGGGCTTCGTCTTCTCGGTCAAGGCACCCCGCCATATCGTGCAGACGAAGCAACTGGCCATGGCGGGCGAGCGCATCGAACGCTTCATCGAGAGTGCCAGCGCGCTTGGCGACCGCCTTGGCCCGATTCTCTGGCAGTTCCTGGCCACGCGCCCCTTCGATGCGGACGACATGGCGGCTTTTCTCGACCTGCTGCCTGAGAAGGCCGGTGGCGTGTCGTTGCGGCATGCCGTGGAGGTACGCAACAAGAGCTTCATGGACGAGCGCTGGCTCGAGCTGGCGCGGGATCGTGGCGTGGCCACCGTGTTCACCGACTCGCCGGATTACCCCTCTTTCGCAGACCTCACGGGGCCCTTCATCTACGCGCGCCTGATGCGCAGCCGGGCCACCGAAGAAAACGGCTACCCGGCGAAGGAACTGAAGGCCTGGGCGACGCACGCCGCCACCTGGGCGGCCGGCGGCGACCCCCTCGACCTGCCCCACGTAGGCGATGCGCCAGTGAAGGACGCTCCCAAGGATGTCTTCGTCTATTTCATTGCGGCTGCCAAGCAGCGCAACCCTTCGGCTGCCCTCGCGCTCGGCAAGCTCGTCAACAACGCATAATCTCTCTCTTTTACGAACGGACGACCCATGGACCCTCTCATCCAGAACACCCTCATCGATCTTTTCGCCGAGCATGGCGTGGAACTCGAGCCCGACGAAGACTGGCTGCTCACCGAAGGACACGACTATCCGGCCGTGGGTGGCATCTGGCACGAAGGCAAGGACGGCGGCATGGGCCGCCTCGACCTGGACGTCGTGCTCGACGAGGAGCGCACCATCGAGGAGAGCTTCGGCGGCATCGGCAGCGGCAAGGCCGGCTGTCGCGACGCACTGGACAGTTTTGCGCGCAACGATTTTTATGTGGTCCTGGCAGCGTGCTGGCACACGGTGAACAGGAAAAAGCTTGCCGTGCGCGAACTGACCGCCGGCGTGCATCGATTCAACGCATATATCGGCGACTTCACGCTGCGCGGAGAGAAGGACGCACCGATGGAAATTCCCGAGGACGGTCTTTCCGCCCTCGAGGCTGCGATCTCCACGGCGCCGTTGACCAACGACGTGCACTGGATCCGCATGTTCTACGGCAATGTGGGCGACGGCAAGAGCCAGGTTGAAGTGTTGCTCGACAACGAGCCCTGGGCTGCCGGGCATAAGGCCATCGCATCGGTAGAGTGGCCGCAGCACGAGCGTTACTACAGCCTGCGGAACTTCATCGCGCTGGTGCCGGTGGAATAAGAGCATCGCCGCTTCAGCGGCGATCCCGCGGCAGCGGGCCAGACTACGCAGGCCCGGCCCAGTCTTCAGGCTTCACTATCTCGAACAAGCCATCGCGCGCCGTTCGACGCGCCAGCCGAAGCACTTCGGCATCCCGCGAAAACAGCACCGTCGCACCGGATGCCGCGGCAAGTTCCAGGAACTTCTGGTCATCCGGATCGCGGCAGCGCGGCAGCTTCACCGATGAATCCGCGACAGGTAACAATGTAGTCAGGCGATCGAAGCGCGCCGCCGCTTCCGCTCGACGCGCTTCATCCAGCTTGAGCGTCGGATAAGCCAGCACCTCCAGCCACTCATCGCGGCAATCCGCACGCGTCACGGCCTCGATGTCACCGGCCATGAGCGCTGCGACGAGCGTCGCGGCGCGTGAATCGTCGAACACGAACGCATCCAGGCAGACATTCGTGTCCAGGACGACGCGCACGCGATCAGGCCGCCGAACGCTCAGCAAGCTTCGCGTGCTGGGCGGCGACGATCGAATACGACTCCTTGCGCGCCGCGTGGTCGAAGATCTGCGCCGTGATGATGAGTTCGTCGGCACCCGTGCGTTCGATAAAGTCCGAGAGACCGTCGCGCACCGTGTCCGGCGAACCGACCACCGCACAGGACAACGCGTGATCCACCTGTGCCTTTTCCATCGGCGTCCACACGCCGTCCATCGAGTTCACCGGCGGTGGGAGCGTGCCCGGCGCACCGCGGCGCAGGTTCCAGAACGCCTGCTGCTGCGAGGTGAACAGGCGACGCGCTTCTTCGTCGGTTTCCGCCGCGACCACGTTGATGCCGAGCATGGCGTAAGGCTTATCGAGCACCTCGGACGGACGGAACATATGCCGGTACACCTCGAGCGCCTTCATCATCATGTCGGGCGCGAAATGCGAAGCGAAAGCGAACGGCAGGCCGAGGTGCGCGGCGAGCTGCGCACTGAACAGGCTCGAGCCCAGCAGCCACAGCGGCACATTGGTATCCATGCCCGGCACGGCACGCACCGTCTGACCGGGCTGCTGCGGACCGAGGAACAACTGCAGTTCCTGCACGTCGTCCGGGAAGCGATCGTCGCTGGGACCCATGGAGCGGCGCAGGGCTCGCGCGGTGCCCTGGTCGGTGCCCGGCGCACGGCCCAGGCCGAGGTCGATGCGACCCGGATACAGCGAAGCCAGCGTGCCGAACTGCTCGGCGATCACCAGCGGAGCATGGTTCGGCAGCATGATGCCGCCCGAACCGACGCGAATGGTTTTCGTGCCTTCAGCGATGAACCCGATAACCACCGATGTCGCCGCGCTGGCGATGCCTGTCATGTTGTGGTGCTCAGCCAGCCAGTAACGATGAAAGCCAAGCGCTTCGGCATGCTGGGCGAGGTCGCGCGAATTGCGCAGCGATTGGCCGGGGTTGGAGCCGCGCGCCACTGGGGACAGGTCGAGTACCGAGAACGGAATCATCCGCAGACACCTCTGGAAAGGGGGAGGCGGGCAAACCGCCAATTCGTTCCAGATGGGCGGCCGCAGGGCTGTTTGCAACCCTCACAAGGCATTCCGGGGAAACAATCCGTTCGGCGGAACGATGCTCCGCAGGCCGCGGCAGGGAGGAAAATACACCGATCCACTCACCCAGTCCGGTAATTCCGGGGGAGCACGACATGATCGACGTCCGCAGCTTCAACAGTCTTGGCGGTGCCAACCACGGTTGGCTCGATGCGAAGCATCATTTTTCGTTCGCCTCTTATAGCGACCCGAAGCGCATGGGCTGGGGCGCGCTGCGCGTCTGGAACGACGACACGATCTCCGCCGGCACCGGCTTCCCGCCGCACCCGCATTCGGACATGGAGATCATCACCTATGTGCGTGAAGGCGCGATCACCCATGAGGACAGCCTGGGCAACAAGGGCCGTACCGAGGCGGGCGACGTGCAGGTGATGAGCGCGGGCACCGGTATCCGCCACGCCGAGTACAACGCCGAGCCCGAGGCCACCCGGATCTTCCAGATCTGGATCATTCCGGACGGTGAGCGCAAGGCGCCCTCGTGGGGTACCCGCCCGTTCCCGAAGGGTGAGCGCTCCGGTCAGTTCGTTACCCTGGCCAGTGGCATGGCCGGTGATGGCGACGCGCTGCCCATCCGCACCGACGCCCGCGTGCTTGGCGCCAGCGTGAAGGCCGGCGAGACGGTGGAATACACGCTGGGCGAAGGTCGCTTCGCGTACATGGTGCCGGCCGTGGGCACGGTCGAGATCAACGGCACGACGCTCAACAAGGGTGACGGCGCCGCGATCCGCGACGAAACCACGCTGCGCATCACGGCCTCGACCGATGCCGAGCTGGTGCTGGTCGACAGCGCGGCATAAGCGACACCGGAGGTATGCTGTGGGTCATGACGACCCACAGCATGTCCTACCTCGACAATCCCATCCTCGACACCGACAGCTACAAGGCCAGCCATTGGCTGCAGTACCCGCCGGGCACCGACGCTACGTTTTTCTACGTGGAATCACGCGGTGGGACTTACGAGAGCACCCTGTTCTTCGGCCTGCAGGCCGTACTGAAGTCGCGCCTCGGCCGTCCCGTCACCCATGCGGATGTGGACATGGCACGCGACTTCTTCGCCGCCCACGGCGAACCCTTCAATGAATCTGGCTGGCGACGCATCGTCGATGTCCACGGTGGCAAGTTGCCCGTACGCGTACGCGCCGTTGCCGAAGGCTCCGTTGTACCCACGCATCAGGCGCTGGTTACTATCGAGTCGACCGACCCCGAAGCATTCTGGCTGCCGTCGTACCTCGAAACCTTGTTGCTGCGCCTGTGGTACCCGGTGACCGTGGCGACAATCAGCTGGCAGGCGCGGCGAACCATCTTGCAGTACCTGGAAAAGACCTCGGACGATCCCGCGGGACAGATTCCCTTCAAGCTGCATGACTTCGGCGCGCGCGGCGTTTCCAGCGCGGAGTCCGCCGGACTCGGTGGCATGGCGCACCTGGTCAATTTCATGGGCACGGATACCGTGTCCGGCGTACTCGCCGCGCGTGCTTTCTACGGGGAAGCCATGGCGGGCTATTCCATCCCTGCCGCCGAACACAGCACCATCACCAGCTGGGGTCGCGAGCACGAAGTCGACGCGTACCGGAACATGCTCAAGCGTTTCGCTAAGCCAGGCTCACTCGTTGCCGTGGTCTCGGACAGCTACGACATCTACCACGCGATTACCGAGCACTGGGGCAAGGCGCTGCGCGACGAGGTGATCGCTTCGGGCGCTACCGTCGTCGTACGGCCCGACTCCGGCGATCCGGTCGAGGTTGTGCATCGCTGCGTGAGCCTGCTGAACGACGCCTTCGGCAGCACCGTAAACGCAAAGGGTTTTCGCGTGCTCAACCACGTGCGCGTCATCCAGGGCGACGGCGTGAACCCCGAAAGCATCCGCGCCATTCTCGAACGCATCACCGGCGCCGGATACTCGGCCGATAACCTCGCCTTCGGCATGGGCGGTGCACTGCTGCAGAAGCTCACCCGCGACACGCAGAAGTTCGCGCTCAAATGCTCGGCGGTGCGTATCGACGGCGAGTGGCGCGATGTCTGGAAGGATCCCGTTACAGATCAGGGCAAGACGTCCAAGCGCGGTCGCATGACGCTTGTCCGTCATCGCGAGTACGGCAGTTATCGCACCGTAGCGTTGCCGGACGACGCGGTGTCGCTTGCGCCGGGCGACCTGGAGCCCGGCTGGGAGGAAGCGATGGTCACCGTATGGGAGAACGGCGAACTGCTTCGCGACTGGACGTTTGCGGAAGTGCGCAAGCGTGCCGCTGTGTAGGAGCCGGCTATGCCGGCGATGGGGTTGAGGCAACCTGGTTATCGCCGCTGAAGCGGCTCCTACAAAGAGCCTATGGCGCGGGGGGAGCCGTTGGAGCAGCCGTGGCGGCGCTGCCCTTCTTTGTCATCAGTCCGTGGGTAAACAAATAGGCCGCCGTCTGGTAGTACGTGATCGCATCCTTCGCATCTACCGGATTGGTCTTTGCGACGGTGGCATCGCCCGAGACCAGGTCAGGCGTCATCGCCTTCACCGGCTCGCGCGGAATGAGCGAGGTGAGGCGACCGTCACGCATGTAGCCGAGCTCCTGGTAGGTGCTCATGAACGTGCGCTCGCGACCAGGCTCGAGCTTGAACAGGTCGTAGCCGTAGAAGTGCGAGGTGTAGCTGAAGTTCAACATGCCCAGCAGGGTTGGCGGGATGTCGATCTGGCTCATCAGGCGATCCACGCGACCCGGCGCCACGTGCTTGGGCGAATAGATGAAAAGCGGAATGTGGTACTTGTCCACCGGCAGGCTGGTCTTGCCGGCGCTCGCCGCGCAGTGATCGGCGGTGATGACGAAGACGGTATCGTCGAACCACGGCTTGGTGGATGCGCGCTTGAGGAAGTCGGCAATCGCCCAGTCGGTGTAGCGCACGGCAGAATTGCGTTCACCCTGCTTCGCGTTCACACGACCTTCGGGGAAAGTGTACGGGCGATGGTTCGACGTCGTCATGACATGGCCGAAATACGGCTTGCCCTTGGCGTACGACTCGTCCATGCGCTTCATGACGAGGGTGAACAGATCTTCGTCGGCCACACCCCAGACGTTCTCGGCGTGGATGTCCTTGCTGTCGATGACGTTGCGGTCCACCGCCGTGTAGCCATTGCTGGCGAAGAAGTGGTTCATGTTGTCGAAGTAGCCGTAGCCGCCGTAGACGAACTCGGAGGTGTAGCCCTTCGCATTGAACACGTCGGCGAGCGAATTCAGGTTCTCGTTGCCCGGGCGCTTGACGATGGACTCGCCCGGCGTGGGCGGCACGGACAGAGAAAGCGCTTCGAGGCCGCGCACCGTGCGCGTGCCGTTGGCATAGAGCTGGGTGAAGAACAGGCTCTTCGCGGCCAGCGCGTCGAGGTTCGGCGTGAGCCCCCTATGCTTGCTGACATTGAGGCCTTCGACGTAGTCGCCGGAAAGGCTCTCGACACTGATCAACACCACGTTGAGCTTCTTCTCCGGGCCATCCGCCGTGATCGCACGGGTGATGTCTTTCGGATCGTTGCTGGTGAACGTGGCGTTCGGCGTCTTCACCAGCTCGCGCAGGTTGCTGAAAGCCTGGTCGTCTGGAATGGTGGGGTAGTACTTCGCGTAATCCAGCTCGTTGTTCCGGAAGGCGGCGAAGAACTGGTAGATGCCGTTGCCGGCCAGTTCGTTCACGTAGTTGTTAGCCGAACGATCCTTCATCGAGCCGTCGACAGCAAAGCTGACCGCTACGGTCAGGACCAGCCAGACGGCAACCACGGCCGTCCGGCCGACGAAGCGCGAGCCCTCGTCCCGGGCTTTCAGCGTGCGCCGGCTGAAGAAGATCACCAGCACCGTCGCCAGCAACAGCAGCAGCGACCAGGTGACGATCGGGTAGGACTCCTGGATGTTGCCGACCACCTCGTGCGTATAGACCAGGTAGTCCACCGCGATGAAGTTGAAGCGAGCGCTGAACTCGCCCCAGAACACCAGTTCGGCGGCGCCCAGGTACAGCACGGCGAAGGCCAGCACGAAACAGAAGCCGACGAAGATCCGGTGACCCCAGGTCGACAGGTAGGCCCGGCGGGGCAGCAGCCAGAGCACCAGCAGCATCGGCCAGGCGAAGTAGAGGAAAGTGACCAGGTCGTAGCCCAGGCCCACGGCGAACAGGTACAGCCACTGGCCCGGTTCACGCGGAACGTCGTGCCACGTCTTGACCAGCAGGATCAGGCGAACCAGGAAGGCCACGCTGACGAACAGGACGCCAAACCACAGGAGCGGCCGGAATCGCTGGCGCAGGACGCCGGGGAGGGCCGGGGAATCAGAACGCATGATGCCTCACCAAAGATCGCCGGCCGGAAGGCGGGCAGGATGTGCCGCGAGATTAGACAGAGCGGCTTACGTAGAGCTTTCCCGAACCTTATCGCAAACTTTTGCTGTCTGGCCACGTAAGAATGAACGCGGAACCTACCGCGACCTGCCGCCTGAACGCGCTATGTGGCACCCTACACGACCTTACGAGAACCAACGGAGCCGCGGAAGCAGTGGAGCACGAGACGAGGGCGGAGCTGCCAGTGAACGATGCCCCCCTGACTAAGCCCGCGCTATACGCGACTCTGCTACGTCGTGCAGGCGGCCCCTTGCTGTCCCTGCTGCTGCTGTGCCTGGCGCTGTGGGCCTTGCACGCCATGGCTACCGAGGTCACGTACCGCCAGATCGGCGCCTACGTGCACGGCCTGCCCAACTCCGATATCGCCCTGGCCATCGTGCTTACGGCTGCCGGATTTGCGGTAATGACGCTATACGACTGGTTCGGGCTCGCCAGCATCGGGCGGCGCCTCCCGCCGACACGCGTCGGCTTCATCTCCTTTATCAGCTACGCCTTCTCCAATGCGCTGGGCATGTCCCTGCTGGTATCGGGCTCGATCCGCTATCGCTTCTACGTCCAGGCCGGGCTGAGCACGGGCGAAGTCGCTCGCGTCGTCCTCTATACGACACTGAGTTTCTGGCTGGGACTTGCCGCCCTGACCGGCGTGACTCTGTTGATCGTGCCGATTCCACCGGACGTGCCGCTGTCGGGCCTGCGCATCCCGCTGGCGATCCTGCTCACCCTGGTTCCGCTGGCCTGGTTTACCGCCGCCGCGCTGGTGCGCCGCCCCATTCGTCTCGGGCGCTGGGCCTTCAACACACCCACCCCGCAGGTGGCCGCCCGTCAGATCCTGATCGGCGCGCTGGACTGGGGACTGGCTTCGGGGGTGCTCTACGTCCTGATGCCGCAGGAGATCGTGGGTGGCTTCGGCCATTTCCTGGCGATCTTCGTGCTGGCGCAGATGGCCGGCCTGATCAGCCACGTGCCGGGCGGCCTCGGCGTATTCGAGGCAGTGATGCTGGCGGGCTTCGGCGCCACCGGCAATCACGGCCTGGAAGCCCCGATCCTCGGCTCGCTGACCGCCTTCCGCCTGGTGTACTACCTCCTGCCGCTGGGCGTGGCGACGGTCATGGTGATCTGGCGCGAGATTCGCGCCCTGCGTCATACAGCGCTGATCACACCCTGGTTCAGCAGCTTGTTGCCTCCATTCTTCGCCGGCCTGACCCTGATCTGCGGCGCGGTGCTGTTGTTCTCCGGCGCCACGCTGGCGATTCCGGGACGCATGGAGATCCTGCGCGGCTTCGTGCCGCTGCCGCTGGTCGAGGTCTCGCATTTTCTTTCCAGCGTGGTCGGCATGCTCCTGCTGATCCTCGCCCGCGGCCTGCAGCGAAGGCTGGATGCCGCCTATGTACTGACCCTCGTATTGCTGCTTGTCGGCGCCATCCTGTCGCTGCTCAAGGGCATCGATTACGAGGAAGCAACCCTGCTGTCGCTGCTGGCCCTGGCGCTGGCCCCGGCGCACCGTCACTTCTATCGCCGTGCCTCGCTGTTCCGTGCCAGCTTCTCGGTAGGCTGGATGGCAGCGATCGCCGCAGTGCTCGGTTGTGCCACGTGGCTGGTGTTCTTCAGCTTCAAGCACGTCGAATACAGCAACAACCTCTGGTGGGAATTCAGCTTTCACCACGGCGGTGCGCCACGAGCCCTGCGCGCGCTGGTGGGCGCCACAGCGGTGGTGATGCTGTTCGCCCTGGCCAACCTCATCCGTCCCGCGCGCACTCGTCGCGCCTTGCCGGGCGATGCCGATCTGGCCCGGGCGATGCCCCTGTTGAAGGGCTTCTCGTCGGCCCAGGCCCATCTGGCGCTGGTCGGCGACAAGATGCTGATGTTCGCGCCGGACGACCGCGCCTTCATCATGTACGACATCGAAGGACGCAGCTGGGTGGCCATGGGCGACCCGGTGGGCGAGAGCGAAGACGCACGCCGCGAGCTGGTCTGGCGCTTCCGCGAGGAATGCGAGCACGCCGGCGGCTGGCCCCTGTTCTACCAGGTACGCCCGGAAGACCTCGATCTTTACCTCGAGGTGGGCATGAGCCTGCTGAAGATCGGCGAAGAGGCACGCGTGCGCCTGGAAACCTTCAACCTCGACGGGAAGTCGAAAAAGACCCTGCGTGGCACGGTGAACAAGCTGGCCCGTGACGGTCTGCGCATGGAGATCGTGCCTGTGGAAGGCGTGCCGGCGCTGCTGCCGCGGTTGAAAGTGATCTCCGACGCCTGGTTGCGCGACAAGAAAGTGCGTGAGAAGCGCTTCTCGCTCGGCCTGTTCGACGAGCGCTATCTCGCACGTACGCCCATGGCAGTGGTCTGGCAGGGTGATGACCCCGTCGCCTTCGCCAATGTTTTCGTGACGTCGACGAAGGAAGAAGCTTCCGTCGACCTGATGCGCCACCTGCCTGACGGACCCTCCGGCATCATGGATTTCCTTTTCATCGAACTGATGGTCTGGGCGAAAGCCGAAGGCTATCGCTGGTTCAACCTTGGCATGGCCCCGCTGTCGGGTCTGCAGAACCGTCGCACGGCACCGCTGTGGAGCCGTTTCGGCGCCATGGTGTTCGGCCGCGGCGAGCGTTTCTACAACTTCCGCGGGCTGCATCGCTACAAGGACAAGTTCGACCCCGAGTGGGAGCCACGCTACATCGCCGTGGCCGGTGGCATCGCGGTACCGCTGGCGCTCGCCAACGTCGCCAGCCTGATTTCCGGTGGCCTGGGCGGCGTGGTGCGCCGATGAGACGATTCCTGCGTTACGCCCTGATCGCTGTCGTTGCAGTGGTCGCGCTTGGCCTGCTCGCCTGGCACCCGTGGACCCACGCCTCGATGGAGGTTTCCACCGTGGAACTGCCAGCGCAGAAGGCCGCGCCGGCCGGTCAGGAAGACCTGCTCGTAGTCATCTACTCCGGCGACGGCGGCTGGTGGGATCTGGACCAGCGGCTGGGCGCGGTGTTCACCCAGCGCGGTATTCCCGTCGCGGGCGTCAGCACCTTCAAGTACTTCTGGCGTTACCGCTCGCCCGAGGAATCGGCTCGCGATCTCGATCGCCTGCTGGATCGCTACACGACGCAGTGGAGCAAGAAGCGCGTGCTGCTGATCGGCTACTCGTTCGGTGCCGACGTGCTGCCGACCATCGTCGGCAAGCTGCGACCGGACAACCGCGCGAAGCTCACCCAACTCGTGCTCCTGTCGTCCAGCCGCGACGTGAACTTCGAGATCGAGCTCGAGGGCTACATGCAGCAGGGCTGGTGGACGACGCACACGCACAACTTCCTGCAGTGGCTGAACCCGGTGGTCCACACCGATGCCATCCCGCCGATCCTGGCCCTGGGCGGCAAGCCGCCGATGGCGTGCTACTACGGCACGGAGGATGCCGAGGACAGCGGTTGCACCGATCCGAAATTGCCCTCGTTCGTCACCGTCTACAAGAAAACCGGCTCGCATCATTTCGATGAGAACTACGAGCAACTCGCGACGGAACTGATCGACCGCATGCCGTCCGGCCCCGCACCCGTCTCCACCTCGCCTTAACCGGTTGTCGGGCCTCCAGGCCCGTGAAGACCTGTCACGAAACGTTCACCGCCGCGCCACCGGAATTTTCTCTTTTCCGGATCACGCTGGTTACTCGGGGGGACGAAGGCTGGAGACGATCGATGCAACGAGAACCGGGAAAACGTGATTACGGGTCGTCCGATTGCGCGCGGCTGCGCAGCCTCGCGAGCCGTGGTGTACCGGTCACCCAGGCCGTGCCGAAGCCGGCGCCGCCGACACCGCCGCGCGATCCACGCGAGCACCGCGTGCGACCGCGACCCGCGCAACACGCCTCCGCTTGAGATCAGGCGCGCGGGCAGCACTGACGTCAGAAATAAACCGACGTTTTTAAGAATCCTCCTATATCCGTCGTCGGCGCGCCTACGCAAGATAGATCCCGTGTCCCGCCCGGCCTGAAGTCGGTCGGGACGACCGAATCTCCGATGACCGATCCGACGGCAGGATGCCGTCCGTCCCTTGCACCAGGATCGATCCCCCCTTCATCGGCGATAACGCCGCGCCGGCTTCGCCGGGCCGCGTTCTGGTGTGGCTCAGGCCACCGGACCCAGGGACGTCCGTCATGGCCCTCCGCGTGAGCGCGAGGGCCATGTTTTTTTGGTCCATCGTGGATTACCGAGGCTTGGGCGTCTCGCGGGGGAGACCTTGGTGCCCACCCTCGCTGCTCAGACAGTCC
>CBIGPO010000046.1:0-33888 GCA_966191635.1 uncultured Luteibacter sp.
CGACTGGGGGTTTTCGACGCGACTCCTGTCGCGCGAAAACGGCCGGCCATCCTTGGCCGGCCCCCTGCGGGCCTGATCCAGTCGAAGCCCTCGCCTGCGCTACCGGCCCCGAGGGTGAGACCCGCCGGCTCTTGCGCCGCGGCGCGAGCGCCGAGCCCTTGAAGAGTATGGACAGAATTACGAGCCAACACGCAACGCATGCTGCGCGCGAGCCCACGCCACGTGTTCTCGCACAACCTCCGATGGATCGTCGGCACGTGCTTCCAGTGCGGCGAGGATTTCGTCGCTCGTCGGCGCATTGCCCAACCCCACGGCGAGGTTGCGCAACCAGCCCTCGTAGCCCGTGCGGCGTATCGCCATGCCCTCGGTGCGCGAGAGGAATTCCGCTTCGGTCCATGCGAAGAGATCCACGAGCTTGGGGCCATCGAGGCTATGTCGCGGTGCGAAATCGGGTTCGGTGGCCTCCTGGGCGAACTTGTTCCAGGGGCAGATCAGCTGGCAGTCGTCGCAGCCGAAGATGCGGTTGCCGATAGGCGCGCGCAGCTCTTCGGGGATGCTGCCCTTGAGCTCGATGGTGAGATAGGAGATGCACTTGCGCGCGTCGAGGCGGTAAGGCGCGACGATCGCCTGCGTCGGGCAGATGTCGATGCAACGGCGGCAGCTGCCGCAGTGTGCGGTGGCCGGCCGGTCCACGGGTAGCGGGAGGTCCGTATACAGCTCGCCGAGGAAAAAGTAAGAGCCGGCGCGCTTATTGATCACGACGGTGTGCTTACCGATCCAGCCGAGGCCCGCGTTGCGCGCGAGGGCTTTCTCCAGCACCGGCGCGGAGTCGACGTAGGCGCGGTAGCCGAAGTCGCCGATGCATTCGCCAATCCTTGCCGCCAGCTTTTGTAGCCGATGGCGCATGACCTTGTGGTAGTCGCGACCGAGGGCGTAACGCGCTACATAAGCCTTGTCGCCGTCGTTGATCACGTCCCACGCGTTCGCAGTGCCGGGTGGAATGTAGTCCATGCGTACGGAGACGACGCGAAGTGTGCCGGGTTCGAGTTCGGCGGGGCGGCTGCGGCGCGTGCCGTGGCGGGCCATGTATTCCATTTCGCCGTGATGGCCGTCCGCCAGCCAGCGCTCCAGGTAGGCCTCGTCGTGACCAAGGTCGGTGCCGGAGATGCCGACGTCGGCGAAGCCGAGTTCGCGCGCCCATCGTTTGATGTCGGTGGCGAGGGCGGCGTAGTCGATGGCGGGCGAAGCGGACATGCGTGCATTCTACTTGCCCCTTCTATAATCCCCCGATGACCGCACCCAAGCTCGGTATCGCTCTCTTCACGTCGGGGCAGGCCCGCGCCATCGACCAGCGCGCGACCGCGGAACTCGGCATTCCCGGATTCGAGCTGATGACACGTGCGGCAGCGGCGGCCTTCGCCATGCTGCGCCGGCGCTGGCCTACGGCCGGACGGCTGCGGGTGGTCTGCGGTGCCGGCAACAACGGTGGCGATGGCTACCTGGTTGCCCGGGACGCGCTGGTGGCCGGGCTATCCGTTGATCTGATCGCCCTGGGTGAGCCCCGTGGCAGCGACGCCTCGCAGGCTCGCGAGGCCTTCCTTGCCGCCGGTGGCAAGCTGAGCTCCCCCGCCGATGGAGCCAACCTCCCGCCGGCGGACGTCTTCGTCGACGCGATCTACGGCACCGGCCTGAATCGTGCGCCCGATGGCCAGGCACGGGACGCGATCGAGGCCATGAACGCGGCCGGTGCACCCATCCTCGCCCTCGACATCCCTTCGGGGCTGTCCGCCGACACGGGCGCGACGCCCGGTGTGGTCGTACGCGCTACAGCGACGGCGACCTTCATCGTGAACAAGCGCGGCCTGTATACCTTTCACTGCGAAGTCGCCGGCGATATCGAACTTCACACCCTCGGATTGCCGGATTCGCTCTTCGATCACCCTGACGCACACCTGCTTCTCCCCAGCCATCTGCCGTCGCGGCCGCGCGAGTCGAACAAGGGCACGAATGGCCACGTGCTCGCCATCGGCGGCGATCATGGCACCGGTGGCGCCGTGCGAATGGCGGCCGAAGCCGCGTTGCGCACGGGGGCGGGACTGGTCAGCGTGGCCACGCGGGAGGAGAACGTGCTGGCGATGAATGCCGCGCGCCCGGAACTGATGGCGCATGGCGTGAATGGCCCGCAGGCCTTGCAGCCGATGCTGGAGAAGGCCTCGGTGGTCGCGCTGGGTCCCGGTCTCGGGCAGGCCGCCTGGGGCCACGCCCTGTGGACGACGGCGCTCGATGCTGACCTGCCGACCGTGCTCGACGCTGACGGACTCAACCTGCTGCATGCCGAGGAGCGAGCGTTGCCGGGGACGATCGTGCTCACGCCGCATCCCGGCGAGGCGGGGCGTCTGCTCGGTATCGACACAAAGGCCGTGCAGGCGGACCGCTTCGCCGCCGTGCGCGAGATGGCCCGACGCTTCCAGGCGGTGGTGGTGCTCAAGGGTAACGGCAGCCTTATCGCGTCGCCTGCGGGCGAGGTCGCCGTCTGTCCCTGGGGCAACCCGGGTATGGCCAGCGGCGGCATGGGCGACACCCTGACGGGCATCATCGCCGCGCTGCTGGGTCAGGGCTGCGACGCCTTCGAGGCGGCCTGCCTCGGTGTGGGATTGCACGCTCGAGCTGGCGACGTCGCTGCGCGGGATGGCGAGCGTGGACTGCTTGCCGGTGACCTGCTCGAGCCGCTGCGCCGTCTCGTCAATGGGCTGGACGCATGAGCGACGTCGAGCTGTTCCTCGCGGATGAGGAAGCCACCATGGCGCTGGGCCGACACCTGGCAACCGCCTTGCCTGACGGTCTGGTGGCGTTTCTCTACGGGGACCTCGGCGCGGGCAAGACGACGTTCGCCCGTGCCTTTCTCCGCGCGCTTGGTGTCGGCGAGCGGGTCAAGAGCCCGACCTACAGCCTTGTCGAGGGCTACGACATCGGTGAGCGCCAGGCCTTCCATCTGGACCTGTATCGCATTGCCGATCCGGGTGAGCTGGAGTGGCTGGGGCTGGACAGCCTCGCCGAACCGGGCGCTATCGTCCTCGTGGAGTGGCCGGAACGGGGCGCGGGCGCCTTGCCTGCCGCGGATCTGGCACTGAGTTTTCGCCACGAAAGATCGGGCAGGGCTGTTCGTCTGGCGCCGAAGTCGCCTCTTGGCGAGCGCATCGTGGCTTCCCTGGCTGCGGGCCCGTCGCAACAGGCGTAGCGGCCTCCCATTCGCCTTGCGCCGTCGTTCATCCCTGAAAACATGGGCTTTTCTTCGTCCATGCGGCCGCTGCTTGCGGCACATTCCTGTACGTTCGTTGACGAAGTGTTCGCAGGTTATGGATTAACAAGGGAAAACGTCTTGCATTCGTCGGGCGCTTGCAGTTCAATCCGGGCCGTATGAGGGGAATGACTATCAAACTTGGCCTGCTTGCGTGCGTGACCGCCGTCGCGACGCTCATTGCTGCCTCCGCGTCGGCGGCCGACGTGAAAGCGGCCCGCGCCTGGGCGGGGCCCGAATACACGCGCGTGGTGTTCGATCTTTCCGGGCCGGCCTCCTACAAGATGTCGCAGGGCGACGTGCCCGGCAGTGTCGTGCTGGACATCGCCGGCAGCTCGGTCACGGGTGATTTCTCGGCGCCGGGCGGGCAGGGCCTGTTCAAATCGATGACCGTGAGCAAGCAGGGTGGCTCGGCGCGACTGGTTGCGACGGTCGATCCGAAGGCCAAGCCGAAGAGCTTCCTTCTCAAGCCTGCCGGCGACTACGGCTACCGCCTGGTGCTGGATCTCTATCCGGGTGGGCAGAGCGATCCGGGTGACAACCCGCCGCCGGCCGCCGACAACGATTCGCCTTCGGTGGCCGCTGCGGACGCGGAAACAGCGGCGCCGACGCAGGCGCCCACATCAACGCGCGGGTCCCGGGGTTCGCGCGGCAAGAGCGTACCCGCTGGCAAACCGCCCATGTTGCCCACGGGCGATCGCAAGGTGGTGGTCGCGATCGACGCCGGTCACGGTGGCGAAGATCCGGGTGCGAGGGGCGCGACCGGCCTGCGCGAGAAGGATGTCACCCTCCAGGTGGCTCGCGAGCTGGCCGATCAGATCAACCGCCAGCCCGGTATGCAGGCTGTGCTGACGCGCAACGGCGACTACTTCATTCCGCTGAAGCGTCGCTATGAAATTGCTCGCGAGCACAACGCGGACATGTTCGTCTCCATCCACGCCGATGCGTTCAAGAACGGGGACGCCAAGGGTTCCTCCGTCTGGGTGCTGTCGCCTCGCGGCAAGACCAGCGAGGCCTCGCGCTGGCTGGCTGACCGCGAAAACCGCGCCGATCTGGTCGGTGGCGTCTCGCTCGATGACAAGGACGATAGCCTCGCCGCCGTCTTGTTGGATCTGCAGCAGGGCTACGCCATGCAGGCCAGTGAATCCATCGCCGGCAACGTGTTGAAAGCCCTGGGCCGCCTGGGGCCGACCCATCGCGGTTATGTCGAGCGCGCCAACTTCGTTGTGCTGCGTTCGCCGGATGTGCCCTCGATCCTGGTCGAGACCGCGTTCATCACCAACCCGGCGGAAGAAACCCGCCTGCGTGACGACGGTCATCGCCGGGAACTCGCCATCGCTGTGCTCGGCGGTGTGCGCAACTATTTCGAATCGATGCCGCCACCAGGCACGTGGTTCGCCGCGCAGGCCGCCCGCCGCAATGGAACCTCGCTGGCCAGCACGGCAGCCTCCACGCCGGCGGCGCCTGCCGTGGCGGTCGACTCCGGTGCGGCCTCATCGGACGCGGTGAAGGCCGCTACCCGTGTTCCGCCGCCGAAAAAGACGCTGGCCAGGGCCGATACACCGGCACCGCCGGCGAAGGTCTCAAGCGGTCGCGCTGACGACAATGTCCGCGATCTGCACCGGGTCAATCGCGGTGAGACGCTTACCGGCATCGCCAACCAGTACGGTGTTTCCGTTGGCGCGCTGAAGATGGCCAACAAGATGAACGACGACAACGTTCGTATTGGCTCGGTCATGGTGATTCCGTCGGGTTGATCGCGGTTCGGCAGTTGGCGAGGCCTTGGGCTATCCTTTCGATCTGAAAAGCACGTCAGGTCGCACCGTCCATGCCCAGCATCCGTCCCCTGCCGCCCGAGCTGATCAACCAGATCGCCGCCGGTGAAGTGATCGAGCGTCCCGCCTCCGTGGTGAAGGAGCTCGTCGAGAACAGCATCGACGCCGGTGCCCGCCGCATCGAGGTGGACATCGAACAGGGTGGCACCCGACTGATACGCGTACGCGACGACGGTGGTGGCATCCCGCGCGACGAACTCGCACTGGCCGTGGCATCGCACGCGACGAGCAAGATCGGCAGCTTCGACGACCTCGAGCGCGTGGCCAGCATGGGTTTTCGTGGCGAAGCACTGGCGTCGGTATCGTCGGTGGCACGTTTCTCGTTGACGTCGAGGCATCAGGGCGAAGACGCGGCATGGCGCATCGAGGTCGACGGCGGTCGCCTCCAGGATGCGCGTCCGGCCCAGCATCCACCCGGCACCACGATCGAAGTGCGAGACCTGTTCTACAACGTACCGGCTCGCCGCAAGTTCCTCCGTGCGGAGCGCACCGAGTTCGCGCATATCGACGACCTGCTCAAGTCGCTGGCGCTGGCTCGCGAGGGCGTCGACATCCGCCTTACCCACAACGGCAAACCCGTGCGGCTGCTGAAGCCGGCGCGCGACGAGAACGCCGCTCTGGCGCGCGTCGCCGAAGTGCTCGGCCCCGAATTTCCGGGACAATCCCTGCGCGTGGAGCACGAGGCTGCCGGCCTGCGCCTCTCAGGCTGGGTTGGGTTACCGACGGCATCGCGGTCGCAGGCTGACCAGCAGTATTTTTACGTCAACGGACGCCTGGTGCGAGATCGCATCGTCGCGCATGCCGTTCGGCAGGCTTACTCGGACGTCTTGTTCCATGGTCGCCATCCGGTGTTCGTCCTGTTCCTGCAGCTTGATCCCGCTGGCGTGGACGTGAACGTGCATCCGGCGAAGAGCGAAGTGCGTTTTCGCGAGCAGCGCCTGATCCACGACTTCCTGTTCCGTACCCTGCATGAGGCGCTGGCGCAGACCCGCGCCGGTGCCGCGGCGCCGGTGGTTGAATCCGCGTTTCCCATGGCCAGCGGCGGCACCGGTGGCGCCTATCCAGTCGCGTCGTCGTCGATGTCCCAGGTCTCGCCCTCATGGCCGCAGGCGGCCAGCCAGTCGCGGCTGAGCCTCGGTGTACGCGACGAGCCGCTGGCCGGCTACGCGACACTGTTTGGCTCGTCCGCCGGGCCGCGCCCGTCCAGCGCATGGTCACCGCCCGTCGGTAATGAACCGGATGTCGGAAGCGACGTGCCGCCACTGGGTTATGCCATCGCCCAGCTGAAGAATATCTACGTGCTCGCCGAGAACGAGCACGGCCTGGTGCTGGTCGACATGCACGCGGCGCACGAACGCATCACCTACGAAAAGCTCAAGAACGGCCGGGTCACCGCTAGCCTGCGTTCGCAGATGATGCTCGTGCCCCTGTCGATCGCCGTGAGCGCGCGCGAAGCGGCGGCGGCGGAAGAACATGCCGACGCCCTCGCGGAGTGGGGTCTGGAACTGTCTCGCAGCGGGCCGTCCGGTGTCGTAGTGCGTCGTATTCCATCGCTGCTGGAAGGGGCCGACGTGGGCCAGCTCACCCGCGACGTGCTCGGCGAATTGGCTCAGCACGGTAGCTCGCGTCGCCTCGAAGAACTGGAAAACGAGTTGCTCTCGACCATGGCCTGTCATGGTTCGGTACGGGCCGGCCGACGCCTGGGCATTCCCGAAATGAACGCACTGCTGCGGGAAATGGAAGCCACCGAGCGATCAGGGCAATGTAACCACGGCCGTCCTACCTGGGTACAGTTATCGCTCGGTGAGCTGGACCGCCTGTTCCTTCGCGGCCGCTGATGTGGGAGCCGCTTCAGCGGCGATAGCCCCGGAAACTCACGAATCTTTCTTTAGCGCTATGCTGGACGGATAGACGTCCATACGAGGTATCGCCATGATCCGCTCGCTCGCCTTCGCTTCCGTGTTCGCCGTGGCCACGGGTAGCGTCCTTGCCGGTGACGACTACACCGCCTCCGTCGGGAAGGCCCGCGCCGAGCGCCTGCAGACACTGAAGGCGCCGGATGGCTGGCTCAGCCTCATCGGCCTGGAGTGGTTGCAGCCCGGCGTCAACCGCATCGGCAGCGCCGCGGACAACGACATCGTGCTGAAGGCCGGTCCGGCGCATCTGGGGACCATCACGCTTGATGACGCCGGCTCGGCCACGATCGAGTTGGCCAAGGGCAGTGGTGCGCTGGTCGACGGTCGCGAGGTACAGCGTGCCACGCTGGTGGACGATGGCGGCACGGGGCGCAAGGCCACCGAAGTGCGCTTCGGTTCGGCCAATTTCTTCGTCATCGCACGCGAGGGCAAGAAGGCGTTGCGGGTGAAGGACGAGAACGCCGATTCACGGGCGCACTTCGCCGGTCTGGACTACTTCGCCATCGACCCGTCGTGGCGCGTGGTCGCCGACTGGGTGCCGTTCGATCCGCCGCACGAGCTGGAGATCGGCAATGTGCTTGGGGGTGTCGACAAGGAGAAGGTGCCAGGCAAGGCGGTGTTCGTCCGTGACGGGCACACTTTCGAGCTGTATCCGATCCAGGAAGACCCTGACTCGCTGTTCTTCGTCTTCGCCGACCGGACCAGCGGCAAGGAGACTTACGGCGCAGCGCGTTTTCTCGATACCGCGCTGGCGAAGGATGGAAAGCTGGTCCTTGATTTCAATGAGGCCCGCAATCCGCCGTGTGCGTTCACACCCTATGCCACATGCCCGCTGGCGCCGCCGGAAAACCGGCTCGATGTGCGCGTGACGGCGGGGGAGAAGAAGTACGCCGCTGGGCACGGTTGATTGTCGCGTCGGCGTAGAGCATCGCCGCTGAAGCGGCTCCCACAGTAAGCGGCTCCCACACACAGCCGCTTACTGTGGGAGCCGCTTCAGCGGCGATGGGTCTAGGCAAGCCTTGCTGGTAACCTCAACTGCCCTTGAACGAAGGCTTCCGCCGTTCAAGGAAGGCACTCGTACCTTCGCGCATATCGTCAGTGGAAAAGGCGATCGCGAAGCCCTGGGTTTCGAAAGCCAGGCCCTGGTCGATGGCGCATTCGCCGCCTTCGAGCACGGCTTCAAGAATGCCCTTGAGCGCCAGCGGTGCAGCGGCGGCGAGCTGGTCGGCCATGGCATCCACCGTCGTGTCCAGTTCCTCCGCCGGAACAACGCGGGCAACGATGCCGAGCCGTTCGGCACGAGCGGCGTCGATCTGCTGACCGAGCAGGCAGAGTTCCAGTGCGGCACCGCGGCCGGCGAGGCGGGTGAGTCGCTGCGTGCCGCCGAAGCCCGGGATGAGCCCGAGGCCGATCTCGGGCTGGCCGAACCGAGCTTTCTCACTGGCCACGCGGATGTGGCAGGCCATGGCCAGCTCCATGCCGCCGCCGAGCGCATAGCCCTGGACCTTCGCGATGACCGGCTTGCCAAGGCGTTCCACGGCCAGCATCAGGTCCTGCCCGGCGCGCGATGCGGCCTGCCGATTGACAAGGCCCACCTGGCCCATGCGGTCGGCTACCACATCGGTACCAAATTCGCCAACGCCACAGCGGAAGAGCGCAGCCTCGAAACCGGGCTCGGCAGTCATGCGCGCGTAGCGGTTTGCGGGCAAATCTCGCAGTACCATGCGGTCATCTCGGAGATGTCCGCGCCGGCCACGAAGGCCTTCTCGCCGGCGCCGGCGAGGACCACCACGCGAATGGCGTCGTCCTGTGCGGCCTGGCGGAATGCCAGCGTCAGCTCGGCGATGGTTTCCTGGTTGAGCGCATTGAGCTTGTCGGGGCGGTTGACGGTAATTGTGCGGACGGCGGCGCGGTCAGCGGTGGTCAGGTTGCGGAAAGCCATGGCGATTCCTGGCAATGGGATAAGGAGGCGGATGTTAGCAGGGGAACCTTTACCCCTTAGAGGCGTCTGATGGCGAACGGGCGGCCTCGTGGCCGATGGACTATCCTCCACGCACGCTCAAAGTTCCGGATTCACGGAGAACGGGATGTCACCCTTGCGTTTCCTGGTCATCGTCTTGTCACTGCTCAGTGGCGTGGCGCTTGCACAGTCGGCACCGATCGCTCCGACTTCTGGCGCGCCGGCGATCGACAAGACCAAGCTGTCCTATGCGATCGGCTACCAGATCGGTACCCAGTTCGCCAACAGCGCGCAGCCCGACGTCGACATTTCCGTACTGGTGAAGGCTCTGCAGGACGGTTATGCCAAGCGCGCCCCGGGCGTGCCGATCGACGTCATGCAGCAGCAACTGGTCAACTTCGACGCGAAGGTGCAGCGCGATTCCGTCGTCGAGTTCCGTCGCGTCGCCACGGCGAACGCCCAGCGCAGCGCCGACTTCCTCGCCCGTAACCGCACCCGTCCGGGTGTGGTCACCTTGCCCTCGGGCATCCAGTACGCGGTGCTTACCAAGGGCCGTGGTGCCCAGGCCCAGATGACCAGCACGGTGGTGGTGAATTACCGCGGCGCGCTGATCGACGGCACCGAGTTCGACAGCTCTTACGCGCATGGCAAGCCGGTGACCTTCACCGTGAATCGCGTCATTGCGGGCTGGCAGGACGTAATCCCTCGCATGCACGTGGGCGACAAGTGGAAGGTGGTGATTCCGCCTGCCCTGGCTTATGGCGAGCGGGGCGAGCTGCCACGCATCGGACCGAACGAAGCTCTCGTTTTCGATATCGAACTGGTCGACATCCAGCAGTAACCGGCCTAGGGCGCTAGAATGGCCGACGGTATGGCCATCGTCCCCTCGCCAACGCTTCCCCTGACCCCTTGCACCGGCGTGTGTCGACTCGACACGCGTGGCCTGTGCGAGGGCTGCCTGCGCACAGGTGACGAGATCGCACGCTGGTCCACGATGGACGACATGCAGAAGCTCTGGATCATGGACGAGGTACTGCCTCACCGGCAGGCTGGCTGATGGACGACCTGCTCGCAAGACTGCGAGGCGCACTGCTTCCCCTGGAGGCGCCCCCGGGTCCGCGTGGCTGGAACCACGACGACATGGCCGAACTGATCGGCAATACGCCCCGTCGGCCCGCCGCGGTGCTTATCGGCATCCGTGATGACCGCGAGCAGCGGGTCGTGCTTACCGTGCGCACGGACACCTTGCAGCAGCATGCGGGGCAGGTCGCTTTTCCTGGCGGCCGCGTCGAGCTGGATGATGCGGACGTCGTTGCCACGGCGCTTCGCGAAAGCGAGGAGGAGATCGGTCTCGATGCCGGCATGGTCACCCCCCTCGGTTTCCTCGAAGCCTTCGAGACGATCAGCGGTTATTCGGTGACACCCGTGGTCGCGCGCATCGCCGCGAACGCCGTGCTGAAACCGGACCCGGGTGAGGTGGCGGAAGTGTTCGAAGTGCCTTTCGCCTTCTTCCTCGAGCCGGCCAACCTGCGTCGGTATACGATGGATTTTCGTGGTCATCGGCGGGAGATGGTCGAGTTCCTTCATGCGGGTTACCGCATCTGGGGCGTCACCGCCGCGATCATCTACAACCTACTCAAGCGGATGGGTCATCCATGCTGATCTCACGCACGCTGATAGACGCGGTGACCGCCGCGCACCTCCCCGCGGACGATGTCCTCTTCGTCGACTGTCGCTTCGATCTCGCCGATGCTGGCAAGGGCGATCGCGATTACGCGGCCGCTCATATCGTCGGCGCCGTGCGCGCCGATCTCGATCGTGACCTTGCGGACATGGTCACGCCGTCGAACGGACGTGGTCGTCACCCTTTGCCGGAGGCAGCATCGTTCGCAGCATGGCTGTCACATGCCGGGTGGCGACCCGACCTGCAGGTGGTCGCCTATGACGGCGCTGGCGGTGCGCTGGCGGCGGCGCGGTTTTGGTGGCTGGCCCGCCTTGCCGGCATCGACAACGTCGCAGTGCTCGACGGCGGCTGGGTGGCGTGGCTCGACGCGAAACTTCCGGTCGATGGTGTGGCGGTGCAGCGTGAACCGACGTCGGTCCACGTGGTCTTCGACGAAGCTGGTACGGTCGGTGCCGACGAGTTGACCGAAGGCGTCTCGAGCGGCCACTTCCTGCTACTGGATGCGCGAGCCACACCGCGTTATCGCGGCGAGGTCGAACCGCTGGACCCGGTCGCGGGCCATGTGCCGGGCGCGAGGAATCATCCGTTCGCCGATAACCTCGATGCGCAGGGGCGATTCCGGTTGCCGGAGGAGTTGAATCGGGAATTCAAGGCGTTGCTCGGAACGCATTCCGCGGACGATGTAGTGCACATGTGTGGGTCCGGGGTAACCGCCTGCCATAACCTGTTGGCGATGGAATATGCGGGTCTGTGCGGGTCGCGGTTGTATGCGCCGTCGTGGAGTGGTTGGGTTAGTGATCGGTCGCGTGGGGTTGCGTTGGGCGACGCGTAGGAGAGCATCGCCGCTGAAGCGGCTCCCACAAAGGGCATCGCCGCTGAAGCGGCTCCTACAGAGAGCAGCCCCGCTCTTTGTGGGAGCCGATTCATCGGCGATTGGGATCACAGCGACACGCTACGACGCTCCCGTGCACTGATCTGCGCTGCTTCGATCACCCGGATCACATCGCGCGCCGAATGCGCTTCCACCGGCATCGCCACATTGTCACGGATCGCCGTCGCCACACCGTCATAGAACGCCGTGTAGCGTCCTGGGAGCGTGTCGATCACCGTCGCCGTGCCATCGGCATCGGTGAAGCGGCCGAACAAGGTAGGGTCATCGCTGCCCCAGCCCTCGCCGCCGGGCCGACGGCCCTCGCGCAGTGCGGCTTCCTGCCCGTCGATGCCATATTTCACGAAGCTGCCGCCGTCGCCGTGCACGAGATAGCGGGGGCCGGGATCGCGGACCAGCACGGAGGCGTGTAGCACCGCGCGGCGATGCCCGTAGTCGAGCACCAGATGAAAATAATCGTCGGCTTTGGCGGCGGCCCGCTGGCGGGTTACGTCAGCCGTGATGGCGTGCGGCATGCCAAAGAGCACGAGTGCCTGATCGATCAGATGCGCTCCCAGGTCGTAGAGCAGGCCCGCGCCGGGCACCTCGGTTTCTCGCCAGCCTTGCTTGATCTCCGGCCGGAATCGGTCGAAATGCACCTCGAAATAAACGACTTCGCCGAGCCGGCCGTCGTCGACGAGGCGGCGCACGGTCAGGAAGTCGTTGTCCCAGCGCCGGTTCTGGAACACGGACAGCTTGCGCCCGACTTGGTCGGCGAGGCCGATGAGCGCTTCGGCTTCGGCGGCGTTGAGTGTGAATGGCTTGTCGACCACGACATGCTTGCCCGCTTCGAGCGCCGCCCGGGCCAGCGGGGCGTGCGTCTCATTGGGCGTCGCGATGACGACCAGCTCGATGGAGGGATCGGCCAGCAGGGCACGGGGATCCTCATATGCCACGGCTTCCGGGAAATCCCGGCGGATTTCATCGGTACGGCGGCTGCCGATGGCGGAAAGACGGAGGCCCTCGGCGGCCGCGATCAGGGGCGCGTGGAAGAAGGCGCCTGCGGTGCCGTAGCCGATGAGGCCGGTGCAGATCGGTTGCATGGTCGCTCCTGGGATGGACATGCGCCTAAGATTAGCGCGGCTGGCCTGACCGTTTCGTTTAAAGTCGAATTCCTCGCTGGAGGAGGGCGACCAAGTCCATGCCGAAACTTATCACTACGTGTAAGCGCCGTACCGTTCGAGCGGAACCGTTGTCTTTTCGCCTGGATCGAAACGCCCGTTTGCCTCGTTGTAGTCCCAGCGCTCCACGACGCACACCGAGCGATCACTGAGCGCGTCGTGCCGGATGACATTGAACGAATTGCTTATGCCTTCGCGAATGCGTGTCGACACCGCCGTACCGGCCTGTACGCACCAGAGCTCGCTCGCCAGCCCACGCGAAGGCGTATTCAGGGGACGTACGTACGGCAGATGGATGTGACCACCCAGGACGATGTCCGCACCCGCGCTGGCCCAGGCGGCGATGGCGCGCTCGTGGTTGATCAGCAGGTTACGCAGGTCTTTCTCGCGAATGACGTGCACCGGCTGGTGAGTGACGACCACACGCAACTGCGCGTCGGTCGCGTGGCGCAAGCGCGTGCAGACGCGTTCGATCTGCTCGTCTGACACCTCGCCGTCCTTGTGCCGGTGCGGACGCACGGTGTTGACGCCGATGGCCAGCACATCGTCGCTGGCGAACTCCGGTTCCAGGTTGTCGCCGAACACGCGCCGGTAGCCGTCGAAGGGCGAAAACAGGCGGGCGAAGACATTCATCAGTGGCACATCGTGATTGCCCGGGATCACCAGCGTGGGGCGGTCGTAGCCATCGATGAAGTGTCGGGCGGCGTCGAACTGAGACCGTCTCGCGCGTTGTGTCACGTCACCGGAAAGGATGACCAGCTCGGGCCGCATCGACATCAGCAGCTCACCCAGCGCCGTCACGACCTCAGGCCGCTCGGTGCCGAAATGCGTATCCGAAATCTGCGCGATGGTACTCATCCGGGATCCTCACCTGGCTGGCGCGGAACGTCAGTAAGTAAGGCGAGCGGTCGTGGTGCTGCGCGGAAAACGATGGGCGGATCGAGCCAGACGATCTCACCGTCGACAGCCACCTTCAGCTTCTCGCGGTGATGCTTCGGTATCACGGTGATCTCGCGGAAGGCGAAGCTGATGGCATTTTCCGCCTCACCCAGCTTGCCCAGGGCGCCCCGCACGATCAGGCCGAGCATGGTCAGTCGACCGATAGGCTTGAGGACTAGCCCGGCGAGGGTGCCGTCGTTGCGCTGCACGTCGACGGATTCCGCCAGGCCGATCTTCTCCAGCTGCAGCGCATTGTTGCCGACGAAAAGCGTGGGCGTGCGCAGCTTTCGCGACCGCGTGCCGTCGGTGACTTCGACGCGCAGCGGCCGGTAGCCGCGCATCATGGTTGCCAGGCCCGACCACAGGGCCACGATGCGATGACGGCCGAACCGCTGCTTCCACGCCTCGCGATCCTCGAGCACCTGCGGATACAGGCCCAGGCTCGCATTCACGAGGAACACGCGGTCGTTGACCATGCCGATCTGCGCGTGACCGATGGTCCCGCGCAGCAGCGCTTCCGTGGCCCCACGGGTGTCGGTGGGAATGCCATGCGTACGGCCGACGAAGTTGAATGTGCCTTGTGGCAGCACGCCCATCGGCCATTGCTCCCGCCACGCGGCGGCAGCCACCATGTTGATCGTCCCGTCGCCACCGGCAGCGACGATGGCGCCGCCCGTCGCTTTCGCATGCGCGATCGCATCGCGCACCACCTCGGCAATGTCGCCTTCGCCGTCGAACGGGAAGAATTGGTGAGGGCGTCCAGCCGCGTCCAGGATCGAGGCGATCTCCTCACGCGCGATGGCGGCATCCTGATGTCCGGAGCCGGCGTTCATCACGATGGAGAAGGGAAGGTCATTGCTCATGCGGAAGGATCGAACCATCCGGCTCGTCACGGTCGCATGAATTCAGCGGACGGCTTTGTGCCCCTGCCGCATACGGATGTATTCGGCGCTGCCCACACAGAGCGTCAGCCAGGCGAGTCCCGTGGCATATCCGGCCATCACATCGCTGAAATAATGCACCTGCAGCAGAATGCGGCTGATTCCGATAAGGGTAGTCATCGCCACTGCGACAATGATGATGGGCCGATGAAACCGCGGCGGGGCGAGCACCAGGAGCACATAGGCGAGCATGCCGTAGAACACCATCGAGCCCGAAGCGTGGCCACTGGGGAAGCTGTAGCTTTTCTCGATGATGAAACCGTGGTCGTGCAGGGGGCGCTCACGCTGGAACCATGCCTTGAGCAGGCTGTTGATGACGACGGTGCCGACCAGGGTGACGATCCATGCGCTGGCCAGCCGCCAGTGCCGCCGCCAAAGGAGCGCGATGAAGACGAGCACCGCGACCGTGCCGAGCACCGCCGAATTTCCCGTGCGGGAGAGCAGGGCAATGGCGTGAAGCACCGGCCGGGGCATATTCGACTGCAGGTCGCTGGCCAGGGAAGCGTCGAAGACGGTCAGGCCCGCCTGTTCGCGGACTTCTACGGCAATGACGGTGGCGATCAGCAGGGTTGCCACGATCACGGCGATGGCAGTGGTCGGCCGCAGGAGGCTACGTGCGGAGGGATCCAGGCTTTCGCGCCGGCGCACGGCCCGGCGCCAGGCTATATCGGTGCCCAGCAAGGCCACGGCGAGCAAGATCGCCCAGATCGATATCGCATGTCGGCTGATCCATTCCGCGTCCATTTCCGCAATGTCCTCGTCTCGTGGCAGGATCGGCCATGTTGCCATGCCGCGCCTCCGCGGCGAAAAGGGGAAAGCACACGATGAAGACCTTGCCCGCCCGCGCCCTCCTGGCGCTCGCATTCCTTGCCGCCGGTTCGTTTGCCGCGCAGGCCGATGAGGCGCCGCTGGCGCACCGGATCGTCCGGGTCACCCTCGATGGTGCGACCGACAAGGGCACGTCGGGCCGGCTGCTCCTGTTCGCGGCCCCCGCCGCCGCCGCTCGCGAAGCGGAGAAGGACGGCAAGGTGGAGGAGATCGATACCCATCCCATGCAGCCCAAGGCAGTGTCCGTCGCGGCGCGGGAAGTGAACTGGATCGCGCCCGGCCAGTCGGTCGACCTCGATACCGACGGCGAAGCGTTCCCGGCGGGCTTCTCCAGCCTTCCGCCCGGTGATTACCTGGTTCAGGCCGTGCTCGACGTTGGCCACGATTACAACTATGGCGGCCGCCATGGCGGCGACCTGATCAGCGAAGTGACCCCGGTCAAGCTCACCGCCGGTGGCTCCCTGCCGGCGCTGAAGCTGACCCGGGCCGTGCTCGCCCGGGATCCGTGGCAGTTGCCGCCCTCGGTCCCGCAGGCGGTTCGCGACGCGCTGCCGGAGGCGCGCCAGCATGCGCACGCCGAAGTACTGCAGAGCGCAGCGTTGACGGCATTCGCCGGCCGGCCGGTGTCGATCCGCGCCTGGGTGGTGACGCCGCCGGGCTACGATCCGAACGGCAAGACGCGCTACCCGACCGTCTTCGTCACCCATGGCTTCGGCGGTGGCTTCGATCGGTTCGCCGGCAGCATTGTTGGCGTGTGGACGGAAATGTCGAACAAGCGCATGCCGCCGATGATCTGGGTGCTGCTCGACGAATCCGGCCCGACCGGCACGCATGAATTCGCCGACTCGGTGAACAACGGCCCCTGGGGCCAGGCACTCATCACCGAATACATCCCCTGGCTGGAAAGCCGCTACAAGATGGACGCCAAGGCGGGTGGTCGCTTTCTCAACGGCCATTCGTCCGGCGGCTGGGCTACGCTGTGGTTGCAGACGCGTTACCCGAAGGTGTTCGGTGGCACGTGGTCCACCTCGCCCGATCCCAGCGACTTCCACGACTTCTCGGGCATCGACCTGTATGCACCGAACGCGAACGCGTACAAGCGTGCGGATGGCACGGCCTATCCGTTGATCCGTGACAAGGGGCAGGTAATCGCCACCTTCGAGACCTATGCTCGCCTGGAACGCACACTTGGCGCTTACGGCGGCCAGCTGGCTTCGTTTGAATGGGTGTTTTCGCCGCGTGGTCAGGATGGTCGTCCCGAGCCGATGTTCAACCGCGACACGGGTGCGATCGATCCGGCGGTAGTGGCGTACTGGCACGATCACTACGATATCGCCCAGCGCCTGCGCACGCATTGGCCCGAACTCAAGCCGGACCTGGACGGCAAGATCCACCTGATCGTCGGCACCGCGGACACCTTCTACCTCGACGGTTCTGCGAAACTTCTCAAGGACGCGCTCGACGGTCTGCACGCAAAGAGCGATATCCGTTTCTTTCCGGGCAAGACACATTTCGACCTCTACGTCGAAGGCGACGACCGCAATGCGTTGTTGAAGAAGATCGCGTGGGAGATGTACGGCGTGGCAAGGCCGGGGCAGGGTAAGGCCAAGTGAAATAGTGTGGGAGCCGCTTCCACAGGATCGGGTCAACTTCAGCAGAGAGGCAAGTCCATGAGCTACGAAGATCTGTGGCGGCGCTCAGTCGACGAACCCGAGCTGTTCTGGGCCGAGCAGGCGCGGTTGATTCATTGGGAAACGCCGCCGCAACGTATCCTCGACGAATCGCGGCCTCCTTTCCGACGCTGGTTTGTCGGGGGTACGACCAACCTTTGCTACAACGCGATCGACCGCCACCTCGACGTGCGTGGTGACCAGCTGGCCCTCGTCGCGGTCTCCACCGAGACCGACGCCACCTGCGAGATCACCTATCGTGAACTGCACCGCGAAGTGAATGCCTTCGCTGCCGTCCTTATCGAGCTTGGGGTGAGTAAGGGCGATCGTGTCGTCATCTACATGCCGAATATTGCCGAGGCCGTGTTCGCGATGCTGGCCTGTGCCCGCATCGGTGCGATCCACTCGGTGGTCTTCGGCGGGTTCGCAGCGCATAACCTTGCCTTGCGTATCGACGATGCAGAGCCAGTGCTGCTGATCTGCGCCGACGCTGGCATGCGTGGCGGCAAAGTGATTCCGTACAAGCCACTCGTGGACGCCGCGCTGCGTGAGACCAAAGCGCCGCCCAGGCATGTGCTGATCGTCAACCGCGGTCTGGATCCGGTCATGGACCTCATCGATGGTCGCGATGTCGATTTCAGCGAACGGCGCCGCCAGCACGATGGCGAGAAGGTTCCCGTGACATGGCTCGAATCCAACGAGCCCAGCTACCTGCTTTACACCTCGGGTACCACCGGCAAGCCGAAAGGCGTGCAGCGCGATGTCGGTGGTTACGCGGTAGCGCTGGCGCTATCGATGACGACGATCTTCGACCTCCATCCCGGCCAGACCATCCTGTGCACCTCAGATGTCGGTTGGGCGGTGGGTCATTCGTATAACGTCTACGGGCCACTGATTGGCGGTTGCACGGCCATTCTCTACGAAGGCCTGCCAACGGCACCGGACCCGGGCGTCTGGTGGCGGCTTTGCGAGAAGTATCGGGTGCGGACCATGTTCTCTTCACCCACGGCGATCCGCGTGCTGAAGAAACAGGACGCGAGTTGGCTGTCGAAGTACGACCTTTCCGCGCTGAAGTACGTGTTCTGCGCGGGCGAACCGCTGGATCAAACGACGTACGAATGGTTGTCGACGGGCACCGGCAAGCTCGTCGTCGACAACTACTGGCAGACCGAAACCGGCTGGCCGGCCGTGTCACTGATGCCAGGCCTCGACCTCAAGCCGGTCAGGCCGGGCTCGCCAGGCTTGCCCACCTTTGGCTTTCGCATGCGCGTGATCGACGAGGTGACGGGTGATGAAAAGCCGGCGGGTGAAAAGGGTGTGCTGGTTATCGAGCCGCCGCTGCCTCCGGGTTGCCTGAGCACGATCTGGCGCGACGACGAGCGCTACGTGCGGAGCTACTTCGGGCACTTCAAGGAATTGCTCTACAGCTCGCTGGACTGGGCGGTGCAGGACGCGGACGGCTACCTTTTCATCCTGGGTCGCACGGACGACGTCATCAACGTTGCCGGCCACCGCCTGGGCACGCGCGAGATCGAGGAGTCGGTGGCCACGCTCGGTGCGGTGGCGGAGGTCGCCGTGGTCGGCATCGGCGACGAGCTGAAAGGCCAGTTGCCTGCCGTCTTCGCGACGCTGAAGCAGGGCGTGACCGACGACCCGCGCGATGTGGCGCAGGCGATGGAGCGGCGGGTGATCGAGCTGCTCGGCGCCGTCGCGCGTCCGGGCTGCGTGTATGTGGTCGGCGCGCTGCCGAAGACCCGCTCCGGGAAACTGCTGCGCCGGGCGATCCAGGCGCTGATGGAGGGGGTAGACCCTGGTGATCTCTCCACGTTGGATGATCCGGTGTCGTTGGACGAGATACGCAAGGCGATTGCGCGTGGGCCGCAGTGTGGCGGTCGTCGGGCAGGGTAGGCCTCGGCAAGCACCCATCGCCGATGAATCGGCTCCCACACAGGGCATGAGCAGATCTCCCACGCAGGGCATGAGCAGATCTCCCACGCAGGGCATGAGCAGATATACAGGGTCTGTGCAGATATTCTGTGGGAGCCGATTCATCGGCGATTGTGGGAGCCGCTTCAGCGGCGATCCGCGCGTCAGCGCGGCCAGACGTCACTCTCCCGCGACGCAGCAAGGCCCCGGTCGCGGTTCGCGCTAAAATGGGATTCTTTACGCGGAGAGTTCCATGGCACAGCTTCCCTCGGCCGGCGGTCGCTTCCGCGCCGCACTCGCGGCCGAACAGCCGCTGCAGGTGATCGGCGCGATCAACGCCAATCACGCCCTGCTGGCCAAGCGCGCGGGCTTCCGTGCCATTTACCTCTCCGGCGGTGGCGTCGCTGCCGGTTCGCTGGGCCTGCCGGACCTGGGCATCAATACCCTGGACGACGTGCTCACCGACGTCCGCCGCATCACCGACGTATGCGACCTGCCGCTCATGGTCGACATCGACACGGGCTTCGGTCCCAGCGCGTTCAACATCGCGCGTACCGTGAAGAGTCTGATCAAGTTCGGCGCCGCCGCCTGCCACATCGAAGATCAGGTCGGCGCCAAGCGCTGCGGCCATCGCCCGGGCAAGGAAATCGTGACCACGGAAGAAATGGCCGACCGCGTCAAGGCTGCCGCCGACGCGAAGACCGACCCGGACTTCTTCCTCATCGCCCGCACCGATGCTATCGCCGTCCTCGGCGTGGATGCCGCCATCGAACGCGCCATCGCCTGCGCGGAAGCCGGCGCCGACGCCATCTTCGCCGAGGCAGCCTATGATCTGCCCACCTATAAGCGTTTTGTGGACGCGCTGAACGTGCCGGTGCTTGCCAACATCACCGAGTTCGGCCAGACCCCGCTGTTCAGCACGGAGGAACTCGGCAGTGTTGGCGTGGGCATCGTGCTTTACCCGCTTTCCGCTTTCCGCGCCATGAACAAGGCCGCCGAGAACGTCTACACCGCCATTCGCCGCGACGGTCACCAGCGCAATGTCATCGACTCGATGCAGACGCGCGAAGAGCTGTATGACCGCATTGGCTATCACGAATACGAGCGTCACCTCGACGCTCTGTTTTCCAAGAAGGGTTAAGGAGAGTCACGCATGAGCGACACCACCACCACTACCCAGCCGAAGGCAAAGAAGTCCGTCGCCCTCTCCGGCGTCGCGGCGGGCAACACCGCGCTTTGCACGGTCGGCCGTAGCGGCAACGACCTGCACTACCGTGGCTACGATATCCACGACCTTGCCGCCAAGGGCTCCTTCGAGGAAGTGGCCTACCTGCTCGTCCACGGTGTACTGCCGAACTGGATGGAGCTCAACGCGTATCGCGCCAAGCTGAAGCGTCTGCGTGGCCTGCCGGCACCGGTGAAAGCCGCGCTCGAGCTGCTTCCTGCGGCGACGCATCCGATGGACGTGATGCGTACCGGTGCTTCGGTGCTCGGCACCGTGTTGCCGGAGAAGGACGACCACAACGTCACCGGTGCGCGCGATATCGCCGACCGCCTGATGGCCAGTTTCGGTTCGATGCTGCTGTACTGGTACCACTTCAGTCACAACGGCAAGCGCATCGAGACGGAAACCGAAGACGAGTCGATCGCCGCGCACTTCCTGCACCTGCTGCACGGCCGCAAGCCGAGCGATCTGCATTCGCACGCGCTGGACCGTTCGCTGGTGCTCTATGCCGAGCACGAGTTCAACGCCAGCACGTTCGCCGCGCGCGTTATCGCCGGTACCGGTTCGGACATGTATTCGGCGATCACCGGTGCGATCGGCGCACTGCGTGGCCCGAAGCACGGTGGCGCCAACGAAGTGGCGATGGAAATCATCGCTCGCTACCGTGATGCTGTCGAAGCCGAGGCGGATATCCGCGCACGTGTGGAACGCAAGGAAATCATCATTGGCTTCGGCCACCCTGTATACACAGTGTCCGATCCGCGCAACGAAATCATCAAGGAGATTGCGCGCAAGCTTTGCACCGACGGCGGCAATCCGCGCCTGTTCGAAGTGTCGGAGAAGATCGAGAAGCTTATGTGGGAACTGAAGAAAATGTTCCCGAACCTCGACTGGTACTCCGCCTCGGCGTACCACATGATGGGTGTGCCGACGGCGATGTTCACGCCGCTGTTCGTTATCGCGCGCACGTCGGGTTGGAGTGCACACGTGATCGAACAGCGCCAGGACGGCAAGATCATCCGCCCGAGCGCGAATTACACCGGCCCCGAAGATCAGACCTACGTTCCGATCGAAAAGCGGTAATCAATAGGTAAATGTGGGAGCCGCTTCAGCGGCGAAAAGCCAACGAAGCGGTGAAGCCGGAAGGCCCATCGCCGATGAATCGGCTCCCACATAAAGCCGCAGGGCCCATCGCCGATGAATCGGCTCCCACATAAAGCCGGAAGGCCAATCGCCGATGAATCGGCCCCTACAGGGCGGCGGCGAGGCGGGTGGCTTTGTCAATGGCACGCTTGGCATCCAACTCTGCCGCCACATCCGCGCCGCCTACCAACCGGACGTCCACGCCGCGCGCTACCAGCGCCTCGTGCAGCTGTCGGTTCGGCTCCTGTCCTGCGCAGACGATGACGTTGTCCACGTCGAGTACCTGCGTCTTGCCGTCGATAGTGACGTGCAAGCCGGCATCGTCAATGCGGTCATAGCCCACACCGCCCAACATAGTCACTTTCTTGTTCTTCAGAGTCGCGCGGTGTACCCAGCCCGAGGTCTTGTTCAATCGGGCACCGGGACGTCCCGCCGTGCGCTGCAACAGCCAGATCTGCCGTTCGGATTTTTCCGGTTGTGCAGGCATGAGACCACCCGGCGTGGCCATGGTCATGTCGACGCCCCATTCCTTCGTCCAGCGTGCGATGTCCGTGGTGGGTGAGGGCGCCGCTTCGCTGAGGAACTCGGCCACGTCGAAACCGATGCCGCCAGCACCGATGATCGCGACCTTCGGCCCGACCGCGGCGTTGCCGAGTAGGACGTCGAGATAGGACAGCACCTTGGGGTGGTCCGCACCGGGCAGGTCGAGCAGGCGTGGCAGCACGCCGGTCGCGAGGATGACGGTGTCGAATCCGCCGTCGGCGAGCGCGTCGACAGTGGCATCGGTGCCAAGTCGGCGCTCTACGCCCGTTTCGTCGATGCGATGGTTGAAATAGCGCAGCGTCTCGCTGAATTCTTCCTTGCCGGGAATGCGCTTGGCCATGTTGAACTGGCCGCCGATCTCGCTGGCGCGATCGAACAGGGCGACCGAATGACCGCGCTGGGCAAGGGTCGTAGCGGCGGCGAGGCCGGCCGGCCCCGCGCCCACGACGGCGACACGCTTCTTCGTAGCGGCCGCTGTGATGGTCAATTCGGTTTCATGGCAAGCACGCGGATTCACCAGGCACGAGGCGCGGCGGTTCTCGAAGACGTGGTCGAGGCAGGCCTGGTTACAGGCGATACACGTGTTGATCGCTGCGGGGCGGCTGGCCTTCGCCTTGTTCACCCATTCCGGATCGGCGAGTAGCGGGCGCGCCATGGAGACCATGTCGGCGTCACCATCGGCGAGGATGCGCTCGGCCACGTCGGGCATGTTGATGCGGTTAGTAGTGACCAGAGGGATGCCCACTTCACCTTTCATCCGGCGCGTGACCCAGCTGAAAGCACCGCGCGGCACACTGGTGACGATGGTCGGGATGCGAGCCTCGTGCCAGCCGATACCGGTGTTGATGATCGTCGCGCCGGCTGCTTCGATGGCCTTGCCGAGCGTAACGATGTCGCTCCATGGCTGGGCGTCGTCGACCAGGTCCAACATGGACAGGCGATAGATGATGATGAAGTCCTTGCCGACCGCTTCGCGCATGCGGCGCACGATCTCGATCGGGAAGCGCATGCGGTTTTCGGCGGACCCGCCCCAGCGATCCGTGCGCTTGTTGGTTCGTGCGGTGAGGAACTGGTTGATCAGGTAACCCTCCGAACCCATTACCTCGACGCCGTCGTAGCCGGCGTCGCGCGCGAGCTTCGCGCTGCGCACGAAGGCGTCGATACTGCGCTCCACCCCGCCGGCCGAAAGCGCGCGTGGCGTAAACGGGGTGATCGGTGACTTGATCTTCGACGGGGCGACCGAGAACGGCTGGTACGCATACCGTCCCGCGTGGAGGATCTGCATGCAGATCTTGCCGCCCTCGGCATGTACTGCACGAGTGACCTTGCGGTGCCGGCCCACGTGCCAGGGCATCGACATCGTGCCCGACAGGGGTTTCAGCCAACCCTGGATGTTCGGTGCGATCCCGCCGGTGACGATGAGGCCGACGCCGCCGCGAGCGCGCTCGGCGAAGAACGCGGCGAGCTTGTCGTAATCGCCGGCTTTGTCCTCCAGGCCCGTATGCATGGAGCCCATGAGTACGCGATTGCGCAGCGTGGTGAAACCGAGGTCGAGCGGGGCGAGGAGGTGCGGATAGGACACGGCGGGATCCGGGTTCAAACGATCGTTCGAATGATCCTCGTAACCGCCGCCCGGGGCAAGGGCGACAGCACCAATAGGGCTCCGGACCAGTGGCGTTACGGCGTGTATCACGGCCTTTACAAAACGTGGCACCCGCTCAGTTTGACTTTGTCGCGAAATCCGCATGGGACGGGGGTCTCGTGGCATGCGCGACACCGGGCACGCAATTTGCTCTCTTCTATGACCCGGAACGTTGGCAGGGCTTCCGGCTTTCCCGCAGAAACAGGGGTTTCGCGTCGCTCACAGGAGACTCTCCCATGCGTAAGACTTTTATCGCCACGGCGATCTGCCTCGCTATCGGATTCGCACTGCCGGCCATGGCCGACGACACCCAGACGGGATCGTCAGGCGCAACGGCCCAACGTAAATCGATTGCCGTGCAGTACTCAGACAGCTCAAGTTATGCAGACAGCTCGACCCATTCCTGGGCCGATAGCTCGACTCACACGAAAACCACGTCTGGATCGTTCAACACCACCAATGCCATTGCCAATAACGTACTGAACGGAACGGTCAGTGGCGTCACGACATTGGGTAACGGCAATGTTGCTTCGAACTGGGGCAACTCCAATGGTGGCAAAGGTGGCTCGGGCGGCGATGGCTATGGCGCCAAAGGGTCAGGTGGCAAGGGCGGATCCGGCGGTGACGGCGGCAACGCGCGTGCTCGTGGCGCTGTCGGTGGCGACGCCTCGTCAGACAGCGGTAGCGCAGGGTCCCTGACCGCATCGGCCGGTGGCAGTGCGCACGGCAATGGCGGCGACGCTTCGGGCGACGGCGGCAATGCACGGTCGCGTGGTGCCGGTGGCGGTGCTCCGACCGGAGGCTCGACGGCCAGCACGGGCGGCGCAAGCGCCAGCACGGGCGGTGCCGGCACGTCCGGTGATGCGACCGCGACGGCGACCGGCGGTGCCTCGACCGGTGGCGCGGGCGGCGAAGCCCTTGCATCGGGCGGCGCAGGCGGAGCGGGTGCGGCTGGTGGCGACGGCACGGGCGGCGCAGGCGCTGGCGCAGCCGGCGGTGCGGGCGGTGCAGGCGGTGCGAACTCCGTCAACGCGGGCTCGTTCGACATGTCCAACAACATGGGCAGCGCGGCTGGTGGAGCGGCCGGTATCAGCACCTTCGCGCAGAACAGTGGCGCGGCGTCGTTGATTCAGCAGGGCGTGAACGTCCAGGCCAACCTCAGCGTGGGTGGCGCTCCATAAGGCAAGCGAGACGATAGCGACGGGAACCACGGAGCGCCTTGTGCGCTCCGTGGACATCCAAAAGGAACGAACGTCCTTGCTGGAGAACACCCATGTCGAACCACCGGATTCACCGTACGCGTGTTGCGCTGGCTGCGATCTTCGCTGCCTGCGTGAGCACGGCCGTGTACGCCACGCCCCCCGGGCAGGAACCGCCACCGCCGTCGTTCGGCGCGGCGACCCCGTCCGAGCAGTTGCAGGACATGAGCGGCGGTAGCAACACCACCAACAACGTCAACAACCAGACCCTCAACGGCACCATGTCCGACACCGAGGCGAAGGACAATTTCAGCGGGAGCAACATCGTTTCCGGGAGCGCGTTCGGTAGTTCCGCCGGCTTGCCGACGGTTATCCAGAACTCCGGCAACAACGTGCTCATCCAGAACGCCACGATCGTCAACATCAGGATGAATCCGTGAGGATCGCCTGCGCCGCTGCCCTGCTTATCGCGTTCGCTGTCACGCCAGCGATAGCCATGAAGGCGGAGGTGCAGACCAGCCCGGGTACGTCGTATCCGATGCACCTGACAAGCCTGAAAGAAGCGCGCTTCCGCAACACCATCCGACAGAAATACGACTTCAGCTGCGGATCCGCCGCGGTGGCCACGCTGCTCACCTACCAGTACGGCTACCCGATCGACGAGCAGGCGGCATTCGACGTGATGTTCACCAACGGCGATCGCGCCAAGATCGGCAAGGAAGGTTTCTCGCTGCTCGATATCAAGCGATTCCTTGCCTCGCGCGGCTTCGATGCCGACGGCTTCGACGTGCCGCTGGAGAAGCTCGACGACGAAGGCATTCCCGCCATCGTGTTGATCAACGAACGTGGCTACCACCACTTCGTGGTGATCAAGGGCTACAAGAATGGCCGTGTGCTGGTCGGCGACCCTGCACGGGGCACCCGTTCGATGTCGAAGCGCCGTTTTGATGCGATGTGGAACAACCACGTCGTCTTCGTCATCCATAACGAGCGAGACCGCGCCATTTTCAACAGTCCGCGCGACTGGGCGGTTGCTCCTGCGGCACCGATCACTGAAGGCATCGAGCGTAATGGGCTCGCGCCGATCGTCATGCCCAAGCGCGGACCGGGGGACATATGAAAACCCGCCCCATCCTTCTTGCCGCCGTGTTCGCCAGCGGTGCCTGTGCCGCCACCCAGGCGGCCGACTTTCCGATCAATCACGCTGTACCCGACGCCCAACTGGACACGATCCGTGGTGGCTACGATTTTGGCAACAACCTGCGCGCCTCGTTTGCCCTGGAGCGCACGGTGCTCATCAACGGCATGGAAGCGATGCGGACCACCATCTCGGTCCCCGACATCGCCAACATCACCGCCCAGCAGGCCGCGCAGCTGCAGAACGCCTTGCAGACCACGGTGATCAACGTAGGCAATAACAGCGTTAACGCCGCGGCGTTGGCGCCGACCAATGCGGCACAGGCCAGTGCGACGGCGCAGTCCGCGGCATCGGTGCCCTCCATGGGCGCGCCCGTACAGGCTCCGGCAGCGGCGACGGCATCGGTCAGCTTGCCTGCTTCGATCACACCGGGTCTGGTCATCCAGAACTCGTTAGACAACCAGGCCATTACGGCCACCACCACGATCGACGCGTCGGTGAATACGGCACGCATGCTTCAGAACATGCGAGTTGCGGAATCAGTTAACGACGCGGTGGTCCAGTTCCGGGGGAACTAAGCATGTATCGCAACGGCAGGGTGATGCAGGCAAGAACGTGTGCGGGCGCGCTTGCGCTGGCGACGCTTCCGATGTGGATCGGGGCGTGCCTGGCGCAGGATGCCAGTGCGGCCAGCAGTAACACGATCGATCCGGCAATACGCGAAAAGATCGAGGCGCAAGGGCGACGGATCGACGCGATGCGCAGCAAGATGGCCGAACAGCTCGCCGAACTCGAGCAGATGAAGCGTGAGCTCGCGTCGCAGGAGGTGCAATACAACGACCTGCGCAAGGCCATTGGCATGAATGCGCTGGAAGAGGCTCGCGGTGGCTCCTCGGCCGTGGCCGGTACGCAATCGGCACCACCGCAGGACGAAACGCCGGGTACGCCGGCGCCGGGTGCGCCACCCGCACAGGCATCGCAGCCTGTGGTCGCCATGCGGCCGGTGGGCAAGCGACCCGAGCAGGACGATCGTCCGCCGGAAGTCGCGCCGATCTTCGACCAGCCTGGCGTGCTCACGCCCAAAGGCAAGCTCATCCTCGAGCCGTCGTATCAGTACGGCTACTCGTCGAGCGACCGTGTGGCACTCGTTGGCTACACGGTGATTCCGGCCATCCTGATCGGCCTGATCGACGTGCGACAGGTGAAGACGACGACGCAGACCGGCGCGGTGGCGTTCCGCTATGGCCTGACAAATCGCATGGAACTCGAAATCCGTGTTCCCTACGTCAGCAACCATACCGACACCATCAGCCGCGAAATCTTCACCGGCACCGCGCAGGACAACCTGTTCACCACTAGCGGCAAGGGTATCGGCGACGTCGAGGCCACATTGCGCTACCAGCTCAACGATGGCGGTGCGGACAAGCCGTACTACGTCGGCTGGTTCCGCGCCAAATCACGCACGGGTCGCGATCCGTTCGAAGTCACCAGCGACTGCGTCACTCGCTGCCTGGAGAACTTTACGGGTACCGGTCTGCCACTGCAGAGCCCGACGGGCACGGGCTTCTACTCGGCACAGGCAGGTGTGACCTGGTTGTATCCGTCCGATCCCGTCGTGTTCTTCGGCAACTTTAGCTACCTGCATAACTTCGAGCGAAAGAACGTCAGTCGCAACGTGTTGCTCGCCGGCAAGCAGTTTCTCGGCGATATCAAGGCCGGTGACATTGCGGATATCAGCCTTGGCATGGGGCTTTCGCTCAACGAGAAAGCTTCGATCAGTATCGGCTACGACCAGGCTTTCGTGGGGCGCACGCAGCAGAACGGCAAGGCGCTTCCCGGATCCGCGCGTGCGACGCTCGGCTCACTGCTGATCGGCGGCTCGTACCGATTCAACGAGAAAGAAACCTTGAACGTGACGCTAGGCGTTGGTATCACTCGCGATACGCCGGATACGACGATTACGGTACGCGTACCGATCACGCTCTGAAGCACACAATTCGTTCACTCCGATGAACGCGCTTCAGACGCGCGCAAATTCCCGTGCACGCGATGCACACATGTTCATTCGTTAATCTTTCAGTGGGGGTTCGATCAAATCAAGAATACTGGCAGGGAGTTTCAGTCACATGCGCGACCGTCATCATCGTTCCGGCAAGGCCACCGCGGGTCTCGCCATCGTCACACTCGCTGTCTTCGGTGCCGCTGCACATGCGCAGGACAGCAACAAGAAGTCACAGTCGCCCGCACTCGACAACATCAGCCTCTGGGTCGGCGGTTACTACACCAGCAACGACACCAACATTGGCGCGAAGACGCCCATCCTCAACAGCAGCGGCAACGTGAACCTCGAGAACGATCTCGACTTCAAGAAGCACAAGACCGTGCCGCGTGCACGGCTCGACTTCCTGATCGGTGAGCATCAGGGCTTCAGCTTCGACTACTACGAAGTGAATCGCTCGCATTCGAAAGCACTCGACGAGTCGATCGATTTCCTCGGCCAGCCCTTCAAAGCCACTGCACAAGTGAAAGGCAACCTGAAGTTCACCTTCGGCAGCGCTGCCTACAAGTGGTGGTTCGGTACGGGTAACGACGTGTTCGGCGTGGGCCTGGGTGCGGCTTACTACAAGGTGCACGCCAGCATCGACGGCAGCGCGACAGTCAACAACCAGACCGTTTCCGAAGGCGCGAGCACGAACACCAGCGCCTGGGCGCCCAACCTGCAGATCGGCTGGCGCCATGCGTTCAACGACCAGTGGCGCATGTACTTCAACGCGTCGGGCGTGAAGAAGAACGGTGGCACGCTCAATGGCCACATCTTCGACGCCGCCTTGGGCGTGGAGTGGTTCCCGTGGCAGAACGTGGGCTTCGGCGCGGAGTATGCGTACACGAAGATCAAGCTCAATCAGGACAAGCGTAACTACAACCTCGACCTCGACATGAAGCTCAACGGACCAGCTGCTTACGTCCGCTTCCGTTTCTGATCGTCTGGTTGGCGAACGGTTCGCGCCGGTCGCCTAGCCAGGGGGAATCCAGGGGCCGCCTTCGGGCGGCTTTTTTTGGCTCTTCTTGAAATGCCTGCGGGCGGGCTGGCCTTTTGCCTCGCGCTTACGCACGCTCGCGGGGCGCGTCGCAAGAGCCGGCGGGTGCCGCCCTCGGGGCCACGACTGCGGCGACCCGCTGAGGAAGGGCCGCCCAACGCGGCCGTTTACTTAATTGCCCTGCGGGCCGGGTCGGGCTCCGACTGGGGGTTTTCGACGCGACTCCTGTCGCGCGAAAACGGCCGGCCATCCATGGCCGGCCCCCTGACGGGCCTGATCCAGTCGAAGCCCTCGCCTGCGCTACCGGCCCCGAGGGTGGCACCCGCCGGCTCTTCCCCACGGCGAGGTGTTCTGTGGGAAGTGCACCGCTGGCGATCGTGATGGGCAAGGCGTCGTGAGGTGGTGCCACACCGATCGGCAACACATCGTGCGATGTCGCTTTGCGCTTGCCGCGGCTTACGGCTTGCTGTCAGCAGCTTGCTGATCGCTTTTGGTGTTGCCTGTCGCCGCCTTTCCTTGGCCAATGGCGTTGTAGTTGTTGCCGTCGTGGGTGTTTGTCGCACCAGCGAGGCACTGCGTCAGTGGAGCGCGTGCAGGCGGGAGTCACGCGTCGCACAGTACTTGCCGCGGCGGGGCGTCGTGCGTGTCGCATGCGCCGCCCGTATCGCAGACGAAAACACGGTCGCCCCTCCGAGTGCGAGCGGTGCGCTCGACCCCACGAACCTCAGGCTTCGGAAGAGCCGGCGGGTCTCACCCTCGGGGCCGGTAGCGTAGGCGAGGGCTTCGACTGGACAAGGCCCGCAGGGGGCCGGCCAGGACGGCCGGCCGTTTTCGCGCGACAGGAGTCGCGTCGAAAACCCCCAGTCGGAGCCCGACCCGGCCCGTAGGGCAATAAGTAAACGGCCGCGTTGGGCGGCCCTTCCAAAGCGGGTCGCCGCAGTCGTGGCCCCGAGGGTGAGACCCGCCGGCTCTTGCGCCGCAGCGCGAGCGCGAGGCCGAAGGCGAGCCCGAGCTACCTCAGCGGACCTTCTGCGCAGCAAGCCGTGACGCTGCACTGGCTCGTTGCGCGATGCGTGCACGCCACCAGCCGCCGGCGCAGATGCCGATGACGAGGACAGCGTCCAGGGTCCACGGAGCCCACGGGTTGGCGTCGAACCACGGGGCGACGAGATGGTCGTGGGCGATCATGCGGGCGGCCGTCCAGGCGATGGCGGCGGCACCGATGTAGACCACAACGGGGAAGCGCTCAATCAGCTTGAGGATGAGGGTGGAGCCCCAGACAACCAGCGGGACACTGATGGCCAGGCCGAGGACGACCAGTCCCATGTGTCCCTTGGCGGCGCCAGCGATCGCCAGGACGTTGTCCAGGCCCATCAGCGCATCCGCAATCACGATGGTGCGGATTGCGGCCCAGAAGCCTGCTGCGGGCGTTATGGAGGGGTCGTGCTCCTCGTGCTTGAGCAGCTTCCAGGCAATGGGAATGAGCAGGGCGCCGCCGATCAACATCAGGCCGGGCAGCTTGAGCAGCCAGATCACCGCGAAGGTCAGCACGATGCGCAGGGCGATGGCGCCGAAGGTACCCCAGAACACGGCCTTCTTCTGCAGCTCACGGGGCAGGTTGCGGGCGGCCAGCGCGATCACGATGGCGTTGTCGCCGGCCAGCACCAGGTCGAGCAGGATGATCGCTGCCAGGCCGGAGAAGAATTCGGGAGTGAGGAAATCCATGATGCGGGTCCTTCGCGCGTTGTGAGATCGAATGCGGCGGCGACGGGTACGCGCACCCGTCGTCACCACAAAAGTCTCGTTCCCGGCGCGATGCCGCCGCGACGCCCGGGACGCGTGTGGCGTCCGTATTGACGATCGTCGCGCACGAAGCCCTTCGGGCTCCGCGGAACTACTCCCTCTTGGGCGGTAGTCCTGGGCATTGTGGCGGTTGGGATGCACCGCGGCAAGACATACCCGGGGGGCGACCGGCTAAAATCGGCGGTTTCCCACCCTCCACGAGTGAAGTCCATGAGCGCACACGACATCCGTTCCGCCACGCGTCCCGATCCGGACCAGCCGCTGGTGGACATCGCCAACTACGTGGCCGATTACCAGATCGACTCGAAAGAGGCGTACGACACCGCGCGCTACATGCTTCTGGACTCGTTGGCCTGCTCGGCCCTGGCGATGAAGTTCCCGGACTGTGTCAAGCACCTCGGTCCCCTTGTCCCGGGCGCCGTGATGCAGGGCGGCACCCGCGTGCCGTTCACCTCGCACGAGCTGGACCCGGTCCAGGCGGCCTTCGCCATCGGCACCCAGATCCGCTACCTCGACTTCAACGACACCTGGCTTGCCGCCGAGTGGGGCCACCCGTCGGACAACCTCGGCGCCATCCTCGCCGTGGCCGATTACCTCTCGCGCAAGGCGCAGATGGAAGGTGGCCAGCCGCTCACCGTCCGCGACGTGCTCGGCTATGCCATCAAGGCTCATGAGATCCAGGGCTGCTACGCGCTGAAGAACAGCTTCAACCGCGTCGGCCAGGACCACGTGATCCTCGTCCGCCTGGCCTCGACGGCCGTGACCACCGCCATGCTCGGCGGCGGCAAGGAGCAGATCACCACGGCGGTCTCGCACAGCTGGATCGACAACGGCGCGCTGCGTACCTATCGCCATGCCCCGAACACCGGTCCCCGCAAGAGCTGGGCCGCCGGCGACGCCTGCCGTCGCGCCGTCACCCACGCCATCAATGCCGTCTACCGCAACGTGGTGGGCTATCCCTCGGCGCTCACGGCCAAGACGTGGGGCTTCTACGACGTGGCCTTCAAGGGTAATGCCTTCGAGTTCGAGCGTCCGTTCGGCAGCTATGTGATGGAAAACGTGCTGTTCAAGATCAGCTTCCCGGCCGAGTTCCACGCCCAGACCGCGGTGGAATGCGCCATGGCCCTGCACGCCCAGGTCGCCGACCGCGTCGACCAGATCGAGAAGGTCGTTATCGAGACCCAGGAAGCCGGCGTCCGCATCATCGACAAGACCGGCCCCCTGGCCAACTACGCCGACCGTGACCATTGCATCCAGTACATGGTTGCCGTGCCACTGATTTTCGGCCGACTGACGGCGGATGATTACAACGACTCCATCGCCTCGGACCCGCGTATCGACGCCCTCCGCGACAAAATGACCGTGGTAGAGAATTCGCAATTCACCAAGGATTACTTCGATCCGGAAAAGCGCTACATCGGCAATTCGGTGCAGGTTTTCTTCAAGGATGGGTCGAAAACCGAGAAGGTCTCGATCGATTTCCCCATCGGCCACCGCAAGAGGCGTGCCGAAGGCATCCCGGTCCTGCTCAAGAAGTTCGAGGCGGCCCTGCGTGCAGAGTGGCCTGCAGAGCGGGTAGAGAAGGTTCTTGCGGTCACTTCTTCGCCGGAAACGCTTGATGCGATGCCCATTCACGAGTTCATGACACTCTTCACGGCTTGATAATAGCTGTGACTCAAGTATGAACGGCGGTTTTTAGCACGTGTTCAATTGTTTGATTTTTGCTAAACTGCCGCCGCCCGTTGAAGGGGTTTAAAGCGAGGGACGGCGAAGTCCCCGGATTCGATAAGAGTTTCTACGCGCGATTTCCGTCTGGGGTGGAGCGCGGACGCGAATACCAATAATGAGGAGACACCGATGAAACGTAAGGGCTTGTTTTTGCTGATCGGCTTGGCCCTGGGCGGCGTGGGTGCCGTTCACGCACAGGAATCCGCTGACACCGCGGGTAACGGCTATGACGGCCGCTGGTACATCGCCCCGACGGTTGGCGGTTACTACAACGACACCGACCGCAACACGAATGCGCGTCAGGTCTACTACGGTCTGGGCGTTGGTAAGTTCATTTCCAGCAACGCATCGATCGACATCTTCGCTGATCGCACCAAGCGCGATAACGATGGTTCTGGCCATTGGTCGAACAACAGCTACGGCGTTGCCGCTCGCTTCTACGCTGGTGCGTGGGATAGCTGGCGTCCGTACCTGCTTGCCGGTGTGATGGGTTCGTACCACCACAACCCGTCGGATAAGGGCTGGTCCCCGGCTGCCGAGCTCGGCGTCGGCGTGTCCAAGACCATCACCGACAGCTCCGACGTCCGCGTTGAAGCCGGTTACCGCTACGACTGGGACGACAAGACCATCCCGGCCAACAACGGTTACGGTGACTGGTTCCTCGGCTTCTCGATCGTTTCGCGCTTCGGCGAGCCGCCGGCAGCTCCGGCTCCGGCCGCTGCTCCGGCCCCGGCCGCTCCGGATTGCTCCACCCTCGACAGCGATGGCGATGGCGTGAACGATTGCGACGACAAGTGCCCGGCCACGCCGGCTGGCACGATCGTCGGTCCGGATGGTTGCCCGCAGAAGGTCGTCATTGACCTGCGCGGCGTCAACTTCAAGTTCGACCGTCCGAAGAAGGGCGAGACGAACATCGGCCCGACCCTGCAGGAGCCGACCAGCGAATCGCTGGGCGTCCTCGACCAGGCTGTCGATACGCTGCAGCGTTACCCGACCGTCAAGGTCACGGTTGCCGGTTACACGGATAGCGTCGGTAAGGACGCTTACAACCAGGGTCTGTCCGAGCGTCGCGCTAAGATCGTGTTCGACTACCTCACGGCTCACGGCATCGGTGCCGACCGTCTGGAAGGTCCGATCGGTCACGGCGAGAACAACCCGATCGACACCAACGACACGGCCGAAGGCCGCGCTCGTAACCGTCGCACGGAACTGCAGGTTCAGCAGTAATCCGTTAAAGATCGGTAGTTGCAGAAAGGAGCCCGGCGAAAGCCGGGCTCTTTTTTTTTGGCTCTCTGTGGGAGCCGCTTCAGCGGCGATTCGCCGAGGGCGGGCTCGCCTTCGGCCTCGCGTTTTGCTTGGCTCGCGGTGCGGCGCAAGAGCCGG
>CBIGPO010000047.1:0-32963 GCA_966191635.1 uncultured Luteibacter sp.
CTTCGACGGCACGCCGTTCGTCGTCCAGCAGGAACTCGCGCCGTGGCCACGGCCGATCCGAGAGACCGACGGGTTACAGACAGAAGGTGCCCGGATTGCTGGGATCTCCTCGTTCGGCGCAGGCGGCGCGAACGCGCACGTGGTGATCGAAGAGTATCTGCCGGCGGCATCGATACCCGTGGACAGCAATGCCCCGGTGATGGTCGTGCTATCCGCTCGTGATGACGACCGTCTGCGTGAGCGCGTGCATGCGCTATGGGACCACCTTGGTTCAAGCGACCGGGCACCCACGATTTCGCTACCCGACCTGGCCTTTACGCTGCAGGTGGGACGCGAGGCGATGGAAGAACGCCTGGCGCTGGTCGTGCACTCGGTGAACGAACTGCGCGAGAAGCTTGGCGCGTACCTCGCGGACGAGGCGACGATTGACGAGCTATACCGCGGGCAGGTCAAGCGCCACAAGGAGGCATTGGCGGGGCTGGCAGGGGATGCCGACATGGCCGCTACCGTGGCTGCCTGGATCGCCAAGGGTAAGTACGGAAAGGTTCTGGAGCTGTGGGTGCGGGGCCTGAGCGTTGATTGGCAACGCCTGTACGGCGAGGCACAGCCGCGTCGTATCAGCCTGCCGACCTATCCGTTTGCGCGCGAGCGTTATTGGGTGCCTGTGAGTTCCATGCCATCGAATGCGTCGCACGACGGCAGCGCGTTCCTGCACCCCCTCCTGCATCGCAATACCTCGACCTTCTCGGTGCAGCGCTTCAGTTCGCACTTCAGCGGTGAGGAGTTCTTCCTCGCCGACCACGTGGTGCGGGGTCTGCGGATCCTTCCCGGTGTGGCACAGCTGGAAATGGCACACCGCGCGACCAGCGAAGCGATCGACGCCGCGGGTGCCCTGATACTGAAAGACATCGTCTGGATGCGGCCTGCCATCGTCGGTGCCGGGGGAGTCGACCTGCACATCGCCCTGATGCCGCAGGACAACGGTGATATCCGTTTCGAGATCTATCGCGACGCAGACGATGGTGACATCGTCACGTACAGCCACGGCGCCGTGGTGGCCCTGGCAGGTGAGGGGGCCGACGAGACCTTCACCCAGGACCTTGCCGCCATACGCGCCGACTGCACGGTCTCGCATCTCAATGCCGCCCAGTGCTATGCCTTGTTCGATGGCATGGGCCTGAGTTACGGCGCGGGATTCCGCGGGCTGAGCGAGTTGTTCGTAGGCACGCAGCGCGTCCTCGCGCGAATTACGCTCCCTGCCTCGTTGCAGCTGGACGGCTATACCTTGCATCCGGCCTTGCTGGACGCGGCGCTGCAGGCCGCCGTCGGCCTGGGTCACGGACTGGCCGACGAAGGTCATTCGACACTATGGCTGCCCGCCGCGCTGGGGTCCCTGGAGGTACTCGCACCCTGCGCGGTCACCCTGTGGGCTGTCGTAACCGACAGCGCCGGTACCCCTTCCGACGACACATCACGGTGGATCGACGTCGATCTTTGCGATGACGCTGGCACGGTTTGCGTTCGTTTCCGTCAGCTCCAGTTGCACGCGTCTACGGTGGTTGCCGATTCGGACACGGTGGTGCAGACCTTGCTGGCGAGGCCTGTGTGGGAGTCGCTGCCGGCCCTGGACGAACAGGCCGTCGCACGCGTACCCACACGTCATCTGCTGCTGTTGTGCGGCCTCGATGGCACGACCACGGAGGCGGTGCGTGCGAAGTGGCCTCGTGCGACCTGCATCGGCATCGCTTTGGGCGAGGACATTGCGCAGACCTATGAACTCGCTGCCGCGACGTTGCTGGAACAGATTCAATCGCAGGGTAGCCAGCCCGGCCAGTATCTGGTCCAGCTGGTCGTGCCGGCCCAGGGCATCGGTCAGACACTGGCGGGGCTGGGCGGCATGCTGCGCACGGCGCAGCTGGAAAATCCCGCGATCATGGGTCAGGTGATCCGCGTCGAGGCAGGGCAGGACATCGTTCAGACGCTGGTCGAGAACCATGGCAGCGCGGCAACACAGATCCGCTACGCGCGTGGCACGAGGCAGGTGGGCGGCTGGATTGAATCGCCGCAACCATCGCTCGCTGTTCCGCCAGCGTGGAAGGCTGGTGCTACCTACCTGATCACTGGTGGCGCGGGGGGGCTCGGCCTGATCTTCGCCCGGGACATCGCCAGGCACGCCCAGGGCGCGACACTGGTGCTGACGGGCCGCTCACCCCTGACTGAGGCCATGCAGGTCCGTTTCACCGAGCTGGAAGCCCTCGGCGCGGTGCTGCACTACCGCCAGCTCGACGTGAGCGATCGCGATGCGGTAAGGGAATGTGTTCAGGACACAGCGGCCACGCATGGTCTGCAAGGCATCATCCATAGCGCAGGTGTCCTGCGCGACAGCTTCATCATCAGGAAGACACGAGAGGAGCTGCATGAGGTAATGCGCGCCAAGGTGGCTGGCACGCTGAATCTTGACGATGCCAGCCAGGGCATGACGCTCGATTGCTTCCTTTGCTTCTCGTCCATCTCAGGCGCGTTGGGTAACGTAGGACAAGCCGACTATGCCGCGGCCAATGGGTTCATGGATGCGTTCGCGCATTACCGCAGCGAGCTGGTTGCGCAGGGCTTGCGTCACGGCCACACGCTTTCGGTGAACTGGCCGCTATGGGAAGAGGGTGGCATGCAGGTCGACGCGGGTACGCGCCGGTACATGCTTCAGGAAACCGGCATGGCACCCTTGCGCTCCGGCAGCGGTTGCACGGCGCTGGCCCAGGCGATGGCAAGCGGCTTGCCGCAGGTGCTGGTCGCCGAAGGGCGCATGGATCAGCTGAAAGCCAGCCTGTTGACGGGGATGTCGGTGGCATCGCCACGCCCACCCGTTGAGCCGGATCTCGCCGAGGCGATGCCTGAAGATCTGCGCGAAAGGACGATACGCCATCTGATCCACCTGCTGTCGGCCACGCTGAAGTTGCCTCCGCACAGGATCGACGCCGATGCGGCGCTGGAGGCGTACGGCATCGACTCCGTGATGGTGCTGGACCTGACCCTCAAGCTGGAGAAATCCTTCGGCCCGCTGCCCAAGACGCTGTTCTTCGAATACCAGAGCATGGGCGCCCTGGCCGGCTACTTCCTGCAGACCCATCGCCAACGACTGGTGGCGCTGCTCGGCGACCAGACTGTCGTAGCCACGCCAGCGGTCGTGGCGAGGCCTGGTGGCCACGCCAGAGCAGCGTCGGTCATCCGCCAGCCGTCACGTTTCGGTAGCAGGGGTGTCGACCACGGCCCCGGCGAGATCGCCATCATCGGCGTCGCCGGTCGCTATCCGCAGGCCGGCAATCTCGACGAGTTCTGGGCCAACCTGAGCCAGGGCCGTGACAGCATCACCGAGATTCCTTCAGAGCGTTGGGATCACACGCTTTACTTCGACGAGGATCGTAACCAGCCTGGCAAGACCTACGGCAAGTGGGGCGGTTTCATTGACGGTGTCGACCTCTTCGATCCGCTGTTCTTCAACATCTCGCCGCGCGAAGCGGAGCTGATGGATCCGCAGGAACGCCTGTTCCTCGAATGCGTGCATGCCACGCTGGAGGACGCGGGTTACACGCGCGATAACGTGGCTGAAGACAGCGACGTCGGTGTCTTCGTCGGCGTGATGTACGAGGAATACCAGCTATACGGCGCACAGGAGCAGGCACGAGGGCGGTTCATCGCCATGCCCGGAAGCCCGGCGTCGATTGCGAACCGCATCTCGTACTTCTGCAACTTCAACGGTCCCAGCCTGGCGTTGGACACCATGTGCTCGTCGTCCTTGACGGCGATTCACCTGGCCTGCCAGAGCCTGCAGCGCGGCGATTGCGCCGTGGCAGTTGCCGGCGGCGTGAACGTGTCGGTCCACCCGAACAAATACCTGATGCTGGCCCAGGGCAAATTCATCTCGGGCAAGGGGCGCTGTGAAAGTTTTGGCGAGGGCGGGGAGGGCTATGTGCCGGGTGAGGGCGTGGGTGCGGTGTTGCTCAAGCCGCTGGCCCAGGCAAAAGCTGATGGCGATCACATCTACGGCGTGATCAAGGCAACGGCGGTCAATCACGGCGGCAAGACCAACGGTTACACCGTGCCCAATCCGAACGCGCAGGCAAAAGTCGTCGAAAGAGCGCTACGCAGGAGTGGTATCGATGCGCGTGCAGTGAGCTACGTTGAAGCCCACGGTACCGGCACCAGCCTGGGCGACCCGATTGAAATCGCTGGCCTGACCAAGGCCTTCCGTGGCTGGACACAGGACACGCAGTTCTGCGCCATCGGCTCGGCCAAGTCGAACATCGGCCACTGCGAAAGCGCGGCGGGCATCGCCGGCGTGACCAAGGTGCTGTTGCAGATGAAGCATCAGCAACTGGTGCCGAGCCTGCATTCCAGTGTGCTCAACCCGAACATCGACTTCGAGGGCACGCCGTTCGTCGTACAGCAGGAACTCGCGCCGTGGCTGCGTCCCCACCAGGGCTCCCGGATCGCCGGTATCTCGTCGTTTGGCGCAGGCGGTGCAAACGCGCACGTGCTGATCGAGGAATACGTCGCGACAGCTGCCGCTTATGCCGCCGAGGGTCCCGCGTTGATCGTGCTGTCCGCACGAAACGAGGATCGCCTGCAGGAACAGGTGCGACAGCTCCTGGCGGCGATCGCACACGGCGCGGAGATAGCGTTGGCCGATCTGGCATATACGCTTCAGGTGGGCCGCGATGCCATGGACGAGCGCCTGGCACTGCGGGTCAGGTCGGTGGACGAACTGCACGAAAAGCTGAGCGCCTGGCTCGCGGGAGAGACGAACGCCGGGGATCTTTATCGCGGCCAGGTCAAACGCAATAAGGACACACTGGCGATCTTCACCGGTGATGACGATGTCTCCACCATCGTTGAAGCGTGGATGGTCAAGGGCAAGTTCGACAAGCTGCTCGATGGGTGGGTCAAGGGCCTGTCCGTCGATTGGCAGCGACTGTATGGCGACAAGCGCCCGCGTCGCATCAGTCTGCCGACCTATCCTTTTGCTCGCGAGCGCTACTGGGTTCCGACCGTCGCACAGGCGGTGGCGCCTGTCGTAGCGTCCGCCTCGGAGGAAGTGATGACGGGCCCGATCGAGACCCTGTCGTGGCAACCGGCGTGGACGTCGCAAGACGTCACTGGTCCCTCAGGTGGAGACACCCGTTTCGCGAGTCACGTCGTGTTGCTCGCCGGCCTCGAACCTATCGATGCGACGCGCCTTGAAGCACAGCTACCGGGCACGTGCTGCCTCGTCGTCGCGACGGATACGGATCTGGCGAAGCAGTATGAGTCGGCGGCGGTCACCTTGCTGGAGCAGATCCAGTCTGCGATCGGTCGGACGAGTAAACAGTTGATCCAGGTGTTGGTGCCACGCGATGGCAGCGCACAGGTGCTTGCTGGCCTTGGGGGCATGCTGCGCACGGCACAGGTCGAGAGTCCGCGCATTGTTGGTCAGCTCATCGCTGTTGAACCCGGGCAGGATCTCGCGCAAGTGATTCGCGAGAACCGTGCAGTGGACGCCGCGCAGGTTCGCTATGTCGACAGTGAGCGGCAGGTCATGCACTGGGCCGAGTTTGCTGGGACGCGCGAGGCGACCTTCCCGTGGAAAGCACACGGTGTGTACCTGATCACCGGAGGGGCCGGTGGACTGGGTCTGATCTTCGCTCGCGAGATCGCCAGCCGGGCGAAGAATCCCGTGCTCGTCCTGACGGGCCGCTCACCGCTGGACGAAACGATCAAGGCACGGCTCCGCTCGCTGGAAACCCTGGGTGCAGTGGTGCGGTATCACGCAGTAGACGTTGCCGACACTGTTGCCGTCTCCCAACTGGTGCGTGGCATTCCGGAGGAGTTTGAAGGCCTCGACGGCATCATCCATAGCGCCGGCGTGATCCGCGACAGCTTCCTTGTCGCCAAGACGCCTGAGGAGCTCCACGAGGTATTCGCGGCCAAGGTAGCCGGGACGCTCAACCTCGACGACGCAAGCCGCGACATCAACCTCGACTGCTTCATCTGCTTCTCATCCATTGCCGCCGTTCTCGGCAGCGTGGGTCAGGCCGACTACGCCGCGGCCAACGGATTCATGGACGCGTTCGCACATCACCGTGCCGATCGCGTCAGGCAAGGAGACCGCCACGGCCGCACGCTGTCGATCAACTGGCCCTTGTGGGATGAAGGTGGAATGCGGGTGGATGCCGCCACACGCGCCATGTTGGCCCAGTACTCGGGCATGCATGCGATGGCTACGGACGAAGGCACCCTGGCCCTGGGTCATGTACTTGCGACTGGCGTGAACCAGGCTCTTGTCGTTGCCGGCGACGCCACTCGCCTGCGCACGACGATGCACGGCACGTCACCGGCGGCAGAGACAAGCCGGTCGACGCCGGTCGAAGCGAATTCCCCGGTGCCCGTCGCCACGCTGCAAGCGTCCCTCAAGCATGACCTCGTGATGCTTATCTCCTCGCTCATCAAGGTCAAACCCGAGGACCTGGATGGCGGCACGACATTCAGCGAGTTCGGTTTCGATTCGGTGTCGTTGACCGAGTTCAGTAACGCCTTGAACCAGCGTTACCAGCTCAGACTGGCACCCACACTCTTCTTCGAGTACCCGACGCTTGACGAGCTGACCGATCACCTGTTGCGCGAACACCGTGACCTCCTTATGGGGCGTTTGACCACTCCTGTGCACGTTGCGGAGGCAGTGGCGGTGCCTTCGAGGTCAGCGCCTGTGCGTGAGGGCCACGTCGCCAACGAGCCCATCGCCATCATCGGCATGAGCGGCCAGTTTCCACAGGCCAGGGATATCGCGGCGTTCTGGGAGAACCTGCGCGAAGGCAGGGATTGCATCAGCGAGATCCCGTCCGACCGTTGGGATCGGCGCACAACCCGGATCACCTGGGGCGGATTCATCGACGGTGTCGACGAATTCGACCCGCTGTTCTTCGGTATCTCGCCGAAGGAAGCCGAACTGATGGATCCCCAGCAGCGGCTGATGATGATCCATGTCTGGAAGGCGCTGGAAGACGCGGGCTACGCAGGGCCGGCCTTATCGGGAAGCGATACTTCCATCTACGTCGGGACGGGCGCGACCGGGTACGGCACGCTGGTAAATCGTGCCGGGATGGGTGGGGAAGCGTATGCCTCGACTGGCGGTGTACCGTCGGTGGGCCCCAATCGCATCAGTTACCTGCTGAACTGGCATGGGTCGAGCGAGCCGGTGGAAACGGCGTGCTCCAGCTCACTGGTCGCGCTGCGGCGCGGCGTCATGGCGATCCGGAACGGCGACTCGTCCATGGCCGTCGTTGGCGGCGTCAACACCATTGTGACGCCGGAACCGCATATCAGCTTCAACAAGGCCGGTATGCTCAGCGAAGACGGTCGCTGCAAGACTTTCTCCAGCGAAGCCAATGGTTATGTCCGTGGCGAAGGCGCCGCGATGCTGGTGTTGAAGCGGTTGAGCGACGCCGAGCGTGACGGCGATCAGATCCACGGCGTGATCCTCGGTGCCGCGGAGAACCACGGCGGCCACGCCAACTCGCTCACGGCACCCAATCCAAAAGCCCAGGCGGCAGTGGTCAGGAAGGCGCATGAGCAGGCGGGTATCGATCCGCGCAGCGTGACCTACATCGAGGCCCACGGTACCGGCACACCGCTGGGCGATCCGGTGGAGATCAACGGACTGAAGGCGGCATTCCAGGAGCTGTACACGAAGACACCGGGGCCTGCGTTGACCTCGCCGCACTGCGGACTCGGCTCGGTCAAGACCAACATCGGTCATCTGGAGCTCGCGGCTGGTGTGGCGGGCGTGATCAAGGTGCTGCTGCAGATGCGCCACCGTACTCTCGTCAAGAGCCTGCACAGCGACAGCCTCAACCCGTATATCGACCTGACCGGCAGTCCCTTCTACGTGCTGCAGGAAGCACGCGAATGGACTGCCTTGCACGACGAACAGGGCCGCGCGTTGCCACGCCGCGCCGGCGTGAGCTCGTTTGGTTTCGGCGGCGTCAACGCGCACGTGGTGCTGGAGGAATACGTGCCGGCCACGGTCGCGGCGCCACTCCCCGAGGGACCGGCGATCGTGCCCCTTTCGGCCCGCAGCGAAACGCGGCTACGCGAACAGGTGCAGTCGCTACTCGCGTTTGTTTCTTCACCGCAGGCAGCTTCCGACGTTTCCTTGCATGACCTGGCCTATACGCTGCAGGTGGGGCGTGAGGCCATGGAAGCGCGGTTCGGTGTGATCGCTAACTCCATAAACGAACTGCGCGAGAAGCTGGTGATGTTCGCCTCGGGCGCGACCGTGGACACCCAACCCACGCCAAGCAGGCTGGACGAACTCCTCGATCGTTGGCTCAGGGGTGGCGCGGTTGATTGGCACGCGCTCTACGGAACGAATCGACCGCGCCGCGTAAGCTTGCCGACCTATCCATTCGCTCGTGACCGATACTGGATCCATGCCGGCGAATCCGAAGCGGTGCAGCTGGAAGCGACAAAGCTGGTGAACGCCGGGCGGGAAGTCTTCCTTATGCCGGCCTGGGACGTCGTCAGTCCGCCGCTGGCGGCGAGCCTTCCGGCCGCGACCGATCGGCTAGTCATTCTCGGCGGCACGTTCGCACAGCAAGAGGCGGTGAAAGCCCTGTTTGCGACATCGGCCGTACTGACGTTGCCGACCAATGCACGGATGTCGGACATCGAGCTCAGTCTCGGCACCCTCGGTGAGATCGACCATCTGGTCTGGATACCCGATGCATCGCTACGCGAAGCCGACCACGACGACGATGAAGGTCTCATCGCCCGACAGGAGCAAGGTGTCGTTCTGGGCTTCCGTCTCGTCAAGGCCTTGGTCGCGCTAGGCCTCGACAAGCGTCCTTTGACATGGAACGTGTTCACCCAGCAGACCCAGGCCGTGCACCGTGGTGATGCGGTCGCGCCGGCACACGCCGGTGTGCATGGCTTCGTGGGCTCCATGGCCAAAGAGTTTCCACGCTGGCAGTGCCGGTTGCTGGACATGCCGTCCGACAGTCCCTGGCCGGTTGAACAGATGTTCCGTTTGCCTTGCGACGGCCAGGGTAACGCGCTCGCATGGCGTTCAGGACAGTGGTTCCGGCAGACCTTGTCGCCCGTCGAGATGGAGCCGGGCGACCCGGCCGTTCCCGTGTACCGGCAGGGTGGTGTCTATGTGGTCATCGGCGGCGCCGGTGGCATCGGCCAGGCCTGGACCGAGCACATGCTCCGTACGTATCAGGCGAATATCGTCTGGATCGGCCGGCGCGCACGCGACGAAACCATCGAGAAAGCACAGACACGCCTGGCCGCTTTCGGCCCGATGCCGCATTACATCCGCGCTGATGCAACAGACAGGCGCGAGCTTGAACGCGCCCGTGACGAAGTGCTGGCACGCTTCCCCGCGATTCACGGTGTCATGCACGCCGCTATAGCGCTGCTCGACAAGAGCCTGGTCCAGATGGACGAAGATCGCCTGCGCGCGGGGCTGGTGGCCAAGGTGGACGTTAGCGTGCGGATGTTCCAGGTGTTCGGTGGTCTCCCGCTGGATTTCATGCTGTTCTGTTCGTCGCTGCTCAGCTTCATCAAGGCAGCGGGCCAGAGCAACTACGCGGCGGGCTGCACGTTCGAGGACGCTTACGCGTTGCAGCTGGCAACGCGTGTGCCGTACCCGGTGAAGATCATCAACTGGGGCTACTGGGGTAGCGTCGGCGCCGTTGCGTCTCCGGGTTATCGCGAGCGGATGGCTCAGCAAGGGGTCGGCTCCATCGAAGCGGAGGACGGTATGCGGGCCATCGAGAGCCTGCTGCGCACGCCGGTGCCGCAACTGGGCTTCCTCAAACTCAGGCCGGCGACCCCTACGAAGGGGGGCGTCCACGAACTGATTGGCGATACGCAGGTACACCAGAGCGCCGCCCGTTTCGCCTCGCTGGCAACGATCGTCGCCGCACAGCCGTCCAGGACACCCACGTCGGTGGACACGGTGCAACTGGCACAGGACAAGCGGGACATCGATCGGATGTCCCTGGCGATCCTGCGCGGTGAACTGCAGGCGCTTGGCCTGACCGCGGCGACACCCTCACAGGGTCTGCGTCCCGGCTATGCGCGCTGGCTTTCCTACAGCCTGCAATGGCTTGCCCAGGCGGACGCCGAGAACCACGGCCGTGGGATGCCTTCACTGAACCAGGCCTGGGCCGAATGGAACGAACGCAAGGCGACATGGGTGCAGGCCGCCAATGTGCGGCAGGCACAAGTCACCCTGGTCGACAGCATGCTGCGGGCGTTGCCGGCGATCTTGCGTGGTGACGTGCCGGCTACGAGCGTGATGTTCCCGGGCTCGTCGATGCATCTGGTCGAGGGTCTCTACCAGGGCAATCCCGTCGCCGATCATTTCAACGAGGTGCTATGCGACAACGTGCTGGCCTTCGTTGCCGCACGGTTGCAACAGGACTCTAAGGCACGCATCCGCATCCTCGAGATCGGTGCGGGAACGGGTGGGACGAGTGCGCGTCTCATGGGGCGGCTCACGCCGTACGCGGCGCATGTAGAGGAGTACTGCTATACCGATCTGTCACGCGCTTTCCTGCTCCATGCCCAGAGCAAATACGGACCCCTGTACCCGTACCTGACCTACCAGTTGCTGGATATCGGTAGTCCGCTGGGCGGGCAGGCAGTGGCGGCGGGAAGTTACGACCTGGTCATCGCGACCAACGTGCTCCATGCAACCCGGGATGTCCGCGAGAGCCTGCGTAACGCCAAGGCCATCCTGCGCGGCAATGGCCTGCTCATGCTCAATGAACTGAGCAGCTGTGAGCTGTGGGCGCACCTGACCTTCGGGCTGCTGGACGGCTGGTGGTTGTACGAAGACGAAGCGTTGCGCATACCGGGTTGCCCGAGCCTTGCGCCCTCACGTTGGGCATCCGTGTTGCGCGAGGAAGGGTATCGGCATGTGGCGTTTCCTGCGGCATCGGCGCATGAGTTGGGGCAGCAGGTGATTGTTGCCGAGAGCGATGGGGTGGTTTGGCAGAGAGAGGTAGGGGGCGGTTTGGGGGGTGTTGATGTTGGGGGGGATTTGGTTGGGGTGGGGGGTGAGGGTTTGCCTTCGCCGCTGAAGCGGCTCCCACAGGAGAGCGCGGCAATCATTCCGGTGGCGCCGGGAGTTTTGCTTGAGAAGTGCCGGATGCGTGTTAAGGCACTGATCGGGCGGGCGCTGAAGATGCCGTTGGACAGCATCGATTCCGGCGTCGGCCTTGAGCGCTACGGCATCGACTCGATCCTCGTCCTGGAGCTGACCAACACACTTCGCGCGGCATTCGAGGAGATCGGTCTGGAGGATGCCGTCACCACGACCTTGTTCTTCGAACATCCGACCATCGACGCGCTGGCGGAGCATTTCGTCGCGACTGAAGCAGCAGCCATGATGCGCTGGGTTGGCCTGGATACGGCTGTGGCAACGGAAACGCAGACGGCGCGACACCCCTTGCTTCATCGCAGCACCTCGAATGCCTCAGGCTACCGCTCCAGCAGCCAGTTCCACGGTGACGAGTTCTTCCTTGCCGATCACCGGGTGGGCGGCATGCGCGTGTTGCCGGGGGTGGCACAGCTGGAGATGGCGTTGGCCGCCGCCCAGGAATGGCGCCCGTCGGATGGCAGGCTGTCGCTGCGCGACGTGGTCTGGGCACGACCGGTGATTGCAAGCGACACGGGCGTTCACGTGCAGCTGACCTTGCAGCCAGCGCATGACGGAGCGATGCACTACGAGGTGCTCGCGGACGTATCCGACCACGGCAGTGTCTACGGTCGGGGTACCGTACTTGCGTCGTCGGAACCCGCTGCCTCCGATACTGCCGGCTCGCGACACGAACTCGGCGCGATTCGCGCGCAGTGTGTCATGGCGCATTTCGATGCCGCGCAGTGCTACGCCGTATTCGAACAGAAGGGGCTGCACTACGGGCCCGCATTCCGCGGCCTGACCGACATCTACGTCGGCGATGGGCTGGTCCTGGCAAAGATCGATCTGCCTTCCTCGGTGGCCTCATCGTTGACCCAGTACGTGCTGCATCCGAGTCTGCTGGACGCCGCGCTGCAGGCTTCGCTGGGTCTGCAAATGACAGCGAGCAGCCCGGACGATATCGCGCTGGCCCTGCCATTCGCCCTCAAGACGCTGGACGTGAGGTCGCCTTGCACAAGCCACATGTGGGCGATCGTGCGCTACAGCGACGGATCGGCTGCGGGCGATGCGGTACAGAAACTCGATATCGACCTGTGTGACGAGACTGGTGCGGTCTGCGTCCGCCTCACACATTTCAGCTTGCGTGTCTTACATCCCAAACCGATCCATGGACTGACTACTGACCGGACGACTCCTGATATGAGCGACCTTACGGGCATTACCTCAAGCAAGCCGTTGCGTGAAAAGAGCATCCTGCAATTTCGAAAGTTGATCAGCAGGGGACTGTCACTGCCCCTCGATGCGATCCAGGCAAACATCGGCTTCGACGAATACGGTATCGATTCCATCCTCGTCATGGAAATGACCAACGCCTTGCGCGAGGTGTTCGGTGTCGACAACGTCAGTACGACGATGTTCTTCGAGCACCGCGACATCGACAGTCTGGTCGATCATTTCATCGGCACCGATGCCGAGGCCTTGATGCGTTGGACGGGTCTGGAGTCCACTGCCGCGATGCCGTCGCCGGTGCGGGAAGTCTCTTCTGTTGCCACGGCACCGATGGAGGACGCAGCGGTCGTACGGGTGATGGCTACGGTCGCAAGCGCGCCGGTCGTCGCGGCAAGGTTCGATGTGGCGATCGTCGGCCTGTCCGGGCGTTACCCGGGCGCTGCGAACGTCAACCAGTTCTGGGACAACCTGGTCGAGGGCCGCAACACCGTCACGGAAGTGCCGTCGGAGCGTTGGGAGCACAGCCGGTTCTTCGACGAACAGAAGAACCAGCCCGGCAAGACGTATACGAAGTGGGCGGGCCTGCTTGATGACGTCGATAGCTTCGATCGCCTTTTCTTCAACATCACGCCGCGCGAGGCGCAGCTGATGAGCCCGCAGGAACGCCTGTTCATGCAGGAGGTACATGCGAGCATCGAGGATGCGGGCTATACGCCGTCGCATCTGGCCCGGAGCAGGAAGGTTGGTCTTTTCGTGGGTGTCACGAACGAGCACTACGCCACGGGCGCGCGCTTCTGGTCGGTGGCCAATCGCATTTCCTGGCTGTGCAACTTCCAGGGCCCCAGTCTGGCGGTCGATACGGCATGCTCGTCGTCGCTGACGGCGATACATCTGGCTGTCGAAAGCCTGCGCAGCGGCGATAGTGAAGTCGCCGTAGCGGGTGGTGTGAACCTGATCGTCGCGCCGACCCAGCTTATCGACCTGGCGTCGATGAACATGCTTTCCGCCGACGACCGGTGCAAGTCGTTCGCGGCGGACGGCGACGGCTTCGTGGATAGTGAGGCCGTGGGTGCCATCGTGCTCAAGCCGCTACACCGCGCCGTGGCCGATGGCGATCATATCTATGGGGTGATCAAGGGCAGTGCGATCAATTCGGGTGGAAAGACCAACAGCTACATGGTTCCCAGTCCGCACCTGCAGGCGCAGTTGGTGAACGACGCCCTGCAGCGTGCCGGCATCGATGCTCGCTCGGTCAGCTATGTGGAGGCGCAGGGCACTGGCAGCAGCCTGGGTGATCCGATCGAGATCGCGGGCCTGTCCAGGGCATTCCGCCACTGGACCCAGGACAAGCAGTTCTGCGCCATAGGATCGGCCAAGTCGAACGTTGGTCACAGCGAGAGTGCCAGTGGATTCGTGGGGATCAGCAAGGTCCTCATGCAGATGAAGCACCAGACGCTGGTGCCCAGCCTGCACGCGGCTACGACCAATCCGAACATCCGCTTTGCCGATACCCCGTTCTTCGTGCAACAGGAACGCATGCCCTGGCAGCGGCCCATGCTGGACATTGACGGCCAGCGGCAGGAGTTTCCAAGAATTGCGGGGGTCTCGTCGTTCGGGGCCGGTGGCGCCAACGCCCATGTGGTGATCGAAGAGTACATCGCCCCCACGCACGTTGACGCTCATGCAGAGCGAGCGGGTCATGGCCCGAGCATGATCGTGCTCTCGGCGCGTACGCCGGATCGGCTACAGGCGCGTGTTGAACAGCTGCTGGCGGCGATATCGCCGGTAACCGTCCCGTCGGACCTGACACTGGCCAACGTGGCGTACACGTTGCAGGTCGGCCGCGAGGCGATGGAGGAGCGGCTCGCACTGCTCGTCGATTCGCTGGACGAGCTTCGGCTGAAGCTTGCGTCGGTGGCGGGCGGCGACATGGATATCGAGGATGTCTATCGCGGCCACGCAAAACGCAACGCCTTCTCGCTCCTTTCAGACGACGAGGACATGCAGGTCGCGGTCCAGGCGTGGGTGGGGAAGGGTAAGTTCGGCAAGTTGCTCGATCTATGGGTCAAGGGCTTCGCATTCGACTGGCATGCCCTGTATGACGCGGAAGGTCGCATGACGGCCAGCGCGGTTCGCCACCAGCGCATCAGCTTGCCCACCTATCCGTTCGCACGTGAGCGCTACTGGACGGACGTCCGTTACCCGGCCCCCGTCGCCGCACCGGCGGAGCCGGATCCGGCCGCAGCCCCGACCGATGACACCAGGATGGATCAGACACAGGCCATGGCCAGGATCTGGCAGGACCTGCTCGGGCGCCCGTCAGTGGATATCGACGACGACTTCTTCGAACTCGGCGGCCATTCCCTGCTGGCGACGCAACTGGTCGCCCGCCTGCGCGCCGAGTTCGGCGTGGACGTGGCCGTGAGTGTGGTATTCGAAGCGCCCACGGTGGCGTCGCTGGTGGAAAGGATCCGGTCGATCGATCCCGTATCCGATACGCCGCTAGAGCAGGCAAGGCCCGCGGTGCCGGAGCACATCGCCCAGGATGCGGCGTATCCACTCTCGTTCGCCCAGCAACGTCTCTGGTTCCTCGACCAGCTGGAAGGTCACAGCCCGACATACAACATCCCGGCGGCCGTGCGGTTGAAAGGCGGGCTCGATGTCGACGCGCTGCAGGGCGCACTCAACGACGTCGTCGACCGTCATGATGCCTTGCGCGCGACATTCGAAGGCGCCGATGGCACGCCGGTGCAGAGGATCGCACCCCACCTTGACCTGGTGCTCGTGCTGCATGATCTGCGTTCGCTGTCGCAGAAAGAGCGTGACGTCAAAACACGGTGGCTGATGCTTGAAGAAGCGCGCACGCCCTTCCATCTGCAGAGCGGGCCACTGGTCCGGGGCAGTTTGCTGCAACTGGCCGAGGGCGAGCACCTGCTGCTGCTTACCATGCACCACATCGTCTCCGACGGCTGGTCCATGGGCATCTTCGTGAAGGAGCTCGGTACGCTCTATGCATCCCGTGCCCTGGGCACGCCGTCGTCACTGTCCGAGTTGCCGATGCGTTACGTCGACTTCGCCAGCTGGCAGCGGCAATGGTTGAGCGGCGACGTGCTCAATCGACAGCTCGATTACTGGAAGCGACAACTGGCGGGTAGCCCGAGCCTGCTGACCTTGCCCACGGACCGTCCGCGCCCGCCCATGCAGGGGCAGGACGGTGCCGCGCTGAACTATGCCATTCCGGTGGATATCGCCTCCCGATTGCAGCAGCTGAGCAGGAAGACACAGAGCACCCTGTTCATGACGCTCTGTGCGGCGTTCAATGTCCTCCTGGCGCGCTACTCGGGGCAGAGCGATATCTGCGTCGGCACGCCCATCGCCAATCGCAACCGCAGCGAAATCGAAGACCTCATCGGCCTGTTCGTGAACACCCTGGTGATACGTACCCAGGTCGACCTGGACCATGGGTTCACGGACCTGCTCAAGCAGGTGCGCACGCACACGCTCGACGCCTATACGCATCAGGACGTGCAGTTCGAACAACTGGTCGGCGCAGTGCAGCCCGAACGGCATACCAGCTACTCGCCGCTGTTCCAGGTGATGCTGGTGTTGCAGAACGCACCCATGAACCTGGCGCTGCCCGGCTTGCAGCTTGAACTGGTGCCACACGAATGCGTCTCGGCCAAGTTCGACATCACGCTGACCCTGACCGAAGACAAGCAGGGCCTGCACGGAAGCTTCGAGTACAACACCGACCTGTTCGACGCCGTCACCATCAAGCGCATGGCTGGACACTTTACCCGTCTGCTGCAGTCGATCGTCGAGGATCCCGAGCGTGCCGTCGGTGAACTGGCGATGCTGGGAGAGGCCGAGCGTCAGCAATTGGTGCATACGTTCAACGATACCGCCAGGGTCTATCCGAACGTCGGGCCGGACACGCAGACCCTGCACCAGCTTTTCGAAGCGCAGGTCGTACGCGATCCCGCCCGGGTCGCGGTGGTGTACGAAGGCGCCTCGCTGACCTACGCCGAGCTCAATGCGCGCGCCAACCAGCTGGCACGACACCTGCGTTCGACAGGCGTGGGACCGGACGTGCTGGTGGGTCTGTGTACCGAGCGGTCGCTGGAGATGATCGTCGGCCTCTACGGCATCCTGAAAGCCGGCGGCGCGTATGTGCCTCTGGATCCCACGTATCCCACGGACCGCCTTGCAACGATCGTCTCGGACGCGCGGCCCGCAGCGATCCTGACCCAGCAACACCTGCTCGGCGTGGTGCCAGCGGTCGCCGGTGTGCCGGTGTTCTCGCTCGACAGTGAGGTCGAAACGTTGTCCGGTTACGAGTCTGGCAACCTTCACAACGCCACTCAGCCGTCGAACCTGGCCTATGTGATCTATACCTCGGGTTCCACCGGTAAGCCCAAGGGTGTCGGTATCGACCAGCAAGGTATCGTCAACCGGCTGCAATGGATGCAGGAAGCGTATCCGTTGACGGCTGCGGACCGGGTGTTGCAGAAGACACCTTTCAGCTTCGACGTATCGGTCTGGGAATTCTTCTGGCCCCTGATCGAAGGCGCCACGCTGGTGGTAGCAAAGCCCGGTGGACATCAGGACGTAGCCTATCTTGTCGGCCTGATCGATGCCGAGGGCATCACCACCGCGCACTTCGTGCCGCCGATGCTGGACGTGTTCCTCAACGAACTGGAGGCCGGCAGCGGAGGCTCATTGCGCCAGGTGATGTGCAGCGGGCAGGCTTTGCCGCTGGAACTGCAACAGCGCTTCTTCGCCACCTGGGACCATGTGGCGCTGCATAACCTGTATGGGCCGACCGAAGCCTCGGTGGACGTCACCTATTGGCCATGCAGCAAGGACAGCACGCTGACCTGCGTGCCGATCGGTATGCCGATCGCGAACATCCAGATCCACATCCTCGATGAGTCGTTCAACCCGGTGCCCGTCGGCGTGGTCGGTCATCTGTATATCGCGGGTATCGGTCTCGCACGCGGCTATATCAATCGCCCTGAGCTGACCGCGCAGACCTTCATCCCCAATCCGTTCAGTGCCGCGCCCGGCGCCCGGATGTACCTGTCCGGTGACCTCGCGCGCTACCTGCCGGACGGCACCATCGAGTACCTGGGTCGCAGCGATCATCAGGTCAAGATCCGCGGCCTGCGTATCGAACTGGGCGAGATCGAATCGACCCTTGCCGCGCTGGAATCCGTGCGCGACGTGGTGGTCCTGGCCCGGCCGGACGAGCGAGGCGTTGCCCGCCTCGTGGCCTATCTTGTTCCCCATGACGGGCAGGCTGTACCGCAGGCGGCTGCCTTGCGTATTACCTTGTTGAAGACACTTCCCGATTACATGGTGCCGGAATACTTCGTCGTGCTGGACGCTATGCCGTTGACCAGCAACGGCAAGGTCGATCGGAAGGCGCTGCCGGCGCCAGAGATGGCGCACGACGAAGTCGGCTACATCGCTCCGGGTACAGCCACGGAAAAGGCCCTCGCGGAGGTCTGGGCCGAGGTCCTGAAAGTCGAGCGGGTAGGTGTCACCGACGACTTCTTCGAACTCGGTGGCCACTCGCTCCTGGCGACGCAGCTCGTCTCGCAGCTGCGCAAACGAAGCGTCACCGATCTGGAACTGCGGGATCTGTTCTCGTATCCGACCCTCGGTGCCCTGGCCGCCTTTGTCGATTCGAACAAGGCCTCTGGCCTGCATCCGAACCTCGTGCCCATCCGACCCAAGGGTACGTCGAATCCGCTGTTCCTTATCCATGCCATTGGCGGTGGCGTGCAATATGCGTTCGATCTTGCCCAGCACCTGGATGCGGATCAGCCGGTGTACGCTCTGGCGGCCAGCGGCCTCGCCGCCGGTGAGACACCGCATGCGAGCATGGCCGAGCTGGCAACGGTCTACCTGGACGCCATACGCCAGGTGCAGCCGTCGGGTCCGTATTACCTGGCCGGTTGGTCCCTGGGCGGCATGATCGCGTATGAGATTGCCCATCGGTTACTGGCAGCAGGTAAAGCCGTCCACTTCGTCGGAATGATCGATACCAGTAGTCCGGCCATGCGCGCGCGCCTCCTGGCGGAACACCCCGTCAAGTCCGATGAATGCCGGGCGCTGCTGACCTGGATCATCGATGTGAACCACGTGGCCGATGCTCGGCAGCACCCGGCCTTCAACGAGTTGATGTCACTGGCGGGTCAGGGAGACATCGACGCCATGCTCGCCGTATGCAAACGCGAAGCACTCGTGCCGACCCATCTGGATCCGGGACAGGTACGACGGACACTGGCTCTCTACCAGGCCAGTGCCAAGGCCGCCGATGAGTACCAGGCACCTCCGGCGAAAGCCCCCGTGACGTTCTTCGCCGCCGACCGAGGGGAGGGCGATGACCTGACCCTGGGTTGGAACGGCCTGCTCGGAAAACATATGCGCGTGTCGCGCATCGGTGGAAGCCATCTGTCTATCGTGCAGCCGCCATACATCGAGAAACTGGCACGCGAGATTGCCGGCAGGCTGCACAGCCATGCGCCGAAGATCGAACTGTCGTCCGTCAACCAGTGACCGCCTTGCCCCAGGAACCGATCATGGACATGAACACGAATGCTGTCGCGGAAAACCTGGATGAGCTCCGGTTTTCACGGCGGATAGAAGACCTGCCGAGCCCGGCAGGCCATCCGTTCGTCGGCAATGCGCTGCAGCTGAGCGGGCGCCAGATGCATCTGAAGCTCACCGGATGGGTTCGTGAGTTCGGGCCGATGTTCCGCCTCGATGTCTTCCGTAATCCCATGGTGATCGTTTCGGACGCTGCCACGGTCAACAGCGTCCTCCGGGAACGCCCGGAAGGCTTCCGCCGAAGCGGCGGGCTGAAGACAATCATGAATGACCTCAATATCGGCGGTGTCTTCACTGCCGAGGGTGAGACATGGCGCAAGCAGCGCAAGCTGGTCATGGCCGGGTTGAACGCGGAGGTGATCCGGAACTTTTTCCCGACCATGGTGGTGATGACCGAGCGCATGCTCGATCGCTGGAAGACGTCCCTGGCCAGTGGCAGGCCGGTCGACCTGCGTCGTGACCTGAAGGCCATGGCGCTGGATACCATCGTCGGCATCGCGATGGGGCATGACATTGACGCGGTCAACGACGACGGCAACCCGCTGCAGCGCAATATCGACAACATGTTCCAGCGCCTGGGTCAGCGCACTACGGCGTCGTTCCACTACTGGAAGTACTTCAAGCTGCCGGTGGATCGGCAGGCGGAGCAGTCGTCGGCGGAGATCGAAGAAGCGGTCGCCGGGTTCATCGGCAATACGCGCCAACGCATGCAACAACAGGCGCAGCTGCAGGCAAAGCCAGGGAACATGCTGGAAGCGATGATCGCGGCGAGCGACAACCCCGAATCCGACTTCACCGACGAAGAACTGGTCAGCAATGCCATCCTCAGCGTGATCGGCGGAGAAGATACGACGGCCAACTCCATCGCCTGGATGCTCATCCTCCTGGCGCAGAACTCGGCGGCCGCCGCCGCGTTGACCGCCGAAGTCGACGGGGTGCTCGGGGACGCGGCACTGATACGCGACTGGGACATGATGAAGCAGTTTCCCTACCTCGAAGCAGCGCACAGCGAAGCCCAGCGGCTACGGGCCGTGGCGCCGTATATCGGGCTGGTGAGCAACGCGGACTGTGTTGTTGGCGATACCTTCATCCCGAAGAACACGGCCGTAATCGTGTCGACAGCCGGGGAGGGCCTCGACGAAGCCCAGTTCCCGCAGCATGAGCAGTACCGGCCGGAACGCTGGATATTCGAGCATCGGCCGCCGAAAGAAGAGGATCCTTCGCGCAAGCTCTTCCCGTTCGGTGGCGGCGCGCGCCTGTGTCCGGGTCGTTTCCTGGCCCTGACCGAGATCAAGATTGTGGTATCGATGATCATGCGTCATTTCGAACTGGTGCCCGACGCCGACGCACCGCCTGCGAAACAGGTGCTGAACTTCTTCATGGCGCCGAGTTCGGTGCCGGTGCGGCTCAAGCTCCGCGGGTCGGCCTGAGCCATGACATCTGCCCCGGAAAACATGGCTTCCAACCTGCGCATCGCCAGGCGTGTCCTGACCGTCTCGATCCCGCTGATGGGATCGATGATCGGCAACCTGATCATGATGCTCGTCGATCGCATCTGCCTGGCGAGGTACTCGAGCGATACGCTGGCCGCCTCCGGACCCGCTATCTACACTGCCATGGCGATCATCGGTTTCTTTGCCGCCGTCGTGGGCTTCTCCCGGTCCTGCGTCGCGCAGGCCTTCGGCCGTTCCGGGCACGGGGAAGCTGCCTACCAGGCGGCCATCGGGATCCTGGTGGGCGTGGTGTTCTCTGTCGCGCTGTTGCTCATGGCCCCGCTCATCGAGCTGATTCCCTTCATGAGTAACCGACCGCCCGTTATCACCGCGTTGGAGTCGCAGTTCCTTTATTGGTCCGCGTTCTTCGGTGCCGTCATGACGATGAACATGGCGCTCACGTCGTACTTTAATGGCATCGGCAAAACACGCATCACCCTGGTCGTCGGGCTGATCGGTCAGGCGGTGGGTATCGTCATGACGATCGGCCTGGTGTTCGGGAAGTTCGGACTGCCCGAGCTCGGCATACGCGGTTCGGCGATAGGAACGCTGTTCGGCACGCTGGCGATGATGGCGCTCTATCTGATCTACATGCCTGCCGAGGTGTGGGCCCGGGTGAAGAAACTGGTGGTGGCACGCGGTATCCACCTTGGCGAGGTCCTTCCGCGCATCCGGAAGGGCTTCGCTCTTGGCGTCACGGCAGGTATCGGCAACTTTGGCAATGCGGCCTTCATCTGGATCATCGCCGGGCTGGGCGCTATCGCCCTGGCCGCCAACAACGTCAACCTGACGGTGAGCTACATGGGCGTCATTCCGCTGCTGGGCCTTGGCATCGGTTGCAGCGTGTTGTGTGGAAATGCCCTGGGCGAGGGTGATTACGCGCAGATACCCAGGATCATCCTCGTAACCCTTGCAATCGAGGTGATCTACATAGCGGTGATCTCGTTCTTCCAGATCGTCACACCCGACCTGTTGTTGAACCCCTTCGGTCTTGACGGCAAGCCGGAGGAGATTCGTCGGGCCTCGTTCGCGACGTCGAAGGTGTTGTGGACCTACTCGGTGGCATTCGCTTTTTCCATGACGGGATCGGCGGTGCTGGAGGCTTTCGGCCTGACGAGATTTCTCTTCGTCACTCGCTTTGTCCTGATGTGGGTCCTGAGCATTCCGACGGTCTACCTGATCACGGCCGGACACGTGGGAGACCCCGAGTTCCTGCCGACGGCCTGGGTTATCGGCTCAACGTTCGAGGGCGCTATCGGCGTGCTGTACTTCTGGCGGATCTGGTTCGCGGTGAGGAATCGGCAGAACCAGATCGTGTTGACTCATGCGGAGGCGTGAAGCTCGCCGGCATCACCACACGAAACTGGTGAGGATGGTGTCGGCATCGATGTCTTGGGTGCGCAGGGTGAATCGTCGGCCCTGAGGCAGGGCAGGTGCGAGCGAGCGCGTGAGAACGAGTTCGAGTGTCCCGGCCGTCGCGTCCAGTGCCGTGATATCCACGGCGTCGAAGTCAAAATAGGTTCCCACGCTCGCAAAGCTACCCTTGAAGAAGCTCTCCTTCGCCGAGAAGGCGATAGTCAGCAACATCTCGTAAGGCACGCTGCCTGCAAGCGCATGAAGCAACGACTGTTCGGCAGGCTTGAGCACCGTGCCTTCGACGGATTGACGCGTTTCCGATCCAATTCGCCGTTCGATATCGATGCCAATACCCGTGATGGCACCAATGCCCGTGATGCCATCCGCACTAGCCACCACAGCCGCTGCGTACGGCCCCGCGTGCGTAATGCTACCGACAACACCCACCGGCCAAACCGGCTCTCGCGAAGCCCCAACACCAATCTGCCACCCCCCACCCGAGAGCTGCCCCTGTGGGAGCCGCTTCGGCGGCGAAGGGTGCTCGCGACCGACTCCCGACAAAGCCTCAAGCGCATCCCCCGCAGCCAACCGCCCCATGAAAAACTCAGCCTGCCGCTTCTTCACACTCCGCTCGATGCTCGCTGGCATGTCGATACCGTGCCGTGCGAAGGCCGCCACTCCAAAGGCTTCAACGTCGTAGGCGATCAGCATCGCCGGCGGCACACCAACATCAGCCCAGCCAAGTTCGAACGAGCGAACATTCACAACACCCGACTCTCGCCGCTCCGCGGAAAGCGGCAGGCCGGTCGGTGCGATAACGGCGTCAGGGTCGATGTGGCTCATGGCGTAGTGGGCTTCTCCTCCAGGAGCAGGCAACTCAGTCCAGCCCGATCCACCGATGCGTTTCGGCCATCGCCAGGGCAAGCCTGGGACCGCGTCGCGCCACACGCTCACGCTTCTCGCGCTCGCTGCGGATGGTCGGCCACGCGGCGAGATACGCCTCCAGCGTCTCGGCATCGCACTCGTAGCGGGCAAATGCGTCAGCCGTGGCCGAGCGCAGTGCGACCGCACCGTTGTAGCCACCGAAACCCTGCGTCGCACAGATCGCGCCGCCATCGGCGTTGCCGGGTGACGGTTCGGCTTGCAGGTGAAAGTGACTGGCGATTTCGGCAAGGTCCGGGTCGAGCCGACGAAGCGTCGGCACGCCCGGCGCCGTACGACCGAGCACGAACTGTACCGCCTGCGACATGGCCTTCAGGCCTGTCTCGCCCATGGTGTGGCCGTCGCCGACAGCTTTCGGCGTGCCGACCATGAGCTTGGGCAGTTCGTCGGTCAGGCCTTGCCGCTGGGCCGCGCCGCGCAGGCCGGCCAGCGCCGTGCCGAGATCCGTCTTTGAATTGGTGCGCGTGCCGGTGGCGTGCGCCGCCAAATAGTGGAAATCGTCGACACCGTAGCCGTGGCCGAGGAAGGCCATATCCAGCGCCTGGACCAGCGCGTTCTCGCCGCCGAAGCCGACGCCCGCGAAGTGGGCCTTGCCGCCGGCTTCGCCGCTTTGGCCCCAGCCAACAATGATGGACGTAATATCCAACTGGTTGCGCAGGGCAAACTCGAGGGTGGTGACCAGCAGGCCCGAGCCGCCATGGCCGACCACGGTGCCATCGGCATCGATGTCGAACGGGGCGAGGGAGTCGTGCACTGTGCGCACGTTGCCGTCGGCATGGGCAGCGTTCTTGGCGGCCAGCTTGTCGCCGGTCATCAGTGCGCCACCGCCGAAGGCTTCGAGAATGCCGTAGCGCGGCTGCAGGGCCGTATCGGCGGCGGTGAGCAGCACCATTTTCGGCTTATGAAAGCCGGGGTAGTCGAACAGCATCTGCGGTGCGACGTCAGCCAGGGCAATGAGGCTCGAGGCGCAGGCGCCCACAGCCGTCATCGGGGCCTGAGGCACACGCGTGTAACCGACGTCTTCCGAGCGCAACGACTCACGCAGTTCCGGATTCTTCAGCACGCGGCTGATGCTGAAGCTGGGCGCGAGCATGGTCGACACCAGTGCGGGACCATGCGAGCCAAGCGAATGCGCGAGACGCACGGCGAAGGTGTCTTTGGGGATGCCGCTCTCGGGCAAGGGTGCATCCGGACGCAGCCACTGGCCGAGTGCGTCCATGCCGCCAAAGGCCGTGGCCGAGGCGACGCGAAAGTCGAACGGGTTGGGAACGAGTTCGGACAGCGGACGCGGTAGTCCGGCCAGGGCACCCAGGGCACCGTAGGCGAAGAGCTGGGCCTGCAACGACGGGCTCAGAAGCGGGTCGTCCTGGAAGAGACCGTGCATGTCCTTGAGCTTCGAGGCACGGATATCCTCGTAGCGCAGGCCGGCCAGGCGGCGCAGGCCGACTGTTTCCAGATCGTGCGGCAGCGGCGCGGCGATGTCGGTGACCACGCGCGGAGCCATTTCGCGCACGCCGGGCACATGCCGGATGCCGCTGTTGGCGCGCAGGGAGTCGCCGTGGAGCCGCTTGAGCTCCTCCAGCGTGACCGACTCACCGGCGTGATCGCCGGCGGCCCAGCGCATGCCATGGGCCGCGCTTGCGGCCTCCGGGTCGATGTCCACGAGACCGGCATCGAACGCCGCCAGGGGGAGGAATTCGTCCGACCGGGCAACGAGGGCCTGGTAGGTTTCCGTCGAGCCCACGGCCGAAAGGGTGCAGGCGGTGCCGACGGTGACGAGAACTTGGTCGCTTCTCAACATGTTTTTGGGTACGTAGTGGAACAAACGAGTCGCCGAGTATAAGCGTCAGCGGGCCCGACCGGTGGTTGCGAGACCGCAAAGTGCTAGTGTCCCCTCAGGCAGGTTCACCCACGGGAGGCACGGGATGGACGAGCAGAGCATCCGATCGGCCCTCGACCAGCATTGGGCCGCATCCGCCGCGGGCGATCAGTTCGCCGAACATCAGATCTATCACGATGATGCCGTATGCGAGTACCCGCAGTCGGGCGAAGTGATTCACGGGCGGCACAACCTGCAGGCGCTTCGTAGCCATCATCCCGGTAAACCCTCGGGTTTCAACGTGCGGCGCATCGTCGGCAAGGATAACCTCTGGGTAACCGAGTACATCATTACGTACGAGGGCAAGCGCGCCTTCACCGTGAGCATCATGGAATTCAGGGACGACAAGGTGGCGCACGAGACGCAATATTTCGCGGATCCATTCGACGCTCCCGCCTGGCGAAGGCAGTGGGTCGAAGTACGCATGTAATGCGGGTCAGTGCATGCCCAGGGTCGAGGCAATCGCCCCTGCCAGCACACCAAAGCCCACCACGGCCGCAGCAAGCGCCAACAGCAACTGCCAGGGTAGTGAGCGCCCCAGCATTGCCATCGACGGCAGGCTCACCGGCGGCAGGGTCATCAGTAACGCGGCGGCTGGTCCGATACCCATGCCGAGGGCGAGCATCGCCTGCACGATCGGCACTTCGCCGGCGGTGGGAATGACGAAGAGCATCCCCGCCACGGCCAACGCGACGATCCAGAACCATTGCCCGCCGATATCCGGGCCGATGTGCGGGAACATCCAGGCGCGTGCGGCACCGAGCAGCAGCACGATGACGATGTACTCGGGGATCAGGCGTAACGTCATCCGGGCGAAGACCATGAACCACCGACGGCCCACCTCTGCCATGGACTGGACTTCGGGTTCGGGCACCGGCTCCGCCTGGGTACGAAGCGCGTCGAGCGACGCCGAAACTTCCCCCATAGCGAACCGGTTTGCCAGATAACCAAGTCCGAAGACCATCGGCACGCTCAGCACCACGCGCAACAGGGTCCAGTTCCACCCGAGCACGAAGCCGGTGAATACCAGGGTTGCCGGGTTCAGCATGGTGTTCGCAAGCCAGAATGCGACAGACGGCCCTGCCGCTGCCCGCTGCCTGCGCAGTCCGACCACGACGGGTGCCGCGCAGCAGGTGCACATCATGCCTGGTATGCCCATCAGCCCGCCGGCCACCGTACCCGCGAAGCTCCGGCCGCCCAAGGCACGCTGCACCCAGCTGACCGGTATCAGGGCCTGAAGGCCCGACCCTAGCAGCAGGCCGAGCAGCATGGCCTTCCAGATGGCCTTGCCGTACGCCAGCGCATAGCCCAGCGCAGCGCTCAATGAGGGATCCGGCGCGCTGGATGCGTCGCCCATCAGGATGGACTTGCCGATGGAATGCTGCGATGCGGCGTCGAAGGCGCGGCCGTAATAGGGAAACCACTTCACGTAGAAGAGGCCGGTGACAGCCAGCAGCAGGAAGACGGACCAGCGAACCGTGCGGGCGCTACGCAGTGCGGCAGGCATGTCATCCTCCGGGACATTCGTCTATGGTTATGCTGCCGCACAATCCCTCCGTCGCGCCAGCGCGACTTTGGTGGAGCTTTCCATGACTTGTATCCGTTTGACTGAACTTGCCCATGGCGGCGGTTGTGGCTGCAAGCTTGCCCCCTCCGTGCTCCAGCAGTTGCTTGCGGACAAGCCGGCAACCATGCCGTTCGCCCAGTTGCTTGTGGGTACCGAATCGAGCGACGACGCGGCGGTGTGGCAGGTAGACGAACGCACCTGTGTGATCGCCACGACCGACTTCTTCATGCCGGTGGTCGACGACCCGCATGACTTCGGTCGCATCGCCGCCGCCAATGCGTTGTCCGACGTGTATGCCATGGGCGGCAAGCCGATCATGGCGCTGGCCATTCTCGGCATGCCGCTGGGCAAGATCGACATCGAGACAGTGAGGGCCATCCTTGCCGGTGGCGAAACGATCTGCGCCGAGGCGGGTATTCCTGTCGCCGGCGGTCACTCGATCGATTCGGCCGAGCCGATCTACGGCCTTGCGGCGATCGGCCTTTGCACACCTTCCAATGTTCGTCGTAATACGGGTGCGAAGCCGGGCGACGTGCTCATCCTCACCAAGGCCATCGGTGTCGGTATCTACTCGGCAGCTTTCAAGAAGCAGGCCCTGCCGCAAGACGCATACGACGAAATGATCGCATCGACCACGCTGCTCAACCGCATCGGCCACGAACTGGGCAAGGATGACGACGTGCATGCGATCACGGACGTCACCGGTTTCGGACTGCTCGGCCATGCGATGGAGATGGCTCGCGGCAGCGGCGTGCGTATTGCCATCGACGAGGCGCGTGTTCCTCTCTTTGCGCAGGCGGATGCACTGGCCGAAGCGGGTTTCATCACCGGTGCATCGAAGCGAAACTGGGACAGCTACGGCGAGGGCGTCACGTTTGCCAGCGAGCTGCCTTCATGGCGCCGCGACCTGCTCACCGACCCGCAGACCTCGGGCGGGCTACTCGTAGCCTGCAAGGCAGAGCGCGCTGCGGCCGTACGCATGCTGATCGAGGAGGCTGGTTATCCGCGCGCGAGCATCATCGGCACGGTCGTGGACGGAAGCCCGGGTATCGAGGTGACCTGATTGGCGGAAGAGCATGGGAGTCGAACCCACCCAAGACAGACTGGCTGCCTCACCCGGATTTGAAGTCCGGACGCCCCACCGGGGACGATGCTCTTCCATAGCGGGGAACGCTACGTGGTCGGAGCGAAAAGGTCCAGATAACGTGGCTGGATCCGGCGAAGCGTGCCGCGTTTCAGCATGACACCGTGCCGGTCGAAGAACTCCAGCACCAGGATGGCCACCTTGCGCCCGCAGTCGAGCCGGTCGCGGAAAGGCGCGGCGGTCAGCCAGCCGTCCGGTGCGTGGGCCTCGATATCGGCGGCTATCTGCAGCATCTCGTGCACCGTCGTGCGCAGGAAGAAATGGTCATGGCTGACTTCATCCACGAGACCCATCCGTGCGACGAGCTTCAGCAGCTGACGGATGTCCGCTTCAGGAAGCGAGAGTACGCCAGCGATATCACGTACGCGGGGTGGGCGGAAGCGCGTCTCGCCGCCCAGCAGGGGCGCGACCGACGTCCACAGCGCCTCACGCGAAGGGCTCAGCTGCATCACATGGCTGGCGAGGCGAACGAAGGCACCGTCGCGAACGACGCGACCTGCAAGGTCGACGTGCTGCAAGGCCAGGGCAAAAGCGGATGGGGGTAGCTCCGGTTTGATGGCCTTGCGGAGCTTTTCCCGTGCCATGCCCTGCAAGTCGGGGTAAGTCGTGTGGAAGCCTTCGAGGCGCTCGAGCACGGCGGTAACGAAGTGTTGCCATGTTGCGTCACTGATCGCGACGCGTTCTTCGTCGGCATGGAAGACGAGGGGCGAGAGCGTATCGACGATCTCCTCAAGCGCAGCCGCCGACAGCGCCCTGTCGCGTGCGAAGGCATCGAGATCGCGCGCCGATGAGGATGCGTCGAGCAGGGCCGCGAGGCTCCGCCGCGGATCGTCGATGCGCAACGCGGCGCGTTCGGCCTCTCGCGCTGGCGTTCGGCGATGACGCTCCGGTGCGCGCAGATCGACGAACTGCCCGCCACCCATCGTGCGCCGGGCGGAGACATCGCGCAGCACGAAGCGATCCAGCACCGTGGCGGCGACAGGACGGTCCAGTACCAGTTGCACGTCCGCTGTGTGGCCCGGGCGCAGTTGCTGGCCTTCGAGCGGAACGACGCGAGCGCCCACTTCCGTGGCGCCGTGGTGTAGCCGAACCGCGAGCCATGGCTCGACCGCCCTGGGCTCCGATGGCAGCAGATGCAGCCGGGCGTCGATGCGATCGGTGGGCGCATGAAGGAAGGGATCGACGAGCACGTCACCGCGATGGATCGCGTCCTTGGTGATGCCTTCGCCAGTGAGGTTGAGGGCGCAGCGGTCGCCGGCGCGCCCGATCTCCACCGGCTGGTTCTGCGCATGCAGCGAGCGCACACGCGCCGGCAAGCCGGGTGGACTGATCAGCAGTGCGTCGCGTACGCGCACAATCCCTGAAAGCACCGTCCCGGTCACGACCACACCGATGCCGGCAAGCGTAAACACACGATCGATGGCGAGACGGAAGCGCCCCTCGTCGCTGCGCTCATCCAGCGCGCGCGCTTCGGCGACAAGCCGCTCGCGTAGTGCGTCGATGCCCTGGTCGGTCGTGGACGAGACGGGCAGGATCTCGGCGTCGGCAAGCGCAGTCGCTTTGACTGCCTCGCGGATTTGCGCATGGACCTCGGCGAGGCGTTCCGGTGTCGCCAGGTCAATCTTGGTCAGGGCGATCAAGGCGCGCCGCGTTCCCAGCAGATCGAGAATCGCCAGATGCTCGAGCGTCTGCGGCATTACGCCATCGTCGGCTGCCACGACGAGCAGCGCGATGTCGATGCCGGCGGCACCGGCGACCATGGTGTGGACGAAGCGCTCGTGGCCGGGCACGTCGACGAAGCCAAGCGTCTTGCCATCTGGCAGCGGCAGGTAGGCAAAGCCGAGGTCGATGGTGATCCCACGCGCCTTTTCTTCTTTCAGGCGGTCGCCGTCGACACCGGTGAGCGCCCTGACCAGGGCCGTCTTGCCGTGGTCGACATGGCCTGCGGTGCCGACGATCACGGGCGTTGTGCGGCCAGGCCGGCCGCGTCCAGCTCGCCCACGCTGGCCAGGAACGAGGCCTCATCGGCTTCACTGAGGCAGCGCAGGTCCAGAAGCAGCGCGCCTTCGGAAATACGTCCAATCACGGGGTACGAAAGCGCCCGTAATGCTGTCGTCAGTCTCTCCAGTGCGTCCTGACTGCCTCGTGCACGGATACGCAGCGCTGCGCTGGCAAGGGTGTCCATCGGCAGCGCGCCCGATCCGATCTGGCTCTGGCACTCGCCCACGTCGGCGGTGAAGGCCTCACCGAGACACCGCACTACCGTGGGCAACAGGCGATGTGCCTGCGCCTCGATATCCGCGTGAGTCCGGGCAAGGAAGCGTAGTGTGGGCAGCCGTTCGGCAAGCCGGTCCGGATCGCGATACAGCTCGAGCGTTGCCTCGATCGCCGCCAGGCGCAGCTTGTCGACACGAAGCGCACGCTTGAGCGGATTGCGATTGATTGCGGCGATCAGTGCGCGATCACCGACGATGAAGCCGGCCTGTGGACCGCCCAGCAGTTTGTCGCCGGAGAACGTGACCAGCCGCGCGCCCTCCTCGACGGCCTCGCGCACGGTCGGTTCTTTCGCGAGGCCGTAGCGCGCGAGGTCGACAAGGCTGCCCGAACCCAGGTCGTTGAGCAGCGGCACGCCCGCGGCATCGGCGATCGCTGCCAGCTCGCGCGCCCCCACCTCGGCCACGAAACCCTGAATCCGATAGTTGGACGTATGCACCTTGAGCACGAGCCCGGTGCGTTCGCTGATCGCATGGCGATAGTCCGCCGCATGGGTACGGTTGGTCGTGCCTACCTCGACCATGTCGGCGCCGGCACGCAGCATGATGTCCGGCATCCGAAAGGCACCGCCGATCTCGATGAGCTCACCGCGCGACACGATGGCTTCGCGTCGCAGCGCAAACGTATTGAGGCAGAGCAGTACGGCCGCCGCATTGTTGTTGACCACCGTGGCGTCTTCCGCGCCAGTGAGTTCGCGCAGAAGACCACGGACGTGGTCGTCGCGTTCGCCACGCGAGCCGGTGTCGAGATCGTATTCAAGCGCCACGGGATGGCGCATCGATGACACGGCGGCCTCGATGGCGGTCTCGGCCAACACGGCGCGGCCGAGATTGGTGTGCAACACGGTACCCGTGAGGTTGAACAGCGGTCGCAGGCCGGACGCACGCGAGCCGAGAAGACATGCCGCGCGCTGCGCGAGTTCGTCGGCATCCGGCGCCAGGGTAGGGACGGCCCGCAACATGGTCCGGGCCTCGTCGATCACCTGGCGGATCGCGTCCGTGGTCGCTGCGCGCCCATGGCGATCCAGCAACACGACGGCACCGGAGGTCGCCAGCACGGTGGCGACGGCGGGGAGGTGGCGAAGGGTATTCGATTCGGGCTCGGCCATGGACCGATTATCTACCCGATATCTTCCTCGCTGTCTCCCGTCAGCAGCAGCGGGTTGGGTGCATGGCGGGCGAAGCCCTCCTCGCTCACCATCAGGTCGAGGCCGAACGAGGCGAGGTCGTCGGCATACGGATCCACCTGAGTGTCGTGGAGTTGGTAGAGCAACTTGCTGTAGGTATGGCACTCGGCACAGGCCTCGACCTTGACCACGCCGGGGTCACCCTCGATGCCCTGCAGGGACAGCTTGCGGGTGCCACCGCAGGTGACGCAGACGGCGCGCGTGTGGTTCCACGCGGTCGAGCACATCGAGCAGTAGAGGTAGCGGGTGCCGGGGATGATGCCGTTGGCGGTGATGACGCCAGCTATCGAGGGAGAGCCACAGCAGGGGCACAGGGAGCGTTCGTCGAGCAGGCGCAGGTCGGCGGCGGCCAGGCGTGCGGCGGAGCCGGTGAAATAGACCTGCAGGGCAGCGGCGATGAAGACCGTTGTGCCGGTGTCCGCCGTGGGGATGTGGCCGCGGAGGAAGTTGTCGGCGAGGGTTTCTAGGGTGGCGTTGTCGCTGGTGCGGAGGTGGGTGATGGCGTTGAGGGTGGCTGGGGGGAGGGTGGGTTCATGCGGGGCTATCGCCGATGAATCGGCTCCCACAGATGAATCGGCTCCCACAGGGGTAGGGGCGTCTTGCTGGATGTGGTTGAGGAGGAGGGTTAGGCCTTCGCGCCAGGTGGGGGCGCGGCGATGGCCGTCCGCGGCCAGGGGGGGCAGGCGCGCTTCGGTTGCTCGGGCTATGTCCTCGGCTCTGAGGGCAGCGGCCGGTGCGAGCGTGGTCGCGACGGCATGCTGAGCCCGGGCGAGCCGGGCGACGAAGCGTAACCAGGGCTCCATCGGATGCCCGGTGGCGAGCAGGTCCAGACGCGTCGCTGTTGCCGCGAAACGCTTGCCCGCGTCAGGCGTCACGATGGGGGAGGGAGCTTTGACCCCGGGATGGGACGGGCCACTCCATGACGCGTTGGGTGGTGCCTCGGCTTGCTTCACGGATTCTTCCTGGGCGTGGCCTTGCTGGCGCGACGGCTCGCCGCCAGCTGGTAGAACCACTTGCGATGATGGTGCCATGCCCAACCGGGCGTGACATAGCCCTGGGTCATGCTGCGCACGGAATCGCGAATCCAGATAGCCGCATAAACATGGACGACCCACACGAGGATCGCGCAGATCGCGGCCAGGCTATGGATGAGTACGGCCACGCGTTGCACGGGGATCGAGGTCGCTTCACCGAAGTACACCTCCCAGATCAGCAGGCCCGTAACGAACAATACGGGGATCAGCAGGGTCATCGACCAGAACACAAGCTTCTGACCACTGTTGTTGCGGCCGATCGGCGGTACGTGTTCGTCGTCGTTGGTGGCCACGTGGATGATCGCCTTCGACCAGGCGATATCGTCCTTCGAGGGCAGGTTTGCGCGCCAGAACTGGATGATCATGCCGATCCAGCTGATCACCAGCAGCACGCCGAACCAGGGATGCGCCGCGCGCGCCCACTGACCGCCGCCGAACAGCCCGGAAAGGAAGAACAGGATCGGGTGGAACATAGACAGTCCGGACAGGACGAGCAGCATGAACAGGCCGGCATTGATCCAGTGATTGACGCGATTCAACGTGGTGTAGCGAGTGATGGCGTTGGTCGGGCGGGTCATGTCGACTCCTCCTCTTTTTCGCGTAGCACGCGATCGGCCTCGGCCTCGTCTTCTTCGGTGACTTCGTTAGGACCGATCGTGGTCCAGTGAAAGAAGGCGCCCACAGCAGCCATTGCGATGCCGATCACGGCCAGTGGCTTGATGATGCCTTTCCAGGCTTCGACGAGCGGACTGATGCGAGGTTTGTCTGGCAGGCCGGAATACAGTGAAGGTTTGTCCGCATGATGCAGCACGTACATCACGTGAGTACCGCCCACTTCGGGCGGATCGTACAGGCCGGCTTTTTCGAATCCGCGTGACTTGAGGTCGTCGATGCGTTCGTCCGCCCAGTCCTTCATATCGGTCTTGGAGCCGAACATGATCGCGCCGGTCGGGCAGGTCTTCACGCAGGCCGGTTCCAGGCCCACCGCGACACGATCGGAACACAGCGTGCACTTGTACGCGCGGTTGTCCTTCTTCGAAATGCGCGGCACGTCAAACGGG
>CBIGPO010000048.1:0-31634 GCA_966191635.1 uncultured Luteibacter sp.
AGGAAGTTCATCGCGTCGGTGAAGAGCGGGAGGGTCTTCTCGAGGTTGATGATGTGGATCTTGCCGCGGGCGCCGAAGATGTACGGAGCCATCTTGGGGTTCCAGTAACGGGTCTGGTGGCCGAAATGGACGCCGGCTTCCAGCATCTCGCGCATGGTGACTTGTGCCATGGAATTACTCCTGGGCGAACCGCATCGAGCGGTTCTATGGGGGTTGGGACCTCCACGCATCCCCGGCTTCGACCCGGCCCTGTCGGGCCAGGCACCCCGAAGGCGGTGCCGATGCGTGTGTGGCGTTAAAAGCGATGGATACGTGGGGCCAATGGTGGCGCCATACGGTTACAATCGCGCTTCGTATCGCCGCCGTGGCCACATAAAAGTGGCTTCGCCGGACAGCAAAACTCGCTAATTGTAGCCTCCGGACCCGCCCGGCCGCAAGCCGAGGGTGGATTTCCGGCAGGGGCGCCGCCACCTGAGGTGGCAGGCCCAATCCCCTGAGGGCGAAAGGAAAAAGAGAGAACCGTCATGGCCGTCGTACCGAAGACCCCCGAAGAGATCCAGCACATGCGCGAGGCCGGCCGCCTGGCCGCCGAGGTGCTCGCGATGCTCGTGCCTCACGTCAAGCCCGGCGTCACCACCGAGGAGCTGGACCGCCTCGCTCACGACCATATCGTGAATGTGCAGAAGGCGATCCCCGCCAACGTCGGCTACCGGGGCTTCCCGAAAACCGTGTGCACCTCGGTCAACCATGTGATCTGCCACGGCATTCCGACCGAGACCAAGGTCCTGAAGGACGGCGACATCGTCAATATCGACGTCACCGTGATCAAGGACGGCTGGCACGGCGATACAAGCCGCATGTACTTCGTCGGTACGCCGAGCGTGCTGGCCAAGCGCCTGGTCGACACCACATTCGAGGCGATGATGCAGGGCATCCGTGCCGTGAAGCCGGGTGCCACGCTGGGCGACGTCGGTGCCGCTATCCAGAAGCACGCCGAAGCGGCGGGTTTCTCGGTGGTTCGCGAGTACTGCGGCCACGGCATCGGCAAGGTCTACCACGACGAGCCCCAGGTACTTCATTACGGCCGTAACGGCACGGGCCTGGAGCTGAAGTCGGGTATGACCTTCACCATCGAACCGATGATCAACGCCGGCAAGCCGCAGACCAAGTCGCTGCCCGATGGCTGGACCGTCGTTACCAAAGACCACTCCCTGTCGGCCCAGTGGGAGCACACCATCGCCGTGACCGACGATGGCTTCGAGATCCTCACCCCCTGGCCGGACGCCGCCTGACGCTTAAAACTACCGCAGAGGGCTCCGACGTGACGCTTCCGCCGCTTCCACGCCTGCCCGCCGTCGTACCGCGTTCGGGCGTATCGCCTGAAGCCCGACGCTCGCTCCGCCAACTGCTGGGCGATGTCGACCGGTCGCTCACCGTTGCCTTCCGTGAAGGTGAGGACGCCTCGGCGCTCGCCCGACGCCGGTCGGAGATCGTCGACCGTATCGTCGTCCACGCCTGGGGTGCCTGCCTGGGCGATATGGCTGCCGGTGCCTTGTTCGCCGTGGGCGGCTTCGGTCGCGGCATGCTGTTTCCCGCTTCCGACGTGGACCTGCTGGCCCTGGTGGCGGAAACCTCGCCGGCCCTGCATCGTGCGCTGGAGAGCTTCTTCGGCTGCCTGTGGGATATCGGTCTGAAGCCCGGCCACGCCGTGCGTACCGTAGAACAATGCCGTGAACTGGCCGCCAGCGACGCCAGCGTGTTCACAAGCCTTCTCGACGCGCGACGTCTGGCCGGCTGGCCCATCCTGGCCGAGAGCCTTCGCGGCATCCTCGATGACCCGGCCCTGTGGCCTCCGCGCCAGTACCTTGCCGCGCGCCTCGCTGAGCGCGACGCCCGCCACGCGCGCTATGACGATACGGCGCAGAACCTGGAGCCCAACCTCAAGGACGGTCCCGGTGGGCTGCGCACGCTGGATGCGCTGCGCTGGCTGGGTCGGCGTCTGGCCGATGCGCCCGATTTCGACGACATGGTGGCCGAAGGGCTGCTCGAACCCGTCGAGGCGACCAAGCTGGTGCGGGCCGAGGAAACGCTTCGTCGCTACCGCTATGCCCTCCACCTGGAAGCGGGGAGGGCGGAAGAACGCCTTCTGTTCGACTACCAGCGCGGCCTGGCCATGCGGCTGGGCTTCGAGGACGAGCACGCCAAGAACCTCGGCGTCGAACAGTTCATGCAGGGCTACTACCGCGCGGCGACACAGATCGAGCGTTCCGGCACCCAACTGGTCGAGCGCTTCGAGGAAATGCTCGATCCCGCCACCGAGGCGTTGCCGGTAGGCACGGACTACGTACGCCACGGATCGCGCATCTCGCTGCGCAATCCGCAGCTCTTCGTGCGTCGTCCCGCCTCGCTGGTGGAGATTTTCATCGCGCGCCTCGACGAGCCTGGCATCACCGGCTTTACCGCCGAAACCATGCGGCGCATCCAGCACGCCGTTTCGCTGCACGGCGAATCGCTGGCCGACGACCCGCAGGTGCTCAGCGCGTTCCTTGCGCTGCTCAGGCGTGGTGCCCCGGCCGTGGAAGCCTTGTGGCGGATGAATCGCCATGGCTTGCTCGCCGCGATCCTGCCGGCATTCGGCAGGGTGGTCGGCCGCATGCAGTACGACCTGTTCCATGTGTACACGGTGGACGAACACACGCTGCGCGTCCTGCGCAACGTGGCCCGCTTCGCCGATCCCGCCGCACGGCGCGATTTCCCCATTGCTTGCGAAATCTGGCCTCACGTCGAAAAGCCGGAGCTGCTGCTGTTGGCCGCTTTGTTCCATGACATCGCAAAGGGGCGTGGCGGGGACCATTCGAAGCTGGGCGAAGAGGATGCGCGAGCGTTCTGCGCCCGACTTGGCCTGCCCGAGGAAGATATCGACCTCGTCGCGTGGCTGGTTCGCCATCACCTGCTCATGAGTACAACGGCGCAGCGGCAGGACATTACCGATCCCGATGTCGTGCATCGTTTCGGTGCCACGGTAGGAGACTGGGAACACCTCGATCATCTTTACCTGCTGACGATCGCCGACATCATCGGTACCAGCCCCAAACTGTGGAACGCCTGGAAAGACCGGCTGCTCGCCGACCTTTACACCTCGACGCGATTCACCCTGCGCAGTGACCTCACGCCGCCGGTCCATGCGGGCATGCGCCTGCGGGAAACGCGCGAGCGCGCACTGGGTATACTGTTGGCCGAGCACGTGGCCGCCGATGACATCGCCGGGGTCTGGGCGGAATTTCCGGACCTGAGCTTCCTCCGCCATCGACCCGAACAGATCGCCTGGCAGACGGCAGCGATCCTGCGCGCCCGCGGGGTCATGCCGCTGGTGGAAGTGCATCCGTTTTCCGTGCGCGGCAGCACCGAACTCTTCATCTACACGCCCGATCGCGACGGTCTCTTCGCCACGGTGACGGCTATGCTCGACCGCCTGCGCTTCTCGGTCGTCGAGGCCCGCATCCTCGTGTCCAGCACGGGCAAGGCACTGGATACCTTCCTGTTGCTGGAGTCGGAGTCGCAGGCGCCCGCATCGCTGCAGCGCGCCGAGGAACTACGCTCGCGCATGCTGCGGGCGCTCGACCAGCCCGCGGGGCAGGCGCCGCCGAAACGCAGCCTTTCGCGGCACCTGCGACACTTCCAGATGATTCCGCGCATCGAGTTCGTCGACGCCGGCGAACGCACGCAACTTGCGCTGGTGTGTACCGACCGGCCTGGCCTGCTCGCCGCTGTCGCCCAGGCGCTGGCCGAAGCCGAGGTGCGCGTGCATGATGCGCGTATCGCGACGTTCGGTGAGCGTGTCGAAGATTTCTTCCAACTCACCGATCGCAGCAACGCGCCGCTATCTCCGCAACGCCGTGAGATCCTGCGCGACTGCCTGCTTCGTCACATCGGTTTTGAAAACCCCAGGAATACTTTGAATGCAGATGCAAACGCTTGAATCGCTCATCGACGACGCCTTCGAACGTCGCGCCAACCTCAACCAGAACGAAATCGAAGGCAGCCTTCGCGAAGCGGTCGACCAGGTGCTCAACCTGCTCGAGTCCGGCGAGCGCCGTGTCGCCGAGCCGGACGGCAAGGGCGGCTGGACGGTCAACGCCTGGCTGAAGAAAGCGGTGCTGCTGTATTTCCGCATGAACGGTAATCGCGTCATGGACGGCGGCCCGTCGAGCGCATTCGACAAGGTACCGTTGCGCTTCGCCGATGGTGATGCCACCGAGTACGCGAACCTCGGCGCGCGTATCGTCCCTGGCGCACTGGTGCGCCGTGGCGCACACATCGCCAAGGACGCTGTGCTGATGCCCAGCTACACCAACATCGGCGCCTATGTCGGTGCCGGTAGCATGGTCGATACCTGGGCAACGGTGGGCTCGTGCGCGCAGATCGGTGCGGGCGTGCATCTCAGCGGCGGCGTTGGGATCGGCGGTGTGCTCGAGCCGCTGCAGGCGAACCCGACCATCATCGAAGACAACTGCTTCATCGGCGCACGGTCCGAAGTGGTCGAGGGCGTAGTGGTGGAGAAGGGTTCGGTGATCGGCATGGGCGTGTTCCTCGGCCAGTCCACCCGCATCTACAACCGCGCCACGGGCGAGGTCAGCTACGGCCGCGTTCCCGCGGGCAGCGTCGTCGTCGCCGGCAACCTACCGGCGAAGGACGGAAGCCACAGTCTCTACGCCGCGATCATCGTCAAGCAGGTCGATGAAAAGACGCGCTCGAAGACCGGCATCAACGAACTCCTGCGCAGCGGCGAGTGAGCATGACTGTCACCCTCTACGGCCTGACCACTTGCGACACCTGCAAGAAGGCGCGCAACTGGCTCACTCGTTTCGAAGTCGCCCACGAGTTCGTCGACTACCGCGCCCACCCGGTGCCTTCGGCAACGCTGAAGGCCTGGGCGGAGAAGGTTGGCGGGTGGGAGAAGCTGGTCAACAAGGCGTCGACCACGTGGCGCACCCTGTTGCCGCAGCGCAAGGATCCGCGCAGCGATCCCGAATGGACGCTTCTGCTCAAGGAATATCCGGCGCTGATCAAGCGGCCGGTGGTGGTCGACGGGGACGACGTTACCGTCGGTTTCACGGACAACGCGTTCAAGAAGCGCTTCGGCAAGTAAGGCAAGCCAATCCATGTCTTCCGTTATCGACCTCACCCGCGACCTCATCCGCCGACGTTCGGTCACGCCCGAGGATGCGGGCTGCCTTCCGCTGATCGCGGATCGTCTCGCTAGCGCGGGCTTTCGAATCGAGCACCTGCGCTTCGGCGATGTCGACAACCTCTGGGCAACGCATGGCTCCGGCGGCGAGGTGCTCGCTTTCCTCGGTCACACCGACGTCGTGCCGAGCGGGCCTGAAGAAAACTGGGCATCGCCGCCCTTCGAGCCGACCGAGCGGGAAGGCATGCTTTACGGGCGTGGCGCGGCCGACATGAAGGGTTCGGTGGCGGCCATGGTCGTAGCGCTGGAGCGCTACGTCGTCGCTCATCCGGACCATGGTGGAACGCTTGGCCTGCTGCTGACCAGCGACGAGGAAGGTGTCGCACTGCACGGTGTTCGCGAGGTGGTCGACCACTTCCGGAAGATCGGGCAGCGAATCGACGCCTGCGTGGTCGGCGAGCCATCGGCGAAGAAAGAACTTGGCGATCTGATCCGCGTCGGTCGTCGTGGTTCCCTCTCCGGCACCCTCACGGTCCGCGGCGTGCAGGGCCACGTGGCGTATCCGGAGAAGGCGAAGAATCCGATTCATAGCTTTGCGCCGGCGCTGGCCGCGCTGGCGGCGGAGCGCTGGGACGAAGGCAATGCCGATTTTCCGCCGACCTCATTCCAGGTGTCGAACCTCAACGCGGGGACTGGCGCCAATAACGTCATTCCGGGCGAACTCGTCGCACTGGTCAACTTTCGCTTCTCCACGGCCAGCACCGCGCAGATGCTTCGAGAGCGTACCGAGGCGATCCTGCGGGCCCACGGTGTCGATTTCGCTATCGAATGGTTCCTCTCAGGGGATCCTTTTCTGGCAACGCCCGGTGGTCGCCTGCGCGAGGTGGTGGTTTCCGCCTGTCGTGACCTCTGCGGTATCGATCCGGAGCAGAGTACCGGCGGTGGTACGTCGGACGGTCGTTTCATTGCTCCCATGGGCGCCGAGGTGATCGAGCTGGGCCCGGTGAACGCGACGATCCACAAGGTGGACGAGTGCGTGTCGATCGCCGATCTGCAGCGTTTGCCCGACCTGTATCAGGCCATTTGCGAGCGCATGCTGCGCCGATTGCCGACGCTTTCCGGGGCGCGCGCCGATAGTTGGCCAGGCGCGTAAGCGCGAAGCTTCCGCTGCTCGATAACGGGCGGACGTAGGGATACGAATATGGGAGTTTGTGCGCGCACCGTCCTGGCGGTGCTTGCTATGGCAGGTTCTTGCCAATCGGCGGTGGCGATGGTCCAGGACGACACCCGTGTCGCCGGCGTAACGATCTTCACGGTGGACGACAACGACGACTTGGTGGAGGTCGAGCTGAAGATCGAGGAATACCTCGATCAGGGCAAGCATCTTGCCCTGACCGGGTCCTTGTCGATGCTCAGCGTGCTCAAGCCCGATCGTGTTTCCGCTTGGCCGACAACCAATACCATCGTGCTGGATCCGGGAGCGGGCCTGGGTATCTTCGGCTTCGATGCAGTCGATGCAGCCCAACGCGAGCAGGTGCTCAATCGCTGGACGTGGGTGGACCGCGAAGAGGTCGCCGAGTCACCGTTCCGGCCGATCCGTTCGGTTGAGCAACAGAAGCGCACGTTCGACGTGAACTTCGACCTCTCCGCGGCATCGCCGTCGTCCGTCTGCCGTGTATTCCGCAGAAAACTGGCTATGACGCTCTTCAGCCATAGACTTCCGAATCCCGAGGAAATGCGTGCTTTTGCCAGCGAAATGCGGCGCTGGTGCCAGTATGGCAACGTGTCGGTGCATCTCGGGGAAGCCCCGCAGTTCACCATCGGCCCTTTTCGTGCGACCGACGAACCGCGGCTAAGCCTGGTTTCGGAATGGGCCCTCCTGCGCAACGACGACCCGATCGACCCGAAGGCGACGACGTTCCTGTTCTGGGCCAAGACCGTGGGTGAGGGCGCGGGCAGTGGCTTTGGGCGGCGCGAAGGCACGGACGGCTATTTCGACGCGGCCCGCGGCGGGGTGCGGCGCCTGCTCGACGCATCCATCCATAGCGGGTGGGGGCCCGTCGAGGACGACAACCTCGCGCAGGCATGGCCGGTGAACTCGTCCTTCCCCGGCGCCGCGAAGACCAGGCTATTCCTTTGCGACGAACCGGACGGCCAGGATCGCTTCGGTTGTCCCAGGGCGCCCAGGTTACGGTCACTTTACCCGGCGGACTCCATCGACGGTGTCGTCACCGTCTCCCACGCGGAGCGGTTCATCGTTGGCGGCAATGCGCAGGCCGGCTTCTCCGTCGGCGCGACGGGTGCGATCACGCCGAACATCAGTTTCAACCTGAATGTCGTCAAGGCGACGACCGATCTCGCGCAATCGGAAATGCGCTTGTTGCAGACGCGGAGCAACATCGATTCCGTGTTCTACCGGACCACCCGATGGACGCCCGACATCCCGGCCATTTATCGGTGGATCAAGGCGCGGGATCACAACGGTGGCCTTGCCCAGGCCACGCCGCTGGCCGCCACGTTGAATCCGCAGTACGAAATCGTATGGGAATTGCCCTTGCGTGGGAACGAAGGGCGCAAGCTGACTTACAACATGATCTACGAGGCGGGATGGAACACCTGCTTCAACGGTTCGAACTGCGCGGGGTACGTTCAACCGCCTGACAGGACTTTGTCTGCGAAGGCTCGCGTAGGCTGGAAGGATCGCGTCAATCTGGTCGTTCCCTACGATTGACGGGGATCACGGGCGCTTCGGAAATACCGCGATCATGCCTGCGTAAGGTTTGGTCATGAAGGCCGGAGCGCCTGCGTAGCCATCATCGGGCGTGAAGGTCTGCGAGATGCTGCCGTCGAGGAACAACGCGTTCTTGCACCCGAGTTCATCGCGAAACAGGCGGGCGAAGCTGTGGAAGTTCACCGGGGCACGACTGACCACGAAAACCACCTGGTGAGGCGTCTTCGCGCAGACGCCGCTGCGCCATTTCATGCTGTCCGAGCCGTTGTCGAACTGTGTGTTGATTTCGCCGTCGATGACCAGCATGGGACCGGACTGCGTAGCCCAGCGTGGTTTGCGACCGTCAGCGTGGAAGTCTTCGCTTGTGTGGACTTCCGCGCTGCCATCGTCGTATACGGCGAAGACCCCATTGGGCAACAGCGAGAAGTTGCCCGAGCGCGGATTGCCATGCACGAGATTGAGCGGAACGATGGTCTTGCCGTCTTCGACATAGAGCCCCAGCGGCTTGAACTCGCGATCGTAGATGCCCGCGTTGGTGGCGAACGACAGCGGCCGACCCTTGCCCGAGGTCCAGGTCCTGAGTGCATCGATCGTGCTGAACGGCTGGTCCGTCTCCGGATTGCGCCAGTACAGCTCGATGTCTTCGCGGCCGGTGTCGACGCTAACCGCGAAATACGACTGGCTGTCGAACACCAGGTCGCGGCTGTCGACGGCGTCTGCCGGCGCAACGCAGCCCATGGCGGTAGCCGCCAGGCTGGCTGCCATGGCAATGCGAATGAGGAGGGGGCGGGTCATGCGGGAAAGCGGCGGGTGGGGCATCCGTGGATGTTCGCCGGGTCGCCCCGGCCACGCAAGGGGCGAAACGCCGCCTTCGCGCAGGGAGGGGGTAAACTCCGGGTTTTTTCCCCCTTGTTGCCACCGCCATGCCCTATACACCCATCGTCGCCACGCTCGGCTATGTGATCTCCCCGGACGGCCAGCGTGTCCTCATGATCCACCGTAATGCCCGTCAGGACGATCAGCACCTGGGTAAGTACAACGGCCTGGGTGGGAAAATGGAGCCGGGCGAGGACATCGCCGCGTGCATGCGGCGCGAGATCATGGAGGAAGCTGGTATTGAATGCCTCCAGATGCGCCTGCGTGGCACGCTGAACTGGCCTGGCTTTGGCAAGAACGGCGAGGACTGGCTGGGCTTCATCTTCATCATCGACCGCTATGCGGGAACACCGCTGGAGTCGAACCCGGAAGGCGCCCTTGAATGGGTGCCCGTGAGCGAGCTGGAGGCCCTGCCTATGTGGGAGGGCGACCGCCATTTCCTGCCGTTGGTCTTCGATACCGATCCCCGGCCGTTCCACGGCGTGATGCCGTACAAGGACGGGCGGATGGTTTCATGGAACGTGACGCGGCTCTGACGAATCGCCGATAAATCGGCTCCCACAAAGAGCGGTTTTTGTGGGAGCCGCTTCAGCGGCGATGGCCCCGGCAGGGGCCACCAGCCAGGCCTCAGCCCGTGGTTTCGATCCGCTCAACCCGACGCAGCCCACGTGGCAACACGCCACCACGCGTCGCACGACTACCGCCGTACTCCACGAGATCGGCCCACTTCAGCGTCAGCTTGCGCTGACCCGCATAAAGCGTGACTTCGCCCTTGCCCTCGGTGACCACGGCGACGCCGACGACGCGTTCCTCCCCGGAAGCCAGCTTGGCCTTGGGAATCTCGATGAGCTTGTTGCCCTTGCCCTTGTCGAGCTCCGGCAGCTCGGCGACCGAGAACATGAGCAGGTGGCCTTCGCCGGTGACCACGACGATGCGATCACGCGACGGATCGGCGGCGATCGCAGGCGCCAGGACACGAGCGCCGTCGCTGAGCGAGATGATCTGCTTACCGGCCTTCTGCCGGCCCGTCAGCGCTTCGAAGCGGGTGACGAAGCCGTAGCCGAAGTCGGTCGCCAGCACGATGCGGGTGTCGTTATCCGCCGTGACGACGGCGTCGAAACGTGCGCCCGCTGGTGGGCTGAAGCGGCCCGTGAGCGGTTCGCCGTTGCCGCGTGCGGAAGGCAGTGTGTGCGCCGGCGTCGCATAGGCGCGACCGGTCGAATCGATAAAGGCGACCTGTTGCGTCGTGCGTGCGCGGGAGATTGCCAGCAGGCTGTCGCCATCGCGGTAGGAGAGGGCCTCGCCGTCGATGTCGTGGCCTTTGCCGGCACGTACCCAACCCTTGTGCGACAGCACCACGGTCACCGGCTCGGAGGCGACAAGCGCGCTCTCGTCCAGTGCCTGCGCGACGCTGCGCTCAATCAGCGGAGAGCGGCGCTCGTCGCCGTACTTCTCGGCATCGCTGCGCAGCTCTTCCTTGATCAGGCTCTTCAGCTTGGCGGGTGACTTCAGCAGCACGCTGATGCGTGCGCGCTCTTCCTCGAGCTTGCTGGATTCTTCATTGATCTTCATTTCCTCGAGGCGAGCCAGCTGGCGCAGCTTGGTCTCGAGGATGTAGTCGGCCTGTTCCTCATCGAGGCGGAAGCGGGATATGAGCACCGGCTTCGGCTCTTCCTCGGTACGGACGATGCGAATCACTTCGTCCAGGTTGAGGTAGGCGATACGCAAGGCGTCGAGCAGGTGCAGGCGACGCTCCACCCGGCCCAGGCGGTGATTCAGCCGGCGGGTGACAGTGTCGGTTCGGAAGCGCAGCCACTCGCTCAGGACCATCTTGAGGTCCTTGACTTGCGGGCGGCCATCGAGGCCGATCATGTTCATGTTGACGCGGAAGCTCTTTTCCAGATCCGTCGTGGCGAAGAGGTGCTGCATCATTTCGTCCGCATCGACGCGGTTGGAACGTGGCACGAGCACGAGGCGGATCGGGTTCTCATGGTCCGATTCGTCGCGCAGGTCTTCGATCATCGGCAGCTTTTTCGCGCGCATCTGCGCAGCGATCTGCTCGAGGATCTTCGACGGCGAGACCTGGTGCGGCAGCGCGGTAATGATGATGTTGCCGTCATCGCGCTCGTACACGGCGCGCGCACGGATGGAGCCGCCGCCGTTCTGGTACATCGCCATGATCTCGCGACGTGGCGTGATGATTTCGGCGAGCGTGGGGTAGTCCGGCCCTTGCACGTGCTCGCAGAGGTCGGCGATGGTCGCGTCCGGGTCGTCCAGCAAGCGGATGCAGGCGCTGGCCACCTCGCGCAGGTTGTGCGGCGGAATGTCGGTGGCCATGCCCACGGCGATGCCCATCGAGCCGTTGAGCAATACGTGGGGCACACGCGCCGGCAGCCACGAGGGCTCTTCCATGGTGCCGTCGAAATTCGGTACCCAGTCGACTGTGCCGTTGCCGAGTTCGGAGAGCAGCACCTCGGCGATCGGGGTCAGGCGCGATTCCGTGTAGCGCATCGCGGCGAAGCTCTTCGGGTCGTCCGGCGAGCCGAAGTTTCCGTGGCCGTCGACCAGTGGGTAGCGGTACGAGAAGGGCTGGGCCATCAGCACCATGGCCTCGTAGCAGGCCGAGTCGCCGTGCGGATGGAACTTGCCGATCACGTCACCGATGGTGCGCGCCGACTTCTTCGGCTTGGCGGTGGCCGACAGGGCCAGCTCGCTCATGGCGTAGATGATGCGGCGCTGGACCGGCTTGAGCCCGTCGCCCACGAAGGGCAGGGCGCGGTCCAGCACCACGTACATGGAATAGTCGAGGTACGCCCGCTCGGCGTAGTCCTTGAGCGGGATCTGTTCGTAATTGGCTTGCAGATTCATGGGCTTGGCTGTCCGGCTGGCGCGCTAAGGCGCGTCGTTAACCGGGTGATGTTGCCAGAAAGCCGTCTCACAGGTGTAGACCATAGGGAAATGTGGGAGCCGATTCATCGGCGAAAAGCCAACAAAGCGGTGAAGCCAGGACCCATGTCCCTCACCGCAAAGCCTTCCCCGCATCCACATCCTTCAGAAACCCGATCAGCCCCGTGAAATACGTCTGCTGGTCGTCATACATGGCCATATGCGCGCCCTTTGGGCAAAGCAGGAACCGGGCATCGGGCATCTTCTTCGCCATGGCCTCCATGTATTTCGGGTCCATGGTGTCGTACCGGGCGCCGATCACCAGTGTGGGCACCTTGATCGTCTTCAGGTCCTTGCTGCGGTCCCAGTGCAGCAGCTTGCCGCTGGCGCCGAGTTCGCTGGGGCCCTGCATGGATACGTAGATCTGCTCGTTGATGTGCCCGAACGACCGCTGCACCGGCTCCGGCCACTGGTCGGCCGGCATGCGCAGCACGTGCTGTTCGTAGTGCATCGGCATGAGGATCGCCATGTACGCAGGGTCGGCGGTCTTCTTCTCCGCCTCCATACGCTTGACCTCGGCCAGCTTCTTCGGGTCCATTGCCGGCATCAGCACCTTCGTCGCGTACTGGTTATAGGCAGGAATACTGTCAACCATGTTGGAAATGATCAGGCCCTTGAGGTGCTGCGGGTATTTCAGGGCGTACTCGATCGCGAGCACACCGCCCCACGAATGGCCGAGGAGATAGAAATTGTCCTTGTCCAGGTGCAGGGCCTGGCGAACCTGTTCCACCTCGTCCACGAAGCGCGGGATCTCCCACAGCGATTCGTCGGTGGGCTTGTCGCTGAAGGCCGAGCCCAGCTGGTCGTAGTAGTAATACTCGATGCCGGCGCCTGGGAAGTAACTGTCGAAAGCTTCGAAGTATTCATGCGTGGCGCCGGGGCCACCGTGCAGGAGCAATACCTTGATGGTCGGGTTGTTGCCGACCCGCTTGGTCCAGACCCGGAATTTGCCCTTGGGCGTATCGATCGTGATCATCTTGACGCCACCCGAGAGGATGTCGTCATGACCGGCATGATCGAAATAGGAGGCCGGCGGGGCCGGAGCGGTCTCGGCGGGTGCGGCGAACGCGCAAGCGGTGACGAGCAGCAGCGTGACGGCGGCAATCAAACGGCGCATATCTTTGTCCCCCAAGTGATGGCGCCGACTATCGCCGGCCGACGCCGTGCTGACAAGTCGTCACATTGAAAAGCACGAATTCAGAGTGTGAAGTTCGCTTCGACGGGGAAATGGTCGGACGGATAGTGGCCGTCCTTCGAGGTAGTCACGGTCTGTACCGATGTCGCTTCCACACCGCGATACAGAATCCAGTCGATCCGCTTCGTGGGTTTGCCGGTGAAACCGTGGAAGGTGTCTTCCGGGCCTTCTCGCTTGGGTGCCGTGGGCCACGCGTCCTTCAGTGTGGCTGTAAGCGTGGCGTGCGCTTCGCTTTCCGGGCCGGTGTTGAAGTCGCCGGTGATGATGACGGGTACCCCGGCAGGGAGCTTGCCGATCCACGCAGCCATTTCGCGGGCACTTCGCGAACGTGCCTCCTCATCCTGCTCGCGGTACGGGTAGTGCGTATCGAGCAGATAGAAGCGCTTGTGGTCGGAGAGTCGTTCGAACAAGGCCCAGTTGACCATGCGCGGAAAGATGTTGCCCCACGTGATGCTGGCTACCTTGTCCGGAGTGTCGGAGAGCCAGTAGTCGCCGCTGTCGACGAGCCTGAGCCGGTCCTTCCGGTAGAAGATGCCCATGTGCTCGTCGGCGTGGCCACCGAAACGATCGCGGCCGAACCAGGTGTATTCCGGAAGGCGCGTAATGGTGTCGTCGCCTTGCTCCTTCGCCAGCTCCTGTGTGCCGATCACATCCGGATGCAGCTGCCGGATGGTGTCGGCGAACAGATCCCGTCGGGCCTCCCAGCGGTCCGGGCCATCCTTTCCGGTGATGGTGCGGACATTGAAGGACATCACCCTGAGCTCTTCGGCGATGGCGGGCTGGGCAGTGGCTACAGTGAGCGCGGCAAAGAGGGCGAGTCGGGACATCCGGATCATGCGCGGAGGATTCCTTCTGACGGGGAGTCTCACGAATATAGCGACGTAACGAGGTGATTTCCGTTACCTGGATCCCGCCTGCGAGCGACACCATGCCACGCCTCAAATCGTCAGCGACGACATCCACCGATCCCGGCAATCGGTCAGAATGAGCCGATCTTTCGTAGCGCGGGAGCCGATATGAACAATTCTGAGCCAGATGCGCCACGGTCTGGCGCCAACGGCCGTCGCGTCGCGCTCGTCGTGATCCTGATCGCGTTCGTGGCCTCGGCGACCACTGCCATGCTGGCGTTCACTGCCTCCCATCGGGCGCGGACGGCGGACGCCACGGCACAGACTGCGGATATCGCGGACCTGCGTGCGGCGCTTGCCGAATGGCAGGCACAGGTGACCGAAGCACAACGTGCGGGACACGACGAAGCGCCACAGCGCCTGGGTGTACTCAAATCGCGGGCAGCGGCGCTAACGGCGTGGAAGCCACGTACACCCTGTGGCGAGCAAGCTCGGGAACAGCTTCACGTGGCGATGGACGCGCGAGTTCGGCGTATCGACGGGATACTTGCCGGAAAGCCCGCAGGCCTGGATCGGGTCGATGAACGGGCAAGTCTGGAAAGCGCTCTTCACCAGTGCGAAGTAGAGCCAGGTCGAGACGTGAACATCTGACGGGCGACCGCGGCCGCTTTATTCGTGGAGCGCGATAAGCGTTTACGTTGCCGCAGCTATGGAGCACTCGGACGATTCGGTACCTGGAGGGACTGAGCAACCGCTGGGACGGCACTGGCAGGCGTGACCATGGGGCCAATGTGCACATAGCCCGAAAGCGCTTTGAAGATTCCCCAAAGGACGGCAAGCACGGCGACGCCGCCGAGCACGCCATTCTTCCCATTGACCAGAATCTCGACCTTCCCCTTGATCGACTCGGTCGTAGTTGTCAGGTGCTTGACGTCGACCTTTAGCTCGGTCACGCCGCGCTGCACCTCCAGAAGCATGCTCATCGCGACGTCACCGCTGAGGAGCTGGCTAAAGGCGGTGCCCGGCGGCGTAACCGAGCCGTTCTTCAGCGTTTCAGTAAGTGTTGCGGGCATGAGGGGTACCTCTTAAGTGCGCGGGCATCCGGCGAGATTGAACGATCCGCCTTAGTCGAAAAATCTGGCCAAAGTCTTTGCGCCACCTTCGGCAAGCCAGACAAAGAGCCCGCAGCAGCCTGCGGTGACGGTGGCGCTCGTCGTGCCCACGCTCTTCCAGGAAGGGAGACGCTCAAGCTGCGCTTCGAATCGAATGAGCTGGCTGTCGGCTTCACGCTGGCGTTTTTCCTGCCGATCAAACCGATCTTCGGCTCGTTCAAATCGATCCTCGGCCCGATCGAGCCGTTCTTCGACTCCGGTGAGGCGTGCTCCGATGGCTGCTGTCTGAACCTTCAGCTCGACGATGTCTTCGCTGACCTTATCCAGGCGCTTGTCCATGTTGTCCAGGCGCTTATCCATGCTGTCCAAGCGCCCGTCCATCGTCTGGAGCCTTCCGTCGATGCTTCTGAGCAGGGTCTCGATAGTCACCGAGTCATCCTTCGTAAGTTCTGCTTTGGAAACGTCAGCGTAGCGGGACAGATAGTCGCCTGAATTGAGAATCGCGACCGGTTTCGATACGTCATTCGTCAGGTTGAGGATCGTCATGAGGGCTCTCCACAGGGGCTGATCAAGGTTGGCGCGGGGAGGGTGGGGTCGTCTGTAGCTCTCGCTCACGCCATGACGTCGGACGTTGCTGCGAAACACCAGAACACAAAAAGGCCCGCATGGTTGCGGGCCTTGATGAATGGTGGATCGGGACGGAATCGAACTGCCGACACGGAGACTTTATCGGCCCCGGTCTGACGACTCAGCTACGGCACTGAACCATGATGTCCCGCCTTGCCATGGCGCCGCCCGCTGCCGTGTATGGGGTGGCGCTGTAGTTGACCTGAGATCCCTCGACTCGGTCGATCACTTCGTAAGGCCCGTGACACAGGCCTGAGGCCTTGTTGTAGCAGTCGCCGATGTCTTGAGAGCCGTTATTGCAGGTGACCAGAAAGTTCTGGTCGCTGTCAGGAAGCGTTGCCTGCCTGGACCCGCTGCACCCAGCCGAAAGGCCAACCATGAAGACCAATAGAGCGATTCGCATACCTCTCCTTGTCGTACTCAATCGACCCATCCGGCGAGCCATTTGACCCTGCCTTGGGTCTTGAACCCCGGGCGTACGAGTAGGCACGCAAGAGTCAGCCCAGCACGATGAAGCACGTAGGGTTTGTAGCAAGAGGGAAGGTTTTTCGCAACGCTGCTTTCACGATGGTCTGGAAGCGTTGGTAGATGGTGGCTCGGGACGGAATCGAACCGCCGACACGGGGATTTTCAATCCCCTGCTCTACCAACTGAGCTACCGAGCCACGAGTGCCTGCAACGAGTGTTGCGGCGAGTGGAGCCGCGTATTAAATCCGTTGCGGGCGCCGACGTCAAGCCTCTCGTTCGGGCGGAACGTAGCCGGCGGGCTGCACGACATCGCCGCCGAAGAAGTACTTCTCCATTTCCCCACTGAGGAAGCCGCGGGTCTTCGGGTCCAGCGGGGAAAGGCGCATCTCGTTGATAAGCATGGTCTGGTGGCTCAGCCACTGTGCCCACGCTTCCTTGGACACATTCTCGTAAATGCGCTTGCCGAGGTCACCTGGCCAGGGGGCGAAGTCGAGGCCTTCGGCCTCGCGGCCGAGTTTCACGCAGTGAACCATGCGCGTCATGGGGATATCTCCGGAAGGTTGTCCAACAGCGTGCGCACCGGGGCGGGCAGGCCAAGTGAGGCGATTTCGTCCCGGTCGCACCAGCGCCGGTCTGGGCGGTCGGCCACGGCGGCAAGCGGGGCCGCATGGTCGAACAGGATGGGCGAAACGTCCAGCCGGTAATGGCTGAAGACGTGGGTGAAGGCGGGCAGGGGATCGGCGTCGCCGACGCGCGCGATACGGGCTGCGACGCTGCCTGCCACCAGCGCATCATCTGCTTCAGGCAAGCTCCACAGTCCCGACCAGACACCCTGCGCGCCGCGCTTTTCAAGCAGGATGCGGCCGCGAGCGTCGCGCAACAGCAGCATCGATAGCGCACGCGTCGGAATCTTCTTCCCGGGCTTGGCGGTAGGAAGGGTGGAGGTCAGACCATCGCGTAGGGCAACACAGCGGGAGGCCTGCGGACACAGCGGGCACAGGGGCTTGCTGCGCACGCAGACTGTGGCGCCGAGGTCCATGATCGCCTGCGTGAAGTCCGCCGTGCGCCTGGCCGGCGTGTGCTCGTCCGCAAACACCCACAACCGTTTTTCCACGGCGCTCTCGCCCGGGTGGCCGGCTACACCGTGATAGCGGGTCAGCACGCGTTTGACGTTGCCATCGAGGATCGGATAGCGCAGACCGTACGCCTGCGCGAGGATGGCGCCGGCCGTGGAGCGGCCGATGCCCGGCAGCGCCAGCAAGGCATCGAGATCGCGCGGCAACTCACCGCCATGATGCTCGACGCACAGCTGCGCGGCACGATGCAGAAAGCGCGCCCGGCGGTAGTAACCGAGACCTGACCACAACGCGAGCACGGTGTCTTCGTCGGCTTCGGCCAGCGCAGTGAGCGTGGGCAGCCGTTCGACGAAGCGCTGGAAGTAACCGATGACGGTAACGACCTGGGTCTGTTGCAGCATGATCTCGGACAGCCACACGCGATATGCGTCGCGCGGATGCTGCCAGGGAAGGTCCTTGCGGCCGTGATGGTCGTACCAGCGAAGAAGTTCGGTAGCGAAGGCGTTCATGGCAATCGAGTTGGTGCAGCGGCGGTCGACGCCGGAGCCGGTGAGGCGGATGCCGCCGGTGTCGGCGACGCGGGTGTCGCGCGGACGCGCAAGCCTTTGATGTGCACGCTGCCGACATCCACCTGCGTGGCATCGATGTTGCCTTGTACGGGTGGTAGCGTGGGTGAGCGCCCCGCCTGCACGCCCGTCCACCAGTTGGCCAGGGCGAGCGGCGGCAGGTGGAGATCCGCGTGGTCCTGCTCGCCATCGATCTTCAGTGCTATCGACAACGGATCCTGCTGGTTGGCTGGTGTGACGCCAAGAACCACGTCGTAGGGCGCGGCAGCGGAGCGTGTCACCTGTCCTGACATCGAGGCGCCGACATCCGCACCTCCCCGCCATGTGGCATCGCCACGCAGTTTTGCGCTGAAGTGGTCCTTGCTGGCGACGTCAAGGTCGAGATCGGCGAGTGTAAGCACGCCGCGGGCGAGCGAGGGAGTGGTCGCGAGATCGAGCGCGTAGGGCGTCTCATCCGCCGTGCTGGCATCGATCGAGAGGGTGAAACGATGGTTGCTGGCCAAGCGGCCGGCGTCGATGTCGACGTTGGAGAGCAGCAGCCGATTGCCGCGCAACAGAGTGCTTCGCGATACGCGGAATCCGGCATCGATCTCGGGCAGGATCGCGCCTGCGGTAGATGGGCTCGGCGGCAGCGTGTCGAGATAGGTGGAGACGGCATCCAGGTCGATGCGCGCGCTTTCTATTTCCAGTCGCGAGATGGTGGCCTCGCCACCCATGAGGGTGCGCCATGGAAGCACCAGTTTGCCGCGCGAGGCGACGATCAGTGGTGCGCTACCGCCATTGCCGCGCAGCGTGATCCCGTCCAGTTCAAGCGAAGGTTTGGGCCACAGGGTGGGGCTGGCCGGATTCGTCAGCGTGAGCTCCAGGCCGGCGGTACGCGCGCGCGATTGCAACAGCGCGGTGAAGCGCTCCGGTTGGAGTACGACGTACATGGCGATCAGCGCCGCGAGAATGATCGCGGCGAAGATGCCAACGACGGCGAAAAGGCTGATGCGCAGTCGACGGTTCATGGCCGCGACGCTGGCGATTCGACGCTCACTCAGCCGCCGAGACTCGCCGGCAACAGGCCGTCGACGAAGGCTTCCGCATCGAAGACCCGCAGGTCGGTAGCGGTCTCGCCAAGTCCCACATAGCGGATCGGCAGGTTGAACTCGCGGGCCAGCGCGAACATCACGCCGCCCTTGGCGGTGCCGTCGAGCTTGGTTACGACCAGACCGGTGACGCCCGCGGTATCGCGGAACTGGCGAAGCTGGTTGATCGCGTTCTGACCCGTCGTACCGTCGATCACCATAAGCACTTCGTGTGGCGCGGCGGCATCGAGCTTCTTCATTACCCGGCCGATCTTGCCGAGCTCATCCATAAGGCCGCCCTGCGTGTGAAGACGCCCCGCTGTATCGGCGATGAGTACCTGGGTGCCGCGCGAACGAGCTGCCTGTAGCGCATCGAAGATAACGCTGGCTGAGTCGGCGTCCTGGCCCTGGGAAACCACGGGTACTTTGTTGCGCTCGCCCCAGGTTTTCAGCTGCTCGACGGCGGCGGCACGGAAGGTGTCGCCCGCGGCAAGCATGACGCTGCGGCCCTCGTCCGAATAGCGGCGGGCCAGCTTGCCGATGGTGGTGGTCTTGCCCACGCCGTTGATGCCGACGGTGAGGATCACGAAGGGTGTGGACGTGGAGACGTCCAGCGGTTTCTCCACCGGCTTGAGCAGGGCAACGAGTTCGCGCCGCAGGGCTTTGAGCAGATCCCCCGCGTCGGCGAACTCGCGCTTGTGCATGCGCTTGCGCAGGTCTTCGACCAGGTTGCTGCTGGCCTCCACGCCTACGTCGGCGGTGATCAGGGTCGTTTCGAGTTCGTCGAGCAGGTCGTCGTCGAGCTTGGGGTGACGGACGAAGAGCGTAGTGAGGCTTTTGGCGAAGCCGCTGCCGGAAAGGCGTTCGCGCCAGCTCCGTTTTGACGGCTGCGCCGCCTCGACGATCGAGGCTTCCTCCACATCGGGCTCGACCTCGGGAGCTTCGGGCTCAGGCAGCACGGCTTCGGCGAGGGCCTCGGAGACGGCCGGGCCGGCATCGATCGAGGCGGCATCCGCGGCCTTCTCCACGCGCTCTTCGGGTGGCGCGACGTCGGGCGGCGCGGTGGGTTCGACGGGCTTCTTCTTCCAGAACTTGAGCATTGCGCCAGCGATTCAAAGACAATAGGCGAATGCTAGCACTCCCGCCCTCACTGGCCGCTGAGCGATGAGCGCGTCAGGCCGCGTCCGCGTCATCGGCGGAACCCTGCGCAACTCCCGCCTTGACGTCCCCGATCTGCCCGGCCTCCGGCCCACGGCCGATCGCGTTCGCGAAACCCTGTTCAACTGGCTGCAGCCTGTCGTGGGTGGGGCGCGCTGCCTCGATCTCTATGCCGGAACCGGGGCGCTCGGGATCGAGGCTTTGTCGCGCGGCGCCGCGGCGGTGACCTTCGTCGAGCGAGAGCCGCGGCTGGCCGCCGCTCTCAGAGCGAACCTGACCAGGCTCAAAGTAGACGGGGAGGTGGTCGGCGATGACGCTTCGCGGTGGCTACGCGGTTCCGCCCGCCCGTTCGACGTCGTCCTTCTGGATCCGCCGTTCTCCCTGGATGCCTGGGCGGAAACGGCGCGGCAACTGGAAGAGGGAGGTTGGATAGCAGCTCACGGCTGGATCTACGTCGAGGCCCCACGTGGCGCAGCCTTCAGCCTGCCGGCCAATTGGCTTCCGCATCGCCAGGGTCACGCGGGGGAAGTGGCTTACGCCCTCTATCGCCGCACCCCGGCCGATCCGTTAAGCTAGCCCGCGCTTTCCTTCGACCCGCCTTCATGACTTCTCTGCCGGCCAATCCGCGACTTGCCGTTTACCCCGGCACGTTCGATCCGATCACCAACGGTCACGCCGATCTGGTGTCCCGTGCCGCGCCCCTGTTCGACCGCATCGTGGTCGCCGTGGCGGAGAGTCGGAACAAGGGTCCCGGTTTCAGCCTTGGCGAGCGCATCGCGCTGGCCCGCCTGGCGCTGGCCGACCTGCCGAATGTGGAAGTTCGCGGTTTCGATTGCCTGCTCGCCCATTTCGTCGCCGAGATCGGTGCAGGTGTGATTCTTCGCGGCTTGCGGGCCGTGTCGGACTTCGAATACGAGTTCCAGCTGGCCAGCATGAACCGTCACCTGATTCCCCAGGCTGAGACGCTGTTCCTGACCCCAGCAGAGCAGTACAGCTTCATTTCCTCCTCGCTAGTGCGTGAAATCGGTCGCCTGGGTGGCGATATTTCCGGCTTCGTGCATCCGGCAGTGCAGCAGGCCATGCGCCAACGCTGGCGCAACTCTTGAAAACAAAGGTGATCATCATGCGTAAGTTTGTCCTCGCCGCGTCCGTGGCCCTGACCGCCGCCCTGGCTCTCTCGGCCTGCAACAAGTCGGAAGACGCTGATCAGGCTGCCACGCAGCAGGAAGCTGCCGTCGCCAAGCCGACCAACCCGACCGATACCAAGGCCTGGAGCCAGTACTTCGGCCAGATCGTGCGCAAGAACATGCAGGGCATGACGGCTGACCGTCCGTTCCCGTACTTCGTTCCGGCCGGCGACGACCAGGCTGGGCAGGATGGCCGTGCTCGCCAGCTCGAGAACGTTCAGGGCACCGTCGCCCGCGGCGTCACCCCGGGCAACATGCTCGTGTTCGGTGGCCCGGAGTCAGCCAAGACCGCCGACCTGATCGTCGACGCCTTCAAGGGCGCGAACGCCGGTTCGTTCAAGAACGTCATCGTGCTGTTCATCGGCGACCAGGCCGACCAGCAGCGCGTTGCCGACGCGCTGGCCCCGAGCGGCGCCACGTACCGTTTCGTCGCGTACTGATCGAAGTCCTGGTGGTAAAGAAAGGGCGCCGCACCAGCGGCGCCCTTTCTCTTGTGTGGGAGCCGGCTATGCCGGCGATTGGGGGTGAGGCAAGCTGGTTATCGCCGCTGAAGCGGCTCCCACAAGAGAAACCCGCGGCTCCCCCGTCTTAGGGGTAAAATGCCGGCCATGTCCCTGATCATTCTCGACACCTGCGTCAACTGCGACGTCTGCGAACCCGTGTGCCCGAACAAGGCCATCTCGCTAGGCGAGGTGTACTACGAGATCAATCCGGACCTGTGCACCGAGTGTGTAGGCCATTTCGACGTGCCCCAATGCGTCGAAGTGTGTCCGGTCGAGTGCATTCCGAACGACCCGGATCACGTCGAATCACGTGAGCAGCTGATGCTCAAGTATGAGCACCTGATGGCAAAAGCCGCTCCGTAAGCCCTTGCCCCGGCGTCATCGGTTAATCTCGCCGATAGCGATATCTCTTCTTCCGGAGCGAAACCCCATGGTCCATGCCTCGTCGTGGCGCGTGCTCGCCGCGAGCTTTTTCCTTGTTGCCGGCGCAGGCTGCGCCGCCGCCCAGAATGCACCCGCGCCGTCGAAAGGCCCTGGCCACGCCGCCATCGCCAGCGCCAACTACCTGGCCACCAACGCTGGCTTCGAAGTGCTGGGCAAGGGTGGTAATGCCTTCGATGCCGCGGTCGCGGTTTCTTCCACGCTGGCTGTCGTCGAACAGCAGAGTTCCGGCATTGGCGGTGGTTTCATGGCCCTGCTGCACCGTGCGTCCGACAACCGCGACGTCTTTATCGACGCGCGCGAAACCGCACCGAAGGCCGTCGACATGAAGGTCTACGTCGGCAAGGACGGTCAGCCCAACCGCGATGTATCGACCAACGGCCCACTGTCCGCCGGCATCCCTGGTGAACCGGCTGGCCTGGTCTGGATGGCGGCGCATTACGGCAAGCTGCCACTGTCGGTCTCGCTCGCTCCGGCGATCCGCATCGCCACGGAGGGCTTTCAGCCGGACGCACGCTTCCTCGGCACCATCGAAGACCGCAAAGACGTGCTTGCCCGCTATCCGGCGTCGGCGGCTGTGTATCTCCCGGGTGGCAAGGTGCCCGCCGCCGGCTGGACGCTCAGGCAGCCCGACCTGGCGAAGACCCTGCAGCGTCTTGCGGCGAAGGGTCACGACGGCTTCTACAAGGGCGAGACCGCCAAGCTGCTCGTCGACGCATCGCGTAGCGCCGGTGGCAACTGGACAGCTGCCGACCTTGAGGCTTACCAGGCGAAAGAGCGCGAACCTCTCAGCGTCGACTACAAGGGCTATCGCATCGTCACCGCGCCTCCGCCGTCGTCGGGTGGCGTGGCGATTGCCGAAGTGCTCAACATCATGTCGGGCTTCGACCTCGCCAAGCTCGATCTCGCCCATTCAACGCATCTCACGATCGAAGCGATGCGTCGCGCGTTCCGTGATCACAACGAATACCTGGGCGATCCGGACTTCGTGAAGATGCCGCTCGACATGCTGTTGTCGACGTACTACGCCGACGGCCTGCGCGCGACGATCTCACCCGACAAGGCCACGCCGTCCGACCTCCTGCCGACCTCGATGGCGCCCGAGCCGGGCATGCACACGACGCACTTCTCGGTGATCGACGCCGACGGCAATATGGTCGCCTCGACGCTCACGGTGAACCTGGAGTTCGGCTCGGCCTTCATCGCCAAGGGTACCGGCGTGGTACTCAACGACGAGATGGATGACTTTGCACTCGTGCCCGGCCAGCCGAATGCCTTCGGTCTGCGCGGCGCCCTGGCCAATGCGCCGGAACCTGGCAAGCGCATGTTGTCGTCCATGTCGCCCAGTTTCGTCTTCGGTGCCGATCGCACGGCCGTGATCGGCTCTCCCGGCGGCTCGACCATCATCACGCAGGTGCTCGAAGGGATACTTGCCTTCATCGACGGCAAGAGTGCTTCGGAGATTACCGCGCAGAAGCGTTACCACCACCAGTACCTGCCCGACCGCGTCGATGTCGAAGCCGGTGTCTTCGACGACGCGACGGCCAAGGCGCTGACGGACATGGGTCACGTGCTGAGGAATCGTTCGCCCTGGGGTTTCATGAACGTGGTGACCTGGGACCACCGGACGAATAAGCTCGACGCCGCCAGCGATCCGCGCCGTCCGTCTGGGCTTGGTAAGGTGCAGTAAGGTTGTCGCCATGAAACTCTGGTCACTCATCGGCAATTCGCAGCGGCTCGACGGCGGCGCCATGTTCGGCAACGCGCCGCGCGCCATGTGGTCGCGCTGGGTGGCGCCGGATGCGGAGAACCGCATTCCGCTCGCCTGCCGCTGCCTTCTTGTCACCGGCCTCAATGGCCAGAATGTATTGTTCGAGACGGGTATCGGCGCCTTTTTCGATCCGGCCATGCGCGAGCGCTTCGGCGTGGTCGAAGACCGTCACGTGTTGCTGGATTCGCTTGCCGAAGCCGGTCTCCGTCACGAGGACATCGACGCCGTGGTGCTGTCGCATCTGCACTTCGACCACGCAGGTGGCCTGCTCGCCCCGTGGGCTGAAGGGCAGCCGGCCACCCTGCTGTTCCCGAACGCGCGCTTCCTGGTCGGCGCTGAGCACTGGGCGCGTGCACGCGACCCACACCCGCGCGACCGCGCTTCGTTCATTCCCGAACTGGTTGGCTTGCTCGAGGCGAGCGGTCGGCTCGAACTGGTCGAAGCCGGGCGTCCGTCGTCATTGGGCGACGCCGTGCGCTTCGAGTTTTCCGAAGGTCATACGCCGGGCCTCATGCTTGCCGAAGTGGGCGGCGTGGTGTTCTGTGCCGACCTCATCCCAGGTCGTCCTTGGGTGCACCTGCCGGTGACGATGGGTTACGACCGTTGGCCCGAAAAACTGATCGACGAGAAACGGGTCTTTCTCGATGACAAGATCGCACGTGGCGTAAAGCTGTTCTTTACCCACGACCACGGGTGCGCCATGGCATCCGTGGAAAAGGACGGTAAAGGCCGTTACACGGCTGCCGATTTGCATGAACGACTGAGCGGCATCGAGGCGTAAGGACGCCGGTGACGGGCACGGGGGCAGGATGAGATCCAAACACACGATGAAAGACAGCGGGATGGCATGGGGCGCGCGCATCGCGGGTGCGGTGTTGCTGCTGACAGGGCTGGGTCTGATCGCATGGAATGAGCACCGGGTCATGGACTATGGCGCGGCAATGTCGCGGCATGGCTCGCCGGTGCTGGATCTGGGGGCGGAAGGCAGGCCCACGGCGGGGCAGTACGGGTCGATGACGCGGGTCAGCGGCGTACCGCAGATTATCGATGCCCCGCGCGATCCGGAGTTCAATATCCGCGCGGAATCGCCGATCCTCATCCGCCACGTTGAAATGTTCCAGTGGCGCGAAATCACTGTCGGCGGCAGCACGCACTACGAACTGGACTGGGTCGATCGTCCCATCGATGCGACCAACTTCGCCAAGCCGGCAGGGCACGTGAATCCCGGCGCCTTTCCGATCCAGGGCCGTCAGTTCGAAGCGGGCGAGGTAAAACTCGGCAACTTCAAGCTGTCTACACCGATCATTCGCGCGTTTCCGGGGCGGATCGATATCGCGCCGGACGAACACAAGCTGCCGCCGAATCTGGCCGCGACTTTCCAGCGCGTGGACGACAAGCTCGTGACGAGCAGCAAGCCATCGAATCCGCGCCTGGGCGATCTTCGGATCAGCTGGGAAGCGGTGCCGGTGCAGTCGATGACGGTGCTGGCGCGGATCGACGGCGATACGCTGGCACCGCGTGAGGCCAAAGACGGCGACCAGGGCTTCGATGTGCAGGTAGGGGAGCGCAGCCTGCTCGATGTGCTGCCCGCCATGCCCGAGCCGCCGCAGGCCGTGCTGCTGGTTCGCCTGGCCGCGTTCGTGCTGGCTTCCCTGGGTGCGTTCCTGCTTGCCTGCACGAGTCGCCTGCGCAGCGATGTACTGTTCGCTGTAGGCATCGGTGCCGTGGTGGTGCCCGCTGTGGCAGGGGTGATGTGGTTGGCTGGCGACGCAATGACGGCCAGCGTATGGTTGCTTGTTGCCGTGCTCGGTGCGGGCCTGGCGATCTGGCGCGTGCAGCAGCATTCGGTTTAGCAGTCCGACTAACCCTTCAGGAGAGAGACCATGCGCATCACCGGACTCTACGCGGCGCTGCTGACCCTGCTTATTCTCGGCCTGGCGGTACGGGTGATGCTCATTCGTCGACGCACGAGCATCGGGCTGGGCGACGGCGGGGACCGTAGCGTCGCCTGCGCCATTCGGGCACACGGTAACGCCACGGAGTATGTGCCGCTCGCGTTGATCCTGCTGCTGGTACTTGAGCTCGGCCAGACCATGCCACTACTGCTTCACGTGTTCGGCATCGCACTGGTGGTGGCGCGCATCGTCCACGCCGTCGGTCTGTCACGAACGGCGGGTAATTCGGCCGGGCGCGCAGTCGGCGCGGGCCTTACCCTTGTGGTCATCGGGCTGATGGCGCTGATGCTGATCTGGCAGTACGTGGTGATCCACATCATCGCCGCGAACAGCTCCCTGTAGGAGCCGCTTCAGCGGCGATGAAGACATGTGGGAGCCGCTTCAGCGGCGAAAAGCCAACGAAGCGGCGACGCGGCACCCGCTCATCGCCGATGAATCGGCTCCCACAAAAGCGTTGCCGATGAATCGGCTCCTACGCCTCGACTTCGACCACGGCGGTGCCGTCGGCGAACGCGTAGACGTGGTCGGCCCAGCTGGCTGCCTCGACGTACATCGCGGCCATCGTCTGCAGGTGCTGCGTGCGCAGCGCCGAATCGGTTTCCAGCTCGCCCTGTTCCCAGTGACGGATCTGGTCGAGAAGAGGTGCGAACGGACCTGCACCTTCGAGCAGCGCCTCGCGAATTTCGATCGCCAGCGGAAGGTGTTCGAGCACGTAGGCCATCGACACATTCATCAGGGTATCGAGCAATGAGAACAGGCCGGCCGTGAAGGCCATTTCCTGCAGCTCTGGCTTGATCGTGCGGGCGAGCTTCTCGCACATGTGCGCGCGGATCAGGGCCAGGCGAAGCAGTTCCGGCGGACGCTCGTCCATGCCGGAGACAGCCATGGTGAAGATCCAGTTGCGCATGCGGTTCACGCCGAAGAACACCGCGGCTTGCTCCACCGATTTCAGCTGGCGGGGCAGGGCGAAATAGGCGGAGTTCACGCAGCCCAGCAGTTTGTAGCTGAGCACGGCATCGTCACGGATGATTTTGCCCAGTTCGACGGGGCCGTTTTCCGGATCCTGCAGGGCGCCCATGAGGCGCAGCACGCCAAGCTTGCTCGGGGCGAGGCGAGGCATGTCCACGCGCTCGGGTCGGAGCAGGTACTTGCCCTGGAAGCCGTCCACATCCTGGTCGGCGTAGTCGACGAAGGTCTCGTGGTTGTCGATACCGGTGACGATCACCTTGACGCCGAACGCGTGGACATAGTCCATATGCGCGCGCGCCGCGACCGGGTGGCGATGATTCACCGCTACCTTGGCGAACTGCACGATGCGCAGCAAGGCGTCTACACCGGCCCGGTGTTCGGGGTCGGCGGGCAGGTTGAAGTCTTCGAGCATGAACAGGCAGCCATGGCCCTTCAGCTCGCGAAGTTTCTCCAGCAACTGGTCGTCGGTGCCGACATCCGCACTGATGCTCGCGCCCAGACGCGCGTTGTGGCGAAGGATGTCCGCGTGCTCGAGGAGCAGCTGGGGCGACATGTGCAGGAAGGCGCGATTGTCGCGAACGAGGCGCTTGAGGCTACCGTCGGCGATCGCGCTCAGCGTCGCCTGCGTGTGCGCAAGCGCGGCGGCATCGATATCGCTGCCGATCGGGCGGGGGAATAGAAGCTCATAGGCGAACAGCGCCTGCTTCCTGTCCAGAATGGGTACGCGGACGATCGGGAGAATACCGTCGTCATTCACCGCTGTCGGCTGGGGGGTCACTGCCATTGCTTTGTTGGTGCGCCGTCTGGGTGAGCGTGGGGAACGACTTTGGGTGGGATCAAACCTGCGCGATGGTGGCCGAACGCAGTTTCACCCGTGCGGTGTCACCTTTCGGACCGTAGGTGGATCCACCCGGCGAATCGCCCGCGAGCAGCGCAAGCGCCTGGCGAACGTGACCGATCCGCTGACCGACGATGCGGCCGTTTACTTCGTTGAGTTTGCGACACTCGACCAGACGTTCGATCGTGTGCGTCCAGCGTGCGTCGTTCAGCGTATCGACACCGGCGGCATCGCCCAGATGGCGACGCTCCGCGTCCAGCTTCTCGATGCGGTCGAGCTGCTTGCCCTTCACCCGGCTGACTGTGTCGAGCGCATGCGTGTCAGCCTGGTCGAGCGCCATGCGCTCATCGATCAGGGTGGCGTGCAGCGCGTCGACCTCATGGGCGAGATCGCCCATGACGGCGCGAACGGCCGCGTCGAAGTCGGAGCCGAGCGAGTCGGTCATGCCTTGCCGCCGATCTGGCCTTCCATCGCAAGAAACTTGCTCGCGATGGCCTGAGAGTCAGGCTTGTAGGTGCCGTCGGCCAGCTTGCTGCGGATCTCATCCACACGCTTGCTGTCGATGCCATCACCGCGGCTGGCGGCGTCGAGCGCCTTGGCCGAGTCGGTGATTTTGACGCTGTCGTCGCTCGGACGTACGGAGCTGGCGCTCTGCGTCGAGGCGGCGGAGCCTGCAGCCTGGTTCTGGGTGCGGAGTTGCACCTGGGGCTGCGGGGCCTGGATACCGGGTTTGATCGTTGTTGTCATGGTGTGTCCCTCGGAGCTTGTGTCCTTCAAACCCCTTATCGGCGGTCTGTCGGCGAACTTTAACTGGCCCTAGGCCGCGAAGTGTGACCGGGTTTGGATTTTGTTCATGGCAGCACAGCAACGGTGCCCGGGCCGGTGACCACGGCGTCGAGCACCTTTCCGGATGAAGCGTTGCGAACCTTCAGGCGAGTCCCTGTGTCGCCGGCACCCATCGCCACGCCGCTGGCATGGATAACCACGCCCTCGACGCCGGCTTCCATGCTGACCGAATCGCCGATGCGGACGGCCTGGCGACCGGCAAGCATGCCGGGTGTCAGCACGGTGCCGGCACTGAGCGGTCGGGCCAGGGAGCGGCCGTCGATCTGGCCAAGCTCGGCGACATAGCCGTAGGCGAGGCTGGTCACGTCGCGCTCCTCGGCGCGCACATCACCCACACCGATACCATCGCCACGGGCGAGCGGCCGGGTGGTGACGAGCACGTTGGTAAACATTTTGACTCGTACCGGCACGCGGACGGTCCAGCCGCCCGGCACGGGGCAGTGCACCGCAACGCTTGCCCGTGCACCGAGCGGCCGGTTGCCGGGAAGCGAGGATTCGAGTGGCATGGGGCAGTCCGCCAGATGCAGCCGACTGTCGAGCGGGTCGGCTTCGGCGGTCATGCGTGCACCGGGCAGGGCGCGGTTCTGCTGTAGCCAGGTCACCGCCGCCGTACGCACCGAGTCCACACTCTGCGTCGCCGCCGCGCAGAACGGCAGGGCGAGCAGGGCGGTCACGGTGAAGCCGCGGGCGAGGGTGGAAGGATTCACGCGGCGCGTTCCGCCAGCGATGCCGACAAGCCCTGGGTGATCGCGTCCAGTTCCCGGTTCAGGTCGGTCACCATGTGGCTGGCGTCGGCGTGGCGGCCTTCGCCCAGCGTGATGGCGTACTGCGAGGCGAGCGCGGTGAAGCGTTCGCCGGCCGCGCGGATGTTGTCGGCCGGGCTATCCGGGCGACGTGTGCGGAACTGGTCGATGCAGCGCATCAACGGTGTGGTGTCGAGCCAGCGACGGTCCAGGCCGGCCGGATCGCGCGAGGCGAGTTCCACGGCGTAGCGAAGGCCCTGGCTGGCTTCACGGATCATCTGGCTGAGGCTGGCAGCATCGAGGTCGCCCTCGGTTTCGAGTCGGCTCAGGCCGAGGCGATGAGCAAGTACCGCCGCTCGTGCTGCGGCGTCGGCCTGGCGACGGGCTTCGTTGGTCACGCGACCGAGTGTGGCCTGGGTGGCCTGGATCGCCGCGATACGGCCCTGCAGCGCACCCATTCCTTCGCGCGCTGCGTCAATGTTGCCGCGCGCGCCGCGGGCTGCTTCATCGACGCGCCCCATCGAGGCCTGTATGCCGGCGATACCCGACTGGGTCTGGTCCAGACGGCGCAGGCTGTTCTGCACGGCGTCGTCGAGCTGACCGGCGAACTGGCCGACGGCCTCGGTGGTCTGGTCGATCTCGGCGGTGGCCTGGGTAGTCTTTTCTGCGAGTTGCTTCACCTCGTCGGCGACGACCGCAAAGCCGCGGCCTGCCTCACCGGCGCGTGCCGCTTCGATCGCGGCGTTCAGGGCGACCAGGTTGGTCTGGTGGGCAATGTCCTGCACTGTCGCGGTCAGCTTGCGGATCGCGGTGAAGTATTCGGAGAACTGCGCGTGGTTGCGGCTCATGCCCGACAGGGCGCTGCGCAGCAAACGTAGCTGGCCGTCGAGGTCACCCGCCGTAGCCTGACCCTGGCTGCCCGAGTCGCCCATGCCGGTGGCGCCGGCGTGGGCCTGGTCGAGCGCCGTCGAAATCCTGGCACTGGCTTCCGTCAAACGTCCGGCGGTATCGCGGGCGCCTTCGACCACTTTGCCCAGTTCCAGCAAGGTGCCGCCGAGCGCCTGGGCGTTCGTCAGTACCATGCCCTGCTGCTCGATCGCCTGGATGGTCGTCGCCGGCGCGGTGCGCGGTTCGGCGGGCTTGAGCAGCACGCCGAGGGCGCTGGCCGCGGCTGGGTACTGCGCGGAGAGGGCGCGAACGCGCGCCGCATCGCCCTGGGCGGCGGCGTGGGCGAGGAGGCGGACGTGCTGGCTCCAGAGGAGGGTCATGATTTCGCTTTCATCGGATGGTCGCCCCACTTAATCGGTCGGGAGCTTCAGGACTTGAGTCATGCAATCGGCGTGCCATCATCTTGCCTACAGAAACGACCAAGACCGCCGATACGGTTCGCGACACCTTCTGTAGATGCCTCGCACGTCATGGCCCGACCGCTGCTCGACACCGTGGAAACCTTTACCCGCCTGGCGGGCCACAACCGTGTGGCCATGCTGTTGTTCCGGCTGGGTGACCGCCAGGCGTTCGGCATCAACGTGTTCAAGGTACGCGAGGTGCTTCGCCGGCCTCGGCTGGAGCGCATGCCGAGCATGCATGCCCTGGTCTCGGGTAGCTTCGACTACCGCGGCAGTACCATCCCGGTTATCGATCTCGCCGCCGCCATGGGCTATCCGCCGCTGGCCAGCGTCGACAGCGCGCATCTGATCGTTACCGAGTTCAATCTGTCGGTGCAGGGTTTCCTGGTGTCCGATGTCGATCGCATCGTCCATGTGGACGGAGCCAACCTGACTTCCCCTCCGGCGGCGCTCGGCTATGGCGCGCGGGTCAATGCCGTGACCCGGCTGGATGGCGATCTGCTCGCGGTCGTGGACGTGGAGCAGGTACTGGCTTCGGTCTCACCTCCGTTGGTGCAGCTTTCCGACCGCGTGCAGCAGGCCGCACACGTGCAGCAAGGCGGCAACCGCCGCGTGCTGGTGGTTGACGATTCGGCCGTCGCCCGCACCCAGTTGGTGGATCTGTTCCGCAAGATGGACCTCGAATGCGTGATCGCCAAGGACGGCCAGGAAGGCCTTGATCAGCTGCGCACGATGGCCATGGGGCCAGTCGAGGATCGCGTCGACCTGGTCGTTTCCGACATCGAGATGCCTCTGATGGATGGCTACGCGCTGACTCGCGCCATCAGGGAAGACCCCCAGCTGCGCCATACGAAGGTGCTTCTTCACAGCTCGCTGAGCGGTGTCTTCAACGAGGCGATGGTGGCCCGCGTCGGCGCCGACAAGTTCATCGCCAAGTTCCAGCCGGACATCCTCGCCACGGCAGTGCTCGACCTCCTGCCGACCTGATTGCCGGTACCGTCGGTGCGTTTGGAGGGCGAGGCGCAGAGCCTTCGGTGCCCACCCTCGCTGCTCAGACAGTCCTCCGCGTTTCGTAGCGGAAAGGCCGCTAACGCGGCCGTGTACTTATTTGGCCTACGGCCGCTCCACTTGTGCGGAACTCGCCTCGAGGGTGGGCACCGAAGGCTCTTCC
>CBIGPO010000049.1:0-31000 GCA_966191635.1 uncultured Luteibacter sp.
ACACGGCGTCGCCTTCGGCGGCGAACAGCTTGCCGCGTTCCTGGAGGGGTCCGAGCGAGTAGGCCGGGGTGTTGCCGCCGGCATTCGCGATCATGACGCCGTTCTGACGCTTGGCGATCGGGGCCGGGGTGTACGGACCGTATTCCTTGAATACGTGGAACAGCAGGCCGGAACCCTGGGTCAGGGTCTTGAACTGGTTCTGGAAACCGATCAGGCCGCGGGCCGGAATATCGTACTCGAGGCGCACGCGACCGTTGCCGTCCGACACCATGTTCTTCAGGTCGCCCTTGCGGATGCCGAGGCGCTCCATGACGCCACCCTGATGGATCTCTTCGATGTCGATCACCAGTTCCTCGATCGGCTCCATCTTCTGGCCGTTGATTTCCTTCAGGATGACTTCCGGGCGCGACACGGCCAGCTCGTAGCCTTCGCGACGCATGTTCTCGATCAGCACCGAGAGATGCAGTTCGCCGCGGCCCGAGACCAGGAACTTGTCGGCATCGGAGCCGTCTTCGACGCGGAGGGCGACGTTGTGCACCTTCTCGCGGTCGAGGCGCTCACGCAGCTGGCGGCTGGTGAGGAACTTGCCGCCCGAGAGGTCCTTGTTGCCGACGAACGGCGAGTTATTGACCTGGAAGGTCATGCTGATCATCGGCTCGTCGACGCTCAGTGCGGGCAGCGCTTCCGGCGTATCCGGCGCGGTGAGCGTGTCGGAGATGGTGAGCTCGGGGATGCCCGAGATGGCGACGATGTCGCCGGCTTCGGCGCTGTCCTGCTCGATGCGCTCGAGGCCGAGGAAGCCGAGCACCTGGACAACCTTGCCCTGGCGCTTCTTGCCTTCACGGTCGATCACGGCGACCTGCATGTTCTTGCGCAGCGTACCGCGCTGCACGCGCCCGATACCGATGACGCCGACGAAGTTGTTGTAGTCCAGCTGGCTGATGCGCATCTGGAAGGGGCCTTCCGGATCGACGTCCGGCTTCGGCGCGTGCTGCATGATCGCTTCGTACAGCGGGGTCATGTCGCCTTCGCGGGCGTTTTCGTCGAGCGAGGCGTAGCCGTTCAGCGCCGAGGCGTAGACGATCGGGAAGTCCATCTGCTCGTCGGTTGCGCCGAGCTTGGCAAAGAGGTCCCACACCTGCTCGACAACCCACTCCGTGCGCGCGGCGGGGCGGTCGACCTTATTGACGACGACGATCGGCTTGAAGCCCATCGCGAAGGCCTTCTGGGTCACGAAGCGGGTCTGCGGCATCGGGCCGTCCATCGCATCGACCAGGATCAGCACGGTGTCGACCATGGACAGGACGCGCTCGACTTCGCCACCGAAGTCAGCATGCCCCGGGGTGTCGACGATGTTGATGCGGTTCTTCGCACCCGTCTTCTTGTCTTCCCAGGTGATGGCCGTGTTCTTGGCCAGGATCGTGATGCCACGCTCCTTTTCCTGGTCGTTCGAATCCATGACGCGCTCGGCGAGCACGGTACGCTCGTTGAGCGTGCCCGACTGCTTCAGAAGCTGGTCGACGAGGGTGGTCTTGCCATGGTCGACGTGAGCGACGATAGCGATATTGCGCAGGAATTCGATCGACATGCGGTATGCGCCGGCGTAAAGCCGGATCGCCTCTTTGGTTTGGGAAGCCGCCGATTATAAAGGAAAAGAACGACTTTCGCATGACTGGGCGGGGCGGTCCGCCCGGAGTCCGGTCCAAGGCACGCGAAACGGCCTGCGGCATGCGGCGGACGCCTGTTTTGCGGTGCTCGGGCCCGGCGTTAAGCTGCCGCCCATGAGGAACGAGGTGGGCATGGAACATCGATCGGGGGTGCGTCCCGGGCGAGGCACAGTCTGGCTGACGACGGGGGTTCTGCTAGGGCTCGCCGTCGTTTTCGGGGTCATGGGTGGTCATTCCGATCGCTCCGGGCCATCGAGGGCGTCCGCGCCGACGCCGGGATCGGATCGAGCACTGGCGAGCGCACGGCAGCTCGCGGATAGAAGGATCGGTCGCCGGGCCTCCGGTGGGACGGATCCGGAGCCGCTGCTTCGTCCGGGTGACGATCGCGACTACGACACGCTTTCCGCACGCCTGGGGCCGTTGGCCGGCAAGGACAACGTGGCGGCGACACTCCTCATGCGGGAAGCGGCCGCGGCGTGCCGTCACCCTCTGGAGCCTGGTTGGCGAATCCGGGTGGTCAAACCGCGAGCCGTGGCCTACAGCACCTGGAAGGAAGGTTTCTGCAGCCGCGCGGTGTCGGAGGCCGAGCAGGACGCGATCGGCGAACAGGGGAGGGACGCGTTCGTTCGGCGCCATCCAGAATGGCAGCAAACGGGCCCTCAATCGACGGACGAGGTGCTGGATGCCGTCCTGTCATCCGATGACGTAGAGGTCATGGGCATGGCTCTCGCGCTTTTTCCCCGGGACGGGACGAACCGGTGGGACGTGGGCAAGGACCTCGTTCAGGGGTCGGCTTACGAAGCGGACCTCCACAAGTACCAGCGCGTGGCGATCGAGGATATGCAGTGTGCGGACACAGGCGGATGCGGCCCTGGTGGTATGCGCTCGGCGATGGTCTGCCTGACGAGCGACGGCTTCGAATGCACCCCTGGGCAGGGTGCTTACGACATGTGGAACGACCAGCTCTCGCCGCAGGAGATCGACATCGTCCTGGCGATCGAGCAGCGGATCCTCGACGAGCGGGTCCGTCGCGCCGCGACGCCCCTGAACTAGAGGCGCCGCAGTCGTGTCATAGCTCCGCCGGCTCGTCGCGGCAGCTTACCGGCAGGTTCTTCGGGTCGATGCCTTCGCCTGAGCAAGTCCAGGTAATGGCTTTGCCGTCCACCTTGGGTGTCAGGATCAGCTGCCCGGAATCCAGCTTCTGGTCCGTCTTGTGGGGCGGGTTGGCGTCCAGGGTCACCACAATCTCGCCACCCTGGCCGACCTCGACCGAGCCAGCGTACTCGTTACCCAGCGTCTCCGGCTTGCCCAGGCCGGCGGCTGCATTGTTCGCCGGGAACTTGCCCGTCGACAGGCGATGTTCGGCCACGGCCAGCTTGACCGGGTAGGCCGCGGTCAGGGCGTTCGCCACCTGGCTGCGAAGCACGTACTGCTGGTACTGCGGGACGGCGATGGCGGCAAGGATCGCCGCTGTGCCAATGGCGCCGGCCGAACCCATCTGGCCGACCAGCTCCGCTGGGCTTTGTTCGTAGGTGAACGAGATGGCGAGGGTGTCGGCGTCCGCCTCGATCGCGGCACCAATGACACCCTTTTCGGGCAGGCCGAGCTTGTGGGCGGCCGGCAGGCTGGCGATGTCCAGATCAGCGCCGGCCATGCCACCCATCAACTGCAGGATCTCGATGTACGTGTAGTACGCGTCGCGCTGCGCATCCCGGCTGTTTGCCGTGTAGCCCATCAGGACGTGCGAGCCCGGGTAGGCGCGGGCGCTGAACCACGTGTCGAGTGCCGTATCCGGTTTGGCGGCAGCGCGGTCGGCCAGGGCCTGGGGTACCTTGGCCAGGATGATCCAGTCGCCTTCCTCCACCCAGTACAGGCGGCTGCCGAAACGCTGCATCAGGTTCATGAAGGGAGCCAGGGCCTGCTGCTCGGGATGATCGGCTTCCGGCTCGTACGCCGCGCCCGGCATATACAGCCAGTGCACCTTCGCGTCGTCGACGTTCATGACGCCACTGCGCCAGCGCCCGGCCTTGGTCATCTCGTCGATGCGGGCGTACCAGGCCTTGAGGTCGCGAGCGCGGATGGCGAAGAACTGCCCGGCGTCATCGGCGAAGACGATGGATTCGGGTCCCATCCACTTCGTGTAGTCGGCAACGTCGAAGCCGTACTTCGTCCGCAGCTTGGCAAGGCCTTCGCGGATCGTCTTCGCCCGCTCGGGGCCGAAATCGAGGTTGAGGTTGTCCTCGAAGGCCTTGTAGCCCTCGGCATTGGGCAACGCAAAGGTCATCGCCCAACGCGGCTCGCCCACGCTCTTCACCGTCGGCGCGAACGAGCGCGGCGCCGCGTACTGAAGGACGCGCGCCTGCGGGGCATGTACCACGACGCGGAACTGGCCGCGGCCGTCCACGGTGCCGTTACCGAAGGCGAAGGCATCGGCCTTGGAAGCAAAATCCGTGGGCAGCTTGCCCAGGGGCGATTCACCCGCCTGATTGGCCGCGACGGCACCGATGCCACGGATGGTCGCCCAACCGAACAGGCCTTCGCCGGAGGTGTCGATGTGAGCTTCGAGGGCACTGAGCGTGGCCGGAGCAGTGGTCGGCGAGGACTTGCCGAACGTGACGACCAGCTCGTCGATCGTGTGCTCGTCGCTCGGCTGCTGCAGCGACTGGGTGACCCAGAGGCGATGCTCGGCCACGACGTAGCGGACGCTCCCGCCGGAGGCGAGCTTGCCGTTGCCCTGGGCGTCGAGCGGCGCAACCAGCAGCGGCGCATTGAGGGACGCGAGGCGCGCATTGAAGGCGTTGATGGAATCGAACGAGAAGCTGCCGGTCGCGACGATCCGTGAGGTCGGCGACGGAATACCCAGCGGATCGATGAGGGCGATCTCGAGCGGTGAACGCAGGTCGCCAAGCAGGAGGCTCAGCGCCGGACCGATCTTCGCGTCGGCAAGCACTTTGTCCTTGGCGATGGTCTCGCGCAGCTTCGCCACGGCATCGAGATTCGCCTTCACGGAGAGGGCGGCATCGAGCGGACGGCCGTTCGGCACCCCCCCGATCAAGGCCCAGGGCGAAGGCAGGCGCAGATACGCGACGGTCTGCGCGGGCAGGTGCTGGCGCAACCAGGCGGGAGCAGCGATAGCGGTCTGGGCGGCGGCGACAGCCTTTGGATCGGCGGCGGGCGCTTCATCTTTCTTGTGGCAGGCGGCGAGTCCGAGCGCCGCGGTGATCGCGGCGGACAGCAAGACAGTACGACGGGCAATCATTGCTCTGTATCCCCTTAGGTTCCTCCGGCTCCTGCCGGGAATGGGAGGATAGCAGTGCGCTCACAAATCAGCAGTGGTTCAGCGCTTGCGAAATCAGGATCTTGTCCTGTCGCTGGCCGTATTCCCTCAATGAGGCTTACAACGTTCGCCCTATTGAAGGCCGATGCAAGGCGGAGCAACGTGGATCGTGCCGTAGATGGAAAAATGGAATGACACCCCACAACTTACCAATGGCGGCACCACTCAAGTCTAGGAGGGACAGGTCATGGTCAATGCATCTTCACTGAAAGATAAGCGTTTGTTGCAGCCGAATTCGGACCGCGAGAACTTCGATAGCCTTGCCCCGATTGAGATTCCCCCCGAAGGGCTTGAATTACCGCTGATCAAAATCAGCTATGGCTCGTCTGGCGCTAATCGAATGAGAATCGGCGTCTGCGAATACGAAGACAACTCACAGGTGGTCGATAAGAATGTCCTGCAATCTGTAGGTGTGCACGAGACCATTGATCTAAGGGTCGATCTCGGCTACCCGTGCACGGACGTCTATTTCGGTATATTTGCGTACCCTACGTATACCGTCGAAACCACCGCCAGGTTTCTTGCGGAAGACGGTACGATTCTGCGGGAGCATGTTTGGCTACCCGACGAGAAGATACCCAACAAGAAGATAGACGAACTGTTCGGGTACTCCGGAGAAACGCCCGCGACCCATTTCACCGTAACCGGCGGCGTAAACCTGTTCATCGACAACGTGGACCTGACCGAGCCAGCTGGTCCGATCGTCAAAAATGGGGACTTTGGGACCCAGGAGTATTGGGTGCTCGGTGGCTTGGCCTGGATCCTGGTAAATGAACTACGCTTAAGCGCCGCAAATCTTACGGATGCCTATGCGGAACAAAATATAAGGTTGCTGCGGCCGGGAAGATACGTACTGAACTTCAAGATTCGCAATCCGCATGTCGAGGTTCAACCTCGTTTTGGCGAGGTCTCGCTGGAGGCTGGGCAACGTGTACAGAGGATCCGATTCGAATTTGACAAGGCAGAGGAAGACATGAGCTTTATCTTCGATATGCCAGAGGATGGATTCGTCAGGGATGCGGTCCTGCGTATTGCCAAGTTGAAGACTGATGCATCGGACCTTCAGGTCTGGCACATCGACGACGTTCGGATGATTGCGGTGAAACACGAATAGCGGGGCGCCCCTGGTCCTTTCGCGCGGCGGCTCCCATCTGCAGCAGCTCCTTGCTGGGAGCTGCTGCAGTGCGGCCACATGTTGACCACACCTGACTTCGCCATCCCATCACGATGTGGCCGTGGGCGGATGCTGCGCCCGATGTAGGCATCGGCTAGGCTGCGGACATCTGCCGTGGGAGCGGCATATTCAGGGGCTGAGCCCAATGATCGAGGACGCGCGTCCTGCTATGCCATGGCCTCTCGCCATTGGCATCTTCATCCTGGCGACCATTAGCGTGACCAGTGTGCTGGTTGCACGGTATCCCGTGTCCAGCGTGCCATCGATGCAGGTCGCGCGCGCAACCTACCTGCGTCCACACGATTCCTTTGCTGCCGTATTCGCGCGGCTGGCGTCGCGTGTCGATGAGGATCCCGCGGCGCTCCATGCGATCCGCCATGCCTCTCTGGCCTGCGCAAGCGGTGTATCGGGTGACTGGATGCGTCGTCGGAGCGTATCCGCCAGCGAGAAGGCCTTTCGTCACTGGCAGGTTGTCTATTGCCACGGCAGGTCGCAGCAAGGCTGGGTCAGGGCCTATGAAATGGGCGAGTGGGTGGATATCCGTCGGCGACATCCCTCATGGGCGTGGACCACACCAGAGGCTCCCGGCTATCCGCCCGATCTTTACGCCGGCCTGCTGCGTGATGCTCCGCCGCCCGACCTCCGCATGGTCCAACTGGTCCTTGCCCAGGACAAAGGCCGTCATGCGCCGTGGCGCTTCGGAAACGACGTTGTCGAGCATGCCTCCCATCAGGATCGGCTCTATCGCTACCAACGCATGGCGCTGCGTCTTCTCGAATGCGACGTCGTCGGTGGATGCGGACGCAATGGTGTGCTCACATTCGAACTGTGTCGCGAAGAGGGCGACTGCGCGAACGGCCTGTCGACGAACGACATCGTGAGGAAGCGCTACGCGCCCGACGAGGTCGCGATCATCGAGGTGCTCCATCGGCGGATGCTGCAAGAGCGTCGGTACTACGCTCAGTCGCAGGCGGGGTTTCGCCGCTGAATTGGCCTACATACTTCAAACAGAAGAAGCAATGGGTGCCATTGGGGGGCGCGTCTAATTTGTAGGATTTTTCAGAATTCTTCTATTTGAGAAACATGGACAGAACGACAGAATGCCCGTGCCCAATCCGGGTAGCTTGCATTCAGGAGGAATCAATGAGTTCGATTCGTTACGTTGTGGCCGCTTGTGCCTTCGCCTTTGCCGCCACAGCATCCGCGAGTGCTCCCAAGACCGCTTTTTCCAACGGTGCCATCCAGGCATCTGCCAGCGTATCTGAGAGCAGTTATTGGGAGAAGTTTGAGGGTGTCGTTGCGGACATGCCGGTGCAGGGATTTACCTATCCCACGATGAGCGTGCGTTACGCGGGCACGGCTACGACTGGCGTGCGGCAGACAATGCATGCCCCGAGCCTGTGTCCGAACTTCGTTTCCAACGGTAATCTCGGTGGCGCGGAACGGACTAGCCCGGTCGATATCGCCATCGATTTCAAGGTGCCCGCCACCGCCGTCTTTTTCGCCCTGTGCGCCCGGTACCCGCTCAAGGAGGACGCAACCGTCGATTTCCTCACGACGGACGGCACAAGCGTCCAGAAGAACGTATACAAGGCTGGAGGCCCGTTCAACGAGCTGGTCGATTACTCCGGCAGCGCGCCCATTAGCAGTGTGGTTATCCATGCCAGCGGGCAGGTAATTATCGACAACGTCCACCACACCTATCCCAACTGACCTCGGGCAACGGTCGCGGGGATGACGGGAGGCGATCATGAACATGGTCACCTCCCGTCATGTATATAGAGGGGCCGTGCCACATGACGGCTTCCTCCATGAGCAAAGGTTCTGTTCCCCCGCCCGACCACATCGGTGATGTCCGTCCCACCACGCATCGCGATGGCGACGATCTGCTGAGCGCGGGGCTCGGTCTGCGTGGTCTGTCCGGTACGTCGACACGATTCGCGCAACCCGCCTCGCCGACGCCGGCGGAGTTGCGCCGCCGCGCCATCCAATCCAGCTGGAAGGGCGTCGCCGATCTCGGTCCGCTTGGCGGTTTCGGGAGCCTTTACGGCAGCGTGCCGAATGTCCCAGGTCGCGAGTTCACCGCGTTCGCCAGCTTGCCTGGCGCACGCGCATCGCATCGCGTGCTGGCGCAGATCCCCGATGACTTCGATCGCAAGAAGCGCTGTCTTGTCGTCACGGCCTCATCCGGCTCACGTGGCATCTACGGATCCATCGCCCTGGCCGGTGGCTGGGGCCTGCCGCGCGGATGTGCCGTGGCCTATACAGACAAAGGTGGCGGAGCGGGCTATTTCGATCCCTCCGACGAAACAGGCGTACAGCTCGACGGTACGCGCGCCAAAGCTGGCTCGGCGCCGCTGGAGTTCGAACCGCAAGGTCTGGCCGCCGATGCAGGCATCGCGGTGAAACATGCACACTCAGGCGACAACCCCGAGGCGGACTGGGGGCGTCATGTGCTGCAGGCGGCACGCTTCGGCCTGGCCATGCTCGACCGCGCCTTCCCTGATGAAGCGCCGTTCACGGCACAGAACACGACGATCATCGCTACCGGTCTGTCGAATGGCGGCGGGGCTGTGCTGCGCGCCGCCGGTGACGACAAGGAGGGCATCCTCGCTGCCGTGGTCGCGTTGGAGCCGAACATCCACGTTCGTGGCGCAGGCCGCTCCTTCTACGACTACGCCACCGAGGCCGCGCTGTTGCTTCCGGCTGCCTTATCGGCACGCCGATTCGACGACGTGCCCTTCGCGCGCGTTGGTGCCGCGTCCCCGCCGGCCTGGCCGCTGCGTGGCGCGTCGCTGCGTGCCCACGGTCGGCTTACGGCTCCGATGCCGGGAGCACAGGCCGACGAGGCGCTGGCCCTGCTCAGGGCAGGCGGCTGGCAGGACGACGTCCTCGCCACGGCCGCCTCGTCCACCTCGCTGGATTTATGGCGGGCGGTTACGGTCGCCTATGCCTCGGCATACCTGAAGCGCGATGCCGCCCATATGCCCGGCGGTTTTTCATACCGCTCGCATCACGCGGTCGGCATGGCTGGGCCCATCGATGCCATCGTGCGGGCGGCGTGGTGGGCGGATGGCTCGGGTGTGCCGCCTGGAACGGGTATCGCGCTGGTCGGTGGCACGGACCTGTCGCTCGATCCGACATTGCCGGGCGTGCTGAGCTTGCGCGATCTGCAAACCGGCCATGGGGTGGAGGCTGAGCAACTGCGCGCGGCCGTCGACGCCACCGCCGCCGACCTGCCGCGTGAAGACCTGCCCATCCTGATTGTCCACGGGGCCCAGGACGGTCTGATCCCCACTGCCTTCAGTTCGGAGCCCTACGTGAAATGGCTACGGGCCGCCGGGCGCGCGCCCGTTTTCTGGAAGGTGCCCTATGCCCAGCACTTCGATGCCTTCCTGGCCTTCACGGACTTCGGCGATCGCCACGTGCCGCTGCTTCCCTATGGCTACGCCGCGCTCGACCGGGCGTGGGCAACGGTGGCCGAGGGCAGGGCACTCCCCGAGGATGCCTCCGTCCGAGACGCGCACCCCCGCGGCGCCGGCCCGCTGACCGCCGAAGCACTGGCAATGCCCAAAAACTGAGCGGCCATCACGCTTTCTCGCTTGAACTCTTGGGGATAGGGCGCCATCTTTGGGGGCCTTGCAGCCCCCCGGAGCCGGTCGCACGAGGCGACTGGACCGATTTTCAACGAGTTACAGGAATTGCGATGACCATCAACGTCACCATGAAGACCAACAAGGGCGATATCCACCTGCGCCTGCACGACGAGAAGACCCCGATGACGGTGGCCAACTTCGTGAACCTGGCCAAGCGCGGCTATTACGACGGCAAGACCTTCCACCGTGTGATCCCCGACTTCATGATCCAGGGCGGCTGCCCCGAGGGTTCGGGTCGCGGCGGTCCGGGCTACAAGTTCGGTGACGAGTTCGACGCCAGTCTCAAGCACGACAAGCCGGGCGTCCTGTCCATGGCCAACGCCGGTCCGGGCACCAACGGCTCGCAGTTCTTCATCACTCACGGTGCGACCCCGTGGCTGGACGGTAAGCACAGCGTCTTCGGCGAAGTCGTGGGTCCGGACGACCAGGCCGTCGTGAACAAGATCGTCGGCGACGACACCATCGAGAAGGTGATTGTCGAGGGTGATGTGGACGCGCTGCTGGAGAAGCAGGCGGCGAACGTTGCCAAGTGGAATGAGGTGCTGGACGCGCGTTAAGCGGCCGGTTTTGCTGTGTTTGAAACGCCGCCTTTCGAGGCGGCGTTTTCGTATCCGTGCCCGCTGCCGCGGGATCGTCGCTGAAGCGGCTCCTACACAGGACCTGCGCAGGACCTGGGGGCTAGGGTTATCTGTGGGAGCCGCTTCAGCGGCGATCTCCCCACCGTGCACCCGTGTTAAAATAACGGCCTTTGCCCCGTCCCCCTCCGAGGAAACGATGCCGCAGCTCGCCACGCGAATGGGTCGCGCCAAACCCAGTGCGATCATGGTCATTGCCGAAAAGGCCAAGCGCCTGAAAGCCGAGGGGCGCGACATTGTCAGCTTCTCGATCGGTGTCCCCAATTTCCTCCCCGGCGAGCACGTCTACGCCGCGGCCCGCGAGGCCCTGGCGAAGGATTCCGGCCAGTACGGCAGCAATCGCGGCTCAGATGCGCTGGTCGACGCTTTCCTCGGCCACATCGAAGCCCTGGGACTTACGGGCTACAAGCGCGAGAACGTCTCCACCGGCGTCGGTGCCAAGCAGATTCTCTACAACTTGGCCGAGGCCCTGCTGGATGAAGGCGACGAGATCGCTTTCCCGGCCCCGTACTGGACCAGCTACCTCGACATCGCCGAGATCGTCGGCGCGAAGATCAACATCCTGCCGTGCCCGCCGGAGCAGCACTACAAGCTCACGCCGGCGCAGCTGGACGAAGCGTTGGCTCGCAAGCCGCGCGTTTTCCTGTTCAACAATCCATCGAACCCCACCGGCATGGTCTATACGCGCGATGAAATCGTCGCGCTGGCCGATGTCATCGCGAAGTATCCGGACACCTGGATCATCACCGACGACATCTACAACACCATGGTGTTCGACGGCGTGGGTTACCACAACTTCGTGCATGTGCGCCCTGAACTGAAGGACCGCGTGATCTTCGTCGACTCGCTGTCGAAGACCTACGGCATGCCGGGCTGGCGCGTTGGCTTCATCGCCGCGCCGGAATCCGTGGCCAAGGCCGTCACCACGCTCAACTCGAACCACATCACCAGCCTGCCGGAAGTGATCACCGCGGCGGCTGTTGCCGCGCTGTCGGGTCCGCAGGATGTGCCGGCGGCGAAGTGCGCCGAGTTTGCGGTCAAGCGCGATCGCGTCTACAACGCGCTGATCTCGATCCCCGGCGTGGTCTGCCCGCGTCCGCAGGGCGCGTTCTATGCGTTCCCGGATATCTCGGTGGCCTTCAGCAAGAAGCACAACGGCGTGGAAATCACCTCCGACGTGGACTTCTGCGCCGCGCTGCTCGAGACCAAGGGCGTCGCCTGTGTACCGGGCTCGGCCTTCGGCGAGCCGCGCGCGCTGCGCATTTCCTATTCCTGCCCGGACGAGGCACTCGACAAGGGCATGGCCCGCATCGTCGAGTTCTTCGCCGAGCTCACGTAATCATCAGTCCCAAGCGATATTCCTGAGGAGTCGAAAGATGAAAGCACCCGTTCGCGTTGCCGTGACCGGCGCAGCCGGCCAGATCGGTTATGCCCTCCTGTTCCGTATCGCCGCCGGCGACATGCTGGGTCCTGACCAGCCGGTCATCCTGCACCTGCTCGAAATCACCCCGGCGCTGCCGACCCTGCAGGGCGTGGTGATGGAGCTCAACGACTGCGCGTTCCCGACGCTCGCTGGCATCGTCGCCACCGACGACGTCAACGTTGCCTTCAAGGACGTCGACTATGCGCTGCTCGTCGGTGCGCGTCCGCGCGGCCCAGGCATGGAGCGCAAGGACCTGCTCGAAGCCAACGGCGCCATCTTCGGCCCGCAGGGCAAGGCCCTGAACGACCATGCCAAGCGCGACGTGCGCGTGCTCGTCGTCGGCAACCCGGCCAACACCAATGCGCTGATTGCGCAGCAGAACGCACCGGACCTCGATCCGAAGTGCTTCACGGCCATGGTCCGCCTCGACCACAACCGCGCGCTGTCGCAGCTGGCCGAGAAGACCGGCACGCATTCGACCGACATCGCCAAGCTCACCATCTGGGGCAACCACAGCTCCACGCAGTACCCGGACCTGCACCAGACCACGGTGAAGGGCAAGGCTGCGCTCGGGCAGGTCGACCAGGCGTGGTACGAGAGCGACTTCATCCCGACCGTGCAGCAGCGCGGCGCAGCCATCATCAAGGCTCGTGGCGCCTCGTCGGCCGCTTCGGCCGCTTCGGCCGCCATCGACCACATGCGCGACTGGACGCTCGGCACGGCCGAGGGTGACTGGGTCTCCATGGGCATCCCGTCGGATGGTTCGTACGGTGTCGAGCCGGGCGTGATCTTCGGCTACCCGGTGACCGTGAAGAACGGTAAGTACGCCATCGTCCAGGGTCTGGAGATCAACGCGTTCTCGCAGGCTCGCATCGATGCGACCGAGAAGGAACTGCGCGAAGAGCGCGCCGGTGTAGAGCATCTGTTCGCGAAGTAAGTTCGCAGCAGGTTTCTGCAAATAAGAAGGCCGCGCTGCAAAGCGCGGCCTTTTTGTTGTCGCAACCCCTGTAGGAGCCGCTTCAGCGGCGATCCCGCGAAGCGGGCCAGGATTCGTCGAGCCCATCGCCGCTGAAGCGGCTCCCACATGGTTTACTAGGGGTTATGGCCCACAGCTCCCGACTCGTCGTTTTCGTCGCCCTTGCCGCGAATGTCGCTATCGCGGCGGCGAAATTCGTCGCTGCGGCGCTCACCGGCAGTTCCGCCATGCTTTCCGAGGGCGTGCACTCGCTGGTAGACAGCGTTAACGAGGTGCTCCTGCTCTACGGCCTGAAGCGCTCGCAGCGGCGGCCGGATCGTCAGCATCCGCTGGGCTTCGGCCGCGAGCTGTACTTCTGGAGCTTCATCGTCGCGTTGCTGGTACTCGCACTCGGCGCGGGCTTCTCGTTGTACGAGGGCGTCAATCACATCCTCACCCCGGAACCGCTGAAAGATCCGACGGCCAATTACATCGTGTTGGCCGTGAGCGCGCTGTTTGAAGGCAGTTCCTGGTGGCTGTCGCTGAAGAGCGTGCAGCGGAAGAAAGGCAAGCTCGGTTACTTCGAAGCGTTCCGCCGGACCAAGGATCCGACCACGTTCTCCGTGTTGTTCGAGGACACGGCGGCCTTGCTCGGTCTGTTGATTGCGGCTATCGGTGTTTATTTCTCGCACGCGTTGAACGATTCACGCATCGATGGCTGGGCGTCGGTGGGCATCGCTGTCGTGCTTGCTGCCGCCGCGAGCCTGCTGGCGCGTGAGAGCAAGGCCCTGCTCATCGGCGAGCCGGCACAGCCAAGGCTGCTGGCTCAGGTATGCAGCATTGCTGGCGAAGTACCGGGGATCGAGGCGGTGAACGGGGTGCTTACCGTGCAGGTCGGCCCCGATCATGTGCTCGTCGCGCTGTCCGCAGCGTTCGACGACGCGCTGACCACGGTGGAGATCGAGGCATGCGTGCGCGAGATCGAGGCGCGTACGAAAGCGGCGAACCTGCCGATCGTCGCGTTGTTCATCAAGCCGCAGACGCCGGAGGGGTGGCGCGAGCGGTTGCGGCAACTGGATGGCGAGGCCTGAACGAGAAAACCCCGCTTGCGCGGGGTTTGCCATGCTGCTTCTGTTTCACCTGTGGGAGCCGCTTCAGCGGCGATAGAGTGCTTGCGGCAACCTGGCTATCGCCGATGAATCGGCTCCTACACCGAGCATCGCCTGGGGCGGTATTTTGCCCCTGAGGGGTTTTGCTTACGAGTGATCGCTTTCCTTCGGCGGCTTGCCGCGGCCTTCGATGTGGCCACCGAAGCCCATGCGCATGGCCGAGAGCAGGCGTTCGGCGTAGGTGTGGTCCTGGCGCGAACGGAAGCGGGCGAACAGGGCGGAGGTGAGCACCTCGGCCGGGACGGCTTCTTCGATCGCGGCGTTGACCGTCCAGCGGCCTTCGCCGGAGTCGTCGACGTAGCCGGAGTAGTTGTCCAGTTCCGGGCCCTTGGCCAGCGCGCTGGCGGTCAGGTCGAGCAGCCAGGACGAAACCACGCTGCCGCGACGCCATACCTCGGCGATGTCGGCCATGTCCAGGCTGTAACGCTCGCGCTCCGGGATCTGCTTGCCGTCGCGGTTCTTCAGGATGTCGAAGCCTTCCGCGAAGGCCTGCATCATGCCGTACTCGATACCGTTGTGAATCATCTTGACGAAGTGGCCCGCGCCCGCCGGACCGGCGTGCATGTAGCCGTTTTCAACGCGTGGATCACGGCCATCGCGGTCTGCCGTGCGCGGGATGTCACCGGCGCCCGGGGCGAGGGTCTTGAAGATGGGGTCGAGGTAGTCGACGGTGGCCTTGTCGCCGCCGATCATCATGCAATAGCCGCGATCCAGGCCCCACACGCCGCCGGAGGTGCCGACGTCGACGTAATGCTGGCCCTTGGCTGCGAGCTCTTCGGCGCGGCGTGCGTCGTCCTTGTAGAAGGTGTTGCCACCGTCGATGACGATGTCGTCTTTGCCGAGCAAGCCGCTGAGCGTGGTGATGGTGTTCTCGGTGATCTCACCGGAGGGCAGCATCACCCAGATGATCTTCGGCGAGGGCAGGGCCTTGACCATGGCTTCGAGGGAGTCGACGGCTTCACCGCCGTCCTTGGCCAGGGTGGCACGCGCATCGGCGTTATTGTCGTAAACCACGGTCTGATGACCGTCCCTCATAAGGCGGCGTGCGATGTTGCCGCCCATCTTGCCCAGTCCGATCAAGCCGATTTTCATGCGTGGGGTCCTCGATGAGTTCAACGTGGGGAATATGCGGATACCGTGGCGCGATGCAAGGTATACCTAGGAATGAGGCGCAGATTGGCGCCCCGAGGAAGATTTGATCCCCATGGTAAACCGCATGCACGTCCGGCGTCTTGTGTTGGCCTGACTTTCGGCAGGGTAGAGGTGGGCTTTGTTTGCCGGTTACGCTGAGGGGTCGACCCCAGAGTGCTACCGATGAAAAATGTTGCCCGCCTGTCGATCGCCAGCCTCGCCCTAGCGGGATCGCTGGGCGCCTCGGCCGCGACTTTCGATCCGCGCGAAACCTTTGCGCCCTTCACCTACCCGCAGCAGGCCACGGCATATCGCTCCGGCAGCGGCATGCCGGGACCGTTGTTCTGGCAGAACCGCGCCGATTACGAGCTCGCGGCCACGCTGGATCCGGTGAAGAACACCATGGTGGGCAAGGCGACGATCCACTACACCAACAACAGCCCGGATGCGCTCGACGTGCTCTGGCTGCAGATGGACCAGAATCGCTACACCGCCGACGCGCGTGGCAATTTCACCTCGGGTCGCACGCCGAAGCAGCATACCGACGGTTATCGCATCGCCACGGTGACGCTGGAGCAGGGTGGCAAGTCCGTCAAGGCCAGCTATGTCGTCGCCGATACGCGGATGCAGGTGCGTCTGCCTGAGCCCGTCGCGGCCCACGGTGGCAAGGTCACCTTGACCATCGAATATTCTTACGATCTGCCCGGTGACTTCGGTGGTCGTACCGGCTTCGCCCCGTCGAAAAACGGCAACATCTATGAGATGGCGCAGTGGTATCCGCGCATGTGCGTCTACGACGATCTGCGCGGTTGGGACACGGCACCCTTCCTCAACAGCGAGTTCTATCTCGAATATGGGGATTTCGACTACGCCATCACCGTGCCGGCGGACATGATCGTGGCCGGCTCCGGTGAGCTGGTGAATCCCGAGGAGGTGCTCACCGCCGCGCAGCGCGAGCGTTTGGCCAGGGCGCGCGACAGCGACGCCACCGTGATGATCCGTACGCCGGCCGAAGTAACCGATCCCGCCAGCCGCCCGAAGAAATCCGGCACGCTGACCTGGAAGTTCCGCATGAAGAACAGCCGCGATGTCGCCTTCGGCGCATCCACGGCCTACGTATGGGACGCCGCACGGATCAATCTTCCCGAAGGCAAGAAGGCGCTTGCGATGTCCGTCTACCCCGTGGAGAGCGTGGGTAATGACTCCTGGGGTCGCTCCACGGAGTATCTGAAGGCCTCCGTCGAACACTTTTCGACCAAGTGGTATCCGTACCCGTATCCGGTCGCGGTGAACGAAGCCGGCTCCGCCGCCAGCGGTATGGAGTACCCGGGCATCGTCTTCGATCCGATGAAGGCGCCGGCGAAACCGTTGCATATGGTCACCGCACACGAGATCGGCCACACCTGGTTCCCGATGATCGTGGGCACCGACGAGCGTCGTAATGCGTGGATGGACGAAGGCTTCAACACCTTCATCGACGTGTACGAGGCGGACGCCTTTCATCACGGCGAGTTCGCGCCCAAGCGCGACAGCGAGTACTCGCCGAAGGGTGGCAACCCGGTGGATGAAATCCTGCCACTGCTGGCCGACCCCGATGCACCGAACCTGCTGATCGGCGCGGATATGGTCAAGGAGAAGTACCGTCATCCGGCAACGTACTTCAAGGCCGCCCTCGGCCTGGTCTTGCTGCGTGAACAGATCATCGGGCCGGAGCGGTTCGATCCGGCGTTCCGTAAGTACATTGCCACGTGGGCCTATCACCATCCGTCGCCGTCGGATTTCTTCCGTCTGATGGAAAGCGAAGCGGGTGAGGACCTCTCGTGGTTCTGGCGCGGCTGGTACGCAAACAACTGGCAGCTGGACATGGCGATCACGAAGGTCGACGGCTCGGTCGTGACGATCGAGAACCGCGACCAGCTGGTGATGCCGGCGACCCTGCGGGTGACCTTCGACGACAAGACCACCCGCGACATCCGCGTGCCGGTGGAAACCTGGCAGCAGCACAAGAGCTTCGACGTGACCGTGCCCGGTGGGCGGAAGATCGTCGCTGCCACCGTCGACCCGGATCACGTGATTCCCGATCGTGACCGCTCGAACAACAGTTGGCCTGTCGCGGCCGCCACCAAGGGCGGCTGATACCCATGTCGCCACGTACCACGGCGATATCGAATTTCTTTGCGGTCGTTGTCGCGGCGATCGCATGGCCGGCGTTGATGTTGCAGTACTGGTTGAGCCTGTGGTCCGGCCCGATCGGTTTCGCCACGGTCCGCTATTTCAGCTTTTTCACCATCCTGTCCAACCTGCTCGTCGCGGTGGTGGCGGCCTCCGCGGCGACAGGCGGTAACTGGGCGCCGCTGCGTTTCTGGCGGAAGCCGCGTGTGCGCGGCCTCACCGCGATGTCCATTGCTGTGACCTGTCTTATCTACGTCACGATCCTCGCCGGACAATGGCATCCGCAGGGACCGCAGCTCATTGCGGATCGCGCCCTGCACTACGTGCTGCCGGTCCTTTATCTGTTCTGGTGGGTGGTGCTCCTGCCGCACGGCACACTGGTCTGGCGCGATGCGCTTCGCTGGTTGTGGTTTCCGCTGGTATTTTTCGTATGGACACTGCTGCGTGGTGCCGTCGTGCACGAGTATCCGTATTCGTTCTTGGACGTGGGTCACCTGGGTTACGGCGCGGTGCTGACCAACGCGCTCATGGTTGGGGTGGTGTTCATCGTGCTTGGCCTCGGGCTTGTTGCGATTGACCGCGTGCTGGCCCGATACAGTTCCATATAGCGTTAATCTTGCTTTGCATTGACCCTCGATTCACGGGGGCACTGCCATAACCGGCCTGCCAACGCATGAGGTCTGTCATGAGCAAACCGCCATTCGATGCTTCTGCGTTGCACGAGAGGTTCGATCGGTTCGATTACGCGCGTCTACCCGAGCGTTTGGTCAATGCACGCGGTGCTGGCGCGCATGGTTATTTCGAAGCCTATGAGTCCATGGCATCGCTGACGCGTGCCGACTTTCTCAAGGCGAAGGGCAAGCGCACACCGGTCTTCGTCCGGTTCTCTACCGCCTCGGGTTTCCGTGGATCCACCGACCTTGCGCGCGACGTGCGTGGCTTCGCCGTCAAGTTCTACACGGCGGAGGGGAACTACGATCTCGTCGGCAACAACATGCCGGTGTTCTTCATCCAGGATGCCATGGCATTCCCCGACCTGATTCAGGCCGCGAAGCCCAGCGTACACAACGAGATGCCTCAGGCGGCCACCGCGCAGGATGCTTACTGGGAATTCATCTCCCGCATGCCCGAGTCGATGCACATGATCATGTGGGCGATGTCGGATCGCGCCATTCCGCGCAGCTATCGCATGATGGAAGGCTTTGGCGTGCACACGTTCCGCCTGATCAACGCGGCCGGCGAGGGCCGCTTTGTCAAGTTCCACTGGAAGCCCACGCTCGGCTTGCATGCCGTGACATGGGACGAGGCGATCAGGATTTCCGGTAACGATCCGGATTTCCATCGCCGTGATCTGTTCGATGCGATCGAGGCAGGCGACTTTCCCGAGTGGGAGTTCGGCGTGCAGGTGGTGGACGAGAAGGACAGGTACGCATTCGACTTCGACCTGCTCGATCCGACCAAGTTGATTCCCGAGGAAGTGGTGCCTGTGCGGCGGATCGGAAAGCTGGTGCTCGATCGTAACCCACGCAACTATTTCGCTGAAACGGAGCCGGTAGCCTTTCATCCGGGCCATGTGGTTCCCGGCATCGACCTCTCGGATGACCCGCTACTGCAGGGGCGCGTAGTGGCTTACGCACGCGCACAGGCATCGCGCCTTGGCGGGATCGATGGTCATAGTCTGCCGATCAATCGTTGCAGCACCCCGGTCCCCGCCCAGCCGCGTCGATACGGTCACGGTGCGCGTAGCGATGCCTTCCTCGATCACTTCACGCAGGCGCGCATGTTTCTGCATAGCCAGTCCGAGGCCGAGTACAACCACATCTGTCACGCATTCGAGTTCGAACTGGGAAAGGTGAACGCATTAGCGGTGCGCGAACGCATGTTATTCCTGCTGGCGCAGGTGGATACGGACATGGCGGCCAGCGTCGGCAAGGGGCTTGGTATGCCCGTGCCGCGAAAAATGGACGCCCCCCTGAGCCGACGCGTCCCCGATGGTGCGGACCTGAAGAAACGTCAGCCGCCCCCCGCGCGCGACCTGCCTGTGTCGCCGGCACTCAGCATGGCGAACGGTCGCCGGCACGGCATCGCGACGCGCAAGGTGGCCGTGCTCCTCGCGGACGGCTACGACCGCGCGGACCTGGCCATACTGCGCAAGGCGTTGGAAAGCGGTGGGGCCTGGCTGAAGATCGTCGCGCCGCAGCTCGGTGCCATCCCCTCGCATCACGACGCGGTGGAAGCCGATTTCAGTTTCCGTACGGGCGATTCCGTCCTGTTCGACGCGATTTACATCCCTGGTGGCCGAAAAAGCGTGGACACCCTCAAGCGTCATGCGGAAGTCGGCGATTTCATCTGGAACAGCTGGAGGCATTGCAAAGCCATCGCCGCCAGCGGCGCCGGCGTGGAACTGCTGGCCGGCCTGCCGGGCGCGACATCCGGCAAGGGCAAGCTGAGGTCGGCACACGGTGTGGTGGTCACGGCAGGCAAGGCCAGTGAGACCATGGCCGAGGCCTTCGTGCAGGCTATCGCCAGCGGTCGGCACTGGGCGCGGGAAACGCTGGCCTGAGCCCGGGGCAGGACGGGCACATGCCCGTGACCTTCAACGGGATTAGAATGGCCGCATGATATTTCGCTGGTTCGAATCCCTGATCGACATCTTCCGCGAAGCGCCCGACCGCGCGCCGCCGAAGAGCGTCGTGCGTTTCTACATCTACTACCTGCGCCAGGTGTGGAAGATATTCGCCGCGGCGCTCTTCGTTGGCCTGGCCGTGGCGCTTATCGAGGTTGCGCTATTCGACTTTCTCGGTCGCGTGGTCGATATGGCGCAGAAGACGCCGGCTGCCGTGTTCTTCCAGACGCACGGCACCACGCTGCTGTGGATGGCCTTCGTCGTGGTGATCCTGCGTCCGTTGTCCATCGGCCTGCACGACCTGCTGGTGAATCAGACGCTCAACCCAGGCATGACCAATATGGTGCGCTGGCAGCACCATCGCTATGTGCTGAAGCAGAGCCTGTCGTTCTTCCAGAACGATTTTGCCGGCCGTATTGCCAATCGCATCATGCAGACCGCGCCGTCCCTGCGCGAGTCCGCGGTGCAGGTGGTCGATGCGATGTGGTATGTCACGGTGTACGCGGGTACCTCGGTCTACCTCTTCGCGAAAGCCGATGTGCTGCTGGCGCTGCCGCTGGTGCTCTGGATCGCGTGTTATATCGGCATGCTGGTGTTTTTTGTGCCGCGGGTGAAGGAGCGCTCCTGGAAGGCTTCCGAGGCGCGGTCCAAGCTGATGGGGCGCATCGTCGACGGCTACAGCAATGTGATGACGCTGAAGCTCTTCGCGCACACCAATCGCGAGGAAGCCTATGCGCGTGAGGCCATGCTCGAACAGACCGACAAGGTGCGCTCGTCCAATCGCATGATCACCTCGATGGACTTTTCGATTACCTCGCTCAACGGTCTGCTCATCGCCGGCACCAGCGCGCTCGCGCTGTGGCTCTGGTCGCGCGGCACGGTGTCAACCGGGCAGGTAGCGCTTTCGGTGGGCCTGGTCATCCGCATCAACAACATGTCCGGCTGGATCATGTGGGTGGTCAACGGCATCTTCGACAACGTCGGCACCGTGCAGGATGGCATCACCACCCTGGCGCAGGAGCGCACCGTGGTCGATCGCGACGACGCGAAACCGCTTGTCGTGACCAAGGGTGAGGTGCGCTTCGACGACATCCACTTCCATTACGGCAAGGCGGGTGGTGTCATCAGCGGGCTCGATCTCATCGTGCGAGCCGGCGAGAAAATCGGTCTGGTCGGCCCTTCAGGTGCGGGCAAGTCCACGCTGATGAACGTGATGCTGCGTCTGTACGATCTTGAAGAAGGTCACATCCTCATTGATGGCCAGGACATCGCGAAGGTCGCCCAGGAATCGCTGCGCTCGAACATCGGTGTCGTCACCCAGGATACTTCGTTGCTGCACCGCTCGATTCGCGACAACCTGCTTTATGGGCGTCCCGACGCCACGGAGGCGGAGATGTTCGAAGCCGTGCGCAAGGCGCGGGCGGACGAGTTCGTGCCCCTGCTATCGGATGGCGAAGGCCGCACCGGTTACGACGCTCACGCCGGCGAGCGTGGCGTCAAGTTGTCCGGCGGCCAGCGCCAGCGCATCGCCATCGCGCGCGTGCTGCTGAAAGACGCGCCGATCCTCGTACTGGACGAAGCGACCTCGGCACTGGATTCGGAAGCCGAAGCGGCTATCCAGGAAAGTCTCGAAACGCTGATGCAGGGCAAGACGGTGATCGCCATCGCGCATCGTCTTTCCACCATCGCGCGCATGGATCGTCTGGTGGTGATGGAGCACGGGGCCATCGTCGAGACCGGCACCCATGCGGAGCTGATTTCGCGAGGCGGGCTGTATGCGCGTCTGTGGGCGCATCAGACCGGCGGTTTCGTCGGCGTCACCTGACTGGCTAACCTCCGGTAGGAGGCTAGCCGCGAGGCTCGAGGGTCTCGCGTTCCGCCCAGGCGATAAACGCCAACGCCGCCGCGGTCGGCGGCCGATGGGCGGAGTGCACCAGGTAATACGCGTAGCGCGTCGGTAGGTCCGGTCCCGGCAAACGGACCAGCCGTCCATCCGCCAGATGAGCCGACGCCAGCCGCGTGCGTGCCAACACCGCTCCGAGGCCCGTCGCCGCAGCGTTGAGGCCGTCGGCCGAATCGCTGAGCGTATGCATCGTGCCGCCACGTGGATAGCGCACTCCGGCGGCGCGGAACCACTCACGCCAGCCTTCCGGCGCGATGTCCGTCAGCAGAGGCAGGGTGGCAACGTCCTCCGGCGACGTGATCCTCGCTGCCAACTCCGGCGAAGCCAGCGGTTGCAGCGAGTCGTCCATGAGGAAGCGCGCGGTAAGTCCGGGCCACTGGCCCAGTCCGTAGCGGATGCCCAGGTCGGGGCCGCCTTCATCGAAGCGGACGAGGGAGCGGTCGGTGTCGATGGAGAGACGCACCGAGGGGTGCGCTTCGATGAAGCGACGCAGCCGCGGGGTCAGCCAGTTTGCGGCCAGCGAGGGCAGCACGCTCAGCCGCAGCCCGTTGTCGCGCCGGTGCTGCCGCAGGCTGTCGAGTACGGACTCGACCTCGGCAAGCGCCGAACCGGCGGCATCGGCGAGTAACCGGCCCTCGGGCGTGAGGGCCACGCCGCGGGCATGTCGCTGGAACAGGCTCACGCCCAGCGCGGTCTCCAGCTTGCGCACGTGATGGCTCACCGCGCTGGCGGTAAGGTGTAACTCCTCGGCAGCATGAGCGAAATTCTGGTGCCGGGCGGCGGAGGCGAAGGCGGCGAGGGCGGGCAGGAGTGCGGATCGCATGGGGAGGGCTGAATTAAATGAGAGGCTGGCTTGCAAAGAATGCGCTTGTCTGGCGCGCCGTTCCAGCGAAAATAAGGCTTAGCCACAAGCGAGGTTCATATGTCGACCGCCATCAATCCTCCCGCTGATTCCCTGGGGCCGGTCGCCGAACGCGACTGGCGCACCCCGGTAGAGCTGGTGGCACTGGGCGCCATCTGGGGTGGCTCGTTCCTTTTCATGCGCGTGGCGGCGAAGGATTTCGGCCCGTTCCCCATGGTCGCCACGCGCCTGCTGTTTGGCTCGGTGATCCTGCTGCCGCTGCTGTGGCGGGCCCGTAAGGCTGTCCGCGCCTCGCATCTGTGGAAGATGCTGCTTCTTGGCGCGCTGAGCGCAGCTATCCCGTTCACCCTGTTCGCGTGGGGTGCGGAGCGTGCACCGGCCGGCATCGGCGCCATCGCCAACAGCATGACCGTGCTCTTCGCGGCACTGGTGGCCTTCATCGGCTTCGGCGAGAAGATCGGCACGCGCAAGGCTATCGCTCTGGTCGCCGGTTTCGTCGGCGTGGTGATCCTCGCCAGTGGCCGTACCGCAGGCCAGAACGTGGCTCCTGCCGCACTCGCCGGTGCCGCGGCTTCGTTCTGTTATGGCCTCGCCGCCAACCTTATCAAGCGCTATCTGTCCGACCTTCCGCCCACCGCCGTCGCGGCGGGGTGCCTGCTCGGCGCGACCATCCTCATGGCGCCGCTGGCCGCACTGACCTGGCCAGACGCGCCGATCCCGGCGAAGTCGTGGATCGCGGTCGTTGCACTGGGCGTGCTTTCGACGGGGCTGGCTTACGCCTTCTACTTCCGCCTCATCCAGCGCATCGGCGCCCCGCGTGCGGCGACCTCGACCTACCTCGTGCCGCTGTTCGGCGTGGCCTGGGCCTGGATGTTCCTTGGCGAAGCGCTCACCCCGACGATGGCCCTGGCCGGCGCGATCATCCTCGGCAGTGTGCTCTTCAGTCAGAAAAGCAAGGCCTGATAGGGGTCTTTCGCGGATCGTCGCGGCGTGGAATAGTCCCGGCACGTTCAATCCTGCCGGGACCCTCCATGCCGCGTCTTCGCTATCTTCTCGCCTTCGGCGTTACCAGCTTCGCCTTTGCGCTCGCCGCGCATGCCCAGGAAGCGCCGGTCACGCCGGTCCCCGCAGGTACCGTGGCGCGACCGATGGACCTGGCCGACTTCGATGCTTACGTCGATGCCACGCGCAAGCAGTTCGACGTGCCGGGAATCGCGGTGGCTATCGTCAAGGACGGCAAGATCGTTCTCGAGATGGGTTCCGGCGTGCGCAGGCTCGGCGACCCGACAAAGGTGGACGCCCATACGCAGTTCGCCATTGCCTCGAATACCAAGGCGTTCACGGCGGCCTCGTTATCCATCCTCGCCGACGAAAAAAAGCTGGACATGAATGACCGCGTGGTCGATCGGCTGCCCTGGTTCCAGATGTCCGACCCGTACGTGACACGCGAGATGCGCATTCGCGACCTGCTCGCGCATCGCAGCGGCCTCAGCCTCGGCGCCGGTGACCTGCTGTATTGGCCGGCCACCACGTATACGACACAGGAAGTGGTGCAGCGCCTGCGCTACGTGCCACTGACCAACAGCTTCCGCGCCGAGTACGCCTACGACAACATTCTCTTTGCCGTCGCCGGTCTAGTGATCGAGCAGGTCTCGGGCAAGCCCTGGGCCGACTTCGTCAGCCAGCGCATCTTCGCGCCCCTGGGCATGACCGAATCGCAGACGCACGCGCCCGATCACATCGGTGCGGGCGATGACATCGCCACCGGCCACGCCAAGTTCGACTTCAAGGACCTGAAGCCGGTCGAACCGATGTCGTGGAATAACAATCAGGCCGCCGGCGGCATCTACTCCAGCGTGCACGACCTGTCCAAGTGGATGACGATGCAGCTCGACGGTGGCGTCTACAAGGACAGCACCGGCAAGGAGCAGCGGCTCTTCAGCGAAGCGCGGCAGAAGGAGATGTGGTCGCTGCTCACGCCCATCCGCATTTCCGAGCCGAGCGTGCCCGAACTCAAGGCCGCAAAGGCGAACTTCTCGGGCTATGGCGAAGGCTGGTTCGTGTCCGATTACCGTGGCCACAAGCTCGTCTGGCACACGGGCGGCTGGCCGGGCATGGTCTCGCGCGTCACCCTCGTGCCCGATCTGAAGCTGGGCATCGTGGTGTTGACCAACCAGGAATCCGGCGCCGCATTCCAGGCCGTAACGATGCGCGCACTCGACGCGTACATGGAAGCGCCGAAGACCGACTGGATCGCCGCCTACGCCGCGGGCGTGCGCAAGGCCGAAGGCAATGCGGACGACAGCATGAAAAAGCACGAAGCGGCACGTGCGAAGGGTTCGAAGCCTTCGTTGCCGCTGGACGGCTATGTCGGCACGTATCGCGATCCCTGGTACGGCGACGTCAAGGTGAGCAAGCAGGGCGGCAAGCTGGTGATGAGTTTCACGAAGACCGCCCAGCTCACCGGCACGCTCGATCCCTGGCAGCACGACACCTTCATCGCCCACTGGAACGACCGCTCGCTCAATGGCGACGCGTTCGTCAACTTCAATCTGGATCCGGATGGGAAGGTGAGGGAGGTGCGGATGGAGCCGGTGTCGCCGCTGACGGACTTCAGCTTTGACTTTCAGGATCTGCGCCTGGCGCCTGTTGAGGCTGCGAAGTAAGAGCATCGCCGCTGAAGCGGCTCCTACAGGGAGCTAAAAGCATCGCCGCTGAAGCGGCTCCCACACAGAGCGTCGGGCATAGCCGGCTTTGTGTGGGAGCCGCTTCAGCGGCGAAAGGGTGCTAGCGATCAGCTAGAAGGATCGTCAGTCGACGCCTTAGGCGCCGCCGCCGCCGTCGGCCCAACCACGTCCGACATACTCCCACCCCCACGCAACACCAGATCCTGCGGTCGCAGCAACGGGATATCCGACTTGCGCAACCGCGCGATGATGTCGAACAGCAAGTCGCTCTTCACGTTACCCACGTCACGTGGCCCACCCACGTAGCACGTCACGGCGAACGTCATCGCCGCACGGTCGATGCTATCGAGCGTAACCGACGGTGCTGGCGTCTCCAGCACCTGCTTATGCGAATGCATCGCCTCGAGCATGTGCTCGCGCGCTTCCATCGGATCGGTATCCAGCGGCATCGGCAGCTTGATCAACACGCGGCCGTGCGGATTGGACATCGTCATGTTGCGCACCGGCTTGGTGATGAACGACGAGTTCGGCACGATGATCGTCGAGCGATCGGCCACCTGGATTTCCGTGGCACGCACATTGATCCGGCGGATATCGCCCTCGGCATCGTCGAGCACCACCCAGTCGCCCACTTTCACCGGCCGTTCCGCCAGCAGGATCAGGCCGGAAATGAAGTTCGACACGATCGCCTGCAGGCCGAAACCGATACCCACGGAAAGAGCCGAGGCCACCCAGGCCACGTTCTGTACCGAAAGCCCCATCGCCAGCAAGGCGATGGCGACGACGATCACGACACCGACATAACCCAGCAGGGTCGTCAGCGAGCTGCGCATGCCGGGATCGAGGTTGGTCCGCGGCAGATACTGCTCGGACATCCAGTTCTTGATCACGCGTACGGCGAGCAGGCCGAGGAAGAACAGGCCGATCGCCGTGAGGATCTGGTCCGGCTTGAACTCGACATTGTAGATCTTCAGCGTCTGCAGCTTCGTGCCCAGGGTGAGGATGTCCGACGCCCCGGCACCGAAACCGGAAATCACCGCCACCACGCCGAACATGAAGAGCGCCAGGCGCACGATGCCGGAGAGCAGCACGCCGGCCTGGTCGAGCAGGCGAGGGTGCGTGCCGAAGATGGCCTGTGCACGCGCGCTCATCGGCCCCTTCTCCGAGAGCAGCGTCTCGAACAGGTCGTCCACCAGGCGCATCGCGAGGTAGGTTGCCGAGAGCACGATCACCGTCCACACCACCTGGCCCGCCATGAACGAGGCGAAGGCGACGAAGCCGGTAAGCAGCCCAATCCACGACGCGACGATGGCGACCCATGCGGCGGCGATGAACAGGCTAGCCCAGATCGGCCGGGGCGCAGGTGCATCGCCTTCCTCGTCGGCGACATGATTCGAACGGCTCAACCGCACCAGGCCGATTGCCGTGAGTGCGGTCAGCACCAGCGCCTGCAGGCTGCTGGTCATCACCGTGGCGGCGAGGCTCGTGCCGATCGTGCGGTTCAGTTCCTTCAGAAAATAGAACAGCACCACGGCCAGCGAGAACAGCATCGGGAAGCGACGCAGGCTCAACGCCGTCTCGTCGGAGATGGCAGGCAGGCGCCACGACGGCCGCTTCGCCGAGATCAAGGCGCGACCCAGTCCGGCGACAAAGGCACCGAAGAAGATGATGCGAACGAGGGCCTTGGCCATCGTGTCGGTGTCTTCGGTGAAGGTCTCGTTCCAGTTCAGTCCCATGTACAGCAACTGGGTGCCCAGACCGGTGGTAAGCGCCGAAGTGAGCGTGATGCCGAGGATGAGAGCGGAGCGGCGCAGACGGCCCGGCGGCATGCGGTTCGCCGTGAGGTGGCGCGCACGTTTCTCCAGATAGAAGCGCACGCCGGTCATAAGCAGCACGCCGAACACCGCGCAGATAATCAGGGCGATGCGGTTGCCGTCGCTCCAGCTGTTGGCGAGATCGGTCTTTACGCCACCGACAAAGGCACTCAGGTTCGCGGAGTCGCGTGGGAACGCCTTGGCCGGTTCCGACCAGAACGGCCGTGAGAGCGGGGACGAGGTGCGCCGGGAGAGAAACTCCTGGAAGCGGATGCGGCGCAGGTCGGCGAGCTGACTGGTGGTCTGCTGTGCCTCGAGCGTGATGCCGTCGGCCTGCTTGATCTGCGCATCGACGGCATCGAAGGCTTTCTGGGCATCCTTGCGCGTGGCGGCCAACTCGGGCGCTTCCTTGGTGCCGGCCGCCGGGGCGGGACCGAGCTGGTCGAGGCGGGCCTTGGCCGCGTCGCGATTCGGCGCTAGCGAGCTTGAGACCTTCTGGGCCTTGCCGGCAATGTCGCCGGCCTTGCCGCGCAGGTCGTCGATGGTCGAATCGGTGATGTTCTCGTCCTTCATCCCCTTCTCGATCTGGTCGAGCTGGCTGCGGAGGTCACCGATCTGGGTGCCCGGGTCGTCGTCCTGCGCTTGCGCGAAGGCGGCGACCGAGACGGTCAAAAGGAGGGTGGTAAAGAAAATTCTCAGGGTTCGCATGCGGGAATCATCGAAGGCAGGACGAGGCAGGTCAATTGCAAGGGTTATGCGATACCCTCGGTGAACGTCGTGTTCGGCGGCCTTTATGCGGCGTTGCAGCTTTTGCCGCCGGGGGACCCGCCGCTATCCTGCCGCCCCTTGGCCCCGCCCGGAAGCAACCCATGCGCAAGAAGCTCGTCGCCGGTAACTGGAAGATGCACGGATCGCGCAAGATGGCCGATAGCCTGGTCCGCGAGATCGTCGAGGGACTGGAAGACGGCGTGGACGTGGTGGTCATTCCGCCGGCCATTTACCTTGCCGACCTGGTCCATAAATACGGTGACCGTGGCCTCGGCTTCGGCGCGCAGACCATTTCCGAGCACCCCGAGCAGGGCGCCTACACAGGCGAGATCTCCGGTGCGATGGTTCGCGACGTCGGTGCCAAGTGGACTCTCGTCGGGCATTCCGAGCGCCGCCAGTACTATCACGAGACCGACGCACTGCTTTCGAAGAAGTTCCGGACGGCGTGCGACGCCGGCCTCACGCCTATCTATTGCCTGGGTGAGACCAAAGAGGAGCACGAGGCGGGGCAGGCCGAAGAAGTCATCGGCCGTCAGCTGGCCGCCGTGATCGACGTCTATGGCGTAGAGGCATTCCGTACCGGCGTGATCGCCTATGAGCCGGTCTGGGCCATTGGCACGGGCCTCACGGCCACCCCGGACAAGGTCCAAAAAATTCATGCGTTCATCCGTAGCCAAGTGGCAAAAAAGGATGTTAATATCTCGCTCCTGACCCGGGTGCTTTACGGTGGCAGCGTCAAGCCGGCCAATGCGGCCGACCTTTTCGCCCAGCCTGATGTAGACGGGGGATTGATCGGCGGAGCCGCTCTCGTAGCCTCCGACTTCCTGGAAATTTGCGCCGCGGCGCGTCGATAACGCGACACGGCAAACAGAAGATATGTTCATCCTCTTCAGCGTTCTTTACATCCTTGTCGCTGCAGCGATGATCGTGCTGATTCTTATGCAGCGCGGCGCCGGTGCGGATGCAGGTTCTGGTTTCGGTGGCGGCGCGTCCGCTACCGTGTTCGGTGCACGTGGTTCGTCGAGCTTCATGACGCGCGCCACGGCAGTCCTGGCGGCACTGTTCTTCGTGCTGAGCCTGGGCATGGGTATCTACCTCGGTCGTTCGGGCACGCCCCAGCCGGCCGCGGATCTTGGCGTGATGTCCGGTGCTACCGTGCCGGCCGCTCCCGCCAACACCGCTCCGGTGAAGCCGGTCGCGTCGGACGTGCCGCAGGCACCCGTCGTCACCGCCCCGGCAGCGAACACCGATGTACCGGCCGCGAAGCAGGATGCCAACAAGGCTCCCGCCGAGCCGGCCAAGAAGTAATCAGCAACACCGCAACACGCTGTAAAAGTTATGCCCAGGTGGCGGAATTGGTAGACGCACTACCTTGAGGTGGTAGCGGCTTAGGCTGTGGGGGTTCGAGTCCCCCCTTGGGCACCAACATAGATCCGGAGACCTCACCGGATCGCAAAGAAACCCGCGAAAGCGGGTTTTTTTGTGGGCGCGTCATCGTCTACCTGGTGTGCTGCCGACCTTTCGAGGACGGTGTAGGGAAACAGGCGGCGAAGGCGGATTCAATGCCTACGCGTTATGTGGCCGACAGAACTGTCTATAGCTTTGGCAAGCCACTAACCTATGGCCGGTCCGAGCTTGGATATGCTTAGGAGTTCCATTTTATGGCCACTGCATTGGACGTTGCTACGTGGTTTCTTGGCAACATTGATCGCTCAGCGGGTGACTCGATCACTCACTTGAAACTTCAGAAGCTCGTGTACTACGCACAGGCGTGGTCACTCACATTTCTCGAAAAGCCGCTGTTCGATGAAGATGTGCAGGCTTGGGCGCATGGTCCCGTTGCGCCTAGCGTGTATCGCGCTTTCGCCGGGGAAGGTTGGAATGCACTCGGTGCTCCCGATCGTACGCTGGACGGATGCTTCGACGAGGATCAGGGCGCACTGCTTGCAGAGGTTGCCGATGTCTACGGAAGATTTTCAGGCAAGCAGCTCGAGAATATGACGCACGCTGAAAGGCCGTGGCGTGAGGCTCGTGGTGACCTGTCGGACGAGGCGCCCTCGAACGCGATCATCCCTAAGGAGAAGATGATCGCGTACTACCAAGGACTGTTGACGCATGTCGAGGAGCAGAAGCACTAAGTTCGAGCTTGGAAAGATTACCGAGAAGCAGTCGGTAAGTGCAGTTACGGCGACGCTCGACGAGCGAAAGGCGTTTGGTTTGGGAAGAATGGTCGATACACCGGCAAATCATCCCGAACCGGTATACGTCGCACTCAAGTACTACGATTTCGAGCATGAATGTTTCTCGTCCTGGACCCGGGACGAGTTAAAGGAGTTCAGCAACTTTGTTGGCAAGTTGCGGAAACTCAGCTGGGACAATCTCTCTGGTGGTCTTCGGCCTAAGCCATGCAAAGTGGAGCACGCCCAGCACGGCGCGAGAGAGCGTCTGAAGCGGGTGCACGAGCAACTCAGTAGGGAAATTCAGTTTATTGAGCTTCGCGTATCCCAGAGGGCCCGCGTGCACGGCTTCCGTATGAAGAGTGCTTTTTTCCCGGTCCTTCTTGATCGCGACCATAAAGCTTTTCCCGTGTGAAGGGTCCTGGCGAGGACGCTACGCACCATCAGGGACTTGGGTGTGCCCGGCTTCACCTTCGATGTTGCGCGACCGGCGCCGTCGTTGTAATGACCCACTGAAATCCTGCTCAGGTGTTACTTTCCCAAGGGAACACCCCCATGAGCATCGTGATGGAAGAAGAGATCAAACGCTGGACGGCCCGCCGGAAGTCGGCATTGGTCCTGGAAGTGATTCAGGGCAAGACGTCGATATCGGAAGCCAGTCGCCAGTTCGACCTGCCGCCCTCGGAGATCGAAGGCTGGGTCGAGGATGCCAAGCGCGGCATGGAGAACGCGCTGCGCGCCAAGCCGGAAGACGTCCGCGAGCAGTACGAGCGGCAGCTGAAGGATCTGCAGGAGGCCTACGGCGAAGCCATGCTGGAACTGCGCGCAAGAAAAAAATTAAGCT
>CBIGPO010000050.1:0-30649 GCA_966191635.1 uncultured Luteibacter sp.
CCTGGCTGATGCGCGGGATGTTGAACGGGCAGCCCTTCACGCAATAGCCGCAGCCGATGCACTTGTCGCTGATGAAGTCGACGATGCCGTTGGCGTACTGGACGATCGCCCCGGGGGCGGGGCACGCCTTCAGACAACCCGGATCCTCGCAGTGCATGCAGCCGTCCTTGCGGATCAGCCACTCCAGGTTGCCTTGTTCGTTCTCGTATTCGGCAAACTTCATCAGCGTCCACACGCTCGGCCCCAGGTCCATGGGGTTCTCGTAGGAGCCTTCGAAATGACCGATCTCCGGACGCAGGTTGTTCCATTCCATGCAGGCGGACTGGCACGCCTTGCAGCCAATGCAACGGCTCACATCGATGAGCTTCGCCACCTGGTCCTCATGACTGCGGGCCTTGGGCGGAGTCATCGTCGTGGCGGAACGACGTACGTAATCTTGCGATTGCATATCCGACATGACGTTCGCCTCAGGTGGCCGGAGCGGTAGTGCGTTCGATGTTGACCAGGAACGCCTTGAACTCAGGCGTCTGCGTGTTGGCGTCGCCCACCGACGGAGTCAGGGTGTTGGCGCCATAGCCCTTTCTCGCCTGGCCGGTGAAGCCCCAGTGCAAGGGCACGCCGATCACATGGGTAGCCTTGCCATCGACGGTCATCGGCTTGATTCGCTTGGTGACATACGCCTTGCAGATCACCTCGCCTCGTTTTGAAGACACCTTCACCCAGCCGCCCTGGGCGATGCCTTTCTCCTTCGCCAGCACTTCGCCGATCTCGATGAACTCCTCGGGCTGGAGGATCGCGTTGATCAGTGCGTGCTTGGTCCAGAAGTGGAAGTGCTCGGTGAGCCGGTAGGTGGTCGCCACATACGGGAAGTCGCGCCGATGGCCGAACGACGCACGATCATCGGCGAAGACGCGAGCCACCGGATTGTTGCTCACCTTCGGATGAAGCACGTTCTCCGAGGGTGATTCGAATGGCTCGTAATGCTCCGGGAAGGGTCCTTCGGCCATGAGGTTGAGTGCGAACAGGCGCCCCAGGCCCTCGGCATTCATGATGAACGGGCCAACCCCATCGGAAGGTTTGATGGTGGGAACGTAGTCGGGCACATCGATGCCCGCCCAGCGCGTGCCATTCCATTCGATGACGGGTTTCTTCGGATTCCAGGCCTTGCCGTCCAGGTCCGCGCTGGCCCGGTTGTAAAGGATGCGTCGGTTGGCTGGCCACGCCCACGCCCAGTTCGGCGCGATGCCTTGCTCACGCGGATCCGTGGCATCGCGGCGGGCCATCTGATTGCCCTTCTCGGTAAACGAGCCGGCGAATATCCAGCAGCCGGAGGCCGTGGTTCCGTCATCCTTGAGTTGTCCGAAGCCATCGAGCAAGGTGCCGGCCTTGGTCACGGCGTTGGTGACCGGATCGGTCAGATCGGCCAACGCGCGACCATTCATTTCCTTGGCCAGCTCTTCGGGATCCGGCGCCGTCGGGTTCGTGTACTTCCAGGTCATGTTGAGGATCGGATCGGGGAAAGCGCCGCCTTCCTTGCGATACATCTCGCGCAGGCGATGGAAGATGCCGCTCATGATCCAGATGTCGGACATGGCCTTGCCCGGTGCTTCGGCAGCTTTCCAATGCCATTGCAGCCAGCGCGCCGAATTGACCAGCGAGCCGTTCTCCTCGGCAAAGCACGTGGTCGGCAGCTGGAACACCTCGGTCTGGATCTCGGTCGACTTGGCCGGGTTCTGCGGACCGAAGTCCTGCCAGAAACGCGAGGTCTCCGTATCCAGTGGATCCATCGTGACGAGGAACTTCAGCTTGCTCAGGCCACGGCGGATCTTGCCGCGATCGGGAAAGGCTTGCAGCGGGTTGAAGCCCTGGCAGATGTAGCCGGTCAACTCGCCCTTGTTCATCATCTCGAAGGCCCGGATGATGTCGTACAGCGGCACATCGAGCTTCGGCAGCCAGTCGTAGTTCCAGTTGTTTTCCTTCGTGGCGGCATCGCCCCATAGGGCCTTCTGCAGGCTGACCACGAACTTGCCGTAGTTCTGGTAGTAGCTGGTCTGGCCCGGACGCAGCGGCTTGAACAGCCTCGTCTTCATGTACTCGTCGTAGCTGGTTTCCTTGTCCGTCGGCAGGCCCAGGTAGCCGGGCATCTGGTTGGACAGGAGCCCGATGTCGGTCAGGCCCTGGATGTTGGAATGACCACGAAGGGCGTTCATGCCACCGCCGGCCACGCCGATATTGCCCAGCAGCAGCTGGACCATCGCCATGGCGCGAATGTTTTGCGCACCCACCGAATGCTGGGTCCAGCCCAGCGCGAACAGGCTGGTCATCGCCTTGTCCGGTGCGGCGGTACTGGCGATCAGCTCGCACACGTGCAGGAATTTATCCTGTGGTGTGCCGGTAATCCGCGAAACCATTTCCGGGGTGTAACGCGATACGTGCTGCTTGAGCAGGTTGATCACGCAGCGCGGGTTCTGCCAGGTATCGTCCGACTTGGCGAAACCTTGTTCGTCGAACTCATAGTTCCAGCTGGACTTGTCGTAGGTGTTGGTTTCGCCATTGAAGCCGCTGAAGTGACCATCTTCGAAGGCGAAGCCGTCCGCAACGAGCAGGCTGGCATTGGTATAGGCGCGCACGTACGCATGCTGGATCGCGTCCTTCTCCAGCAGGTAGCGCATCACGCCACTGAGGAACGCGATGTCCGTGCCCGGGCGAATCGGTGCGTAGTAGTCGGCGACCGAAGCGGTACGGGTGAAGCGCGGGTCGACCACGACGAGCTTGGCGCCGTTTTCGATCTTCGCTTCGATTACCCACTTGAAGCCGCACGGGTGTGCCTCGGCGGCATTGCCACCCATCACGATAACGACGTTGGCGTTACGGATGTCCTGCCAGGTGTTGGTCATCGCACCGCGACCGAATGATGGGGCCAGACTGGCCACCGTCGGTCCGTGTCAGACGCGCGCCTGGTTGTCGAACACCACCATGCCGAGGGATCGGGCCACCTTCCAGGTCAGGAAGGCGGTCTCACTGGATGAGGCCGAGGCCGCCAGCATGCCGGTGCTGATCCAGCGATTGACGGTGGTGCCGGCCGCGTTCTGCGTGATGAAGTGCTTGTCGCGGTCCTCCTTCATCAGCCGGGCGATGCGGTCCAGTGCGAAATCCCAGGAGACTTCCTCGAACTCGGTCCCGCCGGGTTTTCGGTAGCGCGGGGCCTTCAGGCGGGTAGGGGCATGCACGATGTCGAGCAGGGCGGAGCCCTTCGGACACAGCGTGCCGCGATTCACCGGATGATCCGGGTCGCCTTCGATATGGATGATGTTCGAGAGGGCGTTCTTGGCCCGGTCGCCCATGCTGTAGATGAGGATGCCGCAGGCCACCGAGCAGTACGTACAGGTGTTACGCGTCTCGGTGGTATGGGCTAGCTTGAAAGGTCGCACCGCGGCGGCTTGCGCCACGCCGGAGGCGCCGAAGCCGAGCATGCCCAGACTTCCGGCAGCCAGTCCAACACCTGTGACTTTAAGAAACTCGCGACGAGTGAGAGGCATGACTTGAAGCTCCCTCGAAACCTGGCTGGGACATGCCGTCCGCAGGACGGACGGCGACTTGGCTCGGATTCACGTGGGAAAAACGTAGCACGAAGGGCTCGGCGGGTCGATGATGTTCTTGCTCTGGTGACAAGTGCCTGAGGAGGATCTCTTAACTTATTGAATTATATAATTATCTAACACCTGAGGGAGTGGCGCCGCCTGGCGAAGACTTACCTGGCCCGGACGCCGTATATGTATGTACGACTTCTTGCAGCCTGGGCTTAAATATCGGCACACCCACCGCTAAGGAGTCTTCCCATGTCGAAGCGCCTGTTGGCCGAATTCTTCGGTACGTTCTGGTTGGTATTCGGCGGTTGCGGCAGCGCGGTGCTGGCTGCCGCCTTTCCCGGGCTGGGCATCGGTTTCGCGGGCGTAGCGCTTGCCTTCGGCCTGACGGTCCTGACGATGGCCTATGCCGTCGGCTACATCTCCGGAGCTCACTTCAATCCGGCGGTGACAGTGGGCTGCTTCGCGGCCGGCCGCTTTCCGGCGAAGGACGTGGTCCCATATATCGTCACCCAGGTCATCGGCGGCATCGTCGCGGGTGGCGTGCTGTTCGTCATTGCCAGCGGTAAACCGGGTTTCGACGTGGCACTGGGTTTTGCCACCAACGGTTACGGCGAGCATTCCCCCGGCGGTTTCTCGCTGGCGGCGGCGGCCGTTGCCGAGTTCGTACTCACGGCGTTCTTCCTCATCGTCATCCTCGGTGTCACGCATAAGCGCGCCCCGGTCGGCTTTGCACCGCTGGCCATCGGCCTGGCACTGACCCTTATTCACCTGATCTCCATTCCGGTGACGAACACCTCGGTGAATCCCGCGCGGAGCACAGGTGTCGCGGTGTTCCAGGGTGGCTGGGCATTGAGTCAGCTGTGGCTGTTCTGGGTGGTGCCACTGCTGGGCGGCGCGGTGGGTGGTTGGGTCCACAGGGCGCTGCTGGAAGTGGTACCGGAGCCGCTGGAGGATATCGAGGGTGGGCAAGGTTCTCGCGCGCGGTGAGGATCACCAATCGTATGCGCTGCCTTGGCCTAGGGACAGACCAGGACGGGCGTTTCACCGCTCAATAGCACTTGCTGGGCGACATCGTGGAGAAACGCGTGCTCACGGCCCTGCGGTCGCCCGGGCATGACGACCAGGTCGCATTGGCGTGCCTTCGCCCGTGCGACGACGATGGTGTCGGGACGGCGATCGAACGTGTATTCCGTCGACACATGCACGCCCGCGGCTTCTCCTACTCGTTTTGCTTCGTCGAGTAGATGCTGGGCGCGGGAGGTGACGCGCTTGAAACAGATATTCCCTTCGATGTAATCGGCTAGCAGGTTCACCGATGGAAGCGGTGAGATCACATTGAGCGCATAGACGTGGCTGCCCAGGGTCGCAGCCGCATCCATGCACAGATGAACCGCCCGATCGGATGCATCGGATCCGTCGACGAGAACCAGGATACGTTCGAACATGACGGCGGCTCCTAAGGGCAGACCAGAACAGGAAGATGGCTGGCGAGCAGGACTTTCTGTGTCTGGCTGCCGAGAATAAGTTGCTTCAGGCCGTGTTTGCCGTGCGAGCCCATGACGATGAGATCGCAGTTGTGTTGAGCGGCAAATTCGATGATCGCGTGGCATGGCGCGCCATCTGTGACTTCAGCGACGGAACAGGTGACGCCGCCGTTCCGTGCGAGCTCCTCGACATGACCCAGATACAGTGCGGACGACTGCTGCAGTTCCACGATCAGGTCGATCTCAGTAGCCGTCGCCACGCCGCCGCGATGGGGGCGCGCGGGAGCAGGCTGGACGACGTGCAGGGCCGAGATTCGCGCGCCGCACCGTTTGGCTAGTTCCACTGCTACGTGCGCGGCTTTCGACGAAGCGGCCGTGCCGTCGGTAGGGAGCAGGATGTGCTTGAACATGGTGCCTCCAGGATCCGTTGTGAGGTGGTTCGCTTTTTATCCGTAAGGACGATCGGTCAAGGCATCCGCTGCCAGTGCCCCGGCCAGTTGCCCGAGCAGCTGGGTCACCGCCGCCGTCACGTCCGTCGCAGAGACGATTCCGACCAGGTGATGGTGATCATCGACGAGCGGGAGGTGTGCCACGGCGCCCCCAGCCATGGTCTGGACGACATCGGCCAGCGAGGCATCGGCATGGCAGACGATGGCGGGTGTCGACATGATGGCAGCCGCTGTCAGGTGGCTCAGGTCCGCACCGGCTGCCATCGCGCGTAGCACGATGTCTCGCTCTGAAATGATGCCTTCGGGGCGAAGGCTCGCTTCGGCCACGACGACGCACGACACCTGGTGCTGGCGCATCACCTGTGCCACGTCGGTCACGAGGGTGGCGCCGTTGACGACCTGCACGTGTGGTCGTCCGATTTCGATCGCTTTCATGGCCGGGTCCCTCGGTATGTGGCAGACAGCGTGTGCCACCTGGAGACGCATCATCTTGATCCGGGTCAATCCGACATCGATTCGCTGGGGTCGGTCGTCGACGCGACGTTCCGTTGATCTGCGTCAAGAGGCATGGCAACCCGACGCCTTACAAGGTGATCTCACATGGCAACGAGCGGGTGGCGATCATGAACGAGAACATGCTCCGGCAGGATCCGGCCGACGCGCTGAACTGGCGTGACATCGACGCGAAAAAGAACGATGCCGAAAACGAACCCATGGCCTCCCTTCGCGACATCGCAGCGGTCGTCACGCAGCTGCCGGGCGACAACCTCGCTGTGACGGCCGCGGGTATTCTGGCTCGACGTGCCGGCGCAAGGCTCACGGTGCTGCAGATGCTGGCGATGCCGACCGAGGTGACCGACGCCTGGGCATTGATTCCCGATCCGTCGCTCATGGAGCGATACGCCGAAATCCGGGCAGAAGCGGCACACCAGACACATGACCTTCAACATCGGCTCTCCGCCATGCGTATCGATGGAGAAGTGCGCACCCTGGAAGCCCTCTACTCGGCGCCCCCGTCCCTGGCAGCAGCAGCGGCACGGCGAGCCGACCTTGTCGTCATGGCGCGGCCCAGCGGTTCACCGGCGGACGTTGGAACCGCGCATGCCTACTTCGCTGGCTTGCTCCTGGAGTCGGGGCGTCCCGTGGTGGTCATTCCTGAAGGAACGCACGCGCAGCTTCCGCCGCGGCACGCCATCGTGGCGTGGGCCGATACCGCCGAGTCGGCGCGCGCCACCCACGACGCATTACCCCTGCTGGAAGCAGCCGAGGCGGTCGATGTCGTGTTGGTCGATGTGGCGTCCCATGCATTGGAATCGGCCGAGGGTTCGGTGGATAGCCTGCTGGCTCACCTTCGCGGCCACGGTGTGCGCGCCAACCTGATCACCTGCTCCTCCCGCGGATCGTCGGTCGGCCACGCGCTGCTCGATCAGGCCAGCCGCCGGCACGCGCAGTTGATCGTCGCCGGCGGGTACGGGCACGGCCGCCTGCGCGAATGGGCCATTGGCGGCACGACGCGCGAGCTGTTCCTCGATTCGACCATTCCCGTTCTCTTCTCCCACTAGGGGCTCGTCATGATTGAAGGGATGACGTGTTCAGCAGGCTGGAGCGAGGCAAGGTCGCCGGTCGCGTGATGCTCGGCTTCCCGCATTGACGCCGGTCAAGTCGCCTGCGGGGTGGCTGCCGTATACCTGCGATACATCCTGCCAACCGGAGATCATCATGACTACATCCACCCACACACCGACGCCACCCGTGAACAGCCATGCCTTCGGCGCGATCGAAGGCGACCACTGGATCGAGATGCTCGAGGATGGCACGCATGTGCTCATTCGCCCGCTTCGCCCCGATGACCGTGAGCGGGAGAGGGCATTCATCCAGCGACTGTCCCCGGAGTCGCGGCGTAGCCGGTTCCTGGGTGAAGTCAGCGAGGTGTCATCGACGCTGCTCGACCAGCTCATGAACGTGGACCACCACAATACGATGGCCTTCGTCGCGCTCGTGCACGACAACGGGGAGCTACGTGAAGTGGGCATCAGTCGCTATGGCGCCGATCGGGATGGCCAGCGCTGCGAGTGTGCGGTGACGGTGGCCGACGACTGGAGGCACCGGGGACTGGCTGTTGCGCTCATGCGTCACCTCATCGCAGTGGCGCGTCGCGAGGGTTTCAAGGCGCTGTACTCGATCGATTCGGCCGAGAACGAGCAGATGCGTGAGTTGGCGAGCTATCTGGGCTTCACTCGGGCTTCGGATCCGAACGACTCGACCCTCGCGATCCACACATTGCGGCTGTGACGCCGCCAGGGAAGGTACCGTGATCGTCTACACCTGCCACGGCGCCGCGCGCGGCGTCACCGGATCGTGCCATCTCGTGCAATGTGGCGACAGTCGGGTACTGGTCGACTGCGGAATGTTCCAGGGCGGTCACGAGGCGAACGCCGCGAACGCACGCGGGTTTGCCTTCGACCCGCACGCCATCGATGCGGTCCTGTTGACTCATGCACACCTGGATCACTGCGGGCGGCTACCAAAGCTCGTCCGTGACGGATTCCGCGGTCCTATCCTTGCTACCGCGGCAACACGCGACCTTGCGCGCATCGTACTCATGGATGCCGCGTCGCTGCAGGAGGACGAAGCGCGGCGCGCGTTGTCGCGAGGCGACCATCATGCTACCCCACTGTCCACCGTCGCCGACGCCTTCCGAACCATGGATGCTTTCGATCGTGTGGTCGGTTACGGGGAAGCCTGTGACGTGGCTCCGGGAATCCGCGCCACCTTTCTCGACGCCGGCCATATCCTGGGTTCGGCGAGCATTCTCCTGGAGCTGGACGATGGCGTGATTCAGCGACGGATGGTCTTCTCGGGCGATCTCGGCCATCACGGTAGCGGCATGCTGCGTTCGCTCGCCCCGGCGCCGGAAGCGGACGTCGTGGTGATGGAAACCACCTATGGAGACCGCGAACACCGTGACTTCGCATCGACCCAGGCTGAGTTTCTTACTGCCGTGTCGACCACCTTGCGCGATCGCGGCAACGTGATCATCCCTACGTTCGCTCTCGAGCGCGCACAGGAGATTCTCTATTGCCTGCATCAGGGCATGCGTAACGGGGCGATTCCTGCCGGTACCCCGGTGTTCCTCGATTCCCCGATGGCAATTTCAGCGACGGAGGTGTTCCGGCGTCACCCGGAAGGCTTGAGCGACACCTTTCGCGATCTTATCCAACGTGAAGATCCCTTCTTCACACCGCGCGTGCGATTCACCCGAAGTGTCGACGAGTCCATGGCGATCAATACGATCGAAGGCGGCGCGATCATCCTCGCCGGCTCCGGTATGTGCACGGGCGGGCGCGTGATGCACCATCTGCTACACAACCTCGATCGCGGCCGCGCAGGCGTGATCTTCGTCGGTTACGCGGCCGAAGGCAGCCTCGCCAGGAAGATCATCGATGGTCACAAACGGGTGCGTATCGATCGGCACGACGTCGCCGTACGTTCCCATATCTGGACGATCAACGGCTTTTCCGCCCATGCCGGGCAGTCTGAATTGCTCGCGTGGCTGGGAGATTCGCCGCGCCGACAGGTAATGCTCGTGCACGGTGAAGAACATGGTGGCATGGAAGTCATGGAGCAGATCTTGCGCGCCCGTGGGGTGGCGGTAGCCTGTCCGACGCTTGAATCGCCGTGCCGCCTCGGTTGAGACGGCATGTCTTCAACGATAGAGCCACGTTACGAGGTCGCCATGCGTCAGGATGTAACGTGTGGCGCCACCGAACAGCTGTTCGCGCAGCGGCGAGTGTCCGAAAGCGCCCATCACCAGAAGGTCGGCCTTGAACTGATGCGCCTTCTTCAGGATGGCAGCACCCGCATCGGAGGGTGTTGTCTGAAGGCGGCGATGGGTCGCCCGGACACCGTGCCTGGCAAGGAAGGTCATGGGATCGAATGCAGGTTCGTCCGCACTATCGTGAGGGCGTTGGCCATCCAGCAGTACCACCTCATGCGCCGCGACGATCAACGGTAATGCGGCGCGTATCGCGCGCGTGGCCTGCGGACTGCCGTCCCAGGCCAGCATGACGCGGTCGAACACGCCGGAGGGCGCGCACTGCGTCGGCAGGACAAGGCATGGCAAGCCCGTATTCGTCAGCAGCTGCTTCAGGCCGTCCAGCGGATCGGCCAGCGGATCGGCGGGGCGTTGGACCACGATGAGGTCGTGCCACGCGCTCAGTTTCCCAAGGTCATGGGCGGCATCGTTACCGATGACTGCCCACTGAGGCTGCAGGACACCCGCCGTTGTCGCCAGGCGCAGGAATTCGTCCCCATCGTGACCGCGGCGCAGATCATCGTGGCGTTGGACCGGGGGCGGGGTTTCGAGCAGCGCGATCACCGACGCCTCGATGCGGAAGGCGCGGCCACCCAGGAACGCAGGTGCGAGCGAGCAGCCCGTCACGGAGCCGCCGTCCCGCGCGGCAAGGCGGCTGGCGACGTAGGCCGCGCTGCTCCTTGGTGAGTCGACGATGGCCAGGACGTCCCCAAGGGCCGAGAGGCAGGTTTGCATCGCCGAGGCAGCATTCGCAGCGGGTGTGGTGGTCGTATCCATGATGTGTCCTGACGTTGGGAGGCTGACTCCAGTTTTACGCGCGGAAATCGTGGCTTGACTTGACGTCGGTCAACTGGCCGCCGTCGCGGTCGCGCGATGGTCACATCTCGTTCGTGATTGCACACACCGGAGATGCCCCATGGCCGCCGCGCCCGCCGTACCTTATCGATCCCTGCTGCGCCCCAGCGTTCCCGAGAGCGACGTGCCGGAGGAACTCGTCCCGAAGCACGATGCGGTCAGGCCGCTATGCCACATCTGCGCGCGGACCTTGCCCCGGGGCGATCTGCCCATGGAGGGGAAGCGGCCGTTCTCGCGGATTCTCATCGCCACCGATGGGTCAGCCCTGGGCAACGAGGCGGTGGAACTGGGTGTATCTCTGGCCCGCCTGGCGCTCGTGCCAGTCGTTTTCCTGCACGCCGCGATGCCATGGAAAGGTGGTATGTGGCTGGCACGCGTCCTCGCCGCCGCAGACGTGTCAGTGGACCCGGATTGCGCAGCCGTCGCGGAGAGAAGCCTCGACTACGCACGCTCGCTGGCGATGAACGCGAGCGTCCGCTTCGAGACGCGACTGGCTTACGACCCACGCCCCGATCGGGCGATTCTCGAAGCGGTACGGGAGACCGGCTGTGACCTCATCGTCATGGGTTCGCGCAGCGGCCGCCTTGCTCGCCGGGTCGGCGCGCGTGTCTCGGTGCCACTACTGACCTGCCAGAACGTCCAGACGCCGCACACGCCGCCGGCAACTGTTTGATCTTCGGCTACACACCCATCCTTTGCCAGATTCGGAGAAGACCATGTCCGTTACCGTCGCAAGCTCCGCTGCAAAGCAAGCGGAAGAACAGTCGTCGTGGAGCGACATCGCCGTCGCATTGACACAGACCAGCGGCGACGATGTCGCCCTCGAGCTTGCCGGTGGCGTTGCCCGCCAACATGGCGCAAGGCTGGAGGTCCTTCAACTGGTGGTGATGCCAGCGCCCATGATCGATGCGTGGGCCATGGTTCCCGACTCCGGATTTGGCCTGGTTTACGCCGATCTGTGTGAGGCAGCTGAAACGAAAGCCGAAGTCCTGCGCAAGAAAATCGTGACGATGGGCGTGCCGGGAGATGTGCGTACACTCGAAGCGATCTTCGTCGAGCCAAGCCAACTTGCCGCAAGCGCAGCACGTGCCACGGACCTGATCGTGCTGGCGCGTCCCTATGATGCTCCGGCGGATACCGCGGTCGTCCATACCTATTTCGCTACGCTACTTCAGGAAGCGGGGCGGCCGGTCCTGGTCGTGCCCACATACGAACTTCCCCTGTTCCCACCGCGACACGCCATGGTTGCCTGGGCGGACACCGCCGAGTCGGCGCGCGCGTTGCACGATTCGCTGCCGCTGCTCCAGCGATGCGAGAGTGTGGATGTAGTGCTCGTCGATCCGGTCTCCAACGCCCTGGAGACCCAGGAAGAAAGGGGCGGCGGTGTGGTCCGCCACCTGGTCGCGCATGGCGTGGTCGCGCGGCTGGTCACCTGCAAGTCACGCGGGAAGCCGGTCGGCGCCATGCTCATCGATCACGCCCGACGCAGCGGTGCGCAGCTGATCGTCGCCGGCGGATACGGGCACAGCAAGGTGCGCGAATGGGTGATCGGTGGAACGACCCGTGACCTGTTCCTCGATGCACCTGTGCCTGTGCTCTTTTCCCATTGATACGGCGGACGCGGTTATGAATACAGCGACAAAGGATCTGACGGCGCCGATGCCGCCGGTCGACAGCATGGGAGTGCTAGCCGTGCTTGGGCAGGAACCTCACGACGCCGATGTGCTTGAGGCTGCGTCGGCCTTCGCGCCCGTGGGCGTCAGGTGGCAGGCATTGTTACCGGTCCCGCTCCCGGAGCGGGTGCCGTGTCCGTGGGGTGAGTTGCCGGAGGCCGCGCTCGCCGTGGACCACCAGGCGCGTCGAGGTGGCGCCGAAGCGCACCTCGGCATGATGCGTCGATCGCTGTTGCGCCTTCACGCGGAGGCAGAGTGCGGAAGCTTCGAATGCGCCGACAAGCGCCTCGAAGCGTCTGTGCTGTACCGGGCGCGCCTGGCCGGTCTCATCGTCACGGGCGTGCCGCCCGAAATGGATGGAGAAATGCCTGTCGCGGCGCGTTGGTTCGCGAGGCTACTGACTGAAAGTGGCCGTCCTACCCTGGTCGTTCCGCGCCGCGCGGCCCTCACCCAGCCCCCTCGTCGCGCCTTGGTGGCCTGGAGCGACACCCCTCAGGCGTCGCGCGCCTTACACGAGGCACTTCGCTGGCTACCCGCTGCGTGCACGCTGCGCATCGTCCTGGCGATGGGTGCGGGCGAGACCCGCGCTGTGCGCGAAAGTGCAGCGGGTGCGGTCGCGCTCATTGCTCATATCCAACGTCACCATAGGACGGCCACCTTCGAGGTTGTCGACTCGCAGGGGCGGCCGCCAGAGGACGTGCTTCTTGACGAGGTTCGCTTAATGGCTGCGGACATGATCGTCATGGGTGCTTATGGCCATGCACGCTCGCTGGAGTTCGTCTTCGGCGGCGTGACGCTCAACCTCCTGCACCGGTCGCGGGTGCCGCTGTTCATGGCGCATTGAGCACGATGAGGTCGCATTGGTGCGTTGTGGCGGCCTCGCTCACGATCATCTGCGCATCGTTCCCGAAGGCGTAGCGACACACGCAGGGCACGCCTGCCGCAGCGGCCATGCGCCGTACGCGTCGGAACACACGCTCACCTATGTCCACGGCCTCATGTGAATGCGGCTCGTCACTTCGTGTCGCTCCCGGCAACGGCGGGGCGACAACGAACAAGACCGTCACGCGCGCGCCGAAGCACCACGCCAGGCGCATACCAAGCGCCGCCGTGCGGTAGGAACCAGTGCGCCGATCGAGAGCGAGGAGGAGGTGCTGGATCAAGGCGATGGCCGACGGAGGAGTGCACCTCTATCGAACCGCAACGGCTATACCGCCGCCTTGACGCGCATCAAGGCCGACCGACGAAGTGGCAACCGTTACCGTCTGTTACAGACCGTTGCTGTCGTGACCATTCCCAGTCACCGACAGGGTCTACGTTAAACCCATCGCAGGCCAACGTAACCGGGGAACGCCGCAATGATCGCGACCAGCACGCAAGGTTTCACCGGATCGCTGCCGTGGACGGCTTTGCCGTCTGCCTCGTCGGTTGACCAGCCACTCGACATGGAAGCTTTGCAGCGGCACTTGCAGGTCATCCGACGCAAGCATGCCGCAGGTCAGTATTTGTTCCGTGCCGGGCAACCGTTTCGGGCACTGCATCTGATTCATGTCGGCTCGTACAAGACCTGCGAAGTCGCCGACGATGGCCGCGAAAAAGTGAGTGCCTTCAAGATGCGTGGTGAGCTGGTCGGCGCCGATTCCATTGGTTTGGGTTCGTATGCCTGCGATGCTGTCGCCCTGGAGGACAGCGAGAGCTGGGAACTCCCGTACCCGGCGGTAATGAAGGCGGCCACACAGATTCCGGGGCTTCAGGAACAGATCCATGCGGCGATGGCGGCCGAAATTCGTTGCGATCGCAACTGGATGCTTCTCCTGTCCACCCTGGCCGCCGAGCCGCGCGTGGCGGCCTTCCTGATCGACATTGCCGCCCGGCAGGCGCGCATGGGCTATAGCGCCAAGCACTTCATCCTGCGCATGAGCCGGCTGGATATCGCCAGCTTCCTGGCCATCAAGCATGAAACCGTGAGTCGCGCCCTGTCGCATCTGGCGGACCTCCGCTACATCAGTGTGCAGCGCAGGGAGGTGCGTGTGCTGGATGCAGAAGCGCTTCGTGGCATGGCCTGCGCCGCCGCTTGATCACTGCTGGCGCAAGATCCGTTGCAATGCCGCGATCAGTTCTTCACGGCGATACGGCTTGCGGAGCAACTCGAACTCCGTGTCATCACCGGCCCCGGCGTCAAGGGACCCGAATTCGTATCCAGAGGTAAGCAACACCTTCAGGGCAGGGCGTTTCGATTGAAGCTCCGTGGCCAGTTCGATGCCCGAGTCGCCCGCGCCGAGAACGACGTCCGTGAAGAGCAGCGCAATGTCGGGATGGGCACCGAAAGTCTCCCGTGCAGATTCCGCGTCGCTCGCCTCGACGGGCAGGTAACCAGCTGTGCGGAGAAACGATGCCGCGATGCGACGAACCTCGTCCTCGTCCTCGACCACCAGAACCGTGACTCCACCTGGCGCAATGGCCGGAGGTGGCACAGCCGCGACGGCTGCCTCGCGCGCCACGGGCAGGACCATATCGATCCGGGTCCCGAGGCCAACTTCGCTCTCCAGCGTGAGACGACCCTGCGACTGCTTCACGAAGCCGTAGACCATGCTCAGTCCCAGGCCACTTCCCTTGCCGGCGTCCTTGGTGGTGAAGAAAGGCTCAAAGGCTCGGGCGCGTACTTCCGGGGGCATGCCGGAGCCGGAATCGGCCACCGAGAACACCACATAGGTTCCGGGCGAGATGTCGAGATCGCCCAGGCTTTCCAGCGTGCGCGCAGAGATGACAAGTTTGCCGCCATCTGGCATGGCATCACGGCCATTCAGCGCGAGATTGATCAAGGCTGCTTCGAGTTCGCCGGCATCGGCGAATACCGCCGGCAGATCGTCCGCACAGCCGGCTATCACCACGATGTGCTCGCCCAGTGTGCGACTGAGCATGTCGCTCAGGTCGGCCAGCAGCAACTCTGGCCGGACAGCGCGTGGCGTGAGGCGTTGGCGACGGGAAAATCCGAGAAGCTTGCGAGTCAACGCGGAACCACGCTCCACCGCGCGCGATGCGCTGGCGACGGTCTCCATCGTGACCGCGTCCCCGGCACTTTCCATCTCGAGCAGTTGCAGATTGCCCGAAATGATCGTCAGCAGGTTGTTGAAGTCGTGGGCGATGCCGCCCGTCAACTGGCCCAGCGCGTCGAGCCGCTGCGCGTGAGCAAGTTGTTCGTCTGAACGCCCGCGCTGAATGGCTCCCGAAAGCACGTTGGCGACGGCTCCCACGCAGTGACGACGGTCGCGATCGCTGCTGTTTGCGGGGGGCAGCCAGACCACGAGATACCCCGCTGGCGTGTGCCGGTCAGGAAGGATAGCTATGACGGCATTGGGGGATGGCGCGCCGTCGAGTTGCGGAAACGGCGTGACGCGGCCGGCTTCCATGTCACGTCGGTGCGATGCTTCGAACTGTTGCATCCACGCCCCGTGTGTTAACCGCTCCTCGAGTTCCCGGTCAACGCCCGTCGAGGTCGCGAGGTGTGGCGCAGCGTCATGCGCATCCATCAGCAGGATGGCGACGGCTGATGCGTCCAGCACCGAGGCCAGCAGCAGGGGAATACCCGCGAGTGCCGCATCGTGGTTTGGTGCGAGGAGAACGCGGCGGCTGATATCCGCCAAAGCAGCGTCATAACGGCTTCGCGTGACCGCCTGCCGCGCCCGTTGCGTTTCCGAGATATCGCGGATCGACGCGGCAAAGAGCGGCGTAGGGCCTGCCGCGATCGGACTCAGTCCGATTTCCACCGGAAACGGTGAGCCATCCGCGCGTACGCCGGTGAGTTCGTAACCGGCGCCCATTGGGCGGACGCGAGGGTTGTCCATGTATTGCGTGCGATGGGTGACATGCAGCGTGCGGAACTGATCCGGCAGGAGGATCTCGATGGGACGACCGACCAGCGCCGCAGATGCGTAGCCGAACAGTGCTTCGGCACGCGGGTTCGCCAGCACGATGGTGCCACTGCGGTCCACCACGACCATCGCGTCGGGGGCTGTTTCGAACAAAGCCCGGAAGAGTGCCGCTTCCGCGGCAGCGTCTTGCGCGGCTTTCATGCGCGTCGCACCGTGGGAGTGAACAGATAGCCTGTGCCGCGCACCGCCTTGATCAGTTGGGGATCGGCCGCGTCCACTTCGATCTTGCGACGCAACCGTCCGATCTGCACATCGATGGCGCGATCGAAAGGGCCCGCTTCACGACCATGGACATGAGTCATCAACTGGTCGCGCGTGAGTACCTGATTCGGACGCTCCACCAGTACCCTGAGCAAGGCGAACTCGCCGGAGGTCAGTTCGATCGGGTTGCCATCGACAGTCAGGGTATGAGTGCGCAGGTCGAGCACGAAGCGACCGAAAGAGTAGCCCCCTGGCAGCGACGTGGCGGGCTCGACCGTTGCGGTCCGGCTTCGCCGCAGAACGCTCCGCACGCGCGCAAGCAACTCGCGCAGGTCGAAGGGTTTGGTGACATAGTCGTCGGCTCCCAGTTCAAGGCCTACGATGCGGTCGACCGCATCGCCACGACCGGTCACGATGACCACGGGGCCGCGCCACTGCTCACGCAGGTAACGGGTGATGGCGAATCCGTCTTCGCCGGGTAGACCCAGGTCGAGCAGGACGAGATCCACCTTCTGTCCCGCCAGCTCGCGGCGCATCTGGACGCCATCGTTGGCGGTGGCGACCTGGAAACCCTGGGCGGTGAAATACCGGGCGAGCATGGCGACCATGTCGGCTTCGTCGTCGACGATCAACAGCCTGTCACCGGTGTCCTGAACCGCCATTGCGCCCGCCTGTCGGGTAATGGCGCCGGAAACACGACCGGCGACCAGATTCCCTCCATTAGAAGGCACTAACCCGCGAGCGGCAAGCGGTGACCTACCAGAGCAAGCCCAGAGCGACCAGGCCCATCACGGCTGTGGCGCCCCAGCCCAGCCCGCGCAGCCAGCCGGTAAGGGCAAATGGACCCATGAGTCGCCCACTACATGCCACCCACATGATGCCGGCCATCAGCGGCACGGCGATCACGCCATTGATCACGGCGGACCAGAACAGCAGGCGGAGGGGTGAGATGGGAAGGAAGGTCAGTAGCGTGCCCAGGACCGTGGCCACCGCCAGAACCCCGTAGAACGTCCGGGCCTGGCTAAGGGGGCGCTCCAGACCGCCTTCCTTACCCAATACTTCGGTCAACGCATAGGCCGCCGAACCGGCAAGGACGGGCACGGCCAGCATGCCGGTGCCCACGATGCCGAGAGTAAACAGGACGGAAGCGAAGTGTCCGGCCAAGGGCTGCAGTGCACGGGCAGCGTCGGCCGATGTTTCGATCGACGTTACGCCTGCCCCGTGCAGCACCACGGCGGCGGTCAGGATGATGAAGAATGCAACGGCATTGGAATAGGTCATGCCCAGATCGGTATCCACACCGATGCGATGGAACTCGGCCGTGGCTTGCTCGGGTGCGACAAGGAGAGGGAGCGCAGTGGGGTCGGCACGTTCTTCCTCGACTTCTTCCGCTGCCTGCCAGAAGAACAGATAGGGACTCACCGACGTTCCGAAGACGGCAACGACGGCGATCAGCATCTCGTGATCGACGTGCTCCGGCAGCCAATGGTGCGCGATCTCCATCCACGGAATTCCGACCACGCACGCCGTGAGCACGTAAGCGAACAGGCTCAGAGTCAGCACCTTGAGGATCGGCGCGTAGTGGCGAAAGGGAATCGAGATTTCCAGCACCAATGAAACCGTGGCGCAGAGCAGGGCGAAGTACCGCGCATGGCCACCGGCGAGCAACGCAAGGGCATCGCCCATGGCGCCGATATCCGCCGCGAGGTTGACCACGTTATTGATCACAAGCAGCCCGATCAAGCCGAAGACAAGCGCTCGCGGCAAGACCGCAGCCAGATTCGTGGCGAGCCCCACGCCTGTCACGCGAGCCACGTGGGCGCAGATCGTCTGTATCGCGATCATCAGCGGCACCGTGGCCACGGTCGTCCACAGCATGCTGTATCCGAACTGGGCGCCCACCTGGGAGTACGTGGCGATGCCGCTCGGGTCGTCGTCCGCGGCGCCGGTGATCACACCCGCGCCGAGGCGCCGCCACGCGGGAGGCGCGGCACGGACGACAGGTGGGACGGCGATAGAAGATTCTGACATGGCATGAGTAGTGAAGCCATTGAGCGCAGGAGGCGCTTGATCCATGTCAACCCAGGGGCGCTTCGGTGGCGTACAAAGGACGTCAGCCAATAAACCACCACGATAAGGACCACCCGCATGCGTGCCATGGTGTTGGAAGCCGTCGGCCAGCCGCTGGTGCTCAGGCAGCTGCCGACGCCGGAGCCTGGTCCGGACGAGGTGCGGTTGCGCGTCGAGGCGTGTGGTGTCTGCCGCACCGACCTGCACGTGGTCGACGGCGAGCTTCCGAACGTCAGGACACCGGTGATTCCAGGGCACGAGGTCGTCGGTATCGTCGAGCGCATAGGCAGTCATGTCGAAGGACTGACGATGGGGCAGCGCGTCGGGGTCTGCTGGCTGGGCGGCACCTGCGGCCAATGCCGGTACTGCCTCTCCGGTTCGGAGAATCTCTGTGACGCACCGGAGTTCACCGGGTATACGCGGCCGGGTGGCTTTGCCAGCCATATCGTGGCGCGCGCAGCATTCTGCGTGCCGCTCGATACACAGACCGGACCGGTCGCCACCGCGCCCCTGATGTGTGCGGGACTGATAGGGTGGCGTTCACTGGTGAAAGCCGGTGACGCTCATGCGCTAGGCCTGTACGGCTTCGGCGCCGCAGCGCACATCCTTGTCCAGGTCGCCGTGAAGCAGGGGCGGCGGGTCTATGCGTTTACGCGTCCTGGAGATACGGAGCATCAAAAGTTCGCGCTCGAGCAGGGCGCTTGCTGGGCAGGCGGGTCGGACGCGCTCCCTCCGGATGCGCTGGATGCGGCCATCTTGTTCGCACCGGCAGGTGAGCTTGTGCCATTGGCGCTACAAGCCGTTCGGAAGGGCGGCCGGGTAGTGTGTGGTGGCATCCACATGTCGGACATTCCATCGTTTCCCTATCGACTCTTGTGGGAGGAACGGCAGGTCTCTTCGGTAGCGAATCTGACTCGCGAGGACGCCAGAACGTTCTTTGCGCAGGTGCGACAGTCGCCGGTGCACACCATCACTTCAGCCTATGCACTCGAAAACGCGAACGCCGCGCTCGATGCGCTGCGGCAAGGAAGCGTATACGGAGCTGCCGTGCTGGTTCCGTGAGTCGATTCGGCTTGACGTGCATCAACACCTCCCTCGTGCCGCGGATGTACAACGAACGCCAGGCAAACCGCGTGGAGATCAGAGTCATGTCCGTCGTCACCAGTCAGTCGTCGGGGCACGTTCAGCAGGCTTCGCATGCGTTACTTCAGGACATTGCCCTGCTGCTTGCCGACACGCCTTCGGGCACGGTGACGCTGGACATCGCTACCGACCTTGCTCGCCGGTTCGGGGCACGCCTTACGGTGCTCCAGATACTGATCATGCCGGAACCGATGATCCAGGCATTGGCGCTCGCGCCGGACGAATCCTTTCTGGAGATTCACGCGAATATCCGGGCCGATGCGAGGGTGGCCGCGGCGGCCCTTGGCAAGCGTCTCGCCAAAGCGGGAGTCCCGGCATCGGTATCGCCCATTGAAGCGGTTGGCGAGGAGCCGGAGCGCCTTGCGGCACTCGCCACACGGTCGTACGACCTCACTATCATGGAACGCCCTTACGGCACGCCGGCGGCCAAGGCCGTCGCTCACGATTTTTTCGCCGCGGTACTGCTGGAATCGGGCCGTCCGGTCCTGGTCGTTCCATCGATCGGCGACTCGACATGGCAACCACGGCACGCCGTGGTTGCGTGGGCTGGAACCCCCGAATGCGCCCGGGCGGTTCACGATGCGTTACCGCTGTTGAAGGAATGTGAGCGTGTGGATGTCCTCACGGTGGATGCCACGGCAACTTCGCTTGAATCTGCCACAGAGAGTGCTGCCGGCATCGTGCGACACCTTGCCCACCAAGGCGTTCATGCGAACCTGCAGGAGATCCGTTCTGACGGAAGGACGACCGCCGAGGCGATTCTCGCGGAAGTCAGCCGGACCGGCGCGCAGTTCATCGTCGCAGGCGGTTACGGCCACGGCAGACGTCGCGAGTGGGTGTTCGGCGGTACCACGCGGGCGCTGTTCCTCGACGCAGGTGTACCGGTTCTATTTTCCCACTGACGCGCTCGGCTGATCTAGCGCACGACAAGGACCGGCACCTTCGAACGCGCCAATACCTTTTGCACCACCGAGCCAAGGAGCGCCGTACCTATCGCGCTCCGTCCATGCGAGCCCATGGCGATCAGGTCGAACCTGCCGCGACGTGCCAGCGCGGCCACCTCGTCCGCGGCGTCGCCGACGCACAATTCCTCATCGTGCCGGATGCCGGCGCCCCGCAGAACGCGCCTTGCCCCACGCAGCGCATTGGAAGCGTTTCGCGAGTGATAGTCGCGTATCGCTGCCGTGTCGAGGTGGGCCGCGATATGATCGTTGAGTGGCATGTCGACGTGGATGAGAGTCACTAGCATATTCTCGCTTGCCAGGTGGTGGCGCAGGACGAAACGCAGGGCACGCAAAGACGGGGCACTACCGTCGATAGCCATCAGGATTTTCATGGATCGGACTCCGTGGTGGAAACGTCACGCGCATTTCGGCGCGGTGGGTAGGCGGTGACGGCTTCCGTCGTCGACCGGATGACTCGATAAGGGTGAGCACCCCGCGTGCCAGCTTTGCCGCCGAGAACGGCGAGTCGCCCGGCGTGCGGGGCGGCCTGCGCATCACATCAGCGATTCATGGCGGCTGCCTCCCGATTCACGCTGAGAGAAATAACGGGAGGCGACTGTGCGCGAGCATATGCCGGGTCGTGCCACCTAGTGCCATCTCACGCAGTCGCGACCGGCCCCATGCTCCCATCACCACTACATCCGCACGTTCGTCGTCTGCGCATCGCGCGATGGATTCCGCCGGTACTGCGTCCGACTCCATCTCCAGCCAGTCATAGCGCAGCGCGTGACGATCAAACCAGATGCGAAGGAGGGTATCCGTGTCGTCGCGGCGCGACCGGCCGTCGCGATCGCCCGCGAGCACCGTAATCCGTCGCGCGCGACGGAGGAAGGGGAGCGCGGCGCGAATAGCGCGTGCCGACACGGCGGAGCCGTTCCACGCGACGAGCATGCGGCGCATCACCGACGGTCCGGCATCGTCGGGGACGAGGATCACCGGCGAGATGCGGGACATGAGCACACGAGCGAGCAGGCCGGTTCCCGCAGGGATACCGGAACCCACGACATGCAGGCGTCCGATTAGTACATCGGCGAGACTCGCGCGCCGCATCAACACCCGACGGTGCACGCCTCGGCGTACCTCCCAGCTACCGTCGATGCCGCGGCTGCGGCATGCATGCAACCACCATTCGTGACGCTCATGCGCGAAGCTTTCTTCGTCTTCGAGCACGAGCAGTGGCTCGGGCAGCGCGATCACGCTCGCATCGATGGCAATGACCTGAAGTCCCGACAAGTGCGCGCCAAAACGTGCAGCGACATCGAAGCCGAAGCGAAGGTGGGCGGTATCGAGATCGTCCGAACGTACATCGATAAGGAAATCGAGCATGGCGGTGTCTCCGGCGAGTACGCTGCCATAGTCACCGGATCGGCGTGGGGCTTCTTGACCCTCGTCAACATCAGGCGGTGCGCATTGGGGTTCCATGGAAGCGTCTCCCTTGCCGGCACTTACCTTGATGCAACGCCTCCCGAAGGACGAAAGCCCGTACGCTGGGAACGGCCGTGGTGCGGCAAAAGGCGACCCTGGGGCCTCGCCACGATTTGCGATGTCCCTTTTTGCCGCCGCCCTGCTGGTTATCGCCTGGTCGGCGTGGGCACCTGTCCATCGCGGCGACTGGCTTCTCGAAAATCTTCTGGTCGCGGTGGCGCTACCCCTTATCGCGAACGGATACCGTCGGCTTCGTTTCTCGGTTTTGAGCTACGGCGCTCTTTTTCTCTTTCTATGTCTGCACGAGATCGGCGCCCATTACACCTATTCCCTGGTTCCTTATGCAGACTGGATCGGGGCCGCGATGCAACAACCCCCGCATGGGATTGCTGGCGCGGGCCGCAATCACTTTGACCGAGTATTGCACGCGGCCTACGGCTTCCTTGTCATGCCCGCTACCCTCGAACTCTTTGCGCGACGAGCGCCCTCTCAGGCGCCATGGCGCTGGATATTCCCCGTGACGTTCGTGATGGCGCATTCGACGATCTACGAACTCCTGGAATGGGCTGCTGCAGTGACTTTCGGCGGCAACCTGGGCCAGATATACCTAGGGACGCAGGGCGATGCATGGGACGCCCAGAAGGACATGCTCATGGCGTCGGTGGGCAGCCTTGCTGCGATTATCCTGCTCTCGTTGCTGCGCTGGGGACCTTTAAGCCCCCGGCCAGCTGGCAGCAGATAGGTGCCGTGGCCCATGCAGCATGAACTCGACATCCTGACGATCGCTCCACAGATGACCGCACTGGGGGTCGGGCTTGGCATTGGCCTGTTGGTTGGACTCGAGAGAGAGCGCGCGAAGGATGAGATTTCGCGTTCAGCGCAGGCAGGTGTCAGGACATTCGCCCTGCTGGGGCTTTCCGGCGTGGTCGCGGCGTTCGTTGGAGTCGCAGGCATCTGCGTGGGAGGCTTCTTCCTGGCGGTGATCGTCGCCGCCAACTACTTGCGGACCCGCGGGGAGGACGAGACGACACAGGGATTCACCACTGAAGTAGCCATGCTCATCACCTTCCTGTTGGGGATTCTTGCCGCGTCATCGGCGGCGCTTGCCGGTGGAATCGGGGTTGTCGTTACGACGATCCTTGCAAGCCGCGCGACGCTACACCGATTCGCACGTCAGTGGCTGTCGGAACAGGAACTGCACGACCTGCTGATCCTCGCCGTGTCGGCCTTCGTGATCCTGCCCTTGCTCCCGGATCGCACGGTGGATCCTTGGGACAGCATCAACCCGCGCCGGCTGTGGCTGTTGGTGGTAGCGGTCATGTCGATCGCGTCGGCCGGCTATCTTGTCCTGCGGACGTTCGGCTCGACATTCGGCCTGGCCGTGGCGGGCCTCGCGGGCGGCTTCGCGTCGAGCACGGCGACCGTCATCGCCATGGGCGACAGGGCAAAGGACAATCCCGCGCTCGCGCCGGTCGCGGCCAGCGCCGCCATCATGTCCTACGTAGGGAGCATCGTGCAGCTGGCGGTCGTGATCGGATCGCTGGTGTCTCCGTTGCTAGAACGGCTGACCATCCCCTTGATCGTGGCGGGTCTGACGGCCGCCGCAGCTTCCGTTGTCATCGCCTGGCGCTCGGCTGCCTCCTCGGGCGATGTCGTTGCGCTGGCCGGGACTCGCCCCTTCAAGCCCATGTCGGTGTTTCGGTTCGTCCTGGTCCTCGGTGGCGTTCTACTACTGACGGCTTTCATCCGCCGGGCATTGGGAAACGCGAGCCTGCCCTGGTTGATGCTGCTATCCGGCATGGTGGATGTTCACGCTGCAGCGGCCTCTGCGGCGCAATCGGTGGCGGCAGGGCAGATCGGCATGCCGCTGGGTTCCCTGTGCGTCGTCATCGCTTTTGGCGCGAACGCCGTCTTCAAGTGCGTCGTGGCGACCATGAAGGGAGGGCGAAGCTTCGCGATGCGCGTCGTCCTGGGCACGCTTGCCATAGTAACGGGCTTTGCCGTCGCGACAGCGCTGACGGTCCCGTTCTAGCGGGGGGCTTCCGTATCGGCGTCTTCATGGGCTTCCAGAAAGTCGTGTTCAGTGCCCCGTTGCCGCCGGGCAAGCGCTGCGCTAGGCTCCAACATGTACGTAAACATGTACATGTTGGAGTAGCCCAATGCGGACCATCAATTTCACCGACGCCAGGAGCAACCTCAAGGAGGTGCTCGACACAGTGGCGACGGATCATGACATCACTCTCATCAAGCGTCGTGACGCTGAAGACGCTGTCGTGATGTCCGTGAGCGACTACAACTCGCTGCAGGAGACGCTGTATCTGTTCAGTAGCGCCGCCAACGCCGTTCGATTGCAGACCGCCATGGCCGAGGCCGACATGTCCCTGCCGGCAGGCGCCCGCATACTAGGTCCGGATAGCGTTTAGAAGGAAAGCCGGATGGCAGTGTGTAAGGAGAGGGAAGACCTTTGGTGGATGAGCCAGGCGTGGGAGGATTATCTCTACTGGCAAGAGCACGTCCCCGCGAGCGTCGGCACCGTAAACACCTTGATTGAAAACATCCGGCGTACCCCGTGGACCGGACTTGGCAAGCCGGAACCTTTGGTAAGCGACTGGAAGGGATGGTGGTCGCGTCGGATCACACTGGAGCACCGGCTGGTGTACCGCCTCTTCGACATGGACAAGCCTTCGAAAGGGCAGGCCAGGCCGCAGAAGATCACGGTGATTCAGGTCGCACAGTGTCGATACCACTACAGTCGCTAGTAAAAGTTCCTACCGAGCTACAATGCGCCCACGGTCCGCCGACGGTGTCGACCGGAAACAGGGAAAAAATCATGGAAAGGATACTTTGCGCGATCGCTCTGGCGATCGTGGTGACCGGCATTGCCCTTGCCACTGGGCATGGCGGGGCGGCTTACGCAACCGGGGAGGACTCTCCCGGCTGCGACAGCGAGGTCATCGGATCGGTGGCGGAAGCTCTGCATGTATCCAGCGTTGATATCGGTCTCTCGTCGTGCCGACGCGATCCGGTGACGAAGGATCAGTTCATCGTGGCGGTGGTCAGCCCTTCGGATGTGCACGGTCAGGCAGTGAAGAGTGGCGATGATGAGCATTTCGATCTTGATGTGGTCATCTGGAATCAGCGGACGCATGCCGTGGTCGCGCATAGGCACGATGCTGGCTATCTCCTGTCAGATGCTTCGTCGCTTCGATCGTCGTCAGTGGATACCGCACGCTACGTGCTGGCGCCCGGCGTTCGCACGTTCGGCGTTCGTGATGTTCACTACCCCTCTAACACCCATTCCAAATGGGGCGAGACACACCTCACCCTGTTCGTGCAACAGGGCGATCGTATCGAACGGATTTTCGCCTCTCAGGTGGAGCTCCTTACCGACGACGGCGACACACCCACGTGCGTCGACGCGACGCGGGCGATCCGGACCACCGTGGGCACGGTGACAAGCCAGAACCACGGATACGCCGATCTCAGCGTCGTGACCCGGGACGTAACGGAGTCCGGCCTGCCTGGAAAGCCCTGCGGTCCGGCGAAGATCGAGCGGCATCAGGCGTCTTATGACGGGGCGGCCTATGGCTCGGTTGCCATACGGATGTACCTGCATCCGTATCATTGAGTCGATGCCCCCTCCGCTAGAAAAGGAGAGGGCATGGCACGTCGGCGGCCTCTGGATCAGGCCACTTCCAACACAAGCTCAATTTCCACCGGCATGCCCAGCGGCAAACTAGCCACACCGAACACCACGCGGCCGGAAAGCTTCTCCTTGCCGAATACCTTCTGTAGCAGGTCCGAGGCGCCATCAGCTACCTTCGGGTGGTCGACGAAGTCCTGCGTGGTCGCCATGTAAAAGCCGAGCTTGATCACGTGAGTCACGTGGTCGAGCGAGCCCAGGAACTCACGAGCGGCAGCCAGTCCGCTGAGTGTGGCCTGTTCAGCGGCCTCTTTTCCCTGTTCCGTCGTCAGGTCCGCACCGATACGCCCGTGAACCCGCGGCTCATGTCCCCATACAGGGAGCATGCCGCTGAAGTACACGTGGTTGCCGCTACGCACGGCCTCCACGTAGGAACCGAACGGTGAAGGCGGGGGAGGCAGAACGATGCCCGACTCGGCTAGCCTTTGTTCCGCGCTCGCTGCGTTGTTGTTAGTGCTCATCACCATTTCCCAAGATGGCTGCCGCCATCGACGCGGATCGTCTCGCCCGTCACACGCGGTGCTTCGGTCACGTAGACAACGGCATCGACGACTTCATTGATGCTGGAGATGCCATGAAGCGGCGAAAGCGTAGCGAGGGCGCTCTTGTCTCCGGCCGCATGCATGGGCGTATCGACGATACCCGGCGCAACCATGTTCACGCGGATGCCCTGTGGGGCGTATTCCATGGCGATGTTGCGCGAAGCGGCTTCGATGCCACCTTTGGTGATCATCGTCGCTGCGGCGGGCACGCCGGTAATCGGGCTGGTCGTCAACGGCGAGGTGATGCTCACCACGCTGCCGCCCGTGCCCTGGACAATCATCTGGCGCAGGACGTGCTGGGTCATGAAGACGAAGCCATCCATGTTGACCGACAACAGCTTGCGGTATTCCTCGACCGTGGTGTCGACGAACGGCTTCGGGATGAAAACGCCGGCATTGTTGACCAGCGCGTCGACCGAGCCGAACTTTGCCAGTGCGGCCTCGACGACCCTGCCTGCGGTAGCAGGATCGGCTACGTCGCCGTCCACGCGAACCAGACGCTCGGACTGGGGCACGTTCGTCGACTTGCTGATGTCACGGGAGGTAGCAACGACGTTGTAGCCGCGCTCGAGGAAGCGATTGACGAGCCCGGCGCCGATGCCCTGCGACGCACCGGTGATGACGATGGTGGGATGGGATTTCATGCTGTTCTCCGAGAGGGTGAGGAATCTGGGAGAAAGTCTGCGCGCAGGTGGGCTACTTGATTAGACGGGATAATGTGGAATCTATTTCTCATCTATGGGAAAGTTGGGTCATGCTCGACCTCAACGACATAGCGGTATTCGTCCGGGTGGCCCAACTGGGCAGTTTCAGCCGTGCGGCGCACGCGCTGGGCATGCCCGTATCGACGGTGAGTCGGCGGGTCGGCGCCCTGGAAGACAAGCTCGGCGTGACCCTGCTGCAGCGGACCACCCGCAAACTCAGTCTTACCGTGCAAGGTCGCGCCTACCTCGATGAATGCGGAGAGCCGCTGGCGCAGCTCTACGATGCGGAACGTGCACTCACGCAAACGCAGAAGCAGCCCGAGGGGTTGCTGCGTATTTCGGTGCCGTTCCTGTTCGGCCACGCGCCGTTCTATGACTTCCTGTCCGGCTTCATGAAGAAGCATCCACGGATCGAAGTGGAGCTGTATGTCACGAACGCGATGCTCGATCTGATCGCCGACAACATCGATGTGGCCATCCGCTTCGGCAGCCTGAGCGATTCCACCCTGATCAGTCAGAGAATCGGCACGAGCGTGCGCTACCTCGTCGCCGCACCGACCTATCTGGCCGATCACCCGCCACCGAAGAAGATCGAGGATCTCGCCAAACACAAGTGCATTGTCCTCAATGGACGCAACAACCAGGCCGAATGGCAGCTGGTGAAGGGTCGCCGCCTTGCCAAGGTGCACGTGAGCGGCCCCTTCTCCGGGCGAGACTTCGATAGCGTCAGCGCATTTGTCTATCGCGGCCACGGCGTGGGCCTCTTGCCGTCGGATTCCTGCAACGAAAAAATCGCCAACGGTGAACTCGTCCGTTTGCTTCCCGAGTGGTCGTCGCCGGAGATTCTCATACACGTGGTGTATCCGACGCGGCGCTTTCTGCCGTCGCGGCTTCACGTATTCCTGGAGGCCTTGCGGGAGTGGTCGAGTTAGCTGGCTATGCTGAAGAATCGCGTCTGCCGGTAGCGTTCAACGTGTGGCAGCACTAACGCGAATCAGGCTCGCACCGTGACGAGGAAGGGTGGTCACGAACGGCTCGTGAGTGTCGATCGCCGTGTGCTGCCAAAGGTCGCGAGCCTGCGCTGCGGTACCAAAGCGATCGCCCAGCTTCTGCCAAGGCAGCCGTACCGTCGCCTGTTCGCCCCGATTGAAGAAACCGACGACCACGGACCCGTCACTCATATCGCGCACAAGTACCTCCACGTCACCCTGGCGTTCGAGGCGGCGCGCCGGATGCCCGGCAGGATCCTGATCCACAGCGATCACTTCGCGATTGAGCAGGATGTCCCGTGTCGTGGCGTCCATCGTGCGCAGGTCGTTGCCTGCGAGCAGCGGCGCCGGAAGCATCGACCACAAGCTCATCTGCGTCCGGTATTCGTCCGCACTCATGCCGCCGTTCCCGATCTCCAGCATGTCAGGGTCGGACCAGTGCCCTGGCCCCGACCAGGCGATGAGTTCGAGCTGGCGGAAACCGCGCTGGGACATGGAGCTCCAGTCGTCGCTGATATCCGGTGTGGTACGCCACAGGTTGGCACCGGTCTGCGGGCCCCACCGCCAGATGTCGAACTCACCGGACTGCGAAAGGCTGTAGATCACGGGTCGCCCTGCCTTGAGCAGGGCCGCGCCCATCTTGCGAAACAGCATCTCCTGGTTACGCTGGGTGACCGGGTAGATATCGCGGGCGCCGCAATAGTCGTACTTGAGATAGTCGACACCCCAGGCAGCGAACTGACGCGCATCCTGTTCCTCGTGCCCATGGCTGCCGGCGTAGCCCGCACAGGTCTTCGCCCCTGGTGACGAGTAGATACCGAGTTTGAGTCCGCGTGAGTGCACGTAGTCCGCGAGGGCCTTCATGTCGCCGAACTTGGCGTTCGGCTGAATCCCGCCGACTGTGTTCCGGTCACCTTCCCAGGTGTCATCGATATTGACGTAGACATAGCCCGCGTCCCGCATGCCATTGGCCACCATGGCATCGGCCATGGCACGCACATCCGCCGCAGTGATCCGACCGGCAAAATGGTTCCAGCTGTTCCAGCCCATGGGTGGCGTGACGGCCAGACCGTTGGAAGGAACCGGGGCAACCGCTGGGGGTGCCGCAGGCTCTCTGGCAACGGTCCACCCCAGGGCGGGCAAGGCCAGGGAAGCCAGTACGGCGGCGAGAACACGACGGGACATGGACAGTTGCATGAAGTCAGCTTATGGCGCGAAATACCCGATGGTAACCGGAGCAGCATGCCGGTGATTTGAGAAGTGTACGATCAGCCGTAATCGACAAGGTTCTTGCCTCATGCCCCAGAAAATGAAGATCGACTTCGTATCGGATATAGCTTGCCCCTGGTGCGTCATCGGCCTGGGCGGGCTCGAGCGCGCCCTGGAGAGCCTGCACGACGTGATCGAGCCGGAGATCACCTTTCATCCGTTCGAGCTGAACCCGAACATGCAAGTCGGTGGCGAGAACACCGTTGAGCACATCGTCGCGAAGTACCGTATTCCTGCTGACGAAGCACGCGTGAATCGCGAACGCATCAAGGCGCGCGCGGCGGCGGTGGGTTTCACCATGAATACTTCGGACGCCAGCCGCATCTACAACACCTTCGACGCGCATCGCCTGTTGGCCTGGGCCGCCGGGGAAGGAAAGCAGCATGCGCTGAAGCGCCAGTTGTTTATCGTGAACTTCACCGATCAGACCGACCCGGGCAACCATGACGTGCTCGTCGAGGCGGCCGGGAAGGTCGGCCTGGACCAGGCCGAGGCGCTTGCGGTGCTCGAGTCCGATCGCTACGCCGAGGAAGTGCGTCGGGACGAAGCACTCTGGCAGAGCCGGGGGATTACCGGCGTGCCGGCCGTGATCATCAACGATCAGTACCTGATCTCGGGAGGCCAACCTCCTGAGGAGTTCGAGCGCCAGTTGCGGAAGATTGCCCAGAGCGCTACCTGATATTCCAGTCTGTCACGTCGCGGAGGATCAAATGAAGAGAGTCACAGGTATCGGCGGTATCTTCTTTCAGGCACGAGATCCCGTCACGTTGCGCGACTGGTACAAGACGCATCTGGGCATAGACGTTCAGGTGTGGGGAGGCGCAGCGTTCCCCTGGACCGATGACGCGGGCAACCCCACGAAGGGAACCACCGCCTGGTCAATTAGTGCCGCAGGCGGAGATCAGTTTGCGGGAACCACCTCGACCTTCATGGTCAACTACCGCGTTGCCGATCTGGATGCCTTGCTTAAGGCGCTACGCGACGAGGGTTGCAACGTGCTCGAGAAAGCGGATTACTCCGAGTACGGCAAGTTTGGCTGGGTCATGGACCCGGAAGGCAACAAGGTGGAGCTCTGGCAACCACCGGAAGGAGAATGAATTGGAAACAGTCGAACCGTCGTCTGACCGGGTAATCGTCCGCGCTGTCGAGACGAATGACTTTCACGCATGGTCGAAGCTGTGGGAGGGCTATAACGCGTTCTATGGCCGCTCCGGAGAAACGGCACTCCCGGAGGAAATCACTCGCGCGACCTGGTTCCGTTTCTTTGATGCGTACGAGCCGATGTATGCCCTGGTCGCAGAGCAAGCAGGCGAATTGATCGGGTTAGCGCACTTTCTGCTGCATCGAAGCACGACGCAACTCCAGCCTAACTGCTATCTGCAGGACGTCTTTACTGTAGAGAAGGCACGGGGCAGGGGCGTCGCCCGGGCGCTGATTGAAGAGGTCTATGCGCGGGCAAAGGCGCTTCACCTGGGTCGGGTGTACTGGCAGACCCATGAGACCAACACGACCGCCATGTACCTCTACGATAAGGTCGCGGAGAAATCCGGATTCATCGTGTATCGAAAGCTTTTGTAACGTTCTCGAGTTGCGCCTACAGACAACTTGAAGTTGATTTGATACGGTCGTCCCGTTGCCTGCGTCGTCGCTGTCGAAGCCTCACAGGCAACCATCGCTCAATGCGGTGAGAAGCGCGGGCCAGAGGTGTCTCACCACCCCTGACCCGCTAACCAAAACCAACTAACACGGAGTTGATATGGCTACGCCAGATCATACGGTAGTCGCTCGCCCGCCGAATCCCC
>CBIGPO010000051.1:0-27034 GCA_966191635.1 uncultured Luteibacter sp.
CTGCGCTACCGGCCCCGAGGGTGGCACCCGCCGGCTCTTGCGACGCAACGCGAGCGCCAAGTGCGATGGCGAAGCCGAGCCTGCCCCTACCATTTTCTTTCGCGAAGAACAAAAAAAAGCGCCCCGAAGGGCGCTTTCGATACACATGTGTCGAAGACTTACTTGTATTCGACCGCGCCCGAGACGACCAGGCCCTTCTCTTCCATGTGCGCTTCGCCGGTGACCTGGACCACGCGCGTGGCTTGTGCCTTCATCGCGTCGAACTGGGCCTTGGAGCGCTGGGCAGCGGCGGTGTCGTCAGCCTGGCTGTCCGGAGCGCCATCGGCACCTGCGGCGGTGGTCATTGCGTTGGCATAGGTCTGCGCCTTTTCCGCCATCACGTCGACCCAGCTGCGATACATGTCACCGTTGAGGTGCATGCGGCTCAGGCGACCGGCATCGCCGACACTGGCCATAAGCACTTCATCGAGCTTGGCGTCTTCACCCGGGCCCACGCCGATGGCGATAGCCTGGCCGTTCATCGCGGCCCAGCCCGGCATACCGAGCATGCCGACGATGTTCGCTGGCAAGGCGGCAGGCTTACCGTCGCCGGCCAGCTTGAAGTCGCCGCCGAGCACGGCCTGGCCCATTGCGAGCAGACCCGGGGCATTGCGCGTGGCAAGCACGACGCGACCGGTGACCTGCGGCATCTGCGCGGCGGAAGCCGCCGGCTTGAACGAATCGATGACGATGCGCACGCCGCGGATGTCGCCGAACGGGGGAATCGCCGCCTGCTGCATCGTCGAGCCGAGCTTGGTGAAGCTGTCATTCAAGTTGGCGAACGCCGGGCACTCGAACGGCTTCGCGGCGACAGCTTCCGATTGCGCGGTGACGAACGTGCGGATCTGCTCGACAGGCAGCGCGAGACTGACGTCGAACGGTGCGCTGGCGTCCTGGCCCAGGCCCGGCAGCTCCACCTTCAGGCCCGAGAAGGCCTTGGTGATGTCGTCGGCAAGAGCGATATCGACGCGCTGGCTCTGGTGATGCAGATCGAGCTTGGTGTAGCCAAAACTGATCGACGGCACGCGCGCGGCAATGCGCGAGGCTTCGGTCTGGCAGCTCGGCGGGAGTGCCGGGACGGGCTCGCCGGTCTTGGCCGACTGTTGCTTGATGAAGGCGGCGAAGAGGGGATCCTTGCCCGCGGCGATCAGCGGCAGGAGACGGGTTAGGTCGATCTGACCGACGGCGTAGTCCTTGTAGCCCTTGTCCTTGGCGAGGTCGGCGAGGCGACCGTCTTCCTGAAGGTTCTTTTCCGGGCGGTCGGCACCGAGCGCCTGGCGGATCATCGGCTGCGCGGCGTCGGCCGGCAGCAACGACACCACGGCCTGCTTGCCGACGGTGGCGATGACCAACTGGATGCCGGTGTCGGAGATGGCCACATGGCGATAGGCCTGGCCGCCGGCGTCGGCGGTCTCAAGCTTCTTGCCATAGGCGGTCTCGAGGCGGCCGACAAAGGCTTCCCAGGCAGCGGGGTCGGCGAGCGAAACGCGCGCCACCGGGCTGAGGCCGAGGCCGTAGATAGCCGAGCCGGTCTTGATGTCGAGGCCGAGGTTCTTCAGCGCCGCTTCGGCGGTCTTGCCGTCGAATTCAGCGGCCACCGCCTTCATCAGGTGGGAGCCGTCCACATTGCCCTTGGCTTCCATGTCCTGGGCCATGGCCTTCATCTGGGCGACCTGGCCGGGCAGCTCAGTGTTGACCTGGTTGAGCATGGCCTCATAGGCATCGTCGTCCAGCTTGTCGAGGCTGGCCGCAACGTACGGTGTATCGGCCGGCACGAAGGCCAGCGGGGCGTCCTTGTCCTTGTGGCCGCAGGCCGCCAGCAGCACGCTGGCGACGCCGAGCGCGATGAGTCGCTTCGTCGGTCGCATTTCGTATCCCATTGTTTGAGTTGTCCCTTGGTCCCCCCATTATGCCGGAAGCCGGGCCGTACGCGGGATCAGCGTCCCATCACCTCGGCCAGCACGGCCATGCGCACGAACACGCCGTTACCGACCTGCTCGAGGATGCGCGACTGGGCTCCGTCGGCGACCTCGGTGGCGATCTCGATGCCGCGATTGATCGGGCCGGGGTGCATGACCAGGCAACCCTTGGCGGCACGGGCCAGGCGCTTGGTATCCAGGCCGAAGCGCTCGAAATAGGCGGCCTCGTCCGGTAGATCCGTGGCGGCCATGCGTTCTTTCTGCAGGCGCAACATGATCACGGCGTGGGCGCCTTCGATCGCTTCGTCGAAATCGTCGTGCAGGGTCACGCCTTCCAGCTCGCCTTCGTTCGGAAGCAGCGAGGACGGACCGACAAGTCGGACATCCTTTGCGCCCAGCGCCGTGAAAGCGTGGACATCCGAACGGGCGACACGCGAGTGACGCACGTCACCGCAGATGACGATACGCAGCTTGCGAAAATCCGGGTGATGGTTGCGGATGGTCAGCGCGTCGAGGAGGCCCTGGGTGGGGTGGGCGCGGTTGCCGTCGCCGGCGTTGACCACGGCCACGCCACTCATCGCATGCTTCACCAGCGAGTCCGGCGTGCCCGACTCCTTGTGTCTCACGATGATCGTGTCCAGGTGCATCGCTTCGAGCGTATGCAGGGTGTCGAACAGCTCCTCACCCTTCGCCGTCGACGAGAAGCCGATGTCGAAGTTGATCACGTCGGCGCCGAGCCGGCGTGCAGCCAGCTCGAACGAGGTGCGCGTGCGCGTGGAGGGCTCGAAGAACAGGTTGAGCACCGTGCGCCCGCCCAGCAGATCGAGCTTGCGTGTGCCATGCGCGGTCGCTTCACGCATGCTGTTGGCGCGATCGAGCAGGCGCTCGATGGTTTCGCGCGGCAGGTTCTCGAGGGTGGTCAGGTGGCGCAGGCGTTGTGACATGACGTCGACGTCCTCAAGGTGGAATCAGGGGTGGGCAAGATGCGTTTCGAGAATGACGGCCGCGGCTTCGGCATCGATCGACTTAACGTCGGATTTCTTGCGCGTGCCAGCCGCGCGGGCTGCAGCGAACCGGCGCGCGGCTTCCTGTGAGCTCATGCGTTCGTCCGCGAAGGCTACCGGTAAGCCGTAGCGTTCGCCGATGCGTTCGGCGAAGCGACGCGCAGTGCGCGTCATTGGTTGTTCCTTGCCTTCGTTGTCCAGCGGCAGGCCGACGACGAGTTCCGAGGGCAACCATTCGCGACGCAGGGTGTCGATGGTTTGCCAGTCTGGTTCGCCGTCGCGGACGGACACGGCGGCAAGCGCGCGTGCGGTGCCGGTGAGACGATTACCGACAGCGACGCCGACGATCTTCGTCCCGACGTCGAACCCGAACAGACAGCTCATCGCGCCCCGGACTCAGGCGTGGCCGGCATAGCCGGCGATCTGGGAGGGGTCGGTCACGCCAAGCTTGCGCGTGGCGGCAGTCCAGCGTTCGTCGAGCGGCGTGTCAAAGATGATGCGTTCATCCGCACGCGTGGTCAGCCAGGCGTTGTCCATGACTTCCTGCTCGAGCTGGCCGGCTTCCCAGCCTGCGTAACCCAGCGTGACGACGGCGCGGCGTGGGCCTTCGCCCTTGGCCATGGCGACCAGGATGTCGCGCGAGGTCGTGACCGACCAGTCCTCGTTGACGCGGTAGCTGGAGTCCCAGTGGCCGGGTTCGCGATGGAGCACGAAGCCGCGCTCCTGTTGCACGGGGCCGCCGATGAGGACTGGGTAGTCGGCGATCTCAGGGTCTTCGCATTGCAGCTTCATCTGCGCAAGCACGTCGCCGAGGCGGTATTCGGAGATCTGGTTGATGAGCAGGCCGACCGCGCCGTCCTCGCCATGCTGGCAAAGAAAGGCAACCCCTCTCGCGAACGGAGGTTCGGCAAGGGAGGGCATCGCGATGAGGAATTGCCCCGCGAAGGTATTGGCGATCGTCATGGCTTCATTGTAGCCGCTACGAAGATGTCTCGTGCGCGAATATTCAGCGCTATGCGGCTACTTTGTAGGCCTGCGCCAAAGGAGGCTGTCAGATGAGGAAGATGATGTTTGCAAAGGCTTTTATCGTGCTCACGGGAGCCTTCGTCGCGTCCGCCGCGCCGGCCTCGTCACCCGCCGCCTGGAAGGACTATGACCAGCGGCTGATGAAGGCCTGCGTCGCCGCCAGTGGCTTGAAGGACGTCAAGCCGGTCGGCGGGCCGATTCAGTACGACGACCGCGTGCCGGTCACTGCGCTGGTGCTGGCGGGGCGTTATCCGCAGAAGCATATGGGTAACCGGCCGGGGCGCGAGCTTTGTGTTTGGGATCGGAAGGCCGAGAAGGCGTATGTGAGCGAGGCTGATCAGTTGTTGCCCAAATAGGCTGCCCAAACAGGAAATGTGGGAGCCGCTTCAGCGGCGAAAAGCCAACGGAGCGGTTTAGCCCAGACCGGCATTTCCCTGAGGCAATCTTGCCCGCTGCCGCGGGTTCGCCGCTGAAGCGGCTCCTACAGTAAGCGATGGCGCTCAGTAATTCCTCAGCACATTCCCCGGCAAAAACTGCCAGGTACGCGTGATGTACAGCTCATCCACGCGGGTCTTGTCCGGTGGCAAGGCCGGGAAGGGGGCGGCGAGGCGCACGATACGCTGGGCCGCCTCGTCGAGCAGCTTGTGCCCCGAGCTCTTGATGACGTCCATGCTCTTGATCGTGCCGTCGCGGTTGAGGCCTACCGTGAGCACCAGCTCACCGTAGACGCCCTGGCGCCGTGCCTCGTCGGGATAGTTGAGGTTGCCCACGCGCTCGACGCGGCCCACCCAGCCCTTCATATAGGCGGCGTAGACGTACTCGCGGGTATTGGACGAGATGAATTTCTTCTTCGGGCGCTTGGCATAGGCCTGGGCCTGCTCACGTACCTCCGCCGACAGCTTCGCCATTTCCTGCTTGCGCTGCACGTCCTCGTCGGACACCGGCACTGGCCGTTCCTTCTGCTCGGCCTGCTCCTTCGTCGAGTCGACCGTAAAGCCGGTCTCACCCGACGTGGTGAGCAACTGGGCGGGCGTACGCTCGGTCGGTGCCGGCGCCTGTGCTTCCTTGGGCTGCGCCGTCACGCCCTGGTTGGGCGTGGGCAGTGGGCCGGATACCAGCTCAGAAGGGCGCGCCGCCTTGTCCCGGTCACCACCGCCCGAATTGCTTGCCTGAGCCAGGAAGTCAGCCTTGTCGGGCTGTTCCTGGTTGGCGACGTCCACGAGAGTGACGTCGAGCGTGGGAACGCTCGGTTTGGGCTTTTCCGCGTCGAAGGTGATGCCAAGGATGACGACACCGTGCAGCAGCAGCGAAAACAGCAGGGTCGCGCCGAACAGGTCGGCGCCGGTGGTGCGGGTCGTCATCGGGCCTCGATTGCGTCGAACATCAGCCCCGCGATGTTAATGCCGAACTGGGCGTCCAGTTCGCGGATGCACGTCGGAGATGTGACGTTGATCTCGGTCAGGTAGTCGCCGATGACGTCCAGGCCGACGAAACGCAGGCCGCGACGGACCAGTTCCGGGGCCACCTGGGCGGCGATCCAGCGGTCGCGGTCGGAAAGGGGGATGCCTTCACCCCGTCCGCCGGCGGCCAGGTTGCCGCGGAACTCGTCGCCCTGCGGGATCCGGGCCAGCGCATAGGGCACTGGCTCACCGTCAATCAGCAGAATGCGCTTGTCGCCGGCGGTGATCTCGGGGATGTACTTCTGGGCAATGGCGAAGTTGCGGGCGCCGTCGAGCAGGGTTTCCAGCATGGAATTAAGGTTGGAGTCGCCGTGTTTCACCCGAAAGATGCCACGTCCGCCCATGCCATCCAGCGGCTTGAGCACCGCTTCACCGTGCTTGGCGACGAACCGGCGTAGCTCGATGGCGTCGCGCGAGACCAGGGTCGGCGCGATGCACTGGGGGAAATCCAGGGCGAACAGCTTCTCGTTGCAGTCGCGCAGGCTGCGCGGGTCGTTCACCACCTTGCAGCCGGCTCGCTGGGCGCGCTCCAGGACCATCGTGTCGTAGATGAATTGGGCATCCACAGGCGGATCCTTGCGCGCCAGGACGATGTCGACCTCGGCGAGCGGGCGCCAGGTGGGCTCGCCCAGCGTGAACCAGTTCGCCGGGTCTTCCTTCACGGTGAGCGGGCGCAGGCGGGCCCAGGCCTCGCCATCGCGTAGCGCCAGGTCGCCCTGTTCCATGTAAAGCAAGGCGTGGCCACGGCGGGAGGCCTCCAGCAACATGGCGAAGGTGGAGTCCTTGGCGATCTTGATGGCACGGATCGGGTCCATCAGGACGGCGACGGAGAGCGACATGAGGGTGTCCCGAAAGAGCAGGAAAGGTGCCAAGTCTAGTGGGGGAGGGGTCGCAATTTCACAAGGATTTTTCCCTTTAAGAACAATTCATCTTGACGGCGACCCGGTCAACCATTAAACAGCGGACGGGAGGAACGCCGAAGAGCGGGCCACCGGAGCCCAGGTTCCGGACGACGACCTAGCGCACGGATCAGCCGGTATAAAACCAGCTATCCTGCGGTGGGATTTGCAGTTTTTTTGTGCGTGCTATGGGGGCGCAGTGAACGAAAACGGACGTGGTACCGATCTGACCGGCTTGCGGGTCATGGTCATCGACGATTCGAAAACCATCCGACGCACGGCTGAGACCCTGCTGAAGAAGGAAGGCTGCGACGTTCTTACCGCGGTCGATGGGTTCGAGGCGCTGGCAAAGATTTCCGACCAGAAGCCGAACATCATCTTCGTCGACATCATGATGCCGCGCCTGGACGGCTACCAAACCTGCGCGCTGATCAAGAACAACGCTCAGTTCCGCGGAACGCCAGTGATCATGCTGTCCTCCAAGGACGGTCTGTTCGATAAGGCGCGTGGACGCATCGTGGGCGCGGAGCAGTACCTCACCAAGCCTTTCACTCGCGACGAACTCCTCGGCGCGATTCATCGCTATGCGACGGCGAGCTGATTCAAATCCGCTTAACGACGTCCAGGGGGACGTGTGGCAAACATTCTGATCATTGACGACTCGCCCACCGACGTACGCGTGTTCACCACGCTGCTGGAGAAGGCGGGTTTTTCCGTCTCCAGCGTCGACAACGCCGAATCGGGCATTGACCGCATCCGTGCGAGCAAGCCTGACCTGGTCATCATGGACGTCATCATGCCTGGCATGAATGGCTTCCAGGCCACCCGAACGCTGAGCCGAGACCCGGCCACAGCGGACGTGCCCGTGGTGATGATCACGACCAAGTCCATGGAGACGGACCGCGTATGGGGGCTGCGCCAGGGCGCGAAGGCCTTCATCACCAAGCCGGTGAACGAGAAGGAATTGCTCTCGACCATCGCCAGCCTGCTGCCGAACAATCATTGAGGGCGCCATGAGCGAGAACGCGGCACTTACGCCTTTCGAACTGCTCGCCCACTACGAACGCGCCTGCCTGGCGCACTCCGCGGGCGCGCCCGAACGGGTCGAATCGCTTGGCCTGTGGCGTGGGATTGGCTTCCGCATCGGTCGCCGTGCCTTCGTCAGCGGCATCGAAGAGATCAACGAACTGTTGGCGGTGCCACCGCTGACCAATGTGCCAGGTACACAGCCCTGGCTGATGGGCGTGGCGAATGTGCGCGGCAACCTCGTTCCGGCGATCGACCTGGGTCGGTTCCTGTTCGACGAACGCACACCGTCTTCCGAACGTACGCGCCTGTTGCTGGTTCGCCAGCACGGCGGCACGGTGGGCCTGCTGGTCGACGAGGTGTTCGGCCAGCGCACCATGGACGAGGCGCAGCGCGGTACCGGTAGCGAGGAACACGATCCGCGCCTGGCGCGGTTCGTCGCGGAAAACGTCACGCTGGGCGAGCAATCGTTCGGGCTTTTCAGCATGAGCCGTCTGGCTCGTGCGCCGGATTTCCGGCAGGCGGCGCTGTAAGGCGTCTCCACGGGGGACGGGACGGCCGGGTGGCCGCCCCGCAACAGGATCGGCGGGAGTGGTAACGCTCTTGCGATGGGAACGGAGGGGCGGCCAGTGCGGCCGCTTCGTCATGCCGACGACCTCATTCGGGGCGCCGGTGACTAGCTTTGCCAGGTTTGGTCGAGGTGAGTATGAGTACGACAACAGGGGGCGCAGGCCGGGAACGTGGCTACACGATGGTTATCGTGGCCCTGCTTCTGGCTATCGGTTTGGCGTCGGTCGACTTCTGGTGGCTGAACATCAAGAACGGTGAAGATCGCGAAGCCATCGCGCTGACGACCCAGGTGCAGGTGCTTTCGCAGCAGACCGCGAAGTACGCACTGGAGGCGTCCGATGGCAACCGCGATTCCTTCCGCGAACTGGCCGCGACGCGCAACACCATCGATTCGGCGGTGCAGCGACTGGTCAAGGGCGACGAGAAGACCGGCATGCCTTCCTACGCCGAGAACGACGCGACGCCGTCCGGTCGCTCGGTGGGCGCCCTGGCCAACGCCTGGCATCAGCTCGACGCGGATATCGGCAAGATCCTCTCGAACAAGGACCTGGTCCTGAGTTCGGGTGAGCGGGCCGACCTGTTTTCCAAGCAGATGCCCTTGCTGAACTCGCGCACCGACGAAGTGCTGAACATCGTCCAGCAGAAGAACGCTTCCTCCGAGCAGACCTTCACCATCGCCCGCTGGATGCTGATGGCTGACCGCATGATCCGCCGTGTGCAGGAAATCCTGCAGGGTGGCGACGGTGCACAGTCCGCAGCCGATGGCCTGTCCCGTGACGCGCAGCTTTATGGCGCGGTCCTCAAAGGCCTGATCGACGGCAACGCCGACGGTGGCGTTCGTGCGATGACCGACACCAACGCACGCAAGATCCTCGAAGGCATGCAAACCTCCTGGGGCGACATGGTCGACCCGGTGGCCCAGCTGGTGGCGGCATCGCCCAACCTGCAGGACGTGAAACGCGCCGGTAACCAGGCCTCCCTCGACTCGCAGACCGTGTTGCTCCGCGCGAACGAATCCGCGGACCAGATCGCCAAAAAGTTCCGTCTCTTTCCGAACGTGGGCTGGGGTCTCGTCGGCGCGCTCGCGACGGTGGCCTTTGCCCTGCTGCTCGTCGTCACCCTCGTGCGCGATCAGCGTCAGCGCCTGGAGAGCACCTCGGAACTGAACCAGCGTAACCAGACCGCGATCATGCGGTTGCTGGACGAGATGGGTACGCTCGCCGAAGGCGACCTGACCATCAAGGCCACGGTGACCGAGGACATCACAGGCGCCATCGCAGACGCCATGAACTCCGCGGTCGACGAGATGCGCAACCTCGTGACCACGATTAACGAGACGGCGGTTCGCGTCTCGGCGGCGGCACAGGAAACGCAGGCGACCGCCATGCACCTTGCCGACGCGGCGGAACAGCAGGCGCAGCAGATCACCTCGGCTACCTCGGCCATCAACCAGATCGCCACCTCGATGGATACTGTGTCGAAGGACTCCGCGGAGTCGGCCGACGTGGCGCAGCGCTCGGTGCAGATCGCGTCGCGCGGCGCGGAAGTGGTGCGCGAGACGATTCAGGGCATGGACTCGATCCGTGACCAGATCCAGGAAACCTCGAAGCGAATCAAGCGACTGGGTGAGTCGTCGCAGGAAATCGGCTCGATCGTGGAACTGATTAACGACATTGCCGAGCAGACCAACATCCTGGCGCTTAACGCAGCCATCCAGGCAGCCTCGGCCGGTGAGGCGGGTCGCGGTTTCGCGGTCGTCGCGGACGAAGTGCAGCGCCTCGCCGAACGCTCGGCAAGCGCGACCAAGCGAATCGAAACGCTGGTGCAGACCATTCAGTCCGATACCAACGAGGCGGTCAGCTCGATGGAACAAACCACCGCTGAGGTGGTGGCCGGTGCCCGACTGGCGGAGGACGCAGGTACCGCGCTGGGTGACATCGAGCGCGTCTCGAACGATCTGTCGGCGCTGATTCAGAACATCTCCGCGGCGGCACGCCAGCAGTCCGCTGCGGCGACCGACACCTCGGCAACGATGAACGTCATCCAGGAGATCACGTCGCAGACGTCGTTGGGCGCGAGCCAGACGGCCGAATCGATCGGCAACCTGGCCCAGCTCGCGAACGACCTGCGCCTGTCCGTCGCGAACTTCAAGCTGCCGGGCTGATGCAGTGAGACTTCAAGACCATACCGATTTCACTACGCTGCATTGGGTCAAGGCGGAGCTCGACGACGCCCTGTCCAAGGCACGCCAGGCCCTCGAATCGTATGTCGAGGATTCTCGCGACGCCTACGTCATGCACACTTGCGCCGCCGACCTGCATCAGGTCCACGGCACGCTGCGTATGGTCGAGCTCTATGGCGCCGCGATGGTCGTCGGCGAGATGGAGCTGCTGGTTGCCGCGCTCATCGACGATCGCGTTGCCCACCGTGATGACGCCTATGCCGCGCTGATGCGCGGCATGATGCAGATGCCCGACTACCTCGAGCGTTTGCAGAGCGGTCATCGTGACGTGCCGATCGTGCTACTGCCCCTGCTCAACGATCTTCGTGCGAGCCGCGGCGAGCAGTCCCTGCACGAGTCCGCGCTGTTCACGCCCAATCTCGACACCATGCTGCCGATCGGCGCACCCGGTGCGGGCGACCCGTCCGTGGCCGAGGCGCATCGTGCCGAGCTGGCCGACTTGCGCGTGCGGTTCCAGCAGCAGTTGCTTGCCTGGTTCCGTGGACAGGGCAACGAACGCCAGTTGCTGGGCATGCGAGCCACGCTCGATGCGATTGCCGCGCGCTGCTACACGATCGCTGGCCGTCGTCTGTGGTGGATTGCCGCCGGCGTGCTCGAAGGCCTCGAGCGCGGTGTGTTGCGCGCCCATGAGAAGGACGTCCGCCAGCTGATCGGCCGGGTCGATCGTTCGATTCGCGAGCTGGTGGAAGGCGGTGAGGAAGTCCTCCTCACCGGTGAATCCGACGATCTCGCCCGCAAGCTTCTCTATTACGTCGCCCAGGCCAAGACCGGCAGCGACCGTATTGAAGAACTTCGCCAGACCTATCGCCTGGACGGCCTGCTTCCGCGGGCCTCCGAGCTCGAACATGCCCGTGGTTCCATGTCCGGGCACAACCGCGCGCTGCTCGACACTGTGTCGGCGGCGATCAAGGAAGATCTGCTTCGGGTCAAGGAATCGCTCGACCTTTTCCTGCGTCGCCCCGACGGCGACCCCGCACAGCTCGGCCCGCAGGCCGAGGTACTCGACCGCGTTGGCGATACGCTGGGCATGCTCGCCCTGGGCGTGCCGCGTCGCGTCGTCGGCGAACAGCGCCGGATCCTCGGCGAGATTGCTGCAGGCCAGCGCGAGCCGGATGAGGAGTCGTTGCTCGACGTCGCCGGTGCGCTGCTCTACGTCGAAGCCTCGCTGGATGACCACATCGAACGCCTCGGTGCGGAAGGCGAGGGCGAAACCCAGGTGTCCGATTCGGGCCCGTCGCCGCTGCCGCGCAGCGAAGCACGACACATTCTTTCCACGCTGATGCGCGAAGCCACGACCAACACCTCGAAGGTGAAGGACGCGATCGTCGGGTTCGTGGAATCGTCCTGGGACCATGCGCAGCTTGAGGGTGCGCCGGAGCTCATGGGCGAGATCGGTGGCGCCATGCGCATGCTTGGTGCGTCGCGTCCGGCCGACCTGGCCGATGGCATTGGCCTGTTCATCCACCGCGAACTGCTCGGCGACCGCCGCGTGCCCAACGGCGCGCAGATGGATCGCCTTGCCGATGCGCTGGCCGCGCTCGAGTACTACCTGGAGGCGGCGCGTGAACATCGCGGTGGCCTCGAGCACATCCTCGACGTGACCCAGCAGAGCCTGGCCGAGCTCGGCTACTGGCCGGTGCCGGTCGTCGAAGCGCCGGAATCGCTCGGCGATGCCGCGCTGGAAGCTATCGACACTGCTGCCATCGAACACATCGCCGTGCCGTCGACCAGTGTCGACGCTGGCGAGGCCGTGTCCAGTTTTGCCGATACGTTCGACCTGCTCGACGAGCCGCCCACCGAGGCGGAAATTCAGGCCACCCAGACGCATGTCAGCGAATCCGTGGCGCACAACGTGGCCGCTGCCGCGACGGGCGAGGAAGACTGGGTCGAGATCGAAGAAGAAGTCGAGCAGGAAGTCGGTGGCAGCGGCAATGCCGAATTCGCCGGTTTCCAGATCACTGTCGATGGTATCGACGACGAGATCCGCGAGATCTTCCTCGAAGAAACCGAAGAAGAAATCGGAAACCTGCTCGCCGCGCAGGAAGCCTGGCTGAAGGACCCGGAGCGAATCGAGGCGCTGGTCCCGATTCGCCGTTCGTTCCATACCCTGAAGGGTTCCGGCCGTCTGGTCGGCGCCCGCCTTCTGGGCGAATTCGCCTGGAAGGTCGAGAACATGCTTAACCGCGTGCTCGACCACACCATCACGCCGCACGATGGCGTGCAGGCCTTGATCGGCCACGCGGTGGAAGCACTGCCGCAGCTGAAGTCCGCGCTGGAAGGCGAGTCGACGCCGGGTGCGCCGATCGCCGCCATCATGGAGACGGCCGATCGCCTGGCCATGGGCGACAGCGCGTTCGTCGAAGATGTGGCGAAGAGCTCGGTCCATACCGTTCGCACCAAGGTCAAGCGTCGTGTCCCGCGTGACACCATCGCCGCGGTGCCGACCGCTGCCTTTGCCGGCTACGGTCACGCACCGTCGGAACCGGTGGAAGCCGCTCCGATGGATCCGCCGTACGTGGCGCCGCCGCTGCCGCCGGTCGATGCCGTGCTGCTGGACATCCTGCGCACCGAGGTTGCCCAGTACCTGCATGTGATCCGCGCCAACCTCGCGCTCGCCGGCGACGGCGAACTGCCGGTGGACGACGGTCTGCTGCGCGCCGTGCATACACTGCACGGTGCCATCGGCATGGTCGACATCCCGGTACTCATCCAGGTGCTCGCGCCGCTCGAAGGTCTGATCAAGCGCGTCCGTGCCAGCGGTATACCGCTGCGTCCGGCGGGCGTCGACGCCCTCACCGACGCGGCCGATCTGGTCGACCACGTCATGGAACAGTTCGACGCACCGGATCCGCGTGTGCCTGACGTTTCCGTTCTCGCCGCGCAGATCATCGCGTTGCGTGACGAACAGCCGGAAGCCACGGTTGCCCACATCCTGTACGAACCGGATCCGCAGCCACTGGAAGACGAAGTGGCGGCGGAAGCTTCAGTCGTTCACGACGAAGAAGCCCCGGCGGTGCACGGCGAAGCGCCGGTTGCCTTCACGGAAGCCGGGACCGTCGAAGCATACGAGACTGCCGAAGCTCCCGAGCCGATCGAGGACATCCACGCTCACCACGAGCTGCCCTCGTTCGACGAGGTTCTTGCCACGCAGGAGAATCTCGAAGCCGAACTCGAAGCCATGCTGGCTGACGAGCTCGCCGCGCGCGAATCCGCCGACGCCGGGCACACACAGCCTGCTGCGCCGGTCGACGCGCTGGAAGAGAACGATGCCGTTCCGGCCATCGAACTCACCCCGATCGACACGACCGCCGATACGGCCGATCTCACCGCCGAACTGCTCGCTTCGCTCGAAAGCTTCCAGATCGACAAGCCGGAAGGCGAGGTCAAGCCGATCCTGAAGTACGACGCGGAAGAAGATGCCGCGTGGCGTTCGCTCATCGGCAATCTCGCCAATGACGCGGCTACAGAAACTCTGCCGCAGCCGATGTCACACGACGGTGACGTACTGCCCACCCTCGACGATGAAGAGACCATCGATGAGACTGCGTCTGAGGAAGAAGGCTTCCTTGCCGACGAGGCGTTCGCTTCCGCAGAGCATACGGAGCTGACCGAGCTTGCCGATATCGACGAGACCGTGGGTACCGCCGCGGACCTCGACGAACCGTCGGACGAGCCCGTTGTCATTGAAGACCAGTCACACGAACCCGTCGCCGCACCGGTACATACGCCGGTCGAGCAACCAGTTGTGGCCATGGTTCCGGAGCTCTCGCCGTACGCGGATATCGATCCCGATCTGCTTGAGGTCTTCGTCGAAGAAGGTCGCGAGATCCTCGATCACGCTGACGGTGCCCTGGCGGCATGGCGTATCGAACCGCAGATGGCCGAGCACGTCACCGCCCTGCAGCGCGACCTGCATACGCTCAAGGGCAGCGCGCGCATGGCAGGCCTGGCCGTGGTGGGTGATCTCGCCCATGCGATGGAAGCCTTGCTGGACGCGGTAGCCGGTGGTCAGCGCGATAGCGATCGCCCGTCCATTGAAGCGACCGAAGTGGGCTTCGACCGGCTGCACGGCATGATTCAGAGCATTGCGCTGGGTCGTGCCATCACGCTTAACGACGCCGATATCGAGCCGTTCGCACGCCTTGCCGGTGCGCCGATTGCGCCGGATACGCTCACCGCCGAAAGCTACCGCGAAGAGCGCGAAGCCGCGATCATCACCGTCGAACCTGCGCCGATTCCCGGCTTCGAACCGCTGGGCGACGTCGAGACTATTCCGGTCCTCGACCGCGACCTGCCGGAGCTGTTGCCTGAGTTCGAGGAAGAAGAACTCCAGCGTTCGTCGCAGGAACAGATCCGCGTTCGCGCAGACATGCTCGATACGCTGGTAAACCATGCCGGTGAGGTGTCGATCTACCGCTCGCGCCTGGAACAGCAGACGGCCAGCTTCCGTTCGACGCTCACCGAGCACGAACAGACGGTCAGCCGCCTGCGTAGCCAGCTGCGCATGCTCGAGATTGAAACCGAAGCGCAGATCATCGCGCGCTACCACCAGGAGCACCGCGAAACGGGTGCGACGAACTTCGACCCGCTCGAGCTCGACCGCTTCTCGCAGCTGCAGCAGTACTCGCGAGCACTGGCCGAGTCGGTATCCGATCTTGTGTCACTGCAGACGATCCTCGACGAGCTGACCCGTCAGTCCGAGAACCTCCTGCTCCAGCAGCAGCGAGTGAACGCGGAGCTGCAGGAAGGCCTCATGCAGACGCGCATGTTGCCGTTCGACGCGATGGTGCCCAACCTGCGCCGCACGCTGCGCCAGGCGGCAGGCGATGTCGGCAAGCGGGCCCAGCTGGTCGTGGAAGGTGCGAACGGCGAAATGGATCGCAACATGCTCGACCGCATCAAGGCGCCGTTCGAGCACATGCTGCGTAACGCGGTCGCCCACGGCATCGAGACACCAGATGCTCGCGAGGCCACCGGAAAGAATCCGGAAGGCACCGTGCGTATCCAGGTGTCGCGCGAGGCGACCGAGGTGGTGGTGCGCCTGTCCGACGACGGTGCCGGCATGGATCGTGACGCAATCCGCGCCAAGGCGATCGAACGCGGCCTGCTGCGTCCGGAAGCCCGTGTTTCCGACGACCAGATCTTCCAGCTCACCCAGGTTCCCGGTTTCTCCACGGCGGAGAAGGTTACCCAGGTGGCGGGTCGCGGGGTCGGCATGGACGTCGTCGCCAACGAGATCAAGCAGCTCGGCGGCACGCTGGGTATCGAATCGCAGAAGGGTGTCGGTACGACGTTCGTGATGCGCCTGCCATTCACCCTCGCGGTGACCCAGGCCCTCATCGTCCGCATCGGCGAAACGAACTTCGCGATCCCGATGACGTCGGTGCACGGCGTGGCGCGAGTCGCTCCGAACGAGCTGGCACATCGCATGGCCGACGAAAACCCGAGCTTCGATTACCTCGGCGACGACTACACCATCCACGACCTGCCGCAGCTCCTCGGCGTGCACGTCATCTCCTCACCCGAGGAAGGCGATGTTCCGCTGCTGCTTGCCCGTTCGGGCGACCTGCGTGCCGCGATCCGCGTCGATGCCGTGCTCGGTTCGCGCGAAATCGTGGTCAAGCCGGTCGGCCCGCAGGTCAGCTCGGTGCCGGGCATCCTCGGTGCAACGATCATGGGCGACGGTTCGGTGCTGATGATTCTCGACCTCGCACCGATGGTGCGTCATGGCGTGGCACGCCGTGCTTTCGAGGCTGAGGCGGCCGTGCCTCACGCACCGCGCGTCCAGGACGAAGTGCGTGTGAAACCACTGGTCATGGTGGTCGACGATTCGATCACCATGCGCAAGGTCACCGGTCGCGTGCTGGAACGCCACGAGTTCGAAGTCATGACGGCTAAGGACGGCGTGGACGCTCTCGAGAAGCTCAACGAGCGCGTTCCCGACCTCATGCTGCTCGATATCGAAATGCCGCGCATGGATGGCTATGAGCTGGCGACCCAGATGAAGGCGGATGAGCGCCTGGCGGGTGTACCGATCATCATGATCACCTCGCGCACCGGCGATAAGCATCGTCAGCGCGCATTCGACATCGGTGTCGACCGCTACATCGGCAAGCCGTACCAGGAGAACGACCTCATTGTGCAGATCAACGACGTGCTCGGAGTGACCCATGGCTGATTACGAGCCGTCGGTCGCACTGCTGTTCGACGATGCGGCGCTCGCGGCACACCTGCGTGACGCCCTCGTCGCGCAGGGTGCGCGGATCGTTTACGAGTCGGACCTGCGGGCTTTCGCACCGGCCGAACTGGTCGGCTCGTCGGCCGACGTGGTCGTGGTCGATCTGGACGACCCCAGCGATGGCGATCTCGATCGCCTGTACGACACGGTCGAAGGTGGCCATCCACGCCTGGTTTTCAATGACGCCGATGCCAGTCGCCATCTGGAAGGCTGGGATCGTGCCCGTTGGGCCCGCCACCTTGCCGCCAAACTGGTGGGTACCGATCCCATGGATCCGCCACGTCCTGAAGATGCGCGCGCCATCGAGCCGCGTGTCGATGCAATCGCTGGGGTTGCCGCCCCGGCCGAGGAAAGCTTTGACGAACCGCTGGTGGACGATCTCGCTATCACCGGCAGTCACGGCTACGCGGAGACGCCGATGGCGGGCAGCGAGGACGTCGGCTTTGTCGCCCTTACGGAAGACGAGTCTGCCACGGCCCGCGGCGACGAACTGGCCGACTCCCTGAACTTCTCCTCGCCGCTGGCCGAAGCGCCAGACGATGGCGAGGACTCCGATCCACTGGTGCTTGCCGCGGAACTCGAGGCCCTGCTGGCCGACGGCGACAACCCGATCAACAACTCCGACGGCCTGGAAGAATTTCCCTCCGCACCGCTGGAGCTCACCGAACTGGCGTCGCTGGATCTCTCCGGTTTCGAAGTGGTGGACGAAGCGCCGCCGCCGGCTCCCGCCGTGGAGCGTGAATTCGATATCAGCCAGTTCAATCTGTCTGGTGAAGAAGAGGGCGCATCGGCAACGCCCGCGTTCAACGAACACTCGATCCAGATCGAATCACGCGCCACGGAATACGTGCCGGCGCCGGTTCCTGAGTGGGACCTGGTAGACCACGACACGATTGTTATCGAGACGCCGGCGCACGGAAAGCCGGCCGATTTCGGCATTGAGACCATCAGCGCCGCCGAGTACCTCGCGCAGGATATCGTCGATGACGGCTCGCATGGTCTCCAGTCCGGGCTGTCGCTTGAACTCGTGTCGCTCGAAGAGGCAATCGCGCCGCGCACCGATGGTGACTTCTCGCATGAGATGTTCCTCGAAGGCAGTTCGCGCGCCGTACGCCGTGTTGTCGCCCTTGGTGGTGCGCGTGAAAGCGAATCGACGGTGGCCACCTTCGTTGCCGCACTGCCGAAGCGCATACCGGCGGTGATCCTGGTCGCCGTGCATCACGACGTCGATCCGAACAGTTTCACCCAGCGGCTCGGCCGCGCACGCGTCGCGACGGATGGATCGCACACGGAGCACGGCGAGATTCTCGTAGTGCCGCGTGGCTCGCATGTCCAGATTCGTCGCGATGGTAGCGTCACCGTACGCGAAGACGGCAGCCCGGCGTCCGCAACCGGTCCGTCCATCGACGGCATCTTCAGTACGCTGGCTGGTGGCTTCGGTTCGGACGCGCTGGCGATCGTCTTCGCCGGTCGCGGCAACGACGCCGTAGCCGGTTCGCAGGCGGTGTACGACGCCGGTGGCCGCGTGTGGGTCGAGACCGTCGCTCCCGATGTGGAAGCAGGACATATGGTCGCCGGTATCCGCGAGGAACGCGTGGCCGGCTTCGCCGGCGACGTTCACGCGCTGGCGCAGAAACTGATCGAGGAATTTCCATGAGCGAGCCGTTACCGCGCGAAATTCGCTGCGTTCTGATTCCCAGCGGGGGTGTCCGCCTGCTGTTGCCGAACGCCGCGGTGGCCGAAGTGATCACGCTGGCCGGTGTCGAACCGGTCGCCGACGCGCCGCAGTGGCTAGTCGGTCGCATTGCGTGGCGTGGCTGGCGTATTCCGCTGGTGAAGTTCGACCATGTCGCTCCGCTGCCGGAAGATGGTGGTGCGCAGGCGCCTCGCGTGGCGGTGCTTAAGGGTGTGTCCAACCACCCGGACATGCCGTATGTCGCGGTGCTTACGCACGGCTTCCCCCGCCTGACCACGCTCAACGCAGAGCTCCTCCTGCCCACGCACGACGGCCACGATCTCCCCTTCGGCGTCCGCGCCCGCGTCCTCGTCCGCGACGACACGGCGGTGATTCCGGACCTGGAAGCGCTGGAAGACACCCTGGTGGGCATGCTCGCCGAGGCGTGACGGGGAGCTCCTTCATGTGTGGGAGCCGCTTCAGCGGCGATAGCAGGTCAACCCAAGCCCGGCTCAGGCCGGGCTTTTTTTGCTTGGGCTTTTTTGCCTGGGCTTTTTGTGGGAGCCGGCTATGCCGGCGATAGGGTTGAGGCACCCTGGCTATCGCCGCTGAAGCGGCTCCCACAAAAAGTGCGAACGCCCCTCTTGACGTGTAAATGAGAATCGTTATCATTAAGGCCGAACCCTCAGACCCGGAGCCCGGCCATGTTGATGAGAACGCTTCCCCTGACCGATAACGGCGGCCGTGACAAGGTCGTCGCGCTGCGCGCCAACCCTGCGATTGCCCGCCGTATCGAAAGTACGCGTCTGCTCGACGGTTCGCGGGAGCTCGTCATCGAGCACCAGGGCAATGAATACCACCTGCGCCTCACGCGCAACGACAAGCTCATTCTTACCAAGTAAGGGCCTGCTCCAACGGGGCCCGCTCCAATAGGGAACTTCTCCCCGACGCCAAGCCAAGCGGGTCCTCCCCGGGCCGCCCAGCCAGGCATCCCATTCCGGCAGTCACCCGGGAGACGCGCTATGTTCGGCTGGTTAGCTTCGTTCGGCATGCATCCGCGTGCCCGTTCCACCCCCACCACACGCTGGCTGGCGATCACGCCGCGCACGCTGGTGGAGGGCCTTGGTCAGCTCGGCGGTGTGCTGTATCTCGCGCCAAGGTCCGCGGCCTGTCCTATGCAGGAAAATTTGACGTTCGGTTGTCTTGTCGAGTCGGTGGACTTCGCTCCGTTGCTGGCGACACGACATGTCGGCCTCACCTGTGCGATCACCGCGGAAGGTCCGCGCGAGTGGATCGATTGCGTGGGTAGCCAGGGCGAAGCGCTCGCCCGGATCTACCTTCTGCCCGACACCGACTACCTCGCGTGGGATGGCCTGTTCGTTGACGCAATTCCCATCGAAGCGCCGAGCCGGGAACTGCCCGATCGCGAGTGGCTTCGCGCCTCGCGAGCCCGTGTGCTTTCCTTCACCCGTCGGCGTCTGGTTGGCTTCACTGTACTCGGCGCGCGTGACGTGTTGATCTCGTCATTGGGCCGCGGGGTGGCACGCGATATCGCGGTGTCGGAATCGGTGGGCATCACCGTCTGAGTGACTGTCTGTCCGGCCGGCGTAGTGTCCGGACACTTTGTCCGCGGACACGGTGTCGATTCCGTCAGGACGCTGTAACTCACTGTTTTATAGCGATGTAGCGGCTTGGCACGCAGCTTGCTCTCTTCCCCTCAAGAGAATCCAGGGAAGCCAGCATGATCCGCGATACCTCCGCTACGGACCGCCTCGTCGAAGTCGGCTCCAACCGTAACCGCAAGCTGATCTATATCGGCGCAGGCATAGCCGTGGTCGCCGCGCTTGTCTTTGCGGCCCCCCATGTCGCCACGATGTTCTCCGCCGACAGCTCGGTCAGTGCCTCACGCCTGAGCTTCGCGACGGTGTCTCGTGGTCCCTTCGTGCGCGACATCGCGGCGGAAGGCAAAGTCGTCGCCGCTGTGAGTCCGACCCTGTACGCCACTTCTGCCGGCGCGGTAGTGCTTACGGTGCACCCGGGTGACGTGGTGAAGAAGGACCAGGTGCTCGCCACCATCACCAGCCCCGACCTCGCCGCCAAGCTGGCCCAGGAACGTTCCGCCGCCGATGCCGCGAAGGTGGAATTCCTTCGTTCGCAGATCGACGCGACGAAAAAGCGGTCGGAGCTGCAGAAGGCCTATGACAACGCGGTGATCGACCAGACCGCCGGCCAGCGTGACCTGAAGCGTTATGAAGGCGCGTTCGCCAAGGGTGCGGTGCCCGTCGCGGATGTCGACAAGGCCAAGTCGACGCTCGATAAGGCGGATGTCACCGTGAAGCACGCCCAATCCGATCTCGCCACGGATAACGGTAGCCTGACCTTCGACATCCAGGCGAAGAAGCTCGCCTACGACCGCCAGGTGCTGCTTGTGCAGGACCTCGAGCGCCAGGTGGAAGAACTCAACGTGAAGTCGCCGGTCGACGGGCAGGTGGGCCAGGCGTTCATCGCCGAACGCGCCACCGTCGCGAAAGACGCACAGCTGCTCAGCGTCATCGATCTCTCAGCCTTGCAGGTGGAGATGAAGGTGCCCGAGAGCTTCGCACGCGACCTCGCTATCGGCATGCCCGGCGAGATCAGTGGCAACGGCAAGGTGTGGAACGGCAAGGTGAGCGCGATCTCGCCCGAAGTGGTCAACGGCGAAGTCGCTGCGCGCCTGCGCTTCGACGGTGCCACGCCCAGCCAGCTTCGCCAGAGTCAGCGCCTTTCCGTGCGCGTACTCCTCGACAAGCGCGACAACGTACTCACCGTGCAGCGTGGCTCCTTCGTCGACGAAAGCGCGGGTCGCTACGCCTACGTCGTCGCCGACGGCATGGCCGACCGCCGTGACATCCGTGTTGGTGCGAGCAGCATCGACAAGGTCGAAATCCTGAGCGGCCTGAAGGAAGGCGACAAGATCGTCATCTCCGGCGCCGACACCTTCGGTGACGCGAAACACGTCGCCATCAGCCGCTGATCCCACGCCATTCCCTTACCAACGAAGGAACCGCCATGCTCAAGATGACCCATCTCGCCAAGGTCTACCGCACGGAAGTCGTCGAGACCTATGCCTTGCGCGACTTCAACATCGACGTGAAGGAAGGCGAGTTCGTCGCCGTCACCGGACCTTCGGGCTCGGGCAAAACCACCTTCCTGACGATCGCCGGTCTGCTGGAAACCTTTACCGGCGGCCAGTATCACCTCGACGGCGTCGAAGTGAGCCAGCTCGACGATAATGCCCGTTCGCGCATCCGCAACGAGAAGATCGGCTTCATCTTCCAGGCCTTCAACCTGATTCCCGACCTCAACGTGTTCGACAACGTGGAAGTGCCGTTGCGTTATCGCGGCATGAAGGCCGCTGAGCGCAAGCAGCGCATCATGGACGCACTGGAGCGCGTGGGCCTGGCCTCGCGTGCGAAGCACTATCCGGCGGAACTCTCCGGTGGTCAGCAGCAGCGTGTCGCCATCGCTCGCGCACTCGCCGGTTCGCCGCGCCTGCTTCTGGCGGATGAGCCGACCGGTAACCTCGATACGCAGATGGCCCGCGGCGTGATGGAACTGCTCGAAGAGATCCATCGCGAAGGCGCGACTATCGTCATGGTCACCCATGATCCCGAACTCGCTGCGCGCGCCCAGCGCAACGTGCATGTGATCGACGGCCAGGTGGTGGACCTTTCCGAGGAACCGCGCTTCCACACGCACCCGCACGCTGCCCTTTCCTGATTCGTCCACCCACCGTTTCGGGGACACCCATGTTCAGTTATTACCTCCAGCTCGGCCTGCGCAGCCTGCGCCGCAATCCAGTCCTCACCGGGTTGATGGTGATGGCCATCGGCTTCGGTGTTGCCGCCTCGATGACGACGTATTCGGTGTTTCGTGCCACATCGCGTGACCCGATACCGCAGAAGTCGAGCCAGCTGTACATGACCCAGTTGGACAACTGGGGACCCGACCACACCGAGAAGGGCGAGCCGCCTCCGGCGCTGTCATACAAGGACGCCACGGCGTTGCTCAACGCCCACAAGGCGAAGCGCCAGGCGATTACCTATCCGGTGGGAGTTTCGGTAATTCCAGAAGACCCCTCGCGGCTGCCGGTACGCAAAGGAGCGTATGCGACGGGCTCGGACTTCTTCCCGATGTTCGACGTGCCATTCATCCAGGGCAATGGCTGGACCCGTGAAGACGATGACAAACACGCCAGCGTCGCCGTGATAAGCAAGTCGCTCAACGACAAGCTTTTCAACGGTGGCCAGAGCGTGGGCAAGCAAGTGAACCTGGATGGTCGCCTCTTCCGCATCACCGGTGTCATTGAGGACTGGGCACCGCAGCCGCTGTTCTTCGACGTGCCCAATACGGGCGGCTTTGACGAAGGGGCCTCGGTCTACGTGCCGTTCAACCGTGCCATCGACCTGAAGATGCCCAACGATGGCAATAACAACTGCGTCGCGGAGCCCGGCGAGGGCTGGGACAATTACCTGCGTTCGGAGTGCATCTGGCTGTCGCTGTGGAGTGAGCTGCCTAACAAGGCCGACGCGGACGCTTACCGCCAGTACGTCAACGGCTATGCCGCTGCGCAGCAGGCGGCTGGACGTTTCCGCTGGCCGCCGAACGTCAAAGTGCGTGATGTCATGACATGGCTCGACGTGCAGCGCGTGATCCCGCCCGAGTCCGAAGTGTCGCTGATCGTCTCGCTGGGTTTCCTCGTCATCTGCCTGGTCAATACCATCGGCCTGCTGCTGGCGAAGTTCATGCGTCGTGCGCCGGAGATCGGTGTTCGTCGCGCACTGGGTGCTTCGCGGAGGGATATCTACGCACAGTTCCTGATCGAGGCCGGCACGATCGGCGTCGCAGGTGGCGTGCTTGGCCTGCTGCTCACGGGCGTTGGCGTCCTCGGCGTGGGCCTCGTGTTCCCGGAGCAGATTGCGCGCCTGGCCACCATCGACCCGGTACTTATCCTGCTCACCCTCGTGGTGTCCATCGCCGCCTCGCTGGTCGCTGCCTTCTATCCCACGTGGCGCGCCGCGCAGGTCCAGCCGGCATGGCAGCTGAAATCCAACTGAGGACATGATCATGCAGATTCAGCCCATTCTTTCCGCGTTGCGCCGACACAAGGCAGGCACGATCCTCATCGCGCTGCAGATCGCGCTCACCTTGGCCATTGTCTGCAACGCGCTTTTTATCGTTCATGAGCGCATCGATCGTATAAATCGCAAGACCGGCATGGACGAGACCAACGTGGTCGCCATCCAGAACCGTTATGTCGGGTCGCCCGAGAGCTATGTCCCGCTCATGAAGACCGATCTCCAGGTACTTCGCTCGCTACCGGGCGTGGAGGATGCCTACGTGACCAATGCGTACCCGCTGCGACAGGGCGGCTGGTCGACGGGTGCGCAGACAGACCCTAATTCGACGAAGCAAGGTATCAATACGGCACTGTATTTCGGTGACGAGCACACGTTGAAGACGCTCGGTGTGCGGCTGATCGCCGGTCGCAACTTCACCCCGAGCGAAATTACGACTGTACAGCCGCAGCAGTCGCCTGGAACCCCTCAGGTCATCATTACCAAGACGCTTGCTGACAAGCTGTTCCCCGATGGCAACGCGCTTGGCAAAGTGATGTACCTCGCCAAAGGCAAGCCGTCGACGATCATCGGCATCGTGGAAAAACTGACCGTGCCCTGGATCGAATGGGAAACGATGGATAACGTGACGATCATGCCGTTGCTGTACAACAGTGGTTACCAGCATTTCGTGATACGTACGAAGCCAGGCCAGCAGGACACCGTATTCAAGGAAGCGCCCAAGGCGCTGTACGCGGCAAATCGTATGCGAGTGCTACCGGAGAAGTCTGGGGTGCGCACGTTCGAGATGGTGCGTGCGCGTGCCTATGAGGCCGACCGTGGCATGGCGATCCTGATGGGCGTGGTCTGTTGTGTGCTGCTGGCGATCACGGCAGCGGGCATTGTCGGCCTGTCCAGCTTCTGGGTCGGTCAGCGTCGCAAACAGATTGGCGTACGGCGTGCACTCGGGGCACGTCGCAGTGACATCCTGAGTTACTTCATGACCGAGAACTTCCTTATCGCCCTGGTCGGCGTCATCGTGGGCGTCGTGCTCGCGGTGGGCCTCAGCCAGTGGATGTTCACGCACTTCGAGATGAAGCGTCTTTCGCTTACCTATGTCGCCATCGGTGTCGTCGCTTTGCTCGCGTTGGGCCAGGCCGCTGTGTTCGCACCCGCACTGCGTGCGTCGCGGGTGTCGCCGGTCGAGGCGACGCGCAGCGTCTGACGGTTCATCACGGAGAACGGAATGTTCGGTTACTACATGGAACTGGCCCTGCGAAGCCTTGGGCGGAGCAGGGCACTCACCGCGCTGATGATCCTCGCGATCGCCCTGGGCATTGGCGCGTGCATGACCACGCTTACCGTGCTGCATTTGCTCTCGGGCGATCCGCTGCCGGGGCGCAGCGCATCGATCTTCTATCCGCAGATGGATCCGCGCGATATGAGTGATTACGCGGCGGACCAGGCGTCGCCAAGCCAGCAATTCCCACGGCAGCTGACCTGGGCCGACGGCATGAACCTGTTGCACTCGCGCCGCGCCGACCGTCAGGCCTTGATGGTGGGCGGGCAAGTGGCCATGCAGACGGCGGATGCCCGCATGGATCCCTTCATATCGTCGTCCCGCTACACCACGGCCGACTTCTTTCCGATGTTCGAGACTCCGTTCCGCTACGGCAGGGCATGGACCTCGGCAGAAGATGACAGCCGCTCCCGCGTGACCGTGATCGGCAGCGATCTCAACGACAAACTCTTCCACGGCGAGGACAGCACGGGTCGTGTGGTACGCGTCGATGGGCACGATCTGCGTGTGATCGGTGTACTGAAGCCCTGGCGGCCGATTCCACATTTCTTTGACTTGAACGTGGGAGCTTTCTCGGCACAGGAAGATGTTTTCATTCCGCTTTCCACGGCTCGCGACTTCCTGCTCAGCCGGGCTGGCGGCATACAGTGCTGGGGCAAGGGCTCAGGTGACGAGAGCACGATGGAAAGCTCCGAGTGCGCGTGGCTGCAGTTCTGGGTACAGCTCGACAGCCCGGTAAAGGTAACGGCTTATCGCAATTTCCTCGCCCATTACGCCGCGGAACAGAAAGCCATCGGCCGCTTCGAGCGCCCCGCACAGACGCGCATGCTCGATGTCATGGGCTGGCTGGACCACGAGCAGGTCGTTCCGAGCGATGTGCGCCTGCAGGTTTGGCTGGCGCTCGCTTTTTTCCTCGTGTGCCTGATCAATACCGTGGGTCTGATGCTGGCCAAGTTCATGCGGCGGTCGGGTGAGGTCGGCGTCCGCCGCGCGCTGGGGGCATCGCGCATCAGCGTGTTCAGCCAGCTGCTGACCGAGGCTGGCATGATCGGTCTCGTCGGTGGCATGGCCGGATTGGTGTTGTCTTGGCTCGGCCTCTGGCTGGTTCGCTTGCAACCTGTGTCCTACGCGAAGCTGGCGCATCTGGACCCGACGATGCTCGGCGTGACCTTTGCGATGGCGATCGGCGCGACGGTCGCCGCGGGAGTGCTGCCCGCCTGGCGCGCTTGCCGTATCACTCCCGCGTTGCAATTGAAGAGTCAATGACATGCTGAAGGACATCGGCCCGATCCTTTCCGCCTTGCGCAAGCACCGGCTCACCGCCAGTCTGGTGGTGCTCGAGATCGCGCTCACCTGCGCCATCGTCTGCAATGCGATCTTCCTCGTCGGCGACCGTCTGGCGACCCTGGATACGCCCAGTGGTATCGACGAGGCGAACGTGGTGCACATTGTGGCCTCCGACATCGGCAAGCATGGCGACGACCACGCACGCACCGAAGCCGATCTCGCCGCGCTACGAGCCCTTCCCGGCGTGGTGGCTGCCACGATCACCAATAGCCTGCCTCTTGGTGACACCAGCTGGGGCAGCAGCCTCAACCTGGCGCCTAATCAGCAATCCTCGACCGTGGAGGTGAAAAATTTCTACGGTGAGAGCGTGGGCGAAACGTTGGGCACGCGTCTGGTAGCCGGGCGCTATTTCGAGTCGTCCGAGTACGTCTGGCTTGATGACCTGGTGACAGACCGGGCCAAGCCGTCGCCCGTCATCGTGATTACCCAGGGCCTGGCGAGACACCTTTTCGGTGATGCCTCGGCGCTGGGTCGTTCGGTCTGGCTCGGTAGCAGTAATACAGAGATGCGCGTGGTCGGCGTCGTGGAGCATCTGGCCAGCGCTGGCGGCGTCGATCGCTCCGCCATCGAGTTCGCCACGTTGCAGCCCTGGCGTGAGACGACGGCGGCCGGTGGCTCGTTCGTCATTCGGAGCCAGCCGGGACAGGCCGATCGGGTACTGGCGCTCGCCGTCGAGAAGCTGAAGCAGGTCGACCCACGCCGTGTCATCGTCAAGAAGGAGACCTTCAAGGTGATACGCGACGAACGCTTCGCTGGTGATCGTGCCATGGCCGGCCTGCTGGTGGCGGTCTGCGTCATCCTGCTGGTGGTGACCGCGCTGGGCATCGTCGGCCTGGCGAGTTTCTGGGTGGGTCAGCGGCGGCGCCAGATCGGTGTGCGACGCGCCCTTGGCGCCCGTCGCGTGGACATCCTGCGCTATTTCCAGACGGAGAACTTCCTGCTGGCCAGCATGGGCATCGTGCTCGGCATGGCACTGGCCTACGGCATCAATCTGTTCCTGATGAGGGCTTACGAACTCCCGCGACTGCCCCTGTTCTATCTGCCCCTGGGCGCCGTGGTGCTGCTCATCACCGATGGGCTTGAGCGCGATGCTGATGACACGCTATCTTTCGAGATGGATCGGCTGCACCGCTCGTGCCGCCGGCTCATCTGGCTCAATCCGCTTTTGCGCTTCGACGGTTTCGAGGCGCGCG
>CBIGPO010000052.1:0-25933 GCA_966191635.1 uncultured Luteibacter sp.
CAAGTGGAGCGGCCGTAGGCCAGATAGGTACATGGGCCGCGTTAGCGGCCTTTCCGGTACGAAACGCGGAGGACTGTCTGAGCAGCGAGGGTGGGCACCAAGGTCTCCCCGCGAGACGCCCAAGTGTACAGAGCGATGGCAAAGCCGAGCCCGCGAGGCCGAAGAGGCGCGAAAGAATGCCCGGCCCGAAAGCCGAGCGCCCGGACCACGGGAATCGACGAAGATCCAAAAAAAACGCAGAGCGTTTGCTCTGCCTTTCTTAACGAGCTGGTGTGGCGATCAGAAGGGTTGTGTACACATAATTGTAAATGGAGACGCTGACAACAAGGATAAAAACTAACAATTTCGGTAATATAGAGCTCCCGTAACGGAGTTTTTTCTACCTCTTTCCTCTGGAAAGGGAGATAACAATAGAACGCGCGAGAACCGGGGTGTCGCTTTCCGCCGTGTTCGGCGATGAAAAGTCTGCTGGGATCGGCGCCTCCCGCTGGCGACCGGTAAAGGCGTTGAAAAAAAAGGGCCACATCGAACACCAATGATGTTTGGATGCTCCACAACGAAAGCCTGCGCCACGAAGTCACGATCCCGAAATATGCTCAACGGGTCGAGAACGCGAGCTCTTTTGCTGTCGACAACCCCGGACGGGCTTCATCTCCCAACGACTGTCGCCGCGACCAACGATGGCCGCTCCCGTGCGCTTGGTTCGGCGTAGAGCATAATTCAGCAGTTCGCCACGGAGCCAACCCCATGCAGCTCTTCAACTTTGATCACGCTTTTTCGTCGCCACAGTCCTTTGAAGTCGGTCCATTCACCATTTCGGTGACGGCTGAGCACTGCAGAAATCTGGAAAGGCTTCGGTAAGAATGACTACCTTCTTGAAGGGTGATTTCCACTGCGGAAGTGACGGAGCGAATCCCTTGACTCGGCAAAAGTCGAAGACGTGTTGTATCACGAGGCCCGTCTTGTGCCACACATCTTCGGACCCATAGAACTCGCGACACTTTTGCGCAGCCGTATCCATCACAGCACCGCGAAGCAGCAGGACGTCAGCGTGGCCGCAGCACTCAGCCAACGCTGCCTCAATGCAACGAAGCGCCTGCAGGGGCATGGCTAACGAAACGACCGGTCGATGGCTGTACGTGTATCGGATGTATGCCTTAGCAAACTGCTTAAACGGATCCGCCATCGGCGTATACGAATATGAGTCCCTTGTCGTGGATTTAGCCGAGAACAAGGCGACGGTTTTTGCCTGCTGCCATCGATCCGCATCCCACGCTCCGCCCGTTCCGAAGGCGGTAAGATCCTCCCTCGCCATGTGAATAAAGGCCTCCAGGTTGGCCTTGGCATCTCGGTCGGCGCGAGGTACGAATTCAACGATATTAGTCATGATCAGCGATTCCGATCCGCTCATCGGCGGCGTCTTCGACTGCCTCTTTGCACAGTGATAGGCAATGCTCGACCGCAAGAATCAGCTGATCGTTGGCATTAACCACGACCTCCGCACATCCAGCCTGCCGCGTCCGCTCCTTCTCGGCATACAGCTCGGACAGCACTTCAGCATGTGGACCGTCGACCCACGGCTGAAAGTGATGGCAGGTATAACAGGCGCGGTATCCACTCGCGCAAAACCCATAGTTCCCACAGGTGCCCACCGCATTCTGCCGATGATTCGGGACACGGCTTCTTGGGTCGTCACCACGAATGGCCTCGCGCTCGGAGCGAACGAGCGTCCCCATACACGCCTGCGCGAAAGGCGCGAGCTGCGCACCGATCAGTTCATTGATGACCAACGCCTCTTGCGCGGTGTTCTCCGTGTAGACACGCACGTTCTGTACGTCGGAATGATCAAGCAGCTCGGCGATGACAAACTCTCCAAAGCCCTCGCGGCGCAACTTCGTGCCGCGCGTGTATCGAAAGCGTGTCGCTGCCAGGCGAATGAACTCACCTGTCCGCTCGGAGCGAGCTGTCGATAGCGCTCCGCAAGCGCGCAACGCCTCGCGAAGGTTATTTGTCGTCTCGTGCAGCGCATCTGGTCTTTCGCCTAATAGCACACTGCACAGACCGGCAAGGTCACGGAGCGACCTGAGCGTAGTTATGTTGATAAAAACCGGCACTTCATCACGAAGGTGCTCCGACAAGGATTCGTCGATTTGCTCCTCCACGGCCAGCACTGAACGATGATGAGCGTGGCGTAGGACAACGTAGAGGTCTTCCACCACAGCGAGGGATCGGAACGATGCCCGGAAGCCACCACCACGTTGCTTGGCACGAGGAAAATTGATGCGGTGGAGCTTCGCACCGACCTTCCCATCTATCAGTAGATCCTTGCCGCGGAGTGCCGCGATCTGAACGGGCCGTCGCGCCGCCATCGCCAACGTCAGCAGGTAGGCGTAGTCCCTGAAAGGAATCAACCCTTTGGTGACCGCCGTGTTCGCCCAACCAAGGACGGCTGCAACCTCGAGGTCGGTGTACGGGCCACTTTCTGGACAACCGATGGAAACCGCGACGCCCTTGTCATTGCCCTTGATCCGCCACCCCGCGAGCAAGTCGACGACCTCTTTGGCGATTCCGTCAAATCCGTAGTCATGCCAAGCAATTAGAAATCCCTTCAAACCACCGAGCTGCCACTGTTCTTCCTCCCCAAGCAACGCTCGCCAGTTGAGTAGACTAGCGGCATCAATGGTCGTCGCGTTTGTATCGCTCAAGAACCGAATGAATCGAGTTGCCATATTTCGCGTGTGCGTCGCCGACATTTCTTCGGCATACCTCTGCAACGCCTTACGGAATCCGCTTTGCGTTGGCTCCGGAAGTCGGGTAACCGATCCGAGGCCAACGATGATGTCCTTATTGAGTTTCCAATGACTGGAACTCGGATCAAACACGTAGCCATCCTTAGATGTTGCCCGCGTCCGTGGGGTGATGCGTCTTTTCTTAGTGGCCGTCATCGCTCGACTTCTTTGCTGGAGAGCCGTGAGTACGCATCGCTGATTGCACCCCTCGAATGGCCCGGTCAGCAACCTCCCGGAGGTGGCGCTGGTTATATATGGCCGCGGACGCCTTGCTCCGATGGCCATTGACGAATGCCCGAACGTCCTGTTCGCGGGCTTCGGAAATGGGAATCAAGCCTTCTCCAGCGCCTTGCTCCCGGGCGCGCGCGTTATGTTCATCGACCCGACGGGACAATTCGTAGTTGAAGTGGTGTCGAAACGCATGCGGGTGAATATCAGCGAACGCGGGGTCAACGGAACGCACCTTCCCCATGATCTGACTTCCCAACGCCGTCAGAGACAGCGGCTGACCCGAAGTCGTCCCCTTTTTGTGCGAGACGAGCAAGTAGCCATGACGGCGTGCGCCAGGAATCTTGGCGCGGTAACTGAGGATGTAGTCCTGGATCAGGGTGGCCAATTCCAACGGGATCGGCAGCGGACGCTCTTTCGTCTTCGCGACAGGTTGGTTGCGACGGGGGTCCGAAACATCATCGTGGTTGCGTCGCACCCACACGATGGGCTCGTGACCAAGATCCATATCCCCGACGCGTAGGCTCAGGAGCTCGCCGCGGCGGACTCCCGTATGGCGCAAGAGACCAAACAGGATGGCGTTTCGCAGCCGAATTCCTGGGTCCCGAAAGGGATTATCCGGATGATCAACGGCGACGACATCCATGAAGCGGTCGATCAGGTCGGAGGGCGGTGACTTTGTGTGCGGATCGCCGTCGATGCCTCGGGCAAGGCCTCTAGGGCGGTGCTTTCGGATTAATTCGACCATGCGTTCGATCTGAACAGCATCGTGCGCTGAGGCTTTGTGCTGCGTAACGGCCATGGCCAAGAAGGCGAGATACTCAGCGATGGTGGTCAGTCGGTTGTACTGCTGCGGGCCACTGACAGTGGGACGCGCCGTGGATCGCGCCGTCCTCCCCTCAAGGAGCACCACACCGGGTCGACGCGGTTGCTTATTCGCCCGCCCAACGTCACGCATGTCTCTTTGTGCGAAGTCGCGCAGCGATGCAATGTCGGCCACGGTGAGAAATCGACCGCAGCGGAAATCATCTACGAGGTCCCGCTTTCGGTCTTCCTGCCACCGCAATAAAACAGCGACGTGGGCGAGCTTGTTCTTGATCGTGTTCGCCGGCGCTCCGGCGTTACGAAGCTGCGACGTGGTGAACAGCGTGGGGTAGAAGAGCGGGCAACCCTGGCCGTCGAGCAAGAAGAGTGCCCGTTCGCCGCTTGCAAGAACACGGATCGCGATCTGATACACGACGCGTACTCGTTCTCAACAATTTCCGGATGTGTAGCATTTGAGATCGTTGTTTTCAATAACAAAATTCGCAGGCAAGAAAAAAGCCCTTGCAAGAGCAAGGGCTTTCTCAACTTAAATCAACTATTCACAACATGTGTTCGCTAGAACGGAATATCGTCGTCGTCGAAGCCTTCGTTTGCCGGCGGAGCGGAACGCTGCGGGGGCGCATTGCCACCGCGGGGCTGACCGTAATCGTCGCCACCACGCGAACCGCCACCATAGTTACCGCCGCCGCGCTGCTGGCCGCCACCGCCGCCAGCACTGGCACCGCCGCCGTAATTGCCACCGCCGCCACCGGCTGCGCGCGCCTGCTGCGGACGTGCACCACCGCCCTGGCCGCCGGCAAAGCCGCCGCCTTCGCCGCCGGCGTTGCCGCCGAGCATCTGCATTTCGTTGCCGATGATGTCGGTCGAGTAACGCTCGACGCCATCCTTATCGGTGTACTTGTCGGTGCGCAGGGAGCCTTCGATGTAAACCTGCCGGCCCTTCTTCAGGTACTCACCGGCAATTTCAGCCAGCTTGCCGAACAGCTTCACGCGGTGCCACTCGGTGCGCTCCTGCTTTTCGCCGGAGGCCTTGTCGGTCCAGGCTTCCGACGTGGCAATGCGCAGGCTGGTGATGGCCGTGCCGCTGCCGGTGTACCGGGTCTCGGGATCCGCGCCGAGGTTGCCGACAATAATGACCTTGTTGATACCGCGTGCCATGGATTTCCCTCTTGGATGTGTCTTCCCGCCCATCATAGCCAGCCTGCGCATAGCCAGCCTGCGGGACATGCGGGCCGACGGGGTCGGACCGGGTAGTTTGGGCGATGGCCGCCCTCACCGCAAACCTTTCTACGTGGGCACGATCCGTCACGAGCCCGGGTGCCAGTCTCATTCCCATGTGATCTGCACGAGTGCCGTCGCCGGGGCATTCCCCGGCCCCAGTGGGCCGACCCGGACATAGTGGGCCTCGAAGCGAAGCTCCGGCGAATGGCCCGCAAGGTCGAAGCGTACCGGCGTCGTGCCGTCGGGCAGGACAAGCTGGCCGGACCCCGTACGCAACTCGATGGCGACGCCGCGAGCATCTCCTGCGGTGGCTATGTAGCGGGGATCTTCCGCTGCAGGTGCCGCGCGCATGATGACGGAAGCATGAGTGGCACCGACGCAGTCCGCGCCAATGAACGCCGCCGTTCCCCAACGGCTCCCCTCACCTACCGAGGGAAGTTCGGACACCGAGACACTCCCCAGATCGATGTGGATTCGGTTCGCTACAAGCGCACAAGACGGAGTGATCGCACCGGTGACGTCAAATCGCAGCGTGTCGGCCGACCGATCGGATGACGCGCGGAGGGAGTCAGCAGCGACTTCGCCGTAAGGCGGGCCAAGAAAAAGGCCGAGCAAGGCCGAGGCGACGAGTCCGAACGGCCGCATGTTCATTCGCACACTCCCGCCAGGCGTGCCAGGCCTTGTGCGGCCTCGCCGTCCCTTCCCGCCCGAACAACGCAGCGGTCCTCCGGTCGATCGCCCCAGCGGATCGTCAACGGCGCATCTGACACTACGTTGCGAACGAAAATGTTACCGGCCTGACCAACGACCCCAACCGAACGCCCCTGTCCGTCGAGTACGTCCGCGCCGAAAGCAGGGGGAGAACCGTCGGCCAGACGTGCCACAAGCAGCGACGTGCGACCGACGTCCGTCTCGAATGGCACCAGAACCAACGCGCCCGCCGTGGGCGCAACCCGCCGACGCGTCGAAGAGAGGCTTACGTCCAGCGACAGGCCGGTCGGATCGATCTCGACCGCATTCCATCGGAAGGCTGCCAGGTACGGCACCACACCGTAGCCACGCCGATCGAGCCGCACCCCCGCCGCGGATGGCAGTCTTGCCCCTGCCGTTCCCGGCGCATGCACGAGAGCCATCGCCTCCCCAAGCCGTTGCGCACGCGTGATGCCATGGCGGTGAAACACCAGGGCACCGGCTGTCGAGAACGACTCCCCGTGCGCGGCACCGGAGCGATCGATAGCGAGGCTTGACTCACCCCCGCCGGATAGATGTGACGCAGACAGCCCCAGCCGACGAGCACGACGTGCGCCCTGCTCCACGAATGCTCCATAACCCAGTTCGCGTTCGGAGCCGACGGCGCCTGCCACACTGACCTGCACACGGCTTCCGTCGTCACGGCGGTCATGACCGACCACCGTGAGTGACGGTGGCGACGACGCCCTCCCTAGCGGCATCGAGACGCCGATCCGCACACTCGCGTCGTCGGTGTCGTGACGTAAGGACACATCGAGGGTGGCCCTACGCCATCCGCGTGTCCACGCCAGTGCATGCGACCTCTCCGATGTGGAACGACGCGAACGGATATAGCGTCGGCTCCGGCCTTGACTGACACTCGCCGTCAGGATGCCGTTATCCGCCGGCAGTTCGCGATGAAGCACGACGTCCAGTCGATAGTCGCCTGCGCCCGGACCCTCACTTGAGTGCCGACGCCCTCCGACACCCGGCGCTGCGCTTCCACGCTCTCGCACCAGGCTTACCCACATGCTCGTCCCGCTACCCCAACGCCGGCCATGGCGAACGCGCCAGGCCCTACCCTGACCCGACTGGCCGAACGACGAACGCCTAGCGATGCGGGTACCCGTGAAGTCCATGGCGAAGGCACCCGCCAGGGTATCGACCGCTCCTCCGAACAGTGCCGAGCTGCCGGCTCCCCAGCGGCGCAAGCCCGTGTACAGCGTGGTATCACGCGCGAAACCTCGCCGCCAGGCGACCTGGATCAAGTCACCGCGCTGGCCTCGTGTCCCCACTGTGCGGCCCGCGCTCATCGCTACCATGCTTTGACCTTCGCCGAGCAGCTCGGGCATGGCAAAGAACGGCACGCGAAACGACGTGTGGCCACCGTCTTCCTCGTCGACCGTGACATACAGATCACCGCCATGCCCGAGACCCTGGAGGTCATCGATCACAAAGGGGCCGGGTGGGACTGAAAGTTCTCTCAACAGAACGGCAGCCTGGCTCACACGCACCCGTGCGTGCGTTCGCGCGATGCCACGCACTGTCGGTTTGTAGCCCACGTGCGCGTCATCCTCCATGCGCGCATCGCTCGCGATAGTCATGCCGCGCATGCGAACGGGCGCGAACGTGCCGTCGGCCACCAGGATCTCGCCGATACGCCACTGTGCCCGCCAGGCCTCGACCTGTCGCTCAACATAAAGATGATGGCGTGCGTAGCGAGAGGCGCTCCACGACCCCGCACCACGCAGACGCCAGTGTCCCGCATTGATGCCGGCCTCATGGGCGAGAAATCGCACCGTCCGCGAGCGCCTTCCCGTCGTGCCGCGGTGGAGATTGAGGCGCCATGCCAGCTGCCCCGATGGGATGCCTGCGTCACGCTTCGCTGACGGAACCAGGCCGGACCGGTGGCGCGTCAGCGCAGCCTGCGGTACCTCGATATCCAGCCTTTGCTCACTCACGTCGAAGCGCGCGGTGGCGCCCGGCACGTGATCGGCTACCGGAAGGCAGAGGTCATCGCTCACAGCCGGATCCGCAGCCAGTGCGACCCCAAACGATGTCAATGTCAGACCCGACACGCAGGGAACGGCGTCGGATTGCACGTCGTCGGCAGCAAAATGAACGCTGCGACGCACTTGCCATTCGCCGTTCAACCAGACATCGGCGTCATAGGTGCCAGGCATGACCGGGTTACGTCGGGCATAGCGGGAAAGATCGATCTTCATGGCGGAGCCACCTGGAAGAAAAGCGGAATTGAACTGGACGGTCTTGCCGTCCTTCGATGAAGCGTCCTCGGCCCGGGCGTGCGCCGTGCCGAGAACCAACATGATCCCTACGCCCAACATGCACGCACGCAGCCCATGCAAAACAACCCAACGGAACATTTCCGCTTCAGTCATTGGCCGCGGGAGCGGCGGCCACCTTGGCCGTTCCGGGAACGACCGCACCGTAATCGTTGATGGTGGCGAACTTCACCGCGGCAGCTGCCGGCCAGGACACACCTTTTGGCAATGGCCACGTTGCCTGACCCTCGGCAGTGACCATTCCACCGCCGAGGGAAAACGTCTTGCCTGGCGATCCCTCACCCATGATCGCTACCTCGTTGAACGACAGCACATAAGGTGACCGATTGCTGACATGCAGCCGGGGTAGTGCACCGTCAGACTCGATCGACCACGTCAGGAGTGAGGTCGCACCAGACGGTTCGATGCTGAGGCCGGATGGCCGATGCAGGAGCTTGAGCCTGTGCCGGAACGCGAACTGCAATGTGTTCGCTGTCTTTCCGGCGTCAGGGCTCGGTGGAATCTCCAGAACATTGAGCCAGTACACCACCTCGCGATTCGCAGGCGGATGGTCGCCGACATGGACGATACGAAGCGCATGACCCCGGCCGGCATCGATGCGAAACACCGGCGGTGTTATAGCAAACGGTGCATGCGCGTTCTCCGGCGTGGATCGATCGTCGCCATCGTCGATCCACGCCTGAACCAGAGCCGGTTCCTGCCCCTTGTTTTCGATCCGCACGGCAACATCACGGCTTGCTCCCGGAAACACGATGCGCGTTGCACCGATGACGATACCGGCGCTTGCATCAGTGGTTGCGCAGGCAGCACCCATGGCAAGACAGATGATTGCTCGTGCGCGACCCCTCACTGGTAGACAACCTGAAATCCGACCCGCGAGTTGGCGGCACCCTGCTCTGCCTTGCCCGTGCTGTAGTACCGCGCGATGAGCGGAATGATCGCGCCGTTGCCGACGATCGTCGTTCCCTGCGAGTCTTCCGTGTACATGTTGATCGGCGTGCCATCCTGGTTGGTGATCTGGATCTGGACGTTTTTCGCAGCGTCGGCAGCCGCATCGATGTTGAGGCGGCCTGTTGCGCGATCGAGCGAGGGGCTTGCCGGATCGAAGCGAATCTTCGCAAGCCCGCCATCGACGCATTCCGCATTGCCGCCGATATGGATCTGAAAACCGCGATCTCCCGATGTCTGGCCTTCCGTCGCCAGGTTTCCCGCGCTGATGTCACCAAAGTCGACCGTCTTCGTGACGGCTCCCGAGCCGGGGGGTTTGCCTTCCACCTCGCAGGTGGTCGCGGTGATTCGGCCGCTGATTTCGATGGTGCCGTCGTTAGCGGCGATGACGGGCGAAAGAGGAATGGCGACGAGCGCGATGATGAGGGACGACGCGGTAATGACGTTCACGGTAGTGACCTTCTCGGTGGAGGAAGGTCAGTGTCTGCGCACGACTCGCATCTATCGATACGCGCTGGCTGAAACGTGCGCCGTCGCATGGCTCGCTTACACGCAAGCATTCGACGCCTCGTCGGACAGGAGCTTCCGGCACCGGACCGGGCGAATGCCTCGGTGACCCCCTGGGCGGCCCGCCACGAAGGCCGGGATCGCCCAGGGCCGCCCTGACGAGGGCCGGGGTCAGCGCACCGCGCCTTTCAAGGGACTGAGTTTGCTCACCGGAGGGTTCCGGACCCGGCGGGAAGGGCCGGCATCGGACGCCGATTGCACGGATCGCATGAGCATGGACGGCGAAACCCCATGGCAGACCCTATACTGTGGACCGATTTGTCGCACACGAACCTGGTCCATGGATTCCATCGCCGATCGCACCACCTCCCTCGACTTTGCTGGCGTCCGCGCCCTGGCAGCCGACGACATGAAGGAGGTCGACGCCCTGATTCGGCACCGACTGTCTTCGGACGTCGTCCTGATCAATGCCATTGCCGACCACATCATCGCCGGCGGCGGCAAGCGCCTGCGTCCGATGCTGCACGTACTGGCGGCCCGGGCCGCGGGCTACGATGGCCAGGAACACGCAAAGCTGGCCGCGATCATCGAGTTCATCCACACGTCCACCCTGCTCCATGACGATGTGGTCGACGAATCCGACATGCGCCGCGGGCGCAAGACCGCGAATGCACTCTGGGGTAACGCGGCCAGCGTACTGGTAGGGGACTTCCTCTATTCGCGCTCGTTTCAGCTGATGGTGGAGCTGGACGACATGCGCATCATGCGCATCCTCGCCGACACCACGAACACCATCGCCGAGGGCGAGGTGTTGCAGTTGCTCAACATCGGCAATGCCGACGTCGACGAAGCCGCCTACCTGGCGGTGATCGAGCGGAAGACCGCCGTGTTGTTCGCCGCCGCCACCGAGCTCGGCGGCGTACTGGGCGGGCTGCCGGAGAACCAGGTGGCTGCCCTGCGCCGCTATGGTATGGAGCTCGGCTACGCCTTTCAGATCGCAGACGACCTGCTCGACTACGTGTCCGATGCGGAGACCCTGGGCAAGAACATCGGCGACGACCTGGCCGAGGGCAAGCCGACCCTCCCGCTCATCTATGCGATGCAGTCGGCAGATGCGGAGCAGTTGAAGTCCCTGCGCCACGCCATCGAGCACGGCGGCCTCGACTCGCTTGATCGCATCGTGGCCGCGATTCGCGATTCGGGTGCACTCGAGCGCACCCACGATCGCGCAGTTTCCCATGCCAACGCCGCGCGTGCGGCGCTGGGGGAAATCGCCGCATCGCCCTTCCGCGACGCTCTGGCCGCCCTGGCCGATTACTCGGTCGAGCGGCGTTTCTGATCGACTGCGTCGATCACTTCTTCGCGAATGCTTCCGTCAGCCATGCACGCATGGCGGCGTACGCACGGTTCGCCACCTTGGCGTCGTAACGGCAGTTGCCCGTCGGCGTGGTGGCTTCCTTTTCAGTGAAGCAATGCACTGCACCGCCGAAGTCGGTGGAGGCCCAGTCCACCTTCGCATCGCGCATTTCCGACTCGAAGGCGGCCCGCTGCTCGGGCGGCACATTGGTGTCGTCGGCACCGTTCAGCGCCAGCACCTTGCCGTGAATGTTCGACGCGAGTTTCGGATCGTCCGTAGCCAGCAAGCCATGGAAGCTGACCACGGCGGCGACATCGGCACCGGCGCGCGCGAGGTCGAGCACGGCGGAACCGCCGAAGCAGAATCCGATGGCGGCCAGGCGCGCGGGATCGATCGGTGCGTTCTTTTCCTGCGCCTTCAGTTCAGCGAAGGCGCGTGACACGCGCGAACGCATGATTTTGCGATCCGCATACAACGGTTTCACCGCCGCGCCGGCCTCGGCTTCCGACTTCGGCCGCGTGTCGCCGCCGTACATGTCGGTCAACAGGATCACGTAATCCTTGCCGGCGATGTCCTTGGCTTTCGCGAGCGCCATGTCGTTGATGCCGTACCAGTTGGGCACCATGACCAGGCCGGGGCGCTTCGTGGTGACGGCATCGTCATAGACCAGAAAGCTCTTGTAGGTCACGCCGGCATCGGTCCACTGGACCGGCTTGGCAACCATCGCAGCCGACGCCGCACCGACGTGACCGAGGACGAGCAGGGACAGGACAAGCAACGAACGGCGCATCGGCGTGATTCCCTGATTGAGTACGACAAGCATAGGGCCGGCCGCACCACCTGGGTAGCTACAGCCCGGCGGCGTGGCGCGCCAGGCGGCTCTTGAGCGGGCCAATGCGGTCGAGCAGGCGTACGCCCAGTCCCCGCGCGGTGACGAGCGGTGACGCTTGCCACGCATAGATTCGGGCCAGGGCATCGAACGACCACGCATCCAGCCCGTCCGCACTGCGGCGACGCCTCGCATAACGCCGGAGTACATGCGTCGCGGCGAAGTCCCTGCCTGCCTCGCGCGCTTCGACCAGCGTGTCGCGCAGCTCGGCAACATCACGCAGCCCGAGGTTCACACCCTGGCCCGCGAGGGGGTGGACGGCGTGCGCGGCGTCGCCGAGCAGGACCACTCGCCCGACTTCGTACCTTTCAGCGAGTTTCAATCGAAGGGGAAAAGCCGCACGCGGGCTGACCGCGCGAATCGGACCGAGCCGGAAGTCGCTGGCGACGCCAAGCGACTGCCTGAAGGCCTCGTCATCCAGCGCCAATACACGCTTGGCCTCGGCCTCAGGCAGGGACCATACGATCGAACTGCGTCCGTCGGCCAGCGGCAGGAAAGCCAACGGCCCGGAGGGCAGGAATCGCTGCCAGGCCGTGCGCTGGTGTGCCTCGGTGGTTTCGACGTGGGCAACGACGGCACGCTGTGCATAGTCGCGGCCATGCGTACCGATGCCAACCATGGCCCGCAACGGGGATTCAGCACCGTCGGCAGCCACCACGAGCCGCGCCGTAACGACCTGACCGTCGGCCAGATCCAGTTGGGCGCGGTCTTCGCGCATGGTGTAGGCGACCACTTCGGCCGGCACGATACGACGCACGCCGGCGTCGTCCAGTGCATGCCAGAGTGTCGCCTGGACCAGGCTGTTCTCGACGATGTAGCCGAGCACGTCGCGCCCTTCGTCGGCCGCGTCGAAATGAATGGCCGCACCGTTCTCGGCGTCCCATACATGCATGCGCTCATAAGCGGACGCGCGCGCTTCGCGAATGCGCGACCACACGCCGAGCTGATCGAGCAGTGCCACCGACGAGGGCGCCAGGCCAACCACACGCAGGTCGACCTCGTCGGACGCCGCCCAGCCAGCGGGCTCACGGGCATCGATCAGAGCGACCTTGAAGCCGGAACCTGCCAGGGCCAACGCGGTAGCGGCACCGACCATGCCTCCACCCACCACGGCTACATCGAGGAGGCTGCCGCGACGGCGCGCAGGCTCGTTCTGCCAGGACTCACTCATGGCGTTTTCTCCCGCACCGCAAACGGCGCATGCGGCCTGAAGCCCATGCCGCGGCGGCTCAGCGCGTGCCGCAAAGGCGGTACGCGATCGAGGGCGAGCATGGCCAGCGACCGCAGTGGCCCCAGCAGCGGCTGGTTCAGACAGGCGAGACGAACCAGCCCGTGGCTCATGGCCATGGTCCCCTCGCGATCTGCCGCACGCCGCACGGCGTATTCCGCCAACAAGGCCGAGGCGCCCGGATCGGTCGCCCCGGCCACCAGTTCGGCCAGGGTAAGCGCGTCGCGCAGGCCCAGGTTGAAGCCTTGTGCACCGATGGGATGAACGGTCTGCGCCGCGTTGCCGACCAGGACGGCGCGTTGCGCGACAAGGCTGTCGGCGGCCACACGTCGGATCGGATAAGGCGAACGCTTGCCGGGATGTGACAAGCGGCCGAGCCGCCAGCCGAAACGCTCCTGGGCGAAAGCCGCAAAGGTCACGTCGTCCATGGTCGCCACCGTGTCGGCCTCATCAGCGGCGACGGTCAGTACGACGCCGATACGGCGATCGGCCAGCGGCAGCACCGCCACCGGGCCTTCGTCGGTGAAACGTTCGAACGCGCGGCCGCGAGGGTCACGCTCCGGGGTCATCGTGCTGACGAAGAGAGCCTGCTCATAGTCGTATTCAGCCGTACCGATACCGAGCTGGGCGCGAATGCCCGACTGTGTACCGTCGGCACCGACGAGGAGCGGGGTGACGATGTGCCGGGGCTCCCCATGGGCCGAGACAGTCACCGACCAGCCGCCATCCACGGCCTCGATGCCTTCGACCCGCGCCGGAGCGAGACGGGTCAGCAGGCGACAGCGGTCCAGTCGGCGCAGCAGTGCGGCGCCAAGCTCCCTCGCCGGGAGCGTCCAGCCCAGGGCGTCCACACCTTCCGTCGCGGCATCCATGCGCACGCTGCCGAAGTCGCCGGCGCGGCTTGTATGGATGTGCTTGATCGGGGTGGCCCTGTCCTGCGCGAACTCCCATACGCCAATCGCCTTCAGACCGTTCACGGTCGCACGGGCCAGGGCCAGGTTGCGCTCGTCGTAGCTGGGCTGGTCATCCACGCGTGGTGCGGCAGCCTCCACCAGGATGGCCGGCAATCCCGCGTTGTCCAGGGCGATGGCGAGGCTGGCACCGACCAGGCCGCCACCGACGATGAGTATGGGTTCGGAAGAAATCATGGCCGGATGATAACCCCGCCACGTGAACGAGCCGGCGCAACGATAGAATGTCCCGATGGGCAATCGACTTTCGAAGATCTACACACGCACCGGCGACGACGGCACGACGGGCCTCGGCGACGGCAGTCGTACCGGCAAGGACTCCCTGCGGGTCACCGCCTACGGCACCGTGGACGAGCTCAACAGTGCCATCGGCATGACGATGGCCGCCGACGGGGTGGACAACGACATCCGCGAGGCGCTGGCGCAGATCCAGCACGAGTTGTTCGACCTCGGCGGTGAGTTGTGCATCCCCGGCATGGCCATGGTCCAGGCCCGGGACATCGACCGCCTCGAGGTCGTGCTCGACGCCTTTAACGCGGATCTCCCTGCCCTTAAGGATTTCATCCTGCCCGGCGGCGGGATGGCAGCAGCGTCCTGCCACCTCGCCCGGACGATATGCCGGCGTGCCGAGCGCGATCTGGTCGCCCTCGGCCGGGTCGAGGACGTGCGGCCCGAAGCGCAACGCTACCTGAATCGCCTGTCCGATCTGCTCTTCGTCATCGCACGCGTCCTCGCCCGCCGTAGCGGCCACGGCGAAGTGCTCTGGCAGCACGAACGCCGCCCGCGCGGCTGAGTCGGCGGTGTAAGCTCAATCGGCAGGCGCGGCGATCGACGGCGCGCTCTCTAGGGGTCAAGAGCTATGGGTGACTTGCCATCGTGCGGTGTGGCAGACGATTCTGCTAAGTTGGCCGCCTTTCGAGCGAATAAGATCGAGCCTGTGACGTCACGCAACAGCATCCTGCCTAAACGCCGCCTGCTGGCGACAGCCGTCGCCTTCATCGTGTCGAGTGCCGCCCAGGCCGCCCAGGTGGCGCCCACGACGGTAGCGCCTTCCCAGGGCACGCCCAGCCAGACCGTGCCAGTCGAAACCTGCCAATTGGGCTCGTTCTTCTGTCCGCCCCGCCCGGTCAACTACAACCAGTGCCGTCCGAACGCCATGCTGGCGTTCTACGAACCGGCGATCACCAAGGACACGTCACTGCGCGAGACCGCCGTCACCGACGTTCACTCGGGCATCGACGACGGCAACACCAGTGGCGTCAAGGTCGAAAGCCCGGAGCCGGACGTCTATCACCTGACCGGTGGCGTCCGCCTCGAGCGCGCCGACCAGGTCATGCGCGCCGACGACGTCACGTACAACTCGAACTCGACAGCCTACGACGCAAACGGCAACGTGCGGTACCAGGAGGCGGGCATGCTCGTCTCGGCCGACCGCATGACGGGCACCACCACGCCCAACCAGGCCGACGCCGACCACGTGACCTACCAGTTACTTCAGTCGCGCGGCAACGGCGTGGCCGACCACGCCAAGGTGATGGACCCGCAGCACGGGCGCTTCAACATGGCCACGTACTCCACCTGTGATGTCGGCTACCACGTGTGGGAGTTCCGCGCCAAGACGATGAACCTGAACAAGGACACCGGCGTCGGTACCGCGCGCAGCGCGACCATCCGGTACAAGAATGTCCCGTTCATGTACCTGCCCTACTTCACCTTTCCGCTGGACGACCGTCGCAAGAGCGGCTTCCTTTACCCGACGTTCGGCTCGAACAGCAATTCGGGCGCTTACTTCACGATTCCGTACTATTTCAACCTGGCGCCGAACTACGACGCCACGGTTGAGCCGGGCATCTACACCGATCGCGGCGTCATGCTCGGTGGCGAGTTCCGATACCTGCTGCCGCGATCAAACGGCAGCTTCGACCTGCACTACATGGCGCACGACAAGGGCCCGGACCAGGACATCAGCGGGACGAGCGATCGCGACGGCTCCAAGCAGCGCTGGCTGCTGCAGATCGCTAACTCGACGAATCTGGGCGACGGCTTCCACTTCGGCGCGAACGTGAACCGCGCCTCGGACAACCAGTACTTCCGTGACTTCGGCAACGATCTGTACAGCTCCGGCGTCGGCCTGCTCTCGTCCAGTGCCTATGTGAGCAAGGGTGGCAAGTACTGGAGCGCCTCGCTCGGTGCCGATGATTACCAGAACGTCGATGCCGGACTGCCGAACTACGTGGCGCCGTATCGTCGCTGGCCGCGCGGCACGTTCAACTTCAACGCCCCGGTACTCAGCTGGCTCGACGGTGGCATCGACACCGAAGTCGTGGCCTTCCGCAAGGAAGACCCCTCGCCGATCTCCCCCGGCTATCCGGGTCAGGTAGACGGTAACCGCCTCGATCTCGCTCCCTTCCTCGCAGCCGACTTCCAGGGTGCCGCCTGGTTCGTCCGTCCGCGTATCGAGTACCGCTATACCGACTACCGACTCGACACCGACTACCAGCACTACAACTACGCGCAGCGCGACCCATCTCGCTCCCTGCCAATCGCTAACGTGGACGCTGGCCTGATCTTCGACAAGCAAACAAGCTTGTTCGGTACCAGCTACACGCAGACGCTCGAGCCGCGCCTTTACTACCTGTACGTGCCGTACCGCAATCAGAACAACCTGCCACTCTTCGACACCAGCGAAATGTCGTTCGATTTCTGGCAGCTGTTCAGCAATAACCGTTTTTCCGGCGCCGACCGCCAGATGGACGCGAACAACCTGACCGCCGCCCTGACGACGCGCCTGTTGGACGACCACGGCGTGGAGCGGCTGTCTGCCAGCGTGGGTCAGATCCGCTATTTCAGCGATCAGAAAGTCCAGATGCCGCTGGTGGCGCCGACCAATTTCGCCGGCTCCGACTACATCGCTCAGCTGAGCATGCAGTTCAACGACAACTGGCGGATGAACAGCTCCTACCAGTGGAACCCGAACAAGAAACCTAACCCCTACCTGGGCACGGACGGACAGCCGTTCGACCAGGGTCACGACACCGACCTGGCCACGGTCCAGATCCAGCGCCGCATCAAGGGCGACGGCATCATCAACTTCTCGTACCGCTATCGCCGCAATGTGATGGAACAATTCGACACATCCGTGGTCTTTCCGGTGTCCGAGCGCTGGCGCGCACTGGCGCGATGGGTCTTCGCCCGCCGCGACGTCCTGCCCGTCACCGTACCCGGCACAGGCACCTTCAATACCTTCACGTTCTCGCACCGCACCCTGGATGCCGCCGTGGGTGTCGAGTACGACAGCTGCTGCGTCGCTTTCCGCGTGCTCGGCCGCCACTACGTACACGACTACACCCGCTCGACCGCCAATGCGATCATGTTCGAGATGGAATTCAAGGGCCTGGGCTCCTTCAACCCGCAGACGGCCAGCTATCTGCGGCGTGCTATCCTTGGCTATCAATAAGAGGGGCGAGTGCCCCGGGCTCCCTATTCGATGAAGCAGATTCTTGCGTATTCCCTGCTCGCCGCGGCTCTCGCGTCGGTCGTCCCCACCGCCCATGCCCAGCTGATGCCCTCGGCCCAGCCGGCCCAGGGTGGAAGCGCATCTGGCAACGGCGCTTCCGGCAACGGTCCGATCGACCGCATCGTTGCGGTCGTCGAAGACGACATCATCCTGCAGAGCGAGCTGGACGAGGCGATGAACGCCATCGTCAAGCAATACGCCGCCAATCCCGCCCAGCTGCCGCCGCACGACGTGCTGGCGCGGCAGGTGCTGGACCGCCTCATCCTGATGAAAATCCAGGTGCAGCAGGCCGCCAACCAGAACATCAAGGTCTCCGACCAGGATGTGGACCAGGCAGCAGCTAACGTCGCCCAGCAGAACAAGATGAGCCCCGAGCAGCTGCGCGCCGCGGTCGAACAGGACGGCTACAGCTATGCCGGCTTCCGCCAGCAGCTGTCCGACCAGATCACCGCGCAGAAGCTGCATGAGAGCGTGGTTCGCGACCAGGTGAACGTGACCGATACCGAGGTCAACAACATGCTCGCCAGCCCGACCTACAAGGGCGGCGAAGTGCACCTGGCGCACATCCAGATCAGCACCCCGGCCAACGGCAGCGCGAGCGACATCGCCGCCGCCCAGGCCAAGGCCGAAGACACACTCAAGGCGATCAAGGGCGGCATGGACTTCAACGCCGCGGCCATTCGCTTCTCCGACGCGCCTGACGCGCTCGACGGCGGCGACCTCGGCTGGCGCCGGCTCGACGAAGTGCCGCCGGCCTTCGCCGATGCTGTCACCGGCCTCAAACCGGGCGACAACACTGCCGCGCTGCGTGGCCCCACAGGCTTCCATATCCTGAAGCTGGTCGAGACCCGCCAGGCCGGCCGTCAGATCGTCACCGAGTATCACGCCCGCCAGATCCTCATCAAGCCCTCGGAAATCGTCACGCCGGAACAGGCTGAGAAGAAGGCGCAGGACATCTACACCCGTGTCGTCGACAAGAAGGAAGACTTCGCCAAGATCGCGAAGGAAGACTCCAAGGACACCACCACCGCCAACAACGGCGGTGACATGGGCTGGTTCGCCGCGGACGCATGGGGCCAGGCCATCGGCACCCAGATCGCCGGCCTGAAGGACAACGAGGTCTCGCATCCGATCCAGACCGACGCTGGCTGGATCGTCCTCCAGCGACTGGGCACACGCCAGAGCGATCTGACCGACCAGCTGCAGCGTGACCAGGCTCGCCAGGCCATCGGCAACCGCAAGGCCGACGCAGCTTACGAGAGCTACCTTCGCGAGCAGCGCTCCTCGGCCTACGTGAACATCCTCGTGCCGGAACTCAAGGATCCGGACGACAAGCAGGCTTCGGCCACGCCCGCCCAGTAATCCGTCATGACCGCGACCTCCCTGCCACGGCTCGCCGTTACTGCCGGTGAGCCTGCCGGGGTAGGTCCCGAACTGGTCGCCCGCCTTGCCGCCAGCGACCTCCCTGCCGACCTCGTCGCGATCATCGATCGCGACCTGCTTCGCCGGGCTGCCGCCATCTGCGGCATCGACCTCACCATCAGCGACGACGACGGCTCCCGTCTCACGACAAGGGCCGCCGGACACGTCCGCGTGCGGCACCTGCCTCTGAGCGTACGGGAAGTACCCAGCCAGCCGGACCCCGCCAATGCCCGGCACGTGCTCGACATACTGGCCGTGGCCGCCGACGGCGCCCTCAACGGTGAGTTCGACGCGGTGGTCACCGGACCAGTGCAGAAATCCAGCATCAACGAAGCCGGCATACCTTTCAGTGGACACACCGAGTTCTTCGCCGAGCGTGCCGCCAGCGAGGTAGTGATGATGCTGGCCAGCCCAGCGTTGCGCGTCACCCTGGCAACGACCCATCTGCCGTTATCGGCAGTGCCATCGGCTATCACGGCGGAACGGCTGGAGCGCACGCTGCGCATTGTCAGCGGCTCGTTGACGTCGCTTTACGGCTTCGCCCGCCCACGCATCGCCGTGCTCGGCCTCAATCCGCACGCGGGCGAAGGCGGACATATGGGGAGGGAAGAGATCGACACCATCATCCCCCTACTCGAACGCCTGCGCGGTCAAGGCATGGACCTGCTCGGCCCACTCCCCGCCGATACCGCCTTTGTCCCAGCCATGCGCGATCGCTACGATGCCGTGCTGGCGATGTACCACGATCAGGCGCTGCCTGTCCTCAAGAGCGAAGCCTTCGATACCACGGTCAACGTGACCCTCGGCCTCCCCTTCATTCGCACGTCCGTCGATCACGGCACGGCGCTGGACCTGGCCGGCAAGGGCCGCGCGGACCCGGCAAGCCTGTTCGCCGCGACACGACTTGCCATCGACTTTGCCAACCATCGGGCCGCCGTATGAACGCACGCCCCAAAAAGAGCTTCGGCCAGCACTTCCTGCACGATAAGCGCTACATCGATCGCATCGTCTCCTCCATCGCACCGAAAGACGGCGACACGGTCGTCGAGATCGGCCCCGGCGAAGGCGCGATGACGATGCCCCTGCTGGCCGTCGCGAGGCGGATGACAGCGATCGAGCTGGACACGGACCTGATCCCCGGCCTGCAGGAGCGCGCCGCCTCCATCGGCGAACTGCGCATCGTGCATTCCGATGTTCTGAGGGTCGATTTCACGGCGCTCGCCCGCGAGCTCGGCGCCGAACGCCTGCGCATCGCAGGTAACCTGCCTTACTACATTTCGAGCCCTATCCTGTTTCACTGCGTCGATCATGCCGCGGCGATCCAGGACATGCATTTCATGCTGCAGAAGGAAGTGGTCGACCGCATGGCTGCCGAGCCCGGCAGCAAGGTCTATGGGCGGTTGAGCGTCATGCTCCAGCTTGCCTGCAAGGTCACGCCACTGTTCACGGTGCCGCCGGGTGCCTTCCGGCCGCCGCCCAAGGTGGAGTCCGCCGTCGTCCGCCTGGTGCCACTGTCGCCCGAGCAGCTCCCGAAGGGCGACACGGCGAACATCTACAAGGTCGTGAAGGCCGCCTTCGCCATGCGCCGCAAGACGCTGTCCAACACGCTGAAGGGTCTCGTGGACGAAGCGACCATCCGCGATCTGGGCATCGATCCGCGTGCCCGCGCGGAAACCCTGCCCCCTGGCGATTTCGTTAAGCTCGCCAACGCGATGTGAAGGTCATTGCGGGCATACTTGCCCGCCCTGCCCCCGTCCCCGACAATCGGTCCATGAATTCCAAAACACCCTACACGATCGACGTGGAGGTCGAATCCCGCTTCGTCCCCGACCAGTCGCAGCCTACCGACAATCGCTACGTCTTCGCGTACACCATCACCTTGCGCAATGCCGGCGAAACGGGCGCGCAGCTGATGACCCGTCACTGGGTCATCAAGGATGCGAACGGCAAGGTAGAGGAAGTGCGCGGCGACGGCGTGGTCGGTGAGCAGCCCTGGATGCGCCCCGGCGAGTCGTTCGAATACACCTCCGGTGCCGTCCTCGAGACGGCGGTGGGCACCATGGAAGGCAGCTACAGCATGATTGCTGACGACGGCACCCAGTTTGACGCCCCGATTCCGACTTTCGTGCTTTCGATACCCCGCACGCTCCACTAGGATCGACTCATGGATAGCGTGCACGCCGGTGACGGCGCCATGGAGCAGCAGGACTGATGGCCGTCTACGCAATCGGCGACGTCCAGGGCTGCTACCCCGAACTTCAGCGCTTGCTGGAGAAGATTCGCTTCGACCCGGCGAATGATCGCCTGTGGTTCTGCGGCGACCTGGTCAATCGTGGCGGTGAGTCACTGGCCACCCTGCGACTGATTCATTCGCTGCGCGAGCAGAGCGTCATTACGCTCGGTAACCATGACCTCTCTTTGCTGGCCATCGGGCAGCGCCGCGAAGACGCACAACAGCGCGTCAACCCGGAACTGCGCGAGATCCTGTTCGCCGAAGACGCACCGGTTCTTCTCGAGTGGATGCGCATGCAGAAGCTGCTGCATCACGACGAGGCCCTCGGCTGGACGATGATCCATGCAGGCCTCGCGCCGAGCTGGACGTTGCGCCAGGCGCAGCGTGCTGCGCTGGAAGTCGAGCGCGAGCTTGGCGGCCCGCGCCACCAACGTTTGCTCAGGAACCTGTTCGGTAACCGCCCACCAGGCTGGAACAATCGGCTGCAGGGCGTCGAACGTCATCGCGCCACGATCAACACGCTCACGCGCATGCGTTACTGCGACGTCGCCGGCCGCATCGACTTCGAAGGCAAGGGCATGCCCGGTACGCAAAAGCCGGGCATGTATCCGTGGTTTGAAGTGCCGGGCATGCGTCGTCGCGAAACCAGGATCGTCTGCGGACATTGGTCCGCGTTGGGCCGCTTCGCTGGCCTGGGGGTCTACGCCATCGACACCGGCTGCGTGTGGGGCGGTCAGCTCACCGCGCTACGTCTGGATACGCCCGAGCCGGAGTACATCACCGTGCAGGCGGAGCCCTACCGCGAGAAACCCAAAGGCGGCGGAGATTAAACCGTACATTGTAGGAGCCGATTCATCGGTGATCCCGCGGCAACGGGCCAGCTTGAAGCGAGCACCCAATCGCCGATGAATCGGCTCCCACAATAAGCCCGAAAAAGAACCCGCCTTTCGGCGGGTTTTTTTTATCAGCTCAGCTGACCGTGACAGTGCTTGTACTTCTTGCCGGAACCGCAGGGGCAAGGATCGTTACGGCCGACCTTCGGGCCGTCGTTGAGTACGGGCGCGATCACCGGGTCAGCTACCGCGTTGTCGCCACCCACACCCAACTGCTGGGCATCGGCGTGCTGGAACTGCAGGCGCTGCGCTTCCGCTGCACGCTGCTGTTCGGCCTCCATCGCAGTGACTTCGTCTTCGCTGCGAATGCGAATGCGCGCGAGCATCTGCACCACTTCGCTCTTGATGCGATCGAGCATCTCGGAGAACAACTCGAAAGACTCGCGCTTGAACTCCTGCTTCGGCTGTTTCTGCGCATACCCGCGCAGGTAAATGCCCTGACGCAGGTAATCCATGCTTGCCAGATGCTCCTTCCACGCATTGTCGACCACCGAGAGCATCACGTGCTTCTCGAGCGAGCGCATGGTTTCAGCACCGACCTGGAGTTCCTTCTCAGCGAACAGCGCATCCACCGCCGCACGTACGTGCTCAAGAATGGCTTCCGCGTCGACGTCCTTCTGGCCTTCGACCCAGTGCGGCAGGTCGATGCGCAGGTTGAGCTCACTGGCCAGTTCGCGATCGAGGCCGGCGATGTCCCACTGGTCGTCGATGCTGTCGGCGGGCACGTACTTGCGCACGAGCGCCACCACGACGTCCTGGCGGATGTCGACGATCATGTCGGAGATATCGTCGATCTCGAGGAGTTCGTCGCGCTGCGCGTAGATCACCTTGCGCTGGTCGTTGGCGACGTCGTCGAACTCGAGAAGGTTCTTGCGGATGTCGAAGTTGTGCTGCTCGACCTTGCGCTGCACCTTTTCGATCTGGCGCGTGATCAGGCGATCCTCGAGGGCCTCATCTTCCTTCATGCCGAACATCTGCATCCAGCGGCCGATACGCTCGCCGCCGAAGATGCGCATCAGGTTGTCCTGCAGCGACAGGTAGAAACGCGAGGAACCCGGATCGCCCTGACGGCCCGAGCGGCCGCGCAGCTGGTTGTCGATACGACGCGATTCGTGACGCTCCGTGCCGACGATATGCAGGCCGCCCGAAGCGAGTACCTGCTCGTGGCGCTTCTTCCACTCTTCGCGCGTTTTCTGGCGATCGGCGTCGGTTGCCGTTTCCGGCAACGTGGCCAGCAATGCTTCGAGACTGCCGCCGAGCACGATATCCGTACCGCGACCGGCCATATTGGTCGCGATCGTGACCGAGCCCGGCGCACCGGCCTGCGCCACGATGTGCGCTTCGCGCTCGTGCTGCTTGGCGTTGAGCACCTCGTGGGGAATCCGCTCCTTCTTGAGCAGATCCGACACGAGTTCCGACACGTCGATGGACGCCGTACCCACGAGCACGGGCTGACCGCGCTCGAAGCAGGCCTTGATGTCGGTGATGACCGCCTTGTACTTGGCATCCGGGCCGAGGAACACGGAGTCCGGATTGTCCACGCGGATCATCGGCTGGTGCGTCGGAATGACCACCACCTCCAGACCATAGACGGTTTGGAACTCGTAGGCTTCCGTATCCGCCGTACCGGTCATGCCGGCCAGCTTCTTGTACATGCGGAACAGGTTCTGGAACGTAACCGTCGCCAGTGTCTGGTTCTCGCGCTGAATGGGCACGCCTTCCTTCGCTTCGACCGCCTGGTGCAAGCCATCGGACCAGCGACGGCCCGCCAGCGTACGGCCGGTGAACTCGTCGACGATGATGACTTCGCCGTCGCGCACGATGTAGTCGACATCGCGCTGGTAGATGGCGTTCGCACGCAGCGCCGCGTTCATGTGATGGACGACGGCAAGGTTCTTCGAATCGTAAAGGCCGCTGTCCGGCTCGATGACACCGGCCTCGCGCAGCAGCTGTTCCGCGTGCTCCATGCCCTCTTCGGACATGTGTACCTGCTTGCCCTTCTCGTCAACGAAGTAGTCGCCGCCGGTGTCTTCCTTCTCCTGGCGCGTCAGGCCGGGGACGATCTTGTTCACCGCGATGTAAAGCTGCGGGGAATCCTCGGCGGGACCGGAGATGATCAGCGGTGTACGGGCTTCATCGATCAGGATCGAATCGACCTCATCGACGATGGCGTAGTGCAGGCCGCGCTGGTTGCGCTGTTCCTTACTGAGCGCCATGTTGTCGCGCAGGTAGTCGAAACCGAACTCGTTGTTCGTACCGTAGGTGATGTCTGCCTGATAAGCGCTGCGCTTGTCGGCGTGATCCATGCCCGGATACACCACACCGACCGAGAGGCCGAGGAAGTTGTACAGCCGGCCCATCTGCGCGGAATCGCGTCGTGCCAGGTAGTCGTTCACGGTGACAACGTGAACGCCCTTGCCTTCGAGCGCATTGAGGTAAACCGGCAGCGTGCCGACCAGGGTCTTGCCCTCGCCCGTGCGCATCTCGGCAATACGTCCGCCGTGCAGCACCATGCCGCCGATGAGCTGGACGTCGTAGTGGCGCATGCCAAGCACACGCTTCGCCGCCTCGCGGGTGACAGCGAAGGCCTCGGGCAGCAGGGCGTCAAGGGTCTCGCCGGCAGCGAGACGCTGACGGAAGTCATCGGTCTTGCCACGCAGCGCGTCGTCGGAAAGCTTTTCGAATTCCGGCTCGAGGGCGTTGATGCGCTTGACCGTCTTGGAGAGGTCACGCAGCACCCGCTCGTTACGGCTGCCGAAAATACTCGTCAGTGCACGATTGAACATCGATCATCCGGATCTGAAACGGAAAGGGCTGCCGGAAGGCGCAAAGCCGACCGGCACGAAGGGACGATCATACTACGGGCGTCCCCGGCTTTCCTCGGGGTGGCGGTTGCCGAGCCCGGATTCAAGCCCGATCAGCGGTGGCTCTTGACGAAGGCCAGCGGATTCACGACCCGATCGTGGTACCAGACCTCGAAATGCACGTGCGAGCCGGTCGAACGGCCCGTGGAACCGGCCTTGGCGATCACATCGCCCACCCGGACGCGCTGCCCCGGATGGACGACGAGGGCGCTGTTATGGGCGTAACGGGTCATGTAACCGTTACCGTGGTCGATCTCGATGACATCGCCATAGCCGCTTCGCTGACCCGCAAAAGTGACCATGCCTTCGGCCACAGCCGTCACCGGCGTACCCGTAGGCGCGGCGATATCGATGCCCGTGTGGCGTGCGCTGTGCCCGCTGAACGGGTCCGGGCGGCCGCCGAAATAGGAAGAAATGTAACCATTGACCGGCATGCCGGTCGGCCGCAGGCTCGATTCGATGCTGCGATCCATAAGCATGTCGCGCAAGGCTTCGAGCTGGGCCTGCTGGGCGTCGAACTGGCCCGACAGCTGGTCGATGCTCTTGCCGAGAGACTCAGGTAGCGCGTAAGCCCCAGCATCCGGCCCGTTGCTGACCTCAAGGCCGCCCTGACCGGGCTCTTCGTCGAAGTTGAACTCGCCGTCGTCCAGCTTGCCGACCTGGGTCAGGCGCTCACCGAGGGCGTTGAGCCGGACCGACTGGGCCTGGAGCTGACCGAGCTTGACGGCCAGGGCGTCGAGATCGCGCTGGGCGTCACGCTTGATCTGGGCTACCTGGGCATCCTGGCCGCCTACCTGCGCCTTCAGGCCGGTGAGGTCACCCAGTGCGCGGTCCTTCGGGCTGGCGACGACCAGGGCCACCGCAGCGCCGACGCCGGCGATACCGATGAATCCGGCCAGAGCCATCGCCGTCACCTTGCAGCGCATGCGCCGGCAGGTGAGATCCAGCGTTTTCTGCCCTTTCTGGCCACGAGACACGAGTATGATCTGCATACGTTCCACATCGAATA
>CBIGPO010000053.1:0-24932 GCA_966191635.1 uncultured Luteibacter sp.
AGGGTGGGCACCAAGGTCTCCCCCGCGAGACGCCCAAGTGTAGAGAGCGACGGCGCAGCCGAGCCCGCGAGGCCGAAGGCGAGCCATGCGCGAGGTGCGAGGTAAGAAAGAATCCCCGGCCTGAAAGCCGAGCGCCAGGGTCCCGGTAATTCGCGAAGAACCTCTTTTCGTATGGATCAGGGCACCAGCGCCAGAGGCGAAACAATATCGGTGCCTTCACTGCGGGCAGGCGCACCATTGGTGTTCTGCCCCACCGCGATGAGCCACTGCCCGTGTTGCTTGCGTGCAAGAAACACCATGATGCCGGAGCGCGGAGGCAATGCGTGGCCTGCGGCATCCGTAGCGCCGGTGATCTGCCAAGTGTAGTGCACCGAGGCGAGGTCCGGCGCGAGAAAGCGCACGTTCGTGCCTATGACGCGATTCATCGAAAGACGAAAACGGTCGCCCAGGATGCGCGTGTGATATGTCTCGAAGTCCTTCTGTCCGCGCATCCATTTGCCGTCTACCGTGACGAAATCCACGTCGCGCTCGGTGAGCACGGTCAGGCCGTGGCCGTCGTGGCGGTTCCAGGCATCGATGAAGGCCTGGGGTAGCGCGGTGAGGGCGGCCTCGTCGTTGGCTGTCTGCGCATGGACCAACGAAGGGCCGAGCAGGAGAACGAGCAAGAACAGGAAGGTCTTCATGCGTCGCACCGGACGGGAATGACCTGACGAGGGTGCTACGGCGGGCGCCGCAGGACCATTCCACGAATGGCGTATGCCTGTGACGCCGTCGTGCGTAACGCCGGAGTTACAACACCAGCGGTCGATTGGGCAGCTGGTTCTCGCGTGGGCGGCCGTCAGGCGGGAAATGGCGGGCGAGCAAAGCGCCCGCGTCGACCACGCCGATCTGCACGCCTTCACGGAAACGGCCTTCGGCGAAGGCGTCCCGCATGTGGACCGTGATGGCTTCCCACTCGGCTGGTGTGACGGCCTGTGCGATGCCACGGTCCGCGATGATCTCGATACGGTGCTCGGCGAGCAGCACGTAGACCAGCACGCCACAGTTGTCGTCGGTGTCCCAGACACGAAGGTGCGCGAACAGCATCGCAGCACGGTCACGCGCCGTGACGCCGGAGGCCACCGCGGAAAACGGCAGGCGCGACTCGATCGCGACGCGCAGTTCACCACGATGCGTGGCTTCGCCGGCCGAGACCGTGCCGGCAATGGCATCGAGCGTGTCCGGGCCGAACTGGCGACCGATCTGGAACCAGGCGCCAAACAGGTTGGTGACGATCCGTTGCATGTCCATCACCAGCTCCCCGACGCGCCACCACCACCGAAACTGCCGCCGCCTCCGCTGAAGCCGCCGCCTCCACCACCGCCGAAGCCGCCACCACCAAAGCCGCCACCACCGCCAAAGCCACCGAACCCGCCCCAGCCGCCGCCACCAATGGAGCGGCCTGCGCCACCCGGAATCGCCATGAACAGGGCACCGGCGACGAGGCCGATAACCCCACCGAAAACCGAACTCATGATCAGCCAGACCAGGCCACCTGTGACGGCACCGCCGATGGGCATGCGCGCCCACAGCGGTGCGCGGCCCAGGATGCCGCGAAGGAAGAGCACGCCGAAAATCAGCGGCAGGAACAAGTTGCCCCCGCCGCGACGGCGCTCGTGACTTTCATCGGGATTGACCGGGGGCGGCAGGGCCTCTCCATCGACGATCTGGGTGATCGCGGTGAGCGCGTCGTTGATGCCACCGTAGTAGTCGTTGCTCCGCAGCTTGGGCGCCATGTACTCGCGGATGATCCGCGAGGCGATGGCGTCGGGCAGTGCACCTTCCAGGCCGTAGCCTGTCTCGATGCGTACGCGCCGATCGTCCTTGGCCACCAGCAGGAGGACGCCGTCGTCCGGCCCTTTACGGCCGATCTTGTTGGCCTCGGCGACCTTGAGCGAATAGCCCTCGAGGTCGTCCGGCTGGGTCGTAGGCACCATCAACACGACCACCTGGGCGCCCTTGCGCTTCTCCAGGTCAGCCAGCCGGGTATCCAGCTGGGTGACCTGGTCGGCGCTCAGCGTTCCGGTAAGGTCGGTCACGTGCCGCTGCAATGTCGGCACGGCGGCATCGCCGTCCGCCAGCGCCGCCAGTGGCGGCGCCAGCAGGGCGACGGCGAGCAGCAGCCGCGCCGCGAACCGGAGCATCAGCGGCTGGCCGCGGGAGCCGGTGCCGGTGCCTGTGCCGGGGTGGCACCGAAGTCCACGGTCGGCGCGGTGGAGATCGCCTTCTCGTTTTCGACGCTGAAGTTCGGCTTGACCTTGTAGCCCATGACCTTGGCGGTCAGGTTGTTCGGGAACGAGCGGATCAGCGTGTTGTAGGACTGGATGGCGGCCACGTAGCGATTGCGCGCCACGGTGATCCGGTTCTCGGTGCCTTCCAGCTGGGCCTGAAGGTCACGGAAGGAACCATCGGCCTTGAGCTGCGGGTAGTTCTCGCTTACGACCATCAGGCGCGAGAGCGCACCGGACAACTGGCCCTGGGCCGCCTGGAACTTGGCCAGGGCTTCGGGGTCGTTGGCGAGCTCCGGGGTGATCTGGGTCTGACCGACCTTGGCGCGGGCGTTGGTCACCTCGGTGAGCACACGCTCCTCGTGCTGGGCGTAGCCCTTCACGGTGTTGACCAGGTTCGGCACGAGGTCGGCGCGGCGCTGGTACTGGTTCAGTACTTCGGACCAGGCGGCCTTGACCGATTCGTCTTCGCGCTGGATGGCGTTATAGCCGCAGCCGGAGAGAAAGCTGGCGAGCAGGACAAGGGCAAAAGCACGGACGAGTGTCTTCATGGCGACGGTTCCTTAGGGTGCGGGAGACAAGTTAACCCAAACCTTGGCGCTTCGCAGGAAATCGCAGCAAGAGCATCGCCGGCAGAGCCGGCTCCCACAGAGAGCCGGCAGTCACGCGGAACCGACGGCGTCAGTGGGAGTAGTGGGGGACCAGGATAAGTCCCCAGCTGACACCGATCATCAGCAGAAGGAGAAAGACCGCGGCGGAGCCCATGTCCTTGGCCCGGCCGGCCAGTTCGTGGAACTCGGGGCTGACCTTGTCGACCACGGCCTCGACGGCCGAATTCAACAGCTCGGCTGAAAGGACAAGGATCGGGAAGGTGATCAGGACGATCTTCTCGATGCCGCCGTTGCCCAGCCAGAGACCGAGGGGAACGAGGACGACGGCAAGATAAACCTCAAGACGGAAGGAGGCTTCGTGGACGAAGCAAGCCTTCAGGCCCTTCATGGACCATTGGAACGCCGAAAAAAGCTGCCGCGGCCCGCGCGGAATCGTCGTGGCCATGGGTGATCAGGTCGCCGAAGCGGGCAAAAGAACGAAATTCAGGACCATGGCTCTGGACTGGAGGCGGCAGGAGGCCCCCTATGATGCCATAGCCTGCCTTCGGAGCCGCTTAAAGCCCGGTCCGTGGCGTATCGCCGCGCCCCTCTGGCGCTGCAGCACAACCCGGTGGAACATTTGTATTACGCTTGAACGGTTGTGACTTCGTTCAGGGTCACGGCGACGGGAGCCAGGGTTCGATCACCCGGCTCGCTGTTTCCAATGCTTCCGGAAAATACATGGCAATCCAGAACCCGCCCGTTTCACAGACCAAGTCCTTCAGCACGGTCTTCCTCATCGAGATGTGGGAGCGCTTCGGCTTCTACGGCATGCAGGTGCTGATGGTCACCTACATGGTGAAGAAACTCGGCTTCGCCGACATCGACGCCAACCTGGTCTGGGGCGCCGCCTCTGCCCTGATCTACGCCACCCCCGCCATCGGCGGCTGGATCGGCGACAAATTCCTCGGTACGCGTCGCACGATGCTTACCGGCGCCGTGGTCCTGATGTTCGGCTATGCGCTGCTCTGGATCCCGACCAACAACGCCCACTTCCTGTATCTCGCGCTCGGCGTGATCATCCTCGGCAACGGCATGTTCAAGCCCAACGCCGGCAACCTCGTCCGTAAGATCTACGAGGGCGACGAAGTACGCATCGACAGCGCGTTCACCATTTACTACATGGCGGTGAACATCGGCTCTACGGTGTCGATGATCCTCACGCCCTGGATCCGCGACTACGTGGGCGAGCACTACAACGACGCACTCGGCTGGCATACGGCGTTCGGCGTTTGCTCCATCGGCCTGATCTTCGGCCTGATCAATTACTTCTTCATGCGCCGTACGCTGGCCCATGTCGGCTCGACGCCGGACGAACACCCGCCCGTTCTGAAGAACGTGCTCGGCATCATCGTCGCGGGCGCGGCCATCATCGGCGCATCGTCTTACATCCTGCAAAACCAGGGCGTCGCCCAGGCCTGCGTCTACGCCGCCGGCGTGGCGATCCTGCTGATCTTCGTCCACCTCATTCGCTCCAGCGGCAAGGGTGAGCGCGCCGGCCTCATTGCCGCGCTGGTACTGACGATCCAGACGATCTTCTTCTTCATCTTCTACCAGCAGATGTCGACCTCGCTGAACCTGTTCGCCCAGCGCAACGTCGACCTGCAGTTCAGCCTGTTCGGCTGGAACATCCTCACGTGGATTCCGGAGCAGTTCCAGTCGCTCAACGCGATCTGGATCGTGATCCTCTCGCCGATCCTGGTCTGGCTGTACAACACGCTCGGCAAGCACGGCAAGGATTTCCCGGTCGCTGCCAAGTTCGCACTCGGCTTCGCCGCCGTCGCCGCCGGCTTCTTCATGTACGGCCTGGGCGCGACGACCGCTATCGCTGGCAAGATTTCGTCCTGGTACATGGTCTGGGGTTACGGCCTGTACTCGCTGGGTGAAGTGCTGGTGAGCGGCCTCGGCCTGGCCATGATCGCCCGCTATGTGCCGGCACGCATGGGCGGCTTCATGATGGGCGCCTACTACGTCGCCTCCGGCGTCGCCCAGTACATGGGTAGCGTCGTCGCTAACTACGCGGCCATCCCGGACAACATCACCGATCCACTGCAGTCGCTGACCATCTACACGAGCCTGTTCAACAAGCTCGGCATGGTCGGCATCCTGTGCACCGCGATCGCCGTGGGCATGTTGCCGCTGATGAAGAAGCTTTCGCTCAATCATGCGCTGGCCAACGTTCCGCCGTTCCCGCCAGTGCACAACGAAGACCTGTAACGCGCCGAAGGGCCGCCCCCGGGCGGCCCTTCCCCTTTGAAGAGACCCTCGTGAGCGACAACCTGCACTCGCCGTCATCCCGCTCCGGTCCCTTTGCACTAGCGCGTACCCTTGCCTGGCTTCGCCTGTGCGCCATCGCCGGGCAGAGCGTGGCGATTCTTTCCTGCGTCACCCTGCTCAATCTCGACATACCCTTGCTGCCGCTGATGATCGGCGTCTGCGTCCTGGCGGTGTTCGCGGCCGCCGCGTCGTTCCGCCTCGGTATGCCGTGGAAGGTGAGCGAAGGCGAAGCCATCGTGCATATCGCCGCCGACACCCTCGTGCTCGGCTACCTGCTCTACTTCACCGGCGGGGCGAGCAATCCGTTCGTGACCCTGCTCCTGGTACCGATCGCGCTGTCCGCCGCCGCCCTGTCGATCGCCGGCGTGTCGCTGGTGGCGATCCTCACCGGTGTCGCTTACGTCCTTCTTGTGCCCTACCACCTGCCGTTGCCGACGCTCGGCAACAGCAGCCTGGACCTCGACCTCTACGTCGCGGGCATGGGTGTCAACTTCGTCATCATGGCGATCCTGCTCGGCGTGTTCATCAGCAACCTCGCCAAGGCCATCCGTCACCAGCAAGGCGAAGTGCAACGCGTGCGCGAGCGTGCGCTGCGCGATGAGGGCATCCTCGCCATTGCAACGCAGGCCGCTGGGGCCGCGCATGAACTCAATACGCCGTTGTCCACCATGCGCACGTTGTTGCCCGAGATCCGCCGCGAGCATGCGGCCGACAACGCGCTCGGCGATGACCTGGATCTTCTCCAGGGCCAGGTGGAGCGTTGCCGCACCATCCTTCGTGAGATGGTTGCCTTCGGCCAGGCGCAGCTTTCGCAGGTGCCGGAGCGAATCACCCTGGACGAGTTCATCCACGGCTGCATGGAGCGCTTCCAGCTGCTGCGCCCCGAAGCCGACGTAACGCTTCACGTCGACGACGACGCGGCGCACCTCGCCTTGCGCTCACCGCCCGGCCTGCGTCATGCGCTGATCAACCTGTTGAACAACGCTGCCGATGCTTCGGCGATGAACGACAGCGCCGCCGTCTCGCTGGCCATTCGCCGCGACGACCGCTGGCTGGAACTTGTCGTCACCGACGAGGGCCCCGGATTCGACGAGTTCGACGAACTCGGCACGCTTGGCCTCTCGCAAAAAGCGACCGGCCTCGGTATCGGCCTTGCGCTGGCCGAAGCGACCGCCGAGCGTCTCGAGGGCGAACTTGCCGCCAGCAATACCGGCCATGGCGCACAGATGCGCCTGCGCCTGCCCCTTTCGGTTATTGGAGATTCGGCATGAATGAGCTCGTCCCGCCCGGCGGTCGCCCGCTGCTGATCGTCGATGACGATCCGACCTTTGCCCGCGTGCTGGGCCGCGCCATGACCTCGCGCGGCTTCGAAGTCATTACCGCCGACAACGCCGACGACGCCCGCGCCCTCACCCGTCGCCACCAGCCGCGTTACTGCGTGCTCGACCTCAAGCTGGGCGATGAGAACGGGCTGCGCCTGATTCCCGAACTGCAATCGCTCGTGCCGGACATTCGCGTTTTGCTGCTCACCGGCTACGCCTCGATCGCGACCGCGGTGGAAGCGATCAAGCGTGGCGCGCACGATTACCTCGCCAAGCCGGTCGACGCCGACGCAGTAGTTCGGGCACTGCTCGACGGCGATTCCGGCCCCGCCGATCCCGACGATCTGGTCGACGCACCCGATGCACCGCTACCGCTGCGCCGCCTGGAGTGGGAACACATCCAGCGCGTGCTGACCGAGTGCGAGGGAAATATCTCCGAGACGGCACGGCGCCTCGGCATGCATCGGCGCACGCTCCAGCGCAAGCTGAGCAAGCATCCGGTGCGCGAACGGCCGGACGAGCGCTAATCATGCACCGCCTGTCCGTACTCGCAGCACTGCTTCTTGCCGGAATCACCTCGGTGCACGCCGATGACATGCACGGCATGGCCATGGGACACGAAGCTCCGCTGGGTTTCGATGCAGCACTCGATGCGGGCGGTCACCTCTGGGTGGTCGACACCGTGGGCGAGCACGTGCGCGCACGCCGCTCCGACGACATGGGCCGCACGTTCGCCATGTCGACCATCGTCAACCCCACCGGCGAGCCGATTTACGCCGAGGGCGAGAACCGGCCCAAGATCGCGCTGGGACCCAGCGGCGAGCTGTATGTCACCTGGTCGCAGCCGCGCAAGCTGCCGTGGACCGGTTTCGTACGCTTCTCGCGTTCGCTCGACGGTGGTGCGCACTTCGATACGCCAACCACCGTGCACGCGGACCGCGCGGAGATCACCCACCGTTTCGACTCCCTCGGCGTCGACGGCAAGGGCAATATCGTCGTTGCCTGGATCGACAAGCGCGACGTCGAGGCGGCTAAGAAAGTGGGCAAACCGTATCTTGGTGCGGCCACGTATTACAGCTGGTCGACCGATCGCGGCGCGCACTTCGCGCCGGAGCGCAAGATCGTCGACGAGAGCTGCGAGTGCTGCCGCATCGCGCTGGCCCGTGCGCCCGATGGATCGATCGACGCGTTCTTCCGCGCCATCTACGGCGACAACATCCGTGACCACGCCTTTGCCACCCTGCCTGTCGGCGGCACATCGCCAAAGGTGGAACGTGCGACGTTCACGCAGTGGCATATCGAAGGTTGCCCCCACCACGGCCCTTCGTTGTCGATCGATGCGAAAGGCACGCGTCACGCTGTCTGGTTCAGCGCGGCCGATGGCAAGGCAACGATCTGGTACGGCCAGCTGACCCCGGGTGCACCGCCGGCGCATCTGGCCACGGTCGCCACGGCCGGCGCTTCGCACGCCGACCTTCTCGCCGATGGCACGCATGTATGGATCGCATATCACCAGATGTCGCCGGCGGGGCTGGACCTCATGCTGCGTGAGTCGACCGACGGCGGAGCCAGCTTCAGCGAGCCGCGTCAGATTGCCCACACCGCTAACGAATCCGGCTGGCCGAAACTGGTGCTCTGGAATCACCGCGCCTTCGTGGCGTGGAATCCTGAAGGACAGTTCCGGCTGGTGCCAACGGAGGCGTTGCAGTGAAGCGCATGATTCTGCTGGCGGCGCTGGCTGTTGCGATGCCTGCATTCGCTGCGCCACCCGTGCCCCTCGGCCCGGCTGACGTCAAGACCCTGGTCGCGCCACCGGCCAAGGGCGTACGCGTCGTCGCACTATGGGCGCTCGATTGTGCCTACTGCGAAGAGAACCTGTCGGCACTTGCAACGTGGCAGCGCCAGCATGCAGACGTCGATCTCGTCTTCGTCGCCACGGATTCGATCGGCCAGCGCGACCTGCTGAGTACGCGATTGAAAGCGGCGGGATTGGATGCCGTGCCGTCGCGGGCATATGCCGATGCGACGCCCGACAGGATCAATTACCTGATCGATCCCGCGTGGGGCGGTGAGACCCCGCGCACGCTGGTGATTCGGCCCGATGGAACGCGCAGGGCGTTCAGCGGGGCGTTGAATGCCGAGCGCATTGCCAGTCTGATGAATTGAAAGTCCGATGAATTGAAGTGTGGGAGCCGATTCATCGGCGATGCTTTCTGTGGGAGCCGATTCATCGGCGATGGGCGCCACGGCGTCTTCGCTTCGTTGGCCACGGCGTCTTCGCTTCGTTGGCTTTTCGCCGCTGAAGCGGCTCCCACATAGGGCTGCCGTGATCAGGCTTCTACCGGCTGCGGATGCGGAAACCTTACACTCGCAACCCGATGGGCACCCGGCAACGAACGCAGTTCCAGCGGCCACTGAAAACGATCCGAGAGCCGCCGTGCAATCGCCAGGTCGAAGCCATGCTGATCCACCGAGGCATGACGACGGCTGCCCTCCCCCGGCATGTCCACCGCCGGGTTGATCACGCTCACGCTGCCGGGCATCACCGTCACCACGATCACGCCCTGATCGGTCTGCTGTAACGCGTGGCGAATCAACTGCCCGCAGAGCACCGCGAACACCCGCGGCGATGCGTGCAGCGCAAAGGTCGCCGGCTCGTCGAGGATGAGTTCCACCGGTCGCCCGGCGATCAACTCCCGCGCGTACTCGACTTCCTGGCGCAGCACCTTGTTGACCACGAAATCTTCTTCGGCCAGGCCCTGGTCGGACTCCCGCGAGAGGATAAGGAAGGCCTCGACCAGCGCCTCGAGCTCGCGCGTGGAACGACGGATACGCTCCAGCGACCGATGGCCGAATTCGGAGAGATCCGTCTCATCGGCAAGCATGTCCGAGGACATCTTGATCACTGTGAGCGGGCTGCGGAGCTCATGGCTGGCGTCACGGGTGAAATTGCGCTCGCGCTCGCCATACCCATCGATACGCGATGCCAGCCCATGGAGGCCGCGAATCAGCGACCCCACATCGTTGTTGGATTGCTTGCCGCCTTCCGCGTTGAGCTGGGCCATGTCCGGTTTATCCGGGTCCCAGCCTTCGAGCAGGCGCGCGAGTGCCGCGATAGGAACCCACTCGCGAGACACCGCGAGCCACGCCAGCCCCCCCGACGACAACATGATGGCGATCGCCGCACCGATCGGCGCGACGTTCTTCGCCGCCATCAGCGAGGCGATGACGACGACCAGGGTCTGCAGAGCGAAGACGATGGCGACACGAGCGCGGAACGATCCGCGCCGACGCCTGGTCCCCTGCGTTTTGCTGCCTTCCATCGATTACACCCGGTGCCGCCGTGCCTTCATGCCGTCTGCGACGCAGCGACTTCAGAATCGAGGTCGGCCAGGCGGTAGCCCGCCGAATGGATCGTATGGAGGAGCGGACGGTCGAACGGCTTGTCGATGACACGACGCAGGTTGTAGAGGTGCGAGCGGAGCGTGTCGGAGTCAGGCAGCGTATCGCCCCAGATTTCGCGTTCGATATCGCGGCGGCTGACCACGCGCGGCGATTCGCGCATGAGGATGGCGAGCAGCTTCAGACCGATCGGCGACACGGTGAGTTCCTGGCCGCCGCGGGTGAGGCGCAGCGTGGCGGTGTCGAGGGTCATGTCGCCCACGTTGAGCACTTCCGACGATACCTGGCGGCGATCGCGACGGATCAGCGCACGCAGGCGGGCTTCGAGCTCGCGCACTTCGAACGGCTTGACCAGGTAGTCGTCGGCACCGGCCTCGAGACCGACCAGCTTGTCTTCCAGGGTGTCGCGCGCGGTGAGCATGAGCACCGGGGTCGATTTCTTACCGTCTTTGCGCAGTTTGCGACACACGTCCAGGCCGTCCATGCCTGGGAGCATGAGGTCCAGCACGATCACGTCATAGCTGTTGGAGACCGCCAGATGCAGGCCACTGACGCCATCGGCGGCGTAGTCGACCGAGTAGCCCCGACGCTCAAGGAATTCGCCCACCATCTCGGCGATCTGGCGATTGTCCTCGACAAGAAGGATCAGACCGGCCTGTTCGTCGCGGTTGCTCATCGTTGCCACTCCTCTGTGGATTCACAAATGTGAAGAGTTAACGGCCGGACCAGTGAGAACCGTGTGAAGACCGAAAACGAGCATTCATTCTGCGTAGGACAACGTGGAGGCTATGTCGTTTAGTGAAGCAGCGGTGTGAGCGCTTTCCACACATTGTCCGCAACACGGGTCTCGCCCTGAGCCGTGGGGTGAAGGCCGTCGTCCTGCATCAGGGCAGGATCCAGCGCTACGCCATCCAGAAGGAAAGGCACCAGGCCAACGTCGTGCTTCGTCGCGGCATCCGCATAGACCTTACGCAGGCCATCGCGGTATTGGGGGCCGTAGTTCACCGGCAGCTCGATGCCCAGCAGCAACACTTTCGCTCCCGCGCCCTTCGCCGCGTCGATCATGGTGTCCAGATTGCCTGCGAGTTGCCCCAGGGGCAGCCCCTGCAGGCCATCGTTCGCGCCCAGTTCGATCACCACGACTGAGGGATGCTGTTTCTGCAGCAGGCCCGGCAGCCGGTTGCGCCCGCTCAATGACGTTTCTCCACTGATGCTGGCATTGACCATCGTCCAGGGCGTCGCCATCTTCGATGTGCGAGCGTCCAGCAAACGCACCCACCCGGCGTCCACCGGGATGTTGTGCGCCGCCGACAACGAGTCCCCGAGCACCAGTACCTTGCGCGGCGTATCCCCCGCGGAGGCGATGGCGCACCAGACGAACAGCAACAGGAACAGGCAACGGCGCATGAGCGATTCTTCCCGAGTTCTTCTAGAAGTGGCCGATGTTAGCAAGTCGGTTTTCGGCCCGGAGGGACAGCTGGACATCCTGTCCGGCGTCAACCTCAGCGTGGCGGCCGGCGAGAGCTTCGCCATCGTGGGCGCCTCGGGCTCGGGCAAGACCACCCTGCTCGGCCTCCTGGCTGGTCTGGACGTTGCCACGGCAGGTAGCGTGCGGCTCGACGGCCAGGCCCTAGAGGCGATCGACGAGGAGGCCCGCGCGGCCATTCGCCGTCGCCTGGTCGGTTTCGTGTTCCAGTCGTTCCATCTGCTACCGGCGCTTACCGCCGAAGAGAACGTGATGCTGCCGCTGGAGCTGGAAGGTGACAACACCGCGCGTGACAGGGCGCATGCCGCGCTCGACTCGGTAGGCCTCGGCGCGCGACGCCGCCACTACCCGGCCCAGCTCTCCGGTGGGGAACAGCAGCGCGTGGCCCTGGCCCGGGCCTTCGTGCACCGGCCGCGCATCCTCTTCGCCGATGAGCCCACGGGCAACCTCGACCAACATACGGGGGAGCACATCGGCGACCTGCTCTTCGCGATGAACAGCGAGCACGCCACCACGCTGATCCTGGTCACACACGACGCACGCCTCGCCGCCCGTTGCGCGCGCTCGGCCGAACTCCATGAAGGCCGTCTCGGAGTGCCCGCGTGAACGTCACCCGGCTTGCCCTGCGCACGCTGCGACGCGAATGGCACCTGGTCGAGTTGCGCACGCTCGCTGCGTCACTGGTGCTGGCGGTGATCGCGCTCGGTGTGGTCGCGACGCTTTCCACGCGCATCGAGCGCGGCATCCTTGCCAGCGCCGCCGAGCTGATCGGTGGCGACATGGGAATCTCCGCCCCCGCGCCCTTGCCTGACCCTCTCCTGCGCTCGGCCACGGACGACGGTCTGAGGACGTCCCGTGGCGCCGCGTTCCGCAGCGTCGCCTTCGTCGGCGAACACAGCCAGCTGCTCGACGTGCAGGCGACGGACGCCGGGTATCCACTACGCGGCACCCTGGAAGTGCGCGACGCGAAGGGAAGCGACCATGCCAGCCATGGACCGGCTCGTGGCGAAGTGTTTCTCGACCATCGCGCCCTCGTCGGCCTGGGCATCACACCGGGCCAGAAGTTGCAGATCGGCGGTCGCGATCTCACGGTGGGTGCCGAGCTGATCCGCCAGCCGGATGGCGGCGAGCTGTTCGCCCTGGCCCCCCGCGCGTTGATGAACCTGGATGACGCGAACGACGCCGGCCTGCTGTCCGTGGGCAGCCGCGCACGGCACAGTCTGCTCGTGGCCGGGTCGCCGGCTGGCATCGCCGCCTGGCGTGCCAGCGTGGAACAAGGCTCGCTCCCGCACGGCGGTGAGCTGATCACCCCGGAAAAAATGCAGGAACGCATGCGCTCGGCCTTCGATCGCGCCAGTGCCTTCCTCCGCCTGACGGCCCTGCTCTCCGCGCTGCTCGCCGGCGTAGCAATCGCGCTGGCCTCGTCGCGTTATGCACGGCGCAAGGCGGCCGAAGTGGCCCTGCTTCGTGCGCTGGGTACGCCGCGCCGACGCATCGCCGCTCTCCTGGTGACGACACTCGCTGCGCTGGCTATCCCGGCCGCGGCGCTGGGCATGGCGATCGCGCTTGGACTCGCGCAGGGCGCCTGGTATTTCGCGCGCACGTTGTTCGACAACATCCCCACCACCCTGCCCCTGGGCCCGGCCTTTGCCGCCGCGGCGATGGGCCTGGCCGTACTCGCGGGCTTCGCGCTGCCGCCGCTGGTCCGTCTTGCCGAAGTGCCGCCGGTCGCGGTCTTCCGCGAATCCATGCAGCGCCGGGTGCGCCGGTTCGACGTGCTCTACCTCGTGCCCGTGCTGACCGCCGTTGCCCTTGTCTGGCTGCAGAGCGATTCGGCAAAACTCGCGGGCATCCTCGCTGCCAGCCTCGCCGGTGTGGCGGTGGTTGCCGCACTGTTGTCCGGCTTGCTCCTGGTGATCGCGCGGCGCGTTGCACCGGGCGCGCACCCCGCCCTGCGGCTCGGCCTCGCCGCGCTCGCCCGTCGTCGTGGCCTTTCCCTCATGCAGGCCACCGCGCTGTCGCTCGGCCTCTGCGCGCTCCTGCTGCTGGCCGTGATCGCGCCTTCCCTGCTCGATGGCTGGCGACGCGAGTTGCCGGCGGATACGCCGAACTGGTTCGCCCTCAACCTGCAGGACGAACAGCGTGAGGACTTCTCCCGCGCGCTTGAGCGCATGGGCGCGACCAAAACGAACATGATGCCGCTGGCCGTAGGCAAGCTCACCGCGATCAACGGGAAGCCGATCGACAGCATCGCGTTCGTCGACGACCAGGCCAAGGATGCCGCGGACCGTCAACTGCGTCTGTCGTGGAGCGCTGACCTGCCACCTTCCAACAAGGTCGTCGCGGGCGCATGGCCGGGCCCCTCACCCGCGCAGGCCGAGGTGTCGGTCGATACCTCGTGGCGTGATCGCTTTCACCTCAAGCTTGGCGACACCCTGCGCTTCGAGGTCGGCGAGGGTAGCGTGGATGCACGCCTGACCAGCGTGCGTCAGGTCGACTGGAGCTCGTTCCGGGTCAACTTCTTCCTGATGATCGACCCCGCCCATGCCACCGAGCTACCGCATACCTGGCTGACCAGCTTTTATCTCCCGCGCGGCCATGCCGACGACCTGGCGAAGGTCTCGCGTGACTTCGGCAACCTCAGCCTGATCGACGTGGACGCCCTGCTCGATCGCGTCCGCGAAATCGTCGACCGGGTCGGTGGTGCCGTGCGCTGGGTGCTTGGCTTCAGCTTGCTCGCCGGTGCGCTGGTGCTCGCCGCAGCCCTGGCGGCCAGCGCCCAGGAGAGACGCAAGGAAGCCGCCCTTCTGCGCACGCTCGGAGCCACGCGTGCCCAGCTGCGCGCCGCTGCCGCCTGCGAGTTCGCGCTTCTCGGGCTGGTGGCCGGCCTCACCGCAGCGCTCGGCGCCAGCGGCGCGGGCTTATGGCTGGGCAACGCGGTGTTCCATATCGAGCACTTCGTCCCACCCGTGTGGCCGCTGGTCGGTGCTGCAGTACTGGCCGCGCTGGTTGTCATGGCCATTGGCCTGTTCGGCACGCGACGGGTGCTGAAGACCTCACCCATGGCCCTGCTGCGCGAGGGCTGAGACCTAGCTGGAAATACGCATTTCCAGCGACATGACGATCGCCTCCTCACGTCCACCCTTGGCTGGGTAGTACGCGGGGCGGCGACCGATTTCGGTGAAGCCGAGGGTCTCGTAGAGGGTCTTGGCCACCGGGTTCGACGGACGGACTTCGAGGAAGATGCGTTCGACGCCGTACCAGCGGGCAAGATCGATCAGCCGGCGCATCATCCGACGGCCATAACCCAGGCCGCGGTGCGCGTCGCCGATGCAGACATTGAGCACGTGCGCTTCGCCGGCAGCGACCGAGAGAATGCCGTAACCGGCGATCTCGCCGTCGTGTACCAGCACCCAGCAGTTGTGTCCGGCCTGCAGGCAATCGCGAAAAATACCTGCGCTCCAGGGAAACTCGTAGGACGCGTGCTCGATCGCCACGACCGCGTCGAGGTCCTCGCGACGCATCGCGCGTACTTCCGTGGAGGGGCGCGTCACGGCGACCATGATGTCAGCCCGTGACGAAGGCGCGTCCAAGCGCGCGCAGGCCATTCCACAAACGGCGCTTGGCCGCCGGATCGGCGAGGACCGCCGAGGGCGGATCGACCAACACGATCTGCGCGGCGCTGAGTGCCGCCGCCGACAGGTCCCGGCCCAGCGCGTGCGCCTGTGCCTCACCGAAGACGAGATAGGCGGCCGCCACCGGTACCTGACCGAGGCCGCGCTCGCCGACTTCGAGGCGAGCGGCACGACCGGTGACCGGGCCGAAGGCACGCAACGCCTTGCCGAGCAGGTCCAGTTCGCGCGCACTGCTGCCGGCGGGGAGGATCACCACACAGCCCACGTGCTCACCCACACCCGCCTCATTGGCAGGCTGGATGCCATCGGCCGGAGCCACGTCGGCCACTCGCAGGCGCCACGGGGTGACACCCATGACCCGGAGCAGACGTTCGCGGCGCTCGGCGATGACTGGCATGGCTGCGCTTACTCCGAAGCCTTGGCGTGGCGACGCACGCGACGGCGATGCGTGGCGCGACCCCACAGCGTGTGGATCGGACCGGAAATGGTGTAGATCACGGCAACGGCGAACAGGACGCGGGCGGTATCGATCAGCAGCAGTACCACGATGAGTACCGCGGCGATCAACCAGATAAAGGGTACGCGATCGCCCTTGGGCCACGCCTTGAAGCTGTAGTAACGCACGTTGCTGACCATCAGCAGGCCGGCGATCACGGCCAGCGGCATGGCGAAGAACGCCACCGAGGGGCCGGGAATATCGAACTTTTCCATCGTCCAGACGAACGACATGCACAGCCCGGCAGCGGCCGGACTGGCCAGGCCCTGGAAGTAGCGTTTGTCGGCCACGCCCACCTGGGTATTGAAGCGGGCCAGACGCAGCGCGGCGCACACGGCATAGATGAAGGCGGCGGCCCAGCCGATCTTGCCCCATACCTGACCATAAGCAGCCAGCGAGGACAGCGACCAGGTGTACATGACCAGCGAAGGGGCGAGGCCAAAGCTGACCAGGTCGGAGAGGGAGTCGTACTGCACGCCGAATTCGCTCTGCGTGTTGGTCATGCGCGCGACGCGACCGTCCATGCCGTCCAGGATGGCGGCGACGAAAACCGCCAGGGCTGCTGTCTGGTAGTGCCCACCGATCGCCGAGACGATCGCGTAGAACCCGGCGAACATCGCACCGGTGGTGAACAGATTGGGGAGCAGGTAAATGCCGCGGTGACGCGGCCCCTGGGCCTGGATCGGATCGCTCATGGGCCAATGCCGTGACGTGGGACGACAGTGTAGCCCAGGTGCCGTGAAGCGTCAGTCGGGCGCCGGCCTGGCTACCGCCGCACGAAACGGGACACCGTCGCTTGCGCCCCCACCGATCCGGTGATAGTTGTTTGCGCCACTATTCACCCTGCCGGATGGCCCGCATGCGCCGTTACCTCGTCCTCGCCCTTCTCGTGGCGGTTTGTCCTCTGGCGTTCGGCCAGGCCTACAAGTGGAAGGACGCCCAGGGCGTCACGCACTACTCCGACTCCCCGCCGCCGGCTGGCACCAAGGTCGAGAAGATCAAGACCAGTGGCGTCGTGATTCCGCCCGCTGGCAACCCGGCGCCGGCTGCCGCCTCGACAGCCGCGGCAAAGCCCGCTCCCGCAGGCGCCGTGGCCGATACACCGGCCAACCGCGCGAAGCTATGCGACCAGCTACGCAAGAATGCCGAGACGCTGGCCAAGGAAAAAGTGGTGTCCGTAGACGATGGCAAGGGCGGCTCACGCAACCTCGATGACGCAGGGCGGGCACGCCAGGTTGAGACGACCCAGGCGCAGATGACCCTGTACTGCAAGTAATCGGCCGCTCGCGGGGGCGTCCCCAGCCTATAATCCCCGCTTTCACCCGAAAGACATCCCGCATGCGCCTCAGCCAGTTCCACCTCGCCACCGTCAAGGAAGTCCCCGCCGACGCGGAAGTCGCCAGCCACAAGCTCATGCTGCGCGCGGGAATGATCCGCAAGCTCGCCTCCGGCCTCTACACGTGGTCGCCGTTGGGCCTGCGCGTGCTGCGCAAGGTCGAGCATGTGGTTCGCGAGGAAATGGTCCGCGCCGGTGCGATCGAGGTCCTGATGCCATCCGTGCAGCCACGGGAGCTGTGGGAAGAAACCGGCCGTTGGGAAAAGTTCGGTGGCCAGCTCCTCAAGATCAAGGATCGCAAGGAGCAGGAGTTCTGCTACGGCCCCACGCACGAGGAAGTCATCACCGACTTCGCGCGTAACGAGCTGAAGAGCTACAAGCAGCTGCCGCTCAACTTCTTCCAGATCCAGACCAAGTTCCGCGACGAGATCCGTCCGCGCTTTGGCGTGATGCGCGCACGCGAGTTCCTCATGAAGGACGCCTACTCCTTCCACCTCACCCCGGAATCGCTCGGCGAAACCTACAAGGTGATGTACGACGCCTACTCGCGCATCTTCACCCGTCTCGGGCTGGAGTTCCGCGCCGTCGACGCCGATACCGGCGCGATCGGCGGCAGCGCCAGCCATGAGTTCCAGGTGCTTGCCGACTCCGGCGAAGATGCCATCGCGTTCTCCGATGCCTCCTCGTACGCGGCGAACATCGAAAAGGCCGAAGCCGTCGCACCGGCAGGCGAGCGTCCGGCACCCTCGGCCGAGCTCACCCGCGTCGATACGCCGAAACAGCGCACGATCGACGAGGTCACCGCTTTCCTCGGCGTGCCGGCCAGCCAGCTGGTCAAGACCATCCTCGTGCGCGGTCGCGACGGTCTGGTGGCGCTGTGTGTGTGCGGCGACCACGAGATCAACGAAGTGAAGGCAGCCCACCTGCCCGAGCTGCCAGACGAATCCGAACTCGCCAGCGAAGAGGAAATCCTCGCCGCCACCGGTGCCCGTCCCGGCTCGATCGGCCCCGTCGGCCTGCCCGATTCGATTCCGGTCATCGTGGATCGCAGCGCGGCCCTGCTCGCCGACTTCGTCTGCGGCGGCAACCAGGACGGCACCCATTTCACCGGCGCCAACTGGCAGCGCGATGCACGCATCAACCGTGTCGCCGACATCCGCAAGGTCGTCGACGGCGACCTTTCCCCGGACGGCAAGGGCCACATCCGCCTCGCGCGTGGCATCGAAGTGGGCCACATCTTCCAGCTCGGCCAGAAATATGCCGAAGCCATGGGCGCCGACGTGCTCGACAGCAACGGCAAGAAGGCCACCATGTACATGGGCTGCTATGGCGTCGGCGTAAGCCGTATCGTCGCCGCCGCCATTGAGCAGCGCAACGACGAGGCCGGCATGATCTGGACGGATGCCATGGCGCCGTGGCGTGTCGCCGTGTGCGTCATCAACCCGAAGAATACCGATCCCGTTGTCGCCGAGGCCGGCGAGTCGCTCTACCAAGAACTTTCGCAGGCCGGTATCGACACCGTGCTCGACGATCGTGGCCTGCGCCCCGGCTCGATGTTCGCCGATATCGAACTCATCGGCATCCCCCACCGTGTCGTCGTAAGCGCACGGGGCCTGGAAGCCGGCACCTTCGAATACCGGGCCCGTACGGACGCCGAAAGCCGCAACGTGTCGCGTGTGGAACTGCTGGCCCTGCTTGGCGGCTTATAATCAGCCCATTAATGGTGAGGTTATCCACCGCTAATCGATGTAGGTAAATATCGGGTAATTCATGGCAATGCCGGATGGAAACATCCGGCATTTTGCTTTTTATCGCATAACCAGCTAAAAATCCCGGCGCGCACGTTAATCCTCCACGGGAGACTCCAATGGCTGTCGACATCAAGAACCTCAATCACAACCAGCTCAATGAGCTGATTTCCAAGGCACAGGTCCGCCAGACCGAACTGCGCAAGGAGAAGGTGGCCAAGCTGCGCGAGAAGATCAACGCGCTGATCAAGGCTGAGGGGTTCACCTTCGACGATGTGTTCGGCGCACGCGCCCCGAAATCCAAGCGCGCCGGCACCACCGTTGCCGCGAAGTACCGCAACCCCGACAACGCCGAACAGACCTGGTCCGGCCGCGGCAAGCGGCCCCGCTGGTTCAATGAAGCGCTGAAGGCCGGCAGGAAAGAAACTGACCTGCTGGTCTGATCGACTGTCATTAAGCTGAAAACCAAAAGCCCCGCTAATGCGGGGCTTTTTTGATCTGGTAAGAGCCGATTCATCGGGGATGCTTTCTGTGGGAGCCGATTCATCGGCGATGGGCGTCGCGGCATCTCCGCTCCGTTGGCTTTTCGCCGCTGAAGCGGCTCCTACATTTTAAAGCGAGCGGCGTGGCGCCACGATCAGGTCGCCGAATAGCAGGCCGGCGACGAGGGACACCAACAGGGTCACGCCAAGCAAGCCGGTGTCCATGCTCAGGGACGCATCTCGGTCCAGCAAGTAGGAAACGCTGCGGAAACTTACCGACCCCGGCACTAACAAGATGATGCCGGGCTCACGGGCTGCTGCGCGTAACGGGCATAAACGTTGCTGAGCGAGCCGAGCAACAGTCCACCGACAAACACGCCGAATGGCGCGCCCGGCAACGAGCCGGAAATGCTGCCGCCCCACCGCGTGGCGAGGTAACCGAGTATCACCGAGCCCATCACGACCAGCCAATCGCGCTTGGCGGCACGGAATAGGATGGCGAACGAAAATGCGCCGAGGATGAGCGACGGCCAGTCCGCCCAGCCCGGTAACGGCGGTAGCGCGTAACTGCGTGGCACGATGCCCACGGCTTCGCAGAGCTGGCTCGCCGCGACGGTACCGAAGGTGAGTTTGAGCAGGGTCGCCACCGCACCGCCCATGCGCGCCACGCCAGCAACGAGGTGCTGGCTGGAGATCTCACGCACGGCGGTGGTCAGGGCCATACCGGGCAGCAAAACGATCAGGCTGCCGAGGATCACCGATTTCAAAGCCAGGGGCACGACATAGGCACTGACGACCGTGGCAATGATCGTCGCCACCATGGCGCTGATCGCTTCGCTGGCGGCAGCCAGTCGCGGACGACTGCCCGACGCGACCGTAATCAGGCCGATCAGCACACCGATGACGCCGGCGGTAATCAGATCGGGCCAGGAGCTATGCAACAGCAAGGCAACAACGCTGGCCGCGCACAAGCCGTAGCTCGCGATCACGCCGAGCTGGGCCAGGAAGGTTTCCGGCGCACCCAGCTTGCGCAGCAGATGAAAGCCCTCGCGCAGCTCCATCTGCCCATCAATCACCGAATCCGCGATGCGATCGGCTTCGCACAGACGCGCCAGGTTTACATCGCCCGGTGGCAAGCGCATCACCTGGGTCACCTGGGCGACACCGTCGTCGCCCTGACCCAGATCGGCGAAGGACACGATGATCGCCGTGGGACTCGACCAGACCTCGGCGGAGAGACCCAGACGCTGTGCCGAACGCGCGATCGCCGTTTCCAGGCGAGGCGCGGTAGTTCCGTACTGGTGCAGACGGCGGGCGAGTTCGGTCAGGAAAGCGATGCGGGTGTTGATCGCCGTGGTGGCGAAACTCACCGGTACGCTCAGCGGCACGGCCTCAGGCAACGTCCACCGCCTTCACGCGCAGGGTGGTGCCATCGATGCCGACGACCTCGATCGTCGCGCCCAACGGGAGGTCGGGGCCGATGACCAGCCACATGCCATCGCCCACTCGCGCTTTACCGCGTCCGTTGACGATGGGTTCGCACAGCGAAAAACGCTGCCCGATGAGCTGCTCTCCACGACGGTTCAGGCGCTCGTTGCCGATCGGCACGATGCGATCCAGTCGCGGACGGACAAACTTCCAGTAGACAAAGCACGAGACGAACGCGAGTACACCGAACACGATGGCCTGGGTGAGCGCCCCCATGTCGGGCATGACGAACACAAAGCCACCCATCACCGCTGCGGCGATACCGATCCACAGCATGAAGTAACCGGGCAACATGACTTCGCCGCCGATCAGTACCAGCGCGGCGATCCACCAGAAGTAGTGCAAGGCCAGTTCGGTCATGGCATTAACGCGGCGGCGGTGTGCGGTCGCCGCCGACGACCGGCACGGCGGGTGCACGCTGGGCGGTGAGGGAATCCTTGGCCAGCTCGGCGATGCCGGCGAGCGAGCCGAGGATGCCCGCGGATTCCATCGGCAGCAGGAGCATCTTCTGGTTCGGCGACTTCGCCAATTCCTTAAGCGCCTCGACGTAGTTGTTGGCAACGAAGTAATTCAGCGCGTTGACGCTGCCGCCGGCGATCGCATTGGAGACCATGGTGGTCGCCTTCGCTTCGGCTTCGGCCAGACGCTCGCGCGCCTCGGCCTCGCGGAAGGCTGCTTCCTTCTTGCCTTCAGCGGAAAGGATGGCCGACTGCTTCTCGCCTTCGGCCTTGAGAATGGCCGCCTGACGATAGCCTTCGGCGTCGAGGATGTTGGCGCGCTTCTCGCGCTCGGCCTTCATCTGCCGGGCCATGGCATCGACGAGGTCGCGCGGCGGCGAGATGTCCTTGATCTCGATGCGGGTGACTTTCACGCCCCACGGATGGGTCGCTTCGTCGATCACGCCGAGCAGCTTGGCGTTGATCGCATCGCGCTGGCTAAGGCTCTCGTCGAGATCCATCGAGCCGAGCACCGTTCGGATATTGGTCATGATCAGCGCCAGCGCCGCGCCTTCGAGGTTGGCGACCTCATAGGCGGCCTTGGCGGCATCCAGGATCTGGTAGAAGACGACGCCGTCGACCCGCACGACAGCGTTGTCCTTGGTGATGACGTCCTGCGAGGGGACTTCGAGCACCTGTTCCATCATGTTCATCTTCCGCCCGATGGCATAGACGAACGGAATGAGGAAATGCAGGCCCGGGGTCAGGGTGCCTGTGTACTTGCCGAACAGCTCTACCGTCCACTCGAAACCCTGAGGCACGATGCGGATCAGCTTGGCCAGCACAATCACGACCACCACGACGACAACCAACGCTACGACGCTTCCCATTGCCCTTGCACTCCCTCATCCGGTTTATGTCCCGGAGTATAGGCGAAGCAGGTCAATGCGTTCCGGCAGGCAGGACCAGGGTGACGCGTAGCCCGCCGCCCTCTCGGTTGGCCAGCGCGATGCGGCCCCCGTGGGCTTCGGAGATTTCCCGCGCCAGGGCCAGGCCGAGACCCGTACCCGAGCGTTTGGTCGAGTAGAACGGAAGCAAGGCCTGGGCCAGCACGGTCTCACTCATGCCCGGGCCGCGATCGGCTACTTCGATCAGCGTCTCGCGTCCTAGCGCATGGACAGCGAGCGTCACTTCGCTCGACTCGCCACCTGCCTCGTGGGCGTTCTTGATCAGATTGATCAACACCTGCTCCACCTGGGTGGTGTCGAACCAGCCAGGGTGCTCGGGTGGCGTTCCTGCAAGGCGGAACGTGGCGTGCAGGCCAAGGGCTTCGAGGAAAGGTTTCCATGGCACGGCACGCGCCTGCGGTGCGGGCAACTTGGCAAAGCTCGCGTAGCCGGAGATGAACGTGTGCAGGTGTTTCGCGCGGTCGCCGATGGACGCGAACACGCCAGGCAGGCGAGCGAGGTCACCGCGCCGGGCGAGCTCCGCGCCCGAATGCGACAACGAGGAAATGGGCGCCAGGGAATTGTTGAGTTCGTGGCTGATCACGCGGATGACTCGCTTCCACGTATGCACTTCCTGACGCGACAGTTCGCGCGTCATGCGTCGATACAATTGCAGGCGATGTGGGCGCCCTTGAAGGCGAAAGCCACGCTGCGACAGATGGAACGTCTCCTCGCTGCCTTCCATCTCGACGGAGAACAAGGCGTCCTCGCCAGTCGCCGCCGCTTCGCGCAGGCTCGCGGGCATGCTCGCCAGGACGGTCGAGAAATCGAGCCCGGCCAACGAGCGGCCTTCGTTGAACAGGTGCCGCGCGGCGATGTTCGCGTAGGTGATGTTGTCCGCCGCATCGGTGAGCACGAGCGCCACCGGCGTGTTCTGCACCACCGTATCCAGCAGCAGCTCGCGCTGGGCCAGATGCTGGCGCTGGTCGCGCAGGGTCTGGCCCAGCGCGTTGTGCATGCGGATCAGGTCGCCCAGCTCGTCGCGGCGAGTGGTACCGATCGACATGCTGAAGTCGCCGTCGCGATAGCTGGCCACGGCACTTTCGAGCGCGCGTATCAGGCGTCGCAGGGGTTCCACCAGCGCGTGGGCGACCCATACGGAAAGCGGCACAAGGACGAGGAGGCAGATCATCAGTGCCGTTCCCCCGTCGAAGAATTCGACAGGGACGATATCAGGCAGCTTGCCGGACTTGGCAGGTGCTTCGCGCATCCATGCCACCAGTTGCGGGAACGGCCAGATCGATACGCCTGCAAACACAAGCGCACCGACGATCGCCGAACCGGCGACGACCAGGGTCATCCGTCCTTCGAGCGAGAGCGTCTTCATGGCCGGAACGCTAACAGATCACACCGCCAGTCCGTAACGCTCCATGCGCCGGTAGAGCGCCTGTCGCGAGAGGCCCAGGTTACTCGCGGCACGGCTGACCACGCCGCCGGCGGTGGCCAGCGCCGCTTCAACCGACTCACGGCTCGGCTCGTCGAGGTTACGGCTCGCGCTGGGAGCAGGCGGCGGCAAGTTCAGGTGACTCGGTTCGATACGCCCGTCGCTGGCGAGCAAGGCCGCCCGGGCGATGGCGTTCTTCAGCTCACGTACGTTGCCCGGCCAGGGGTGGGCCAGCAGCGCTTCACGCGCGTCTTCGCTGAGCACGGCCTGGCCGGCAAGGAAGAACTCGGCCAGGGGCAGGATATCGTCGGTGCGGTCCGCCAGCGCCGGCAGGTTCACATCGATCACATTGAGGCGGTAGTAGAGGTCTTCGCGGAAGCTGCCGGCGGCGATCATGGCCTTGAGGTCGGCGTTGGTCGCACTGAGCACGCGCACCTTCGCCTGTCGCGTGCGGCCCGAACCGAGACGTTCGAACTGCCCCGTCTCCAGCACACGCAGCAGCTTCATCTGGCCCGGCAGTGGCAGGTTGCCGATCTCGTCGAGGAACAGCGTGCCGCCGTCGGCCATTTCGAAACGGCCTTCACGTGCCTTGTTGGCACCGGTATAGGCACCCGCCTCGGCACCGAAGAGCTCGGCTTCGATCAATTCACCCGGCAGCGCGCCGCAGTTGACCGCCACGAACGGACCACGGCGCACGGCCGAATTGGCATGAACAATGGCGGCGATGCGCTCCTTACCCGAACCATTCGGCCCCGTGATCAGCACAGGCACGTCGGAACGCGCCACCTGGCAGGCGAGCTCGATCGTGCGGCTCATGGCTTCCGAGGCGAACACGAGACCGTCCAGGTCGTAGCGGCTTTCCAGGATCTCGCGACGCTTGCGGCGCTCGACACGGGCGCGGGTCACCTCACGCGTGGATTCGGAAAGCTCGAGCAGGTTTTCCACCGTGGCGAGCAGCTTGGTGTCGTCCCAGGGCTTGGCCAGATAGTCCGCGGCGCCGGCTTTCACCAGCTCCACGGCGGCTTCCAGGTGTGTCCAGGCCGTCAGCAGTATCACCGGCAGGTCGGTGTAGCGCCCGCGGATCGCCTTGAACAGTGCGACGCCCTCCTCTCCTGAGGTGGTGTCCGCCGTGAAGTTCATGTCCTGGATGACGACGTCCACGCGTTCGGTCGCAAGCATGGCGAGACCATCCTCGGGCGTCATCGCCACAAGGGGGCGGATATCGCGCAAGGAAAGCGCAAGCGACAGCGCCTCGCCCACGGCGGGGTTGTCGTCGATAATCAGTACGCAGCGCATCTGTACCCTTCGCATGCAGCCATGGATGCTTCCCCGACCGAAAGGGTTGAAACCTCATCGGCACTTTTTCTCATTTTAACCACGAGCATTCTAGCCACGCGTGGCGACCACGGGGGGAACGGATGCGGCGCGCATCGCTGGCGCGAATACGGCGACCTGACCGAGTACCCATAACACCACGGCGCCCAGGGGCAGATAGAACAGGGGCAGTCGCGGGAG
>CBIGPO010000054.1:0-24246 GCA_966191635.1 uncultured Luteibacter sp.
CCGTGTGCCTCGCGCGGCTGTTCACCCAGGGCGGCAACCAGGTCGGCGCGGTGCTCTACGACAACCGGTACCAGCGGGTCGTCCCGCCGCGCACCGGCCGTACCCACGTGCTCCCCCTGGCCCACGAGCTCACCAAGGCGACCGCCCCGGATCCGACCACCGGCAAACCGGACCCCGACAAGGCCAAGGCCTTCTTCATGGCCCACCCGGAAACCGGTGCTTTCCTCGGCTGGATCAAGACGGCCAAGCCTCCGGCCAGTTACGTCACCGAGACCTACCAGAGCATCAACGCGTTCTACCTGCGCGACGCGAACGGCGAACGGCATGCCGTTCGCTGGAAGGTGGTACCGGAGACGCCGGAGACCGGCGACGGTAGCCCCGCGGCGGGTGATACCGACTACCTCAGCGCCGACCTGACCCAGCGTCTCGCCAAGGGGCCGGCGCGCTGGCACCTGCAGATGGTCTTCGCCGCCCCCGGCGATCCTGTCGACGATGCGACGAAGGTATGGCCGGACGATCGCCAGACGGTGGATGCCGGCGTCCTCGTGATCGAGAATGCGCAGCCCCAGGCGAACGGTCCCTGCCGTGACGTCAACTACGACCCGACGATCCTGCCGCATGGCATCGAGATATCGGGCGACCCGATCGTGGTTGCGCGCTCGGCGGCTTATGCGGTTTCGTACCTGCGCCGTACCGGTGAGGAAGGTCATCTCCCCGGCACTGCCCATCCGAAGGAGGATCAGCGATGAGCCGCGTTGACACGTTCCGCCCCTTCGCCCGTGTCCTGCACTGGCTGATGTCGATCATGATCCTCACCATGCTCTTCGTGGGCGCGGGCATGGTCACCAGCGTCGAAGCGAAGCACGAGTGGTTGCTGTCCATCCATCGGCCGCTAGGCATCACGATCTTCGTCCTTGCGCTGATCCGGCTCGGATTCCGCCTCACCCATCCGGCGCCGCCCCTCCCGGCGGACATGCCGGAGTGGCAGAAGCTCGCCGCGCACGGTTCGCACTGGCTGCTCTACGGCCTGATGATCCTCATGCCGCTGATCGGCTGGGGCATGCTTTCGGCGGGTAACTTCCCGGTGACGCTCTGGTCCGGCTTCCAGCTGCCACCGATCCTGCCGGCCGGACCGGCGTTGTATGCGTGGCTTCGCGAAGCGCATCGTTATCTCGCCTGGCTGTTCTTCCTCACCTTCCTGGCGCATATGGGTGCGGCCCTGATGCACGGGCTGATCCGCCGCGACGGTGTATTGCAGTCGATGACGGGCGGCTCGAACGATTGAGGTCGCGGGCAAGGCACAATGCAGGTATGCGTTATGCCTTGCTCGCCCTGATCACCGTTCTCGCCGGCTGCCGTTCACTCGGCTACTACGCGCACGTGACTCATGGTCAGGCGGCGTTGCTCGCGCAACGCCGCTCCATCGACAAGGTGGTGGCCGATTCGAAGACGCCGGACAAAACCCGCCAGCGGCTCGAGCTGGCGCTGGAGGCCCGGCGTTTCGCCTCGAAGCAGCTCGACCTGCCGGATAACCGTAGCTACACCTACTACGTGCAGCTCGACCGGCCGTGGGTGGCGTGGAATGTGTTCGCCACGCCGGAGCTCTCTGTATCGGCCGTTACGCATTGCTTCCCGATTGCGGGTTGCGTGGCGTATCGCGGCTTTTTCCGCAAGGACCTTGCCGATCGCGAGGCCACGCGTGAGAGGGCGCTCGGGCATGACGTCGCCTTGGGCGAGGTACCGGCGTACTCCACGCTGGGCTGGTTCGCCGATCCCATCCTGAGCAGCATGATGCGTTGGGATGACGATGAACTGGTCGGAACGATCTTCCACGAACTTGCACACCAGAAGATCTACGTGAAGGACGATTCGTCGTTCAACGAATCGTATGCGGCCTTCGTTGAGCAGGAAGGCGTGCGCCAGTGGCGGCAGGCCCGCCGGTTACCACCGCCGGACGAGCATGGCGATGCGCTGGATCACGCGTTCACCGCTCAGGTGCTTGCGCTACGCGATCGGTTGAAGGCGATTTATGCGCAGCCGTGGACCGACGACGCGAAGCGCGTCGCCAAGGCCGAGGAGTTCGAGGATTTTCGTGGCCGGTATCTGGTCTGGCGTACCGGGGAGGCGGGCGGCGATCGTCGCTACGACCGTTGGATGGCACGGCCGTTGAACAACGCCGCCTTGCTGCCGTTTGGCCTCTATGACACGTGGACGTCGTCGTTCGCGACACTGTTCGAGCAATCGGGCAGGGTGTGGCCGGTGTTCTTTACGAAAGTGTCGGCGCTGGCGAAGCTTGCGCCAGAAGAGCGTACGCGGCGGCTGCAGGCGCTGAAGCACTAGGTTCTCTGTAGGAGCCGCTTCAGCTGCGATGGTGGGGGCCGATTCATCGGCGATCCCGCGGCAGCGGGCCAGCTCACTGCGAGCACCCATCGCCGCTGAAGCGGCTCCCACAGGAGTTATGGTTTGGTTTTGCGGCCGGCCATGTGCTTGAGGTACGCGACGAGATCGTCGAGGTCGGCGTCGGAGAGTGTCTGCCGGTTGAAGCCGGGCATCTTCGCCTGTGGCCAGTGACGCATGTCCTGTGGATTGCGCACGAGGGTTCGCAGCATGTCGTCGCGCAGGTATTCGGTGGGGCTGTGCGGGATGTTGAGGTCCGGCCCCAGCTTCGCGTCGCCCTGGCCGTTGAGTGTGTGGCAGGTGATGCAGTTGCGCTGGAACACGGCGAAACCCTTCGTGACCAGGTCGTTCGCTGCGAGCCCCGGCGCGGGACGCATGGCTGGAAACCGACTGGCTGGGTCACCCAGTACACGGATCGAAGCGACCTGATAGGGCCATTGCTCGGAGCCGATGTGTCCGGCCTCCGGATGCAACCAGACCAGGTAGAACGGCCCGGCGCTGGGTTTGCCGTCGCCAAGTTCTGGCCAGGGCTTGCCCGGCGGCTCGACAGCCAGCCAGGCCTCGGCGCCATGGGCATCGAGGATCAGGCTGGCCGGAATCTCCGCCGTGAAACCGTCGAGGGCCGTGAACTGCAGGTGGCCCCCGGAGGCCACGCCGTCGAGGAGTGCCTTCATCGGCACCGCGCGATAAGGCATCGTGCGGTGGTAGGACACATCGCCCGGAACGCTGATGTCGCGTGCGTCAGGACGGGCGAGCAGTTGCTCCGTGGTGAGCGTCCGCGCTCCATGCCCCGTATCCACCGTGAGCGTGGCGGCCTGGCACAGCGTGGCGCAGAGGGCGAGCAGCAATCCGGTCAGCAGGCGCACGACGAGTCCTTTTGGCTTGGCGGGGCGACACGGTGTCGCGGTACCCTCGGATTATCGCCCGCGTGACCCCATGTCGGGGCTTCGACCCGATCACGGATTTACCCATGGCCGACACCACCGTTCCCGAGTTCTTCGAGCGCTTCCCGATGACGCGCATCGTCAACACGGATCTCGACACCGATCTCGCCGCGGACGACAACCGTATCGCCATACTTTTCCTCTGGGGCCGAGACTGCCCGAACTGCGATATCGCCAAGCGCCAGATTCTGCTGACCAGCGATCGCTTCGTTTGGCCCGAGGTACGCTGGCTGCACGACAACGTTTACGACGATCCGACGATGGGCACGCGCTTCGGCCTGCACGGTATTCCCGCCTTCTTCCTCTTCCACCGCGGCAAGAAGCTCGGGCGCATTACCGCATGGCCCGGCACGCAGCCGTTCATCGATGCGGTAAACAAGCAGATCGCACTCACGGGCGCCACCGCATGATCATCCAGTCGCTGCTCGATACCGACCTCTACAAGTTCACCATGATGCAGGTGGTACTGCATCAGTATCCCGCGGCGCAGGTGGAATACCGCTTCCGTTGCCGCACACCGGGGGTGGACCTCGCGCCGCTGGTGACGCGGATCCGCGAAGAACTCGACCATCTGTGCTCGTTGCGTTTCGGCGACGACGAACTCGCGTACCTGCGCACGCTGCGTTTCATCGACAGCGACTTCGTCGATTTCCTCGGTCTGTTCCACCTCAACGCCCGCTACGTGAGTATCGAGCCGTCTGCGGAGCACGAAGGCGAAATCGATATCGTCATCACCGGGCCGTGGCTGCACACGATCATGTTCGAGGTGCCGCTGCTCGCGATCGTCAATGAGCTGTACTTCGCGGCCAATCATCCTGAGATCGATCTCGACGAGGGCAGGGCGCGCCTGCGCGCAAAGATCGCCTTGCTGCGCGACACCAAGGGCTTCGAGCGCGTCCGCATCGCTGACTACGGCACGCGCCGCCGTTTCTCGCGTGCCTGGCACGAAGAGGCGTTGCAGATCATGAAAGCCGAGTGGGGCACCCACCTTGCCGGTACCAGCAACGTCTGGTTCGCGATGCGCCAGGGGCTGGTGCCGATCGGCAGCATGGCCCACGAGTACCTGCAGGCATTCCAGTCGCTGGGCCCTCGTCTGCGTGATTCGCAGACCGCGGCGCTGGAAGCCTGGGCTCGCGAGTACCGCGGCGACCTGGGTATCGCGCTATCGGACGTCTACGGCCTGGATGCCTTCCTGCGCGACTTCGACATGTACTTCTGCAAGCTGTTCGACGGTGCCCGTCACGATTCGGGCGATCCCTTCGTCTGGGGCGACCGCGTACTCGGGCATTACGTCCACAATCGCGTGGACCCACGCACGAAGACCCTGGTCTTCAGCGATGGGCTCGACATTCCGCGGGTCATGGATCTGTACTCACACTTCGAAGGCCGTTGCCAGCTTTCCTTCGGTGTAGGCACCAACCTGACCAATGATGTCGGGCCGACGCCGCTCAACATCGTGATCAAGATGACCCGATGCAACGGTCAGCCGGTGGCGAAGCTGTCCGACTCGCCGGGCAAGAACATGAGCGACGACCTGGAGTACGTGTCCTACCTGCGCAAGGTGTTCGGTTTGCCGGCTCAGAATGCCGGCAACACCGCGCCGTTGTAATTCTTCTCGATGAAGGCCTTCACCTCGGGCGAGGTGAGGGCGGCGGCGAGCTTCTGCACGCGTGGATCGTCCTTGTTATCCGGACGCGAGACGAGGAAGTTCACGTACGGTGAATCCTTGTCTTCGATCAACAGTGCGTCTTTCACCGGGTTCATGCCGGCGGCGAGCGCGTAGTTGGTGTTGATCAGCGCGAGGTCCACTTCGTCGAGCACGCGTGGCAGCATCGCCGCTTCGAGTTCCCGGAACTTCAGGTTCTTCGGGTTCGTCGCGACGTCCTTCAGTGTGGCCAGGCGATCGTTCGGATTCTTAAGTGTGATCAGGCCGTGCCTGGCGAGCAGGAGCAGCGCTCGGCTGTTGTTGCTTGGATCGTTCGGGATCACGACATTGGCGCCGTCGGGCAGCTGGTCGATGGACTTGTACTTGCGCGAGTACGCACCGAAGGGCTCGATGTGTACGCCGACGACCTTGACCAGATCGGTGCCGCGCTCCTTGTTGAACGCGTCGAGATAGGGTTCGGTCTGGAAGAAGTTGACGTCAAGCTGCTTCTGCGCCACCTGCATGTTCGGTTGCACGTAGTCGGTGAACACCTTGATCTCAAGGTTCACGCCCTGCTTGGCGAGCAGCGGCTTGATCTCCTTGAGGATCTCGGCGTGCGGCACGGGCGTGGCCGCGACCGTGAGCGTGGCCTCGGCCGAGCCGTCCTTGCCACCACCGTCACCGTTCGAACAGCCCGCGACAAGCACGGCAAGGGCGGCGGCGAGGGGGAGCAGGTACTTCTTCATGGAGGCGTCCGTGGCTTATGTTGCGGTGCGCCAGCATAGACGTCCATACCGCCGGATGCAAAGCCGGCCTCCCAGCCGTTCAGCGACGGCTATAGCGCGTTACCAGGCGGTCGCCGAGGGATTGCAGGACCTGCACCAGGACCACCAGCAGGGCCACCGTGACGAGCATGTAATCGGGTTTGTATCCGTTGTAACCGTACTGGTAGGCCAGTGCGCCCAGGCCACCGGCGCCGACGATACCGCCCATGGCCGTATAGCCGACCAGGGCCACGGCGGTGACGGTGGCGCCGGCGATCAGGCCGGGACGGGCCTCGGGCAGGAGCACGCGCGTGACGATCTGGCTCGTGGTCGCGCCCATGGCCTGGCTCGCCTCGATCACGCCGCGATCCACCTCGCGCAGCGCGGTCTCGACCAGGCGGGCAAGGAACGGCGCCGCGCCAATCACCAGTGGCACGATGGCGCCACGAATGCCGATGCTCACGCCGGTGATTGCCTTGGTCACGGGAATCAGCAGGATCATCAGGATGATGAAGGGCACGGAGCGAAGCACGTTCACGACCAGCGAAAGCACGCCGTAGAGTTTGGGTCTGGCGTGAAGCTGACCGCGTGCGGTGAGGAACAGCCAGATGCCCAGCGGCAGGCCAAGCACCACGGTGAACAGCAGCGAGCCGCCCAGCATCAGCAAGGTGTCGATACAGGCCTGGCCGATCTCGGCCCAGTCGATGTTGGGGAACAGGGTCTGCATGGGGCTCATCGGGCCACCTCTTCGATATCGACGCCGGCGTTGCGGATCTGCACGAGTGCGTCGTCGACACGTTCGCCGTTCATGGCCAGGGTGAGCTGGCCATAAGGGGTGTCCTTGATGCGATCGACACGTCCGGAAAGCAGGTTGTATTCGACGCCCGTGTCGCGCACCACATTCGACAGCACCGGCGAGTACGTGGCTTCGCCCCGGAACGACAGGCGGAACAGGCGGCCGGCGACGCCGGAGAACTCCGGCCCGTGGCCCTCGCGATGATCGGCTTCAGCGACGAAGCGACGCGTCGTGGGGTGTTTGGGATGCAGGAAGACATCGGCCACCGCGCCCAGTTCGACCACCTGGCCGGCCTCGAGAACGGCTACCCGATCGCATACACGGCGGATCACGTCCATCTCGTGCGTAATGAGGACGATGGTGAGGCCGAGGCGACGGTTGATGTCCGCGAGCAGCTCCAGCACCGACGCCGTGGTTTGCGGATCGAGCGCGCTGGTGGCTTCGTCGCAGAGCAGGATGGACGGCCGGCTGGCCAGCGCGCGTGCGATGCCGACGCGCTGCTTCTGTCCACCGGAAAGCTGGGCCGGATACTTGCGTGCGTGCGCGGTCAGACCGACAAGCTCGAGCAATTCATCGACCCGCGCGGTGATCTCGCCGTCCGATACATTCCCCTGAATACGTAGCGGAAAGGCCACGTTGTCGGCCACCGTGCGCGACGAGAGCAGGTTGAAGTGCTGGAAGATCATGCCGATGCCGGCGCGCAGCTTGCGCAGCTCGCTGCCTGTGGCATCGGTGACGTCGTGGTCCTCGATGAAGATGCGGCCGGCGGTGGGTCGCTCCAGCAGGTTGACCAGACGAAGCATGGTCGACTTGCCGGCGCCCGAGTGGCCGATGATGCCGAACACTTCGCCGCGCTCGATCACCAGATCGACAGGCTCGAGGGCGGGAACGAGGGCTCCGTCGACCCGATAGGACTTGGAAGCGGCGGCGAAACGGATCACGGGGGTTCCGACAGGGGACGAAAGCGCTCATGGTAGCCCAAGCCGCGCCACGGCTGACGTCGCAGGGGTAGACTCCCGGTATTCCACCCACGTATGGAGACGAGCATGACTGCCATCTACGATTTTTCCGCCCGCGACATTGAAGGCAACGAACGTTCGCTCGCCGAATACCGCGGCAAGGCCCTGCTGGTGGTGAATGTGGCGTCCAAGTGCGGGTTCACGCCGCAGTACAAGGGCCTGGAGGAATTGCAGAAGCAGTACGCGGGCCAGGGCTTCGAGGTGCTGGGCTTTCCCTGCGACCAGTTCGGTCATCAGGAGCCGGGTGACGAGAACGAGATCCGCGACTTCTGTTCGCTCACCTACGACGTGAGCTTCCCCATGTTCTCGAAGATCGAGGTTAACGGCGAGAACGCGCATCCGCTGTATCGCTGGATGAAGGCGGAGAAGAAGGGTCTGCTCGGTACCGAAGGCATCAAGTGGAACTTCACCAAGTTCCTCATCGACCGCGAAGGGCAGGTGGTCGAGCGCTACGCGCCGACCGACACGCCGGAGAAGATTGGCAAGGACCTGCCCAAAGTCCTGGGCTGAGGTTCCAGCCTGGGCTCATGTGGGAGCCGATTCATCGGCGATGGGGTGCCGTGGCGTCACCGCTCCGTTGGCTTTTCGCCGCTGAAGCGGCTCCCACATAAAGGGTCTTGCGCCTGAGCGGTTAGCTGAGCCAGGACGGCTGGTTCTTGTCGAGGAAGGCGGTGAGCCCCTCCTGGCCCTCGGCGGACACACGCAGGCGCGCGATCAGTGCCGCGTTGGTTGCGTCCACCGCCTGCATGGCCTCCACGTCCATGCCACCCATGCTCAGGGCGAGGTGCTTGGCCTCGTGCTGGGCCACCGGGCCGCCTTTGCCTAGCAGGCCGACGACGCGGTCGATCGCGACGTCGAGTTCCTCGGCGGGGACCGTCTCGTGAACCAGGCCCATGGCCAGGGCGGCGCTGCTGCCGAAGACCTCGCCGGTGATGAACAGGCGACGTGCCTGCCGCAGGCCGATGGCCGCAATGACGTAAGGCGAGATCACGGCCGGCACGAGGCCCAGCTTGACCTCCGAAAGGGCAAACTTCGCCCCCTCGGCCGCGATGGCGATGTCGCAGCAGGCGACCAGGCCCACGCCGCCACCGAAGGCCGCGCCATTGACCCGCGCCACCGTCGGCTTGGAAAGAAACTGAAGGCGGCGCATCAGGGTGGCCAAGCGCAGGGAGTCGGCCCGGTTGTCCGCCTCGCTGGCCGCGGCCATACCGCGCATCCAGTTCAGATCGGCACCCGCCGAGAAGCTGGCTCCGGCACCTGTGAGCACCACGGCCCGAATGCCATCGTCGCCTTCGATCCCGTCCAACGCCGCCGTCAGGTCGGCAATGAGGCCGTCGTCGAAGGCGTTGTGGACTTCGGGACGGTTCATGACCAGGCGAGCGAGGGATCCCTCGCGAATCAGTTGGACGGCGGACATCGGGTCTCTCCGGTTTGCTTAGGCGGCGATCATACGGGTTGCCCCCGGGGGACTGTCAGTGATTTCTTGCTCATGTGCAGGGCATTAGCTAAAGGCATATAATGCGAACAGTTCTTATTTGAGTATGCCCCGTTGCGCCTCTCAGACGCGCCGAAAGGTGCAAATGCCGTGGTCCAGACCGTTACCGATGCTCATCCCGCCGATCCGATCGCCCAACGCCTGCGCGATCTCGGCTTTGTTTCGGGTGAGCCGGTCCGCCTGGTAGCCCGTGGCCCGCTCGGTGGCGATCCCTTGCTGATCCAGATCGGTTCGACGCGGTTTGCGCTACGCAAGACCGAAGCGGCGCGGGTGGACGTTTCCGTGGACGGCGTCGCATGAGCGCCACATCCATGCGTATCGCCCTGGTTGGTAATCCGAACTGCGGCAAGACCGCGCTGTTCAACCAGCTCACTGGCGGCCGCCAGAAGGTCGCCAACTACGCAGGCGTCACCGTCGAGCGCAAGGAAGGCCGCTTCATTGCGCCGTCCGGACGCACGCTGCACGTGCTCGACCTGCCGGGCGCCTACAGTTTCGAGGCGACCAGTCCCGATGAAGCGATCACCCGCGACGTCTGCCATGGCCGCTATCCGGGGGAAGCCGCGCCCGACCTGATCCTTTGCGTGGCGGATGCGACCAACCTCCGCCTGCACCTGCGCTTCGTGCTCGAAGTGCGTCGTCTCGGCCGACCGGTGGTGCTCGCGCTCAACATGATGGATGCCGCGCGTCGTCGTGGCATGGTTATCGACGTCGAAGGTCTTTCGCGCCGACTCGGCGTTCCCGTGGTCGAGACCATCGCGATCAAGCGCGGTGGCGCGCAGGCGTTGATCGAGCGCATCGACGCCTCCGTCCCCGAGGTGATTCCCACCGCGGTCGATAGCGCCAGCATCGAGCAGCTGCATGCCGAGGTGCGTTCGATCCTGGCCGAGACGGTGAAGTTGCCGCGCGATACCACGGCCATCGACGACGCCCTCGATCGCTGGGCGTTGCATCCCGTGTTCGGTCTGTTGATCCTCGCCACGCTGATGTTCTTCATCTTCCAGGCGGTGTTCTCGTGGGCACAGCCGGTGATGGATGGCATCCAGGCCGGCATCGCCGGACTCGGTGCGTGGGTGACGGGGTTCCTGCCCGGCGACAGCGCGCTGCACAGCCTGCTCAATGACGGCGTGTTCGCCGGCCTCGGCGCGGTACTGGTTTTCCTGCCGCAGATCCTGATCCTGTTCCTGTTCATCCTCGTGCTTGAAGAGTCTGGCTACCTGCCGCGTGCGGCCTTCCTGCTCGACAAGATGATGTTTCGCGTGGGCCTGACGGGCAGGGCGTTCATTCCGCTGCTGTCGAGCTTTGCCTGTGCAATCCCCGGCATCATGGCGACGCGCAGCATCCAGGATCCACGCGACCGCCTGACCACGATCCTCGTTGCACCGCTGATGACGTGCTCGGCGCGCCTTCCCGTGTACACGCTGTTGATTGCCGCTTTCATTCCCGAGCGCGCGGTGTGGGGCGTGTTCAACCTGCAGGGCGTGGTGCTGTTCGCGCTGTATTTCGTGGGCATCTTCAGTGCCCTGGGCGTTGCCTTCGTGATGAAGCGCCTGCGCAAGGACAAGAGCGAGCACGCGCTGATCATGGAGCTGCCCTCGTACCGCCTGCCGAACGTGCGCGACATCGCGCTGGGCCTGTGGGAGCGCGCGCTCATCTTCCTCAAGCGCGTTGGTGGCATCATTCTCGCGCTGACCGTGTTGCTGTGGTTCCTGTCCACCTTCCCCGGTGCGCCAGAAGGTGCCACCCAGCCTGCGATCGATTACAGCATTGCCGGTCGCCTTGGCCGCCTGCTGGAATACATCTTCGCGCCCATCGGCTTCAACTGGCAGATCTGCGTCGCCCTGGTGCCGGGTCTTGCTGCGCGCGAAGTGGCTGTCGCCGCGCTCGGTACGGTCTACGCGATGTCGGGCAGCGACGATGCCGTTGCCTCGCAGCTCGGTCCGCTCATCTCGCACCAGTGGTCGCTGGCTACCGCGCTGTCCCTGCTGGCGTGGTACGTGTTCGCGCCGCAGTGCATGTCCACGCTGGCGGTGATCCGCCGCGAAACCAATTCCTGGCGTAACGTCGCCGTGGCGGCTGGCTATCTGTTCGGCCTGGCCTACCTCGCCTCGTTCGCCACGTATCAGATTGCGAGGGCGCTCTCATGAGCACGTTCGACGTCGTCCAGGGTGTGATCATCGCGCTGGTCGTGGCGGTTGCCGCATATGTGGCGTTTCGCAAGCTGCTGCCGAAGACATCCACTCGCGTGATGGCGCGGATCTCGGCCAGCCTCAATCATGAGGGCCGGTCGGCTGCGTTGCGTTCGCTCGGTCGCCGCATGCAGCCCGCCGCAGCGACCGGGAGCTGCGGTGACGGTTGCGGTTCCTGCGGGAGCTGCGGCCCGACGCCGCCGGCAAAAACTGAAACGCAGCCCTTGCATTTCAAACCGCGCGGCTGACGAGCTTTTTGTAGGAGCCGGCTATGCCGGCGATGGGGTTGAGGCAACCTGGCTATCGCCGCTGAAGCGGCTCCTACAATGCACCCCTGTTCTGGGAGAAGAAGAATCGGGCGAGCTTGCCTATGTCGCGGTCAATCTGACTTTCTTTCGCGACGTTCGTCCAGCTTGGCTTGAGCCTGAAGCGCCCAGCGTCCGATGGGGTATCCGCCCAGCCCGGCTATTAATCCGAAGATTAGGCATTCGATTACCGATTCACCTAGTGTGCGACCGCCGTCGCTGGAGGCGCTCACTTCCAGAATGTGAGTGCCTACGAACATCAACGGAGCAAACCAGATGACGCCAACTCGCAGGGTGTATCCAGCGAGCCCCCCCGTCGGAAGGAAGTACCAACGGATCCACTGACCGACTCGCCGACGCAAATTGTCGCTGCCAGTCATCCAAGGTCCCCGAGCTTTCTCACCTGCGAAGGTCCTTGGCGCAGGTGTTGAGTTGATATATCGCGCCCAGCGATCCTGTGAACAGCATGCCTGAGAAGCTGGCGACAGGGCCCCCTGCGAATCCCGGAATGCCACCCAGCGCACCAAACCCGAAGGCGGTGGCCATAGAGCCAAATGAACAACTGCTAGGGCCCGGGATCAACCCACCTGACACCGCAAAAGTTTCATGAATAGTCAACTCGCGCATACTGCGTTCCTCGTTCGTGTATCGAGGTGTGATTATGCTGGCGTCTGCGGAATGAGTAAGCCGGGCGAATCCCCCGATCGTGTGGGCGCAAGGGATTTCTGCGTGCCATCGGTCTCGGACTCTCGTGGCGCTCTTATGAAAACTGTTGCTCTTTAGCAGGCCCGCGCGTAACGCGAGGGCGAAGCCGAGCCCGGACTCTGCCAGCTCTCTGAAACCCGCGACGAACCTTACTTCGTGGCGGTATCTACCGGCGTTTCGGGATCCGGCGGCGAGCGTTTGCGTTTCGACCGTAGCGTCCACCAGCTCACTGACAGGTTCACGGCGAACCACGCGCCAATCAGGGCGAGCGGCCACGCGATGACTGCGGGCCAGAAGATCGCGACAACAGTCAGCACGATTGCCACGGCGGCGCCGGCAAGCAGCGGCCCGGTTTCCGTATCGCCCAGCACGCGGTGCTCGGTCAGTGCCGCACTCACTGTATTGGCCAGGCGCAATGCACCCGCCGCGGCACGGCTGGAACTGCCTCCCGTATGCCGTGGCCGAGGCGGCCGAGGTGAACGGCTGCGCATGCGTTCGTTGCCGGAGCGACGCCGGCGCCCGCGTAGCAGGATTTCCGTGGCGTTCTCAAGGTCTGCTTCGTACTGCGCTTCGAGCTTTTCGGCGAATCCGTTGTCTTCAATCGCCACATCGATTTCGCGATTGCTTAGCCAGCTGGCGATATTGAGATTGGACGAGCCCACGCGCGCCCAGCGACCATCGGCTACGGCAGTCTTCGCATGCAGCATCGAACCGTTCCACTCGAATACGCGAATGCCGGCCTTCAGCAGCGGGCGGTAGCCCGAACGGGACATGCCGGCGACCATGGGGATGTCGCTGGTGCCGGGTACGAGAAGGCGCACGTCAACACCATCGCGGGCAGCCGCGGCGAGTGCCTGCACATACGGTGCGACACCCACGAAATAGGCGTCGGTGAGCCAGAGCGTCTTGGTCGCCATGGCCGCTACCATCTGGTCGAGTCGATACATGCCAGCCGTGCTCGGCTGGGTGGCGATAACCCGCAGCGACACGCCACCGGCCTCTCCGCCGTCTACGCTCGGCGACAGGCGTTCGTCGTTGGGCAGCGGCTCGCCAGCCTGTTGCCAGCTGTCGGTGAAGGCATGTTCGATTTCCGCGACCGCCGGGCCGTGGATCATCACGCCCGTATCGCGCCATGGCGGTACGTTGCGCGTCGGATTGCCGAGCCACTTCTCGCTCAGGCAGACACCGGAGAGAAAGCCCACTTCGCCGTCCACGGCGAGCACCTTACGGTGATCGCGGCTGACCCAGCCGAACGAGCTCCCAAGTTTGGGCGGGTTGTAGATGCGTACGTGCCCGCCAGCGACGCGGAGCTCGTTCCAGAACGACGCGCGGGACTGGCCGAGGCAGCCGACCCAGTCGCCGATGACCGCGACGAAGACACCGGCCCTGGCCCGTTCGACCAAGGCAGCACGGAACGCCTGCCCGATGCTGTCGTCGCGGATGATGTAGTTCTCGACGAATACGTGGCGCTTCGCCGCCGCGATCGCGGCCAGCCAGGCATCGAAGTGGGCCTGTGCGTCGATCAACAGCTCGACGGCGTTGCCGCCGATCAGCGGCGCGCCGGCGCTGCGGCTCAGGGCCTGCTCGGCGAACAGGCGATTGGAAAATCCGGTGCTGCGGTGGCGTACGTTCATCGGGGCGAGTGTAAAGGCATCTCTGTGTAGGAGCCGCTTCGCTTTGTGTGGGAGCCGCTTCAGCGGCGATTGGGTGCTGACGGCAGCCTGGCCCGCTGCCGCGGGATCGCCGGCATAGCCGGCTCCCACATCGCCGATGAATCGGCTCCCACATTGCCGGCATAGCCGGCTCCCACAATCGCCGATGAATCGGCTCCTACAAGAGCCTGGATGACCGGTCTGCGGGCGGTCATGCCAATACGCTAAAATGCCGGGCTATGACCGAAGACCTCCATAGCCGCCCGCGTCCCGCGGAAGCCGCTGCCCGCCGTCCCAGCACGGGTGTGACCGTCGACCGTGTCCAGGTGGGCGGTAGCGCGCCGATCGTGGTCCAGTCCATGACCAATACGGACACCGAAGATCCCGTCTCCACCGCGAAGCAGGTGGCCGAGCTGGCCCGCGCCGGTTCGGAGATGGTCCGTATCACGGTGAACACGCCGGCTGCCGCAGCGGCCGTGCCGCGCATCCGTGAGCGCCTGGACATGATGGGCGTGTCGGTGCCGCTGATCGGCGATTTCCACTACAACGGCCACCAGCTGCTGGAAGGCGAGCCGGCCTGCGCGGAGGCGCTGGCCAAATACCGCATCAATCCGGGTAACGTCGGCTTCGGCAAGAAGAAGGATGCACAGTTCGCCTCGATCATCGAGATGGCGATCCGCTACGACAAGCCCGTGCGCATCGGTGCCAACTGGGGCTCGCTCGACCAGTCCATGGTCGCCGCCCTGATGGACGAGAATGCCGGCCGTGTCGACCCCTGGGATGCCAGCCACGTGGCCCGCGAGGCGTTGATCCGTTCCGCGCTGGATTCGGCGGCGCGTGCGGAGGACCTGGGCCTCGCACGCAACCGCATCATCCTGTCGTGCAAGGTCTCGGGCGTGCAGGAGCTGATTGCCGTCTATCGCGATCTGGCCCGTCGCGCCGACTACGCCCTGCACCTGGGCCTGACCGAAGCGGGTATGGGTTCGAAGGGCATCACCGCCTCCAGCGCGGCACTCGGTGTGCTGCTCCAGGAAGGTATCGGCGACACCATCCGCATTTCGCTGACGCCGGAGCCGGGCCAGTCGCGCACGGCCGAAGTCATCGTGGCGCAGGAGTTGCTGCAGACCATGGGCTTGCGCGCGTTTACCCCGCTGGTTACGGCGTGCCCCGGTTGTGGCCGCACCACGAGCGAGTTCTTCCAGGAACTGGCCAAGACCGTACAAGGACATGTGCGCGAGCAGATGCCGGTGTGGCGCGTGAAGTACGACGGCGTGGAGAACCTCACCCTCGCGGTGATGGGTTGCATCGTCAACGGGCCGGGTGAATCCAAGCACGCGAACATCGGCATTTCGTTGCCCGGCAACGGCGAGGCACCTTCCGCACCGGTGTTCATCGACGGTGAAAAAGCGATGACCTTGCGTGGTGACAACATCGCCGACGAGTTCGTCGCCATCCTCGACAACTACGTCGAAACGCACTACGCCGCGCGCGGGGACTGAGCCATCACGCCTTGAATGCGGGGTCGTCCGGCATCATAACCGGCGGTTCCCCGCAGGAGACAAGGCATGACTTCATCCGTTCCGGTCCTCGACCTTAACGACGGCAACAAGGCCCCGCAACTAGGCTTCGGCGTATTCCAGATTCCCGACGGCGAAACGGCCGACGCCGTGGATACGGCATTGGCCGCGGGCTATCGCTCGCTGGATACGGCGGCTATCTACAAGAACGAAGCCGGGGTGCGCCAGGGTATCGAGCGCTCTGGTGTCGCGCGTGGCGATATTTTTCTCACCACCAAGCTGTGGAATGCCGACCAGGGTTTCGACAGCACGCTCAAGGCCTTCGACGCCAGCCTGAAGAAGCTGGGTACCGACTACGTCGACATGTATCTGATCCACTGGCCGACGCCTAAGCGCGATCTCTACGTCGATACGTGGAAGGCCTTCATCCGCCTGCGTGACGAGGGCCGTATCCGCTCGATCGGCGTGTCCAATTTCCAACCGGCGCATCTCGAGCGTCTGGTCAAGGAAACCGCCATCGTGCCGGTGGTCAACCAGATCGAGCTGCATCCCGACTTCGCCCAGCGCGACGTGGTCGCGGCCAACACGAAACTGAAGATCATTACCGAGTCGTGGAGCCCGCTGGGGCAGGGTGGCGATCTGCTGAAGAACGACGCACTTGTCGCCATCGGCAAGAAGCACGGCAAGACGCCGGCCCAGGTCGTGATCCGCTGGCATGTACAGCTCGGACACATGGTGATCCCGAAGTCCGTCACGCCCGAACGCATCAAGGCCAACATCGCCGTCTTCGATTTCGAGCTGTCGGCGGACGAGATGAAGGCGATCGATGGGCTGGATGCGGGCAACCGCATGGGCCCGCATCCGGACGAACTGAACTGACTTACTTGCCCATCGAGACGTCAATCTCGAACGGGTAGGGTGCGGGCGTCTTCGGCGGAGGCGGGAGGGTCCAGACGGCGAACTGGCCGGTGAAGCATTTTGCTACCGGCGTTTCCGGCTGGACCACCACGTCGCTGGAGCGGCCCTTCGCGTCGATAGTGGCGACGATGGTGAACGGCGTCCTGTCCGCAGGGCTGTTGCTGGCGATGCAGTCCTTCAGCGCGTCCGTGGCCGGGTTGCCGATCTTGTCCCACAACGCGGCCTGCCATGCTTTGCCCTCTGGGTTCTTTTCCAGGGCCTTGGCGGCCTGGACGCGCGCGTCGAAACCGCTGTCGGTGGCGAAGGCAAAAGCGAGGGCAAGCAACATCGGGTGTCTCCGGAATGGGATTGGATGAGCCTAGCAGGGACGCGAAGGCTTCACATCCGCTCGCATGGTTTTGCGCCAGTGCGCTACCATCCGGCGGGTGCCGTAGCTGACGGGGAGTGAGGATGAAACGAGCAATCGCCGTGGCCCTGCTGACGGCCGCCCTGGCCGGTTGCGCAGGGATGTCCTCGAAGATTGCCCGACTGGAAGTCGGCACCCCGCGAGATGAGGTGGTCGACCGCCTCGGGCCGCCCGATTCGGACCGGAACATGATCGGTTTCGAAGTGATGAGCTGGATCGACCGCCGCCCTGGCCGTTTTTCCTTCTCCCATCAGGACTACACCGTTGTGCTGAAGGACGCGAAAGTCGTCCAGTTCGGCCCCGGTCTCATCCGCCGTGACGGCAAGACCTCCTTGCAGATCGAAACCGGCGATCCGTAGGAGCCGATTCCTCGGCGATGCCCCCTGTGGGAGCCGCTTCAGCGGCGATTGTGGGAGCCGCTTCAGCGGCGATGGGTGCTCGCCGTAACCTGGCCCGCTGCCGCGGGATCGCCGGCATAGCCGGCTCCCACATCGCCGGCATAGCCGGCTCCCACACAGCCGGCTCCCATAAAGAGCAGGTGGTGTCACATCCAGCCGCGCCAGTGGTAGACCCAGAGGGCCAGGTACTCGCGCAGGCAGCGGGCGGTGAGGGTCAGTGCGTCGCGGCGCGGCAACCATGCGGGCGCGACGGCCAGCTTCGCGTGACTGTCATCCGCCGGCACGGGCGAAACGGCAATACCTTCGTGCCGAAAACACCCCGCCGCCCGGCGCATGTGAATCGCCGAGGTGACCAATAGCACGTCGGACAGGCCATTCGCCTTGAGGATGGCCGCCGAGTTGCGCGCGTTTTCGTGCGTATTCACGCTGTGGCTTTCCACGCGTAGGTTGCTGCCGGGAACCCCCGACAGGGCAAAGCCGCGCGCGAGGTCGTCGGCCTGATCGCTACCGGACACCAGCAGCAGGGGTGCAAAGCCGTCACGCCATAAGGTCAGTCCGCGACCGGCGCGCGTCGTCGTGCGCGACCAGTCGGACAACGGCAACTTACCGCCTCCCAATACGACGATCGCGTCGGCGTGTGGGGTGGAGGAGTCCGGGACGGTCGCCAGTCCTTCACGCAGGTGCAAGGCCAGCACGGGCGTGGAGGCAACCCAGATCCAGGCCAGGGCAAGCGCCGCCACCAGCGCCGCCTTGCGAGGGCGCCGCCACAGCACCAGCGCCGTCGCGAGCAAGGCCAGAAGCAGTCCCTGGACGGCGGGATGGGTCAGTCGCCCAACGATGTCCGCCGCTTCCGGCAAGTCCGTCCTCCTCGCTTCGCAGGGGATGAAGCATGGCCCACTTCGCAACATTAAGCGCGTCGGTCGAATGGCATAGGCGGGCTGTTGGAATGGACGTGGCCCCTTATCGACACGACGATACCGATCGAGCGAAGTCACAGGGGCAGGTGTCATCATGAAGCGTTGGAATCGCATCGCCACACTGTTCGCCACCGTCATGTTGACGGCATGCGCGACAGGCGGAATCACCTCGGCACCACCGAAGATGGACGCTGCCAATCCGGCAGTCGAGTCCTATCTGATCGGTGTCGACGACCAGTTACAGGTCACGGTCTGGCATAACCCGGATCTCAGTGTCAGCGTACCGGTGAGACCGGACGGTAAGGTCACCGTGCCGCTGGTCGGCGACGTCGCCGCGGGCGGACGCACCACCGACCAGGTGGGTGCGGAGATCCAGCAGAAGTTGGCGCAGTACATACGCGATCCACAGGTCGCCGTGATCCTCACGGCGCTGCGCAGTCACGAGTACCTCTCGCGCGTTCGTGTCACCGGCGCCGTGCGCAGTCCCATTTCCATTCCTTACCGACAGGGCATGACGGTGCTCGACGCCGTACTCGCCGCGGGTGGCACGACCGAATTCGCCGCGCCCGACCGCACCGAGCTCTATCGGCGCAGCGAGGGTGGTGCGACCCAGGCCTACGCCGTGCAACTGCAGAAAATCCTGCAGCAAGGCGACCTGAGCAACAACTACCCGGTACAGCCGGGCGACGTGATTACGGTACCGCAGCGCGCTTTCTGACAGGGGTATGTGATGAGCGGGGAACTTGTTCCTTTTACGGGCATCCTGCCCGCACTGATAGGCGAAGCGCGCAGGCGCCGCGTGACGATGGGTGTGATCTTCGCGGTGATCGCGTTGCTTGCCCTGGGAGTCGGCATGGTCTGGCCGAAGAAGTACGAGGCGTCGACCACGATCCTCGCCGAGGAAAGCAGCATCATCACACCGCTGATGGAAGGCGCGGCCTCGGCCACGGGCAACAAGAACCGTGCTGGTATCGCCCGCGACGTGATTTTCAGCCGCCGTGTGCTCGACGAAGTGTTGCGTAGCGGTGGCTGGCTGGCCAACAGCCCGTCGGCGCTGGAGCGCGACAAAATCATCGAAGGGATCAAGGGTCGCACCAAGATCATCAACAACCGCGAAAACCTCATCACCATCACTTACTTCGATTCGGATCCGAAACGTGCCTTCGAAGTCACCCGCGCGTTCGGCCAGCTGTTCATTAGCGAAAGCCTGGCATCCAAGCAGCGCGAGAGCCGCGAAGCGTACGAGTTCATCAACAGTCAGGTCGAGGCTTATCGTGGCAAGCTGACCGATGCCGAAGGAAAGCTCAAGGCGTATCGCGATGCGAATGCCGACGCGCGCCCGGGCAACGACGTGGACACCAACTCACGGATCAGCCAGCTGCGCACGCAGATCGAGAACAACCGCATGGATTACATGCAGAAGCAGTCGCAGGCTGCGTCGATCGCTTCGCAAATCAATGGTGAGTCCGAGGTCAATGCGGTGCAGACGGTCGGTGGCATCTATACGACGCAGTTGGGTGACCTGCAGGGCCAGCTCGACAAGCTGCTGCTCAATTACACCGAGGATTACCCGGACGTGATCCGCCTGCGCCATCAGATCGAAGACGTGCGCCGCCAGGCCCAGACCGCCGACGCGCAGCGCGCAGCGGGCGGTCCGATGCCGATCGATCATTCGACCACGATGAACCCGGTTTACCAGCAGATGCGCCTGCAACTCTCCGCGGTCCGCGGCGACGCCGCCGCCAGTGCGGCCCGGGTCAGCGCGAGCGAAAGCATGCTCCAGTCCGAACTAGAGCGGAGCAAGCGCATCGCCGGTTCCGAGAATGTCATCGCCGAGCTCACCCGCGATTACAACGTGAATCGCGACGTTTACCAGGACCTCCTGAAGCGCCGCGAGAACGCACGCGTATCGATGAATCTCGATGCCGAGCAGCGCGGCCTGACCTTCCTTGTGCAGAACCCGGCGGTGATGCCGCTGGTGCCCTCAGGTCTTCGTTTCATGCACTTCGGTCTGGCCGGCCTCGCGCTTTCCCTGGCGATTCCGTTCGGTCTTCTGTTCGCGGTGGCCCGCTTCGATCCACGCGTGCGCTCCGTCGGTCAGCTGGAACGCGCCACGGGCTTCCCGGTACTCGCTTCGATTCCGTTCTATCCGACACCGCGTGATCGCCGGCGCGACCACCTGCACAACATGGCACTCGGACTGATCGTGGCTGGTGTCGGCGCAGTGTACCTGCTGCTGTTCTGGATGAGGATGAAGGGCTGACCATGAACAAACTGGCCGCGGATAACACGGAATTCAACGACATGCTCGCCGATCATCATGGCGAAGCCCAGCACGGCGATGCCCGCGCGATGCCGAGCCATTCGATCGCACGGATGCGCGAAGAGGCCGGTGCGCTGGCGCCCATCGAGTGCGAGCGTAAACGTCTCATCCATCGGGAGGACTCGGTCCGCCAGCAGTCGGACGCCTTTCGCGGCATCCGGACACGGCTGCTGGAGATGGCCGGCGAAAGTAACTTCATCACCCTGGTAGTGGCTGTGAGCCCGCGCTCGGGTGGCAGCTTCGTCACCCGCAACCTGGCGGCGGCCTTTGCCTTCGACGAGGCCAAGACCAGCCTGCTGATGGACTGCAACCTGCGCTATCCGAACCAGCACAAGGCGCTTGGCATCGATCCGCAAACCGGTGGACTGATCGACTTCCTCGAACATCCCTCGCGCGGTATCGCTTCGATCATGTACCACACGGGTGTGCCGCGCCTGCGTCTCATCCCGGCGGGCAAGTCACGCGAGAACAGTGGTGAGTACTTCTCCTCGTTCCGCATGCGCGCGGTGCTCGACTCACTGCGCTGCCGCTATCCCGATCGTTATCTCTTCCTCGACGGGCCGCCGGTCAAGGGCTCGCCGGATGCGCGCATTCTCGCGGACCTCGCCGACTTCGTCGTCATCGTGGCCGGCTATGGACGTGACACGCCGGCGTCGATCAACCAGGCCGTCGCCAATTTCGATCCCGCCAAGCTCGCGGGCGTGGTTTTCAATCAGTCACCGTAAGGATGACTCTCGCCCGGAACGGCCGGCAGGCGTTCCGGGCACACAGGGGCTAAGGGAGGGAACATGCCGGCATCGACAAGGCTCGCCCGTGCCATCGTGATCGGGCTCGCGTCGGCACCCACCATGGCGCTCGCGGGTACCTTCGACTACACGCTCTATGCAGGACTCGAACACAGCAACAACATCGCGTTGTCGTCCAACCAGCCGTTGAGCGAGAACGTGTTCACGCCCGGCACGACCTTTCAGTTCACCCAGCTCGGTTCGACCTTCCAGGCTAACGTCGCTGGCACCGTCGAGTACCGCAAGTACCTGGAGAACCATTTCGACTCGCAGACGCAGACGCAGCTGGCGGGACAGGCTAACTGGACTGTGCTGCCAGAGCGCCTCGACTTCTCAGTGGAAGATTATGCGGGCGTGCAGCCAGTCGACCAGTTGGCGGCCAATTCACCCAATAACCAGCAGCAGACCAACGTGATCGTGGTTGGGCCGACGCTACGCATGCGCTTTGGTGACGCGGCGCGTGGCCAGTTCGAACTGCGCTATATCGACAGTTACGCGTCCAAGGTCAACGAGTTCGATTCCTCGCGGGGTCTCGCCGCGTTCCGAGTGTTTCGCGACCTCAATCCCACCGATGCGATCTCGGCGAACGTCGAGTTCCAGCGTGTCGATTTCAACAACCAGCCGAGCAGTGCCAACTACGACCGCAAGGAGGCCTACCTGCGTTATACAAGCAGGCTGGCCCATTTCGACGCGGACATCCTGATTGGCGGCACGCGGCTGGACTTCGATCAGGGACGTGCTGCGACCTCACCTCTGGCGCGCATACAGATCGGCTGGCAGCCGACAACGCAGAACTCGCTGAGCGTAGCTGGCACCTACCAGTATGCGGATGCCGCGCAGGACATCATCACCACGCCTGGGCTGCTGGCTAACAATGTCTCTATTGCCGACCGCGCTGAGGCGATCGATCCATTCGCCAACACAGGTGGCCTCGGTCGCGGTGCCGCGACTGGCATCGGTACCGGCAGCGCGGTGATCGGCTCGGATGTCTACAAGGAGAAGCGCTTCGAGGCGAGCTGGGTTTGGCAGCAGCCGCGCCTGAGCGTGACGGTGTCTCCGTCGTACAGCCAGCTTCGCTACCTCAACGACAAGACGTTCGACCAGACCGCCAAGGGTGTCAGCGTCGGCGTGGGTTACCGCCTCAAGCCCACGTTGACCCTTACCGGCTTTGGTACCTACGAGCGCACCAAATACGACTCCTTCGACCGCAAGGACAACACGGTACGCCTGGGCCTGGACCTCGGCCAGCAGTGGAACCGGCACTGGAGTTGGCACGCCTCCGTGGCGCGCGAGCGCCGGACCAGCGACGCGATCGGCCAGAGCTATCGCGAGACCGAGTTCTTTGTCGGTGTGGTTTACCGGAGATAACGATGCGCCTGGATGCTGAAATGCCGTTCTTTTTTGGCCCGGATACCGGTCTGTTCGGCATGTATCACGCGCCGTCCTTCCCGGCTCGCCGCGCCATGCTCATGTGCCCGCCGCTAGGGCAGGACCTCATCCGCTGCCATCGGCTCTACCGTCAGCTGGCGCAGTCGCTGGCCGAGGAAGGCATGGCTGTTCTGCGCTTCGATTACTACGGTACGGGCGATTCCGCCGGCAACAGCGCCGAGGTGGAATGGGAACGATGCGTGAGCGATGCGACTACGGCAGCGGCCGAGCTTCGTCGGCGTGCGGGTGTCGATCGTATCGTCGCCTTTGGCGCGCGGTTGGGTGGTAGCGTCGCGTTGACAGCCGCGGAGCGTGCACGATTCAGTGAAGTGATCGCCTGGGATCCGGTACTCGATGGCGACCGCTACGTGGCCGAACTCGACGCCATGCAGGCAGCCCTGCGTGAGGACGCCGGTCGATTCACCCGGCCGCGCAGCCACAGTGACGTGGCCGAGCAGTGGCTCGGCTTCGATATCGGCCAGACCCTGCGCCGCCAGCTCTCTGCATTGCACGTGGTGCCGGCCAACGTGCCGACGCTGGTGCTCGACTCCATGCCCGCGTCGCCCACTCCGCGCTGGGAGCGGATTGTGTCGCAACGCGGCAAGATCGCCGCTATCACGCCACTGACGCCGTGGGACGACCTGGAGAGGCTGGAAACAGCGATCCTCTCGCATCCGCTCATCCAGGCGGTGGCGGGCCGCTTGAAGGAGGTCGCGTGATGCGCGAGGAAGCCCATCGCTTCGGCCGGGCCCGGCATCTGGTCGGCATCACCGGTATGCCCGACGGCGCGAGCGGCGAAACTGGAGTGATCGTACTCAATGCCGGTCTGGTCCATCGCATCGGGCCGTTCCGTCTGCACGTGGAGTTGACCCGTCAGCTCAATGCCGCGGGGTATCCGACCCTGCGTTTCGATCTCTCGACCTTGGGCGACAGTGCGGCCAGCGGCGGCCAGCAGACGCGCACGCAACAGGTCTGCGCCGATCTTGACGATGCCATGCAGTTGCTCGGCGAACGTACCGGCTGCAAGCGCTTCGTACTCTTTGGCCTGTGTTCCGGTGCACAGAACGCACATGTGGTTGCCGCAAGCGATCCCCGTGTGTCGGGTGCTATTTTCCTCGATGGTTACGCGTTCCGTACCCTTGGTTACAAGCTTCGACACTACCTGCCACGACTGGTCGATCCCGGTCGCTGGGCCCACCGGTTGATGCGCCGTGCGGGTGGCCTCTCGGCGGCTCCCAAGGCGGCAACGCAACCTGTGTTCGCCGTGGCGCCGGCACCACGCGACGAAGTCATCGCCGACTTCACCGGCATGGTCGATCGCGGCATGAAGCTATACCTGGTCTATTCCGGCGGCATCAGCAACTACTTCAATCACGCGCGGCAGTTTCGCGAGTGCTTCGGCAAGGTGATGAGCCACCCCGCGGTCACCACGCGTTACGCCGCCGAGACCGACCACACCTACATCCTCACCGGCGACCGTGCCCGACTGCTCGACGGCGTCGGTGGCTGGCTCTCGCGCAACTTCCCGCCGGGCTATGCCTATGCCTATGCCAATGACACAACCGCCTTCATCAAGCTGTCGATCGACGAGGTGGTCAAGACGCTGGTCGAGGCGATCATCCTGGTTGTGCTGGTGATGTTCCTGT
>CBIGPO010000055.1:0-23516 GCA_966191635.1 uncultured Luteibacter sp.
TTTCGCGCGACAGGAGTCGCGTCGAAAACCCCCAGGCGGAGCCCGACCCGGCCCGTAGGGCAATTAAGTAAACGGCCGCGTTGGGCGGCCCTTCCGAAGCGGGTCGCCGCAGTCGTGGCCCCGAGGGTGGCACCCGCCGGCTCTTGCGACGCAACGCGAGCGCAAAACGCGATGCCGAAGGCGAGCCCTCCCCCACACACAGGGATCAGAGCCCGTGAATACCAGCCCGCCCCCGCAAAATCGCATCCAGCACATCGGGTGCCACATCGAACGAGTCGAAGTACAGCCGGTCCTCCGGCAGGTTCGCATCGATGAAGAGCTGACGTCCGGCGGCGATCATCGCCGGCGGGCCGCTCATGTAGAGATCGAAGGCGCTCAGGTCCGGGTGGTCTTCAAGCAAGGCTTCGTGAATAAGGCCGGCGCGCAGTCCGCTGTCGCGCGCGGCTTCAGGATCCGACAGGACCGGCGTGAAGGTGATCGTCGGTATGTCCGTCGCCCATCCTCGTGCGAGGTCGGCGAGGTAGAGGTCCTCTGCGATCCGCGCACCCCAGTAGATGTGCATGGGCCGGCGCGTACCCAGCGCGATGAAGTGCTCGACGATCGCTTTCACCGGCGCGAAACCCGTGCCGCCGGCCATGAAGAGCATCGGTCGCTCGGAATCCTCACGCGGCACGAACGTACCGAGCGGGACCTCGATAGTCAGCCGGTCGCCGACCTTCAGCGATTCATACACCCACGAAGTGAAGCCGCCACCGGGCACGTGCCGCACATGTAGCTCGATCGCACCGTCGGCGCGCGGCCCACTGGCGATCGAGAACGGCCGATGCTTGCCATCGTCGAGAATCACGTCGAGATACTGGCCGGGCAACCAGTTGAGCCGGTCGTCGCCGAGCGGCTTCAGCCAGATGCCGACCACGTCCGGCGCCAACAGGTGGCGCTCGATCACGACGGTCTCGGCGCGACGGTGCGGGATATCTTCCACCGAGGCGATCTCACGTGCCTGGATGACGATGTCGCCACAGGGAACCGCCTGGCAGAGCAGGATCGCGCGGCGCATGCGCGCCGGGCCGGAGAGGGCCATCGGCGGATTGCGCGGGTAGGAGCACTCACCCTCGACGAGAGTGGCCTTGCAGCTTCCGCACACACCGCCGCGGCACGAATACGGGAGGGCGATTCCCGCGCGCTGGGCGGCTTCGAGTACGGTTTCGTCGGCAGCGGCGTCGAATCGCTTGCCGGACGATGTCAGGGTTACGGTGGGCACCCGCGCATTGTAGGACAATGACAGCTTGCCCAATAACTGACATGCCAATGGCCATCTGGAAGCAACCCATCGACCTCGCGCGGATCAACGGCTGGAGCCGCGGCACGATGATGGAAACGCTCGATATCCACTTCACGGAGGCCGGCGACGACTGGATTCGCGCGACGATGCCCGTGGACCACCGCACGCAGCAGCCCTTCGGCCTGCTTCATGGCGGCGCATCCGTGGTGCTGGCCGAGACGATCGGCAGCACCGCTGCCCTGCTTACGCTCGACGTGGAGAAGGAAATCGCCGTGGGCCTGGACATCAACGCGAACCACATTCGTGGCGTGCGCAGCGGCCTGGTCACCGGTACGGCGAAAGCCGTTCACCTGGGACGAACCACCCAGGTGTGGGAAATCCGCATCGAAGAGGAAGCCGGCAAGCTGGTCTGCCTTTCGCGGCTGACCATGGCCGTGATTCCTTCACCGGGCGGCGCACCGGGAAACCTTCGCTCGTGAGTGACGCTGCGCCGTATGCGGCGCTGTCGCCCGACGTCGTGCTCGCCGCGGTGGATGCGGCCGGCTCGTGGAGCGACGGCCGCCTGCTGACGCTCAACAGCTACGAGAATCGCGTCTTCCAGGTCGGGCTCGAGGATGGTGGCTTCGTCGTCGCCAAGTTCTACCGGCCTGGCCGGTGGACAGACAAGGCGATCACGGAAGAACACGACTTCGCTCTCGAGCTGGCCGCCGCCGAACTGCCCATGGTGGCGCCACTGGCCTTCGACGGGCAGACGCTGCTCCGCCACGCCGGCTATCGTTACGCACTGTATCCGCGGCGCGGTGGACGGGCACCCTCACTCGAGTCCACCGATCAGCTGGAGTGGCTGGGCCGCCTGCTCGCTCGCATGCACGCGGTGGGCGCGCGCGACCGCTTCCACGCCCGTGGCACCCTCGACCGCGCAACAATGATCGAAGCACCGATGCGCGCGACGCTCGGCTCCGCCCTGCTACCTGCGCATCTCTTCGACGCCTACCGTTTCGCAGCGAGCCGCGTCGACGCCGCCGTCGCCGACCGGATCGATGCGGTCGGCCCGGTGCAACGCATCCGCCTGCACGGTGACTGCCACCCCGGCAACGTGCTGTGGACCGACGCCGGCCCGCACTTCGTCGACCTCGACGACGCACGCACAGGCCCGGCCGTGCAGGACCTGTGGATGCTGGCGGGCGACGACGCCATGATGAAAGCACTGCTCGAAGGCTATGGACAGTTCCGTGATTTCGATCCCACCGAACTGGCCCTGATACCCGTGCTGCGTGCGATGCGCCAGGTGCACTACGCAGGATGGATCGCCGAGCGCTGGCACGATCCGGCCTTCCCCACCGCGTTCCCCTTCGCCGCTGAAGCGCGTTGGTGGGAGCAGCACATCGCCGATCTCCACGAGATCGCCGACGACCTCTAACACACGGAGAACCCATGCATTCTTTTTTCACCCGCGTTATCGCTGTCTTTGAAATCGCCGGCGGCCTGTTCGGTCTGGTCCATCAGTTCGATCGCCTTCTCGCCGGCCGGTTCAGTGGCCTGGACGCCATCGTCGCCGTCCTCGGCGTACTGCTGTTCGCCTTCATCCTCGTCGCCGGTGTCCTGCTGGCCAGCAACGACGGCCGAGGTACACAGATGTCGATCTGGGCGCAGTTCCTCCAGGCGCCCCTCATCGCGACGCCCGTGTTCAGCTATGCCCTGTCGAGCGGTGCTTTCGCCAATCTCTTCATCACCCTGCAGCATGCCCCGCGGCTGGGTTTCGACTGGTCTATCGCCACCCATGGCTGGCTGCTCGCCCTCGGTGGGCCGTCGCCGGCACATCTGGGCATCAACCTGCTGGCCCTGGTGTCCTGGCTGATCCTGCGCTTCGGTCGCTGAGCCCCGGTATCATTCCCCGATGAATAGCCCTGTCCTGCCCAGCATCCGCCTGAAAACCGACCGCGTCCCCGGCCACCCGTGGGTCTGGTCAGCCCAGATCGTCAAGCCCGATGAACGCCTGCCACCCGGGAGCGTCGTCGACGTGCTCGATGCCAAGGGCCGTTTCGTCGGACGCGGATTCTGGAACGGTCATGCGCGCGTCGCGTTGCGCCTGCTCACTACCGATGCGGACCAGGCCATCGACCAGGGCTGGATTGCTTCGCGCATCGCCAAGGCCGTGGAGCTGCGTCGCGAATTGCTCCGGCTGGACGAGGTGAGCGACGCCTGGCGTGTGGTCCACAGTGAAGGTGACGGCCTCTCCGGCCTGGTCGTCGATCGCTACGCGAACCATCTCGTGGTCGAGTACTTCGCCGCCGGCATGTGGCGTTTCCGTGAAGCCATCCATGCCGAGCTGCAGCGCCACTTTCCCGGCGCGTCGCTCTACTGGTTCGCCGAGGAGCACGTGCAGCGGCAGGAGTCGTTCGACGTCCGCTCCAACGATGCACCTTCCGCGGTCGACGTCCACGAGCACGGCCTGGCGTTCCATGCCGCGCCGGGTCTCGGTCACAAAACGGGCTTCTTCGCCGACCAGCGCGACAACCGCCGCCGGTTCGCCCAGCTCGCGCGCGGGCGCCGCGTGCTCGACCTCTGCTGCAATGCCGGTGGCTTTGCCGTGCATGCGATGAAGGCCGGCGCGAGCGAGGCGATCGGCGTCGACGCCGATGCGGCCATCCTCGAAGTAGCCCGCGAGAATGCCCGATTGAATGGTGTCGAGGCGACGTTCGAGCAGGGTGACGTGTTCGAATGGCTGCGTGCCGCCATCGCTCGCGGCGACACCTGGGACGCCGTCGTCCTCGACCCGCCCAAGCTCACGCGTGACCGCAACCAGGTGGTCAACGCGCTGAAGAAGTACTTTGCCATGAACCGCACGGCGCTCGACGTGATCGCGCCGGGCGGCATCCTCCTGACCTGCTCGTGCACAGGCCTGGTCAGTGAGGACGACTTCCTCGAGATGATCCGCCGCGTCGCCCTCAATGCCGGCCGCAACATCCAGGTCCTCCATGTGGACGGTGCCGGTGCGGACCACCCAGTGGCGAGCAATGTTCCGGAGAATCGCTACCTCAAGGCCGTTTACTGCCGCGTCGACTGACGCCGCGTTCACCATGTTCTGCCTGTATCCCGACGCTCCCACTGAGGCGAACGGATGGCTATAGTGCTCACACGGGGTTCGCGTTCGATTTTCCAGGGGTTGTGTTGACGATGTTGCGGTGGAAGGTGATTCCCGTCCTGTTCGGCCTGACGGCAGGCCTGGGTGTGCATGCGCAGGAAGCTCCGGCGGCGCCGCCGTTAGCCCTGCCCGATGCAGGCAGCCATCGCAGCGTGGTGGACGACACCTGGATCATCGCGTCCAAGCGACTGCCCGATGCCACGCTCACTGGCGTAAAGAACTACGCCGAAGAAGGCGACATCGCCGCCGGCGTCTCACTGCGTTATCGCATCGACCATGCCGAATGGATCATCGCCGACGTTTTCATCTACCCCGCGGGTGAAGGCGACAGCGCGAAGATGCTGCATCAGGCGGCGGAGGATTTCCGCGAGTCGGTGGCTTATGCCGAACGCCAGGAGATCTACCGCAATGTCTGGTGGGGCGACGAAGCCGCGTATACCGCTTCGTTGGCCGGCGGGAAGAAGATCGAGGGCCGCTTCCTGCCGATCGTGTTCGACGCCCAGCAGGACATGCTGACCTCGCGAACCTACCTGTTCTACCGCAAGCTGTACTACGTGAAGATACGGCTGACCGCGACGGTCGACGCCGTTGACTCGCTCGCAGAAAACGCCGACACCTTCATCAAAAGCCTTCTCGATGGCGTCGAAGTCGTCAGCGCGGGCACCTGCGGTCGCAAGATGGACGTCGTGGCGCTTCAACCCGGCGAATCGGAGCCAGGCGATCTCCCCGATGGTGTCAGCGCCGACGGTTTCCGCATGGCCCTCAAGCTCACCCGATCAGGCACGCCGGCGTACGGCGCGCAGATGGCAAAGGCAATGGCCCTGGCGTCGAAGCGCCAGCTGGCTGGTGGTTGCACCACGCTCGACTACCACCCGCCACTGGAGGACGGCACACGCACCGTTCTCCACTTGTCGTTCACTCCCGGAGACTGGGGTTCGTCGCCGAAGCCCTGAAAGAAGAACGGCCGGGGCGCGTCCCACGCCCCGGCCGTTGCCGCCCGATGACTGCGGCGACCGGTGCATGATGCGGGAGTCCGCCGCTTCCGCCCATGGAAGGATTCTGAAAAAAGCGGCGGTGATTAGCCTGGCGCGAAATCGACGAGGCGGAGTGTCACCTTTCGCCCGTTCACCATGCCCAGCACCACCGCCTGACCATCGTTCGCCCGGTCGAAGACATCCCGCAGACCCCAGCCGCCAAGGCGCGCTGCCGCAACGCCATTTACCGTAAGGATGGCGTCACCGACATGGATGCCCGCCTTCGCCGCAGGGCCGCCCGGCACCACGGCGGAGACAATGAAGCGGTCGGGCTGGTCGGGTTTGCGTCCGGCGCGCAGACCGGGATCGGCATTGCCGGGCTTTGCCGCGACCGCACGGGGTGCCAGCGTCATGGCGGCGCGACGGTAGTCCATGTGGACGGTGAATCGGGAGAGCACGTCCTGGCCGATATTCCCCGCCTCACTCACATTGGCCGTGGCGCCGGCGTCCGGCGGCGTGAGCTGGGCGATATGCCCGTGCACGACGAGGCTGCCGATGCCGAGCGACTCGACGTGCGAGAGTCGCGATACGAAGGGACCACCGACACCACCGCCCCCCACCAGGGCATAACCCTTGCGGTAGCGATCGATCAGGCCATTGCGTTCCAGCCATTGCGGAAAAATGAGCAGGCGCCCGCTATTGCCAGTATCGATACCGAATACGCCCGGCTTGCCGTCCAGCGTGCCGTCTATCACCGGCATGTCGAACGTGAAACGCAATGGGACGCTGGTTCCCGTCACGGCTGTCGACGTAGCTCCGATGTCGAACGGCGACAGCAACAGGCGACGGTGATCGTAGTCGAAGGTAACCGCGAAACGCTCGAAGACCTCCAACCCAAGAATGCCGGCGATAGGTTCGCGCTCCCCCCGATCCGAAAAACCGAAGCCGAAAGGCATGACAAGGAAGGTCTGGTCACGCACGCTCGCCTCGCCCAGGCCCAGGCTGTCGATGTGCGCGTACGAAGTTGGCATCGAGCCTGGGCCTGAGCCTGTGCTGACGCCTTTGCCCTGGCCACGCACATGGAGTTTCTTTGCCGCCGCTTCCGTGAGGATGGCGTGGCCACCGGTGTCGAGAATGAAGGGCAATGGCGCGGCCCCATTGATCGAGACATCGATCAGCAGCGCGCCGCCTTCGAGCGTCATCGGTACGCTGGCGACTTGCGTATCGCCCCGCATGGTCACGTCGCCGGGAAGTCGAGGCGGACGGGCGAGCGCCGTCGCGAGCGCTGCGTCGTCCAGACGACGGTAGCGATCGATCCTCACGGTTTCGCTGCCATCTTCGGTGCCGCTGTCCGTCTTCGCGACCGTGATGAAGCGATAAGGCAGCGACATACCAGCGGTATCCCGGTAATCGGAGAAGTCGCGGGTAAAAGTAAGGAACGAGGAGCGCCATTGCGCACGCCGCAACTGTTTCGTGGCCGGGTCGAACCAGAGCGTGACGTCCCGCCCATCTGGCGGCGTCGCGACGACCCGTCGCAAGGTCGTTCCACTCTCGCGCACCTGCGCATCGTCACGATACGCGGTGCCATCGCTCTCCAGCCATCCGTAGCGCAGCAACCAGGCTTCCGTCACGGCGACGACTTTCGCTTCGTCCGAATCGAAGGGATGCACGGCACCGGAGACGTCTTGATGCCAGCGTCCAGCGGCGTCCAGGCCATCGGCGGACGAGCGCACGGGATGCGTCGCACTGGTTGCGTAGGCCCCCGAACGACGATCGACGATCTCCCGCCAACGGGCGTCGAGTCCTTCGCTGGATTGCGTTCCCGTGGCCTCGAAGGCAGGCCAGGCCGCCAGCCCAGATCCGGCCTGCGCGCAGGTCACGGTCAGCAGGATAAGCAAAAACGGCAGGACTCTCGATGACATGCCTTTCTCCCGGCTCCGAGGTGCACGTCCGATTCTAGGCAGCTCCCGCCCATAGAACACGGTGTCTTCTGGCAGGGTCGCGCGCGGCCACGAGGCCTGTGGCAAAGACCTACGAAATATCTCAAACTCCGCTCGCGGAACCGTCAGGGGGCTGGTTTCCGCCGGAGCCGTTCGTGTCAGGGGGACACGCGGACCGCCACTGCTCGCTTCCAGGTTGCCTGCATCCGGCCCGACCCAGGGTCGGCGTGGCCGCACGCGACTGCCAGACAAAGGAAAGCACTATGCATCGGTTATGGAAGAACGGTCTTGTCGTTACCTGTATCGCCAGCATCACCGCTTGCGCGTCCATCACGGGGGGCACGCACCAGAAGGTCAACGTCCAGCCGCAAACATCGTCGGGTCAGGCCATCACTGGCGCTACCTGTCGACTGACCAACGACCATGGTTCGGTGAACGTCACCGCTCCGGGTGTCGCCACGGTGCACCGCTCCGGTCAGCCGCTCGACGTGAACTGCAGCAAGGACGGCGCGACCATCGCGCGGCAGTCGTTCCCGGCATCCACGCGAGGCATGGTCTGGGGCAACATCCTTATCGGCGGCATCATCGGTGTCGTCATCGACTACTCTAATGGCGCCGCACACCACTACGCCAGGCAATTGCGGGTGCTCGGCACCGACGCGGGTAGCGTGGCTTCCTCCGCCGGCCTGCCCGGCGCGCCTGTCGCCTCCGCAGGGGCGGTGGACACCAACACCGTGGCCAGCGCACCCGTGAGCCGTGACGTCCAGCCGCATGAGGAGCAGATCGCCACAGCCTTCCAGCCCGGTGGTCCCGCCAGCCTCGATCCGCGCATCGGCACGTCGATGTTCAACGCGGCGCAGAACGTCGCCGCGATCCAGCAGTGCGACCGCATGATCCGCGTCCTCGAGGTCGACGGGCAGCACGCGCTGTTCTTCACGCAGTGCCAGGGTCGCCCGCAGAAACTGCACATCGAGTGCACGGCCGACAGCTGCGTACCGCTCTTGCCACCGGAAAGCTGAGCGGGCTGATCACCATAGCGCCCATCCCCTACGCCGGTCGGCGATGGGCGCATTCGAAGGGCTTACTTCAGATGCGGCGCCAGCAACGGCATGTCGGCCGGGCCCAGGCGATCGGACGCGGTCATTAGCTGGTGCCAGTACGGATAAAGCACCGGCGGCTCACTGACCTCATCCAGGCGCTGGCGCTCTTCGGCCGTGAGTTTCAGCTCGGCGGCGGCCAGATTGTCCTTGAACTGCGCCTCCGTGCGACCGCCGATCACCAGCGACGTCACCGCGGGACGCTCGAGCAACCAGGCCAGCGCGACCTGCGCTCCCGACACGCCACGCGATTGCGCGATCGCGACCAGCACGTCGACGATGCGCCACAGGCGCTCTTCGTCGCGAATCGGCGGCTCGGTCCAGCCACCGAGCTGGCGCGACCCCTCCGGAACCTTCGCGTCGCGACGATGCTTGCCCGAGAGCAGGCCACCGGCGAGCGGGCTCCACACGAGCACGCCCAGGCCCTGGTCGATCGAAATCGGCAGCAGTTCGTATTCGGCTTCGCGCGCTTCCAGCGTGTAATGGATCTGCTGGCTGATGAAGCGCTGGCGGTGCTCACGTTCGCTCACGCCGAGCGCCTTCATCAGGTGCCATGCGGAATAGTTGGAGCAGCCGAGGTAACGCACTTTGCCGTCACGAACGAGCGTGTCGAGTGCTTCCAGGGTCTCCTCCAGCGGCGTCAGGCCATCCCACTGGTGAACCTGGTAGAGGTCGATTACGTCCGTGCGCAGGCGCTTCAGGCTGGCCTCGCATTCACGGATCAGGTGATAGCGCGACAGGCCACCGTGGTTGGGGCCGTCGCCCATCGGAAAGCGCGCCTTGGTCGCGATCAGGACGTCCTTCGGACGTTTGCCGCCGAGCACCTCGCCGATGATTTCTTCCGAGCGACCGTCGGAATAGACGTTCGCCGTGTCGATGAGATTCACACCGGCGTCGATGCACATGTCGATCAGCCGGCGCGCTTCGTCGACGCCGGAGCTGCCAACCGAGGCGAATTTGCCCTGGCCGCCGAACGTCATCGTGCCCATCGTCAGGGTGGAGACTTTGAGGCCGGAGCGGCCAAGCAGTCGGTATTCCATGGGGGATTCCTTGGGGGAGTGGACCGACTCACGTTAGCCTTCCGACCATTCATCTGTAAAATGGAAAATTCTGATCAAATTAAGCATGCAATGGACTTAATAGGCCATGGACCTCAAGCAACTCGAGTATTTCGTCGCCGTCGCGGAGGAGCGCCACTTCACGCGGGCGGCCCAGCGTCTCAACGTGGTCCAGTCCGGCCTGTCCCAGACCATCCGCAGTCTTGAAGAGGAGCTCGGTGGCCCGCTGTTCGTCCGCACCACGCGCAGCGTGGCGCTCACTGCGGCCGGCGGCGTTCTGCTGGAAGAAGCCCATCGGGTGCTCGAAGCCGCGCGCTCCGCGCGCATGGCAGTCACCCAGGTGCACGGCCTGGCACGCGGGCGGTTACGCATCGGCGCGATCCAGAGCCTCGCCCCCTTCATCGACCTGCCGGCCACGTTGGGACGATTCCGCGAAGCCTTCGGTGGCATCGATATCGAACTTCGCTTCGACGGCTCGGCCAACCTGCTGGAAGAAGTGCGCGACGGTCACCTCGATATCGCGTTCACCCAGCCACCCGCCGCACCGGTGGCTGAGGTGGTCACGAAATTACTGGTCTGCGAGGGCCTGGTGGCCGTATGCCCACCCAAGCATCGGCTGGCCGGTGTCCACGATGTCACGTTGCGCGAACTTGCCGAGGAGAACTACGTCGACCTGCGCGCCGATTGGGGCATGCGCCAACTCATCGACAGCGCCTTCGCGGATGCAGGACTGACCCGGCGCACGCGTTTCGAGGTCAACGACATGGGCATGTTGATCGAACTCGCGGCGCAGGGCCTGGGCATCGCACTGGTTCCGGAGTCGATCGCGAAGATCCGCCGCGATGACCGCCATGCGAGGCCGATCGCCTTCGCCGATATCGCAGAGAACGAAGAACCCTGCTGGGAGATCGTCGTGGGCTATCGCGCACGAAGCGGCGAGGCAGCGGGTCGCCTCGCTCAAGCCTTCCTCGATGTACTCGTACAGCCGGCGGGTGCGCTCTAGGGCTCGCCATCCCAGTAATCCAGGCCGTTTTCCATCCGCTGCACGTAGTTGATCCGCGAGCCATCCCGCTTGTTCACGATGGATGCGTGTTTTCCCGAATCGGGATACTCGACGAACTCCGGCGATTCACGCGTACTGATCGACAGGTACTTCAGCGGTGCATCCGACGTATTGATGAACTGGTGTGGATACTCGGGACCCGGCGGAATGAAGACGACGTCGCCGGCACGCACCGGAAGGCGTTCACCGGCAACGCGTAACGTACCCTCGCCTTCCAGCACCACGAACATCTCTTCCTGGGCATAGTGGAAGTGATACGGGCAAGACATCTTTCCCGGCGCCACGACATCGACCGAGGCACCCAGCTTCTGCGCCGCGGTACCGGTCGCAAGGCGCCCACCGATCGCGTCGTACAACGGTTCACGAACGAAGCGCTCGAACGGCGCGTCGTTGAAATTGCGGATCAGCTTGTCGGCAAGCTCGCGTGCTCGATCGGTCATGGCGCAGCCTTCTCGCTATCGGTCAGGCGTCCGATAGTGCGCCTTCCGATGCCATTCCGCGACGCCAGGCCCGGAGACCAAACGCCGCGAGCACAACAAACCCCACATAAAGCACAGCCGTGATGGGTAGCGACTTATAGGCGTACTCACCCACATAGATGACGTCGACAGCAATCCATAGCCACCATGCGGCCGCGTGGCGGCGAGCCTGCCACCACTGGGCGACGAGGCTGAACGCCGTGAGCGCCGCGTCGAGCCACGGCAATGAGGCGTCGGTGTACCGGTGCATCGCATAGCCGAGCGCCAGCGCCGCCGCCGTGCCGACGGCGAGGTGGAGCATCGCGCTTCGCGTTTCCAGCTCCGCCACGCGGACATGCCCGCTGCCGTCGAGATTCCGCGACCAGCGCTGCCAGCCGTAGAGGATCAGCAAGGCGAAGATCACCTGCAGGACCGTATCCGAATACAGCTTGGCATCGACGAAGATCCACGCGTAGGCAATCACCGAAACGAGCCCCACGGGCCAGCACCACGGACTGCGCCGCGCGGTCAGCCAAACGCCGGCCGCGCTGACCAGCGCGGCGGAAAGTTCGAACAGTGAAAGCTCAAAAGTCATAGGTCATCGACAGTCGGGCGAGCCGCGGCATGCCGGGGAAGAGGTAGCTATCACCGCCCGACGTGCCGGTGTCACGCCAGTAGAAGTGATTGAACACATTGTCCACGTTGAGGCGCCAGGTCATCGCGTGGCTGCCGACGGCGGTGACGAAACGCAGGCCCGCATCGAAGACATGGTAGGCGGGTACGCGCGTGTCGCCGTTAGGCGTCGCTACGTTGGTGCCGACATAACGCCAACCGCCGAGCACCGCCAGTTGCGGGGCAAATGGCAGGGTGTAGTCGGCGTAAACCGCCGTCCGCCAACGGGGCACGTTGACGACCTGGTGGTCTTCGTAGTCCGGCGTGCCCGTATTCTCAGCGCGCGCACGGATCACGTTGGCGCTGGCGGTGAGACGAAGGTTGTCGGTTACGCGGCCCGCAAGGTTGAGTTCGAGACCGGTATGCACCTCCTGCCCTTGCTGGACGAAGGTGAAGCCTTCTGCCGTATCGTCAGGGCGGGCGAACTGGTAAGCCTGTCGAATGCGATAGACCGCCGCTTGCAGGTCGAGTGCATCGCTGACCGCGTACTTCACGCCGGCTTCGACCTGACGCGACTGCAATGGCGCCAAGGTGGTGCCACCGTTCGACGTCCAGTACGGTGCCTCGCGACCTAACGAAAGTCCTTCGCCATAGCTGATATAGGTGGTCAAAGGCGCGATCGGCTGCCACAACACGGCCGCCTGCGGCAGTGTCTTGGTCATTCGCGTATCGCGTTCGAGGGCACCGGTGTCGTCGTACGCGCGCTCGTCGAGCTTGACCAGGCGGGCACCGGCAAGCACCTGCCAGGTCTCACCAAGGTGAACACGATCGATCGCGAATAACGTGCGCTGCCAGCTGGTGAGGCGACGTTCCGAAGGGCCCGGTTCATTCGGCGACGGATCGAAATACGGCGGCACGCGGTCGTCGATGTTCGCCGTGCCGACGTAGTCGTACACATAGGCACGCTGGTCGACGGTGCGGCGGAACGCGCTGGCTCCTACGTTCAGTTCGTGATCTATCGACCCCGTTGCGAACGTTCCGGTGAGTACCGCGCGAAGCTCGTCATTCTGTCGCGTGTCATCCGGGCTCCGGAAGTCGTAGACGTCGTAGTCGCCGTTAGGTGCGAAGAAGTAACCCGGCGTCGCGCCCGAAGCGCACGAGGCGGCATAGAAGCAGCCATAGGCAAAGGCGACATTGTCGTCGATCACCGTATGACTGTGGCCTGCGGAAACCTGCGCGTTCCAGCTGTCGTTGAAGCGATAGTTGAAGCGCAGTGAGGTATTGCTCGAATGGATGCCGACCGGACGCTGCCAGGGCTCGTATCCAAGCAGACGCGTACGACTGGGATGCTCGGGAATCTGTGTGCCGCCCAGCAACTGATAGCCCGACGCCGATCGCTGACCGCTGGTCTGATAATCGGTGTCGAGCAATAACGTCGCCTGGTCGGTGATCTTCCAGTCCGCACCGATGGACACGAAGCTGCGCCGGCCATTGGTATGTTCGATGGCGGCGTGTGTCTTCTCGTTGGCGGCATTCACGCGTACGCCGAACGACGGTGTGAACCACGTGCCCAGGTCCACCGCCTCATAGTTGGAACCGTGCGAATCCGTTCCGATGGTCAACGTATGGACTTCCGCAGGGCGCTTGCTGACGTAGTTGATGAGCCCACCGGGTTCGACCACGCCGGCTTCCAGGCCGCCAAGACCTTTCAGCACCTCGACCCGCTCCTTGCCTTCGAGCGCGAGCAATTGCTCAGCCGACATGATCATGCCGTTGAAGCGGAAGCCCGTGGCCAGATCCAGCGGGAAACCACGAATCGACACGTCCTGGTAGTAGCCCGCCGGCGCGTAGTTGTCGTTGATGGCCGAGTCGCCGCGCACCAGCTCACTGAGCGTCCGCGGCTGGCGATCGTCGATCTGCGCACGGGTGATCACGGTGATCGCCGCCGGCGTGTCGTGCAGGGGCGCGCTGCCGAAGCTGCCGAAGGTGTCGAGCTGGGAATCGACGGCCTGATAACCAGTGGACGTGGTGGCATGGACGTCCACGGTCGACAAGGTACGAGCCTTCTGGGGCGCGGTGTCGTCGGCGGCATGCGCCACACCGAGCATCGAAAGCAAGGCCAGCGCGAGCGGGGTACGGGAGAAAGTCATCGTCGTCTTCAGGTTCACGGACGAAGCGACGGCGAGCCACGTCGTCCTGGGACGTCCGTGGCTCTGCAAGCTCCCTACGCCGGTACTAACCGGGTCAGGTTCCAAGGGACTCTCTCAGCCTGGCAACGCCAGGCACCCCCGCTTCTAGAACCGCTATTGAACCACGAATTGCCCGCCGGCGTGGCGAATGGCGTCCAGCAGGGCCAGTCCATGGCGGCCGGTGAACCAGGCGGCGTGCCCGCGCAGGAAGGTGTGGTAGGCCACGTCGGCGTGGTCGCGACGCCGGGTCACGCCTTCGAAGTACTCGATCTCGGACAAGGCAAAATCAAGATGGACGATCGGAAGGAGATCGGCCAACAGGGCCAGGTCATCCGTCGCCAGCGGGCAAATACCGCGGTAACCGTCAATCAGCGCGAGTGCGAGGTCGATACGACCGATATCACCTCGCGCGATATCGAGCCAGGCGATCGCGTTGCGCTCGATCGCCGTGGCAAGGTCGAAAAGCGCGAACGTCTCCGCGGACAGACCCAGGTCGAGGACATCGGTGATTCGCGCATCGTCGCCTGCATCGCTCCAGCACAGGTTCGAGACGTGCCAGTCGCCGTGGGTCCACAAACGCGGTTGCCGGGAAATACCTTCGACAGCACGCTCGTGCCAGGGCGCTATGGCCTCGGTGATTTCGGCGATCCAGTCACGCTCACGCAAATAGACGTCCAGAGCAGGCCGTGACGGAAGCTCCGAGGCAATGGCGCCAAGCGGGTCCGGCGACGACAGTATCTCAGCGCGCGCGACAAGAAGATGCGTGGAACGCTGCGGTGCCCGGTAATCCCGCGCCGCCGTATGCAATCGCGCCAGCATCGCACCTGCAGCCCGCGCATGGGCAATGCCGCCGATCGGCGACCATGAAAACGCATCGCGATAGACGTCGGTACCGAGCGCCGGTTCGTGCACTTCATACACCCACTCGTCGATCGCGACCGCCGATTTGCCGCCGATGTCGTGGAACACCTGCGGCACCGGTATGCCGTGTTCCCGTAGGTGCGCGGCAAAACGATGCTCCTCGGCAAGGGTCGACGCAGAGCGCACGCTCCTATGATGGCGTTTGACGAAGACCTCGCCCGTCGCCGTCCGCACGAGTGCGGCGGCCGATAACGGGCGCGGACTGCGCCAGGGCAATGCCTCGACGGCGCCACGATCAGGATAACGGCGAAGGAGCACATCCACCTCGGCCAGCGTAAGCGGCGGCCAGTCCGGCGGCAGTTCGTCGCCCGCGAGGCCGTGAGTGAGGTGGGTGTCGTCGTTCATCGGCGCAGTCTAACCGGGATGCGACGGCGGCGAGGAGCACGCCAGAGGCGGCTTCGCCAGGCCGTTTATCCCTGGCGAAGCCGCAGAACCAGACCGTCGCCCACCCACGCACGGAGCAACGTCCCTGCCTCGACAGCTACCGAGCCGGCGCCGTGAAACCGACCGAGCAGTTCGCAGATCTCGCCGAACGTGGCGCCTGTCAGTGCCAGGTCGAGGCAATCGCACTCATGGGTATCCATGCTGGCGAACTGCGGCGAGAATTCCCTACGCCAGACGCGAACGCCGCCCGCAGCCTTAAGCTCCAAGGACCCCGGCGGCAAGGTCTCGTCGGCAAGTGCCTTCCAGATCGCAACGGCATTGCTGCGCATACGGCGGAACCGAATGCCAGGAACGAAGACGAGTTCGACGTGCTCCCAATCATCGGCGATCAGTCCGCCAGCATCGATCGCCGTGGCATCGATGCCGCTGAACACCTGGCGCAGCGCGTCGTCCAGCCATGCCAGTTCACTGACGTCGGGATCATCCGGGTAGGCCGCCTCGAGCATGTCAGGAAAGGCATGACCATAGGCATCCATCGTCCACGAAGACGGTGCGTACGCGTCGACGTAACGTTCGGCCTGGACGTCAAAGGCTTCATCGCCGAGCCAGAGCCGGGTCTTCGCATAGGTATCGCGCAGCGCGTTGACGAGCTGGCCGCGGTAATTGTTCGCATAGACACGCATACCGTGCTTGTCGAACTCACCAAGGCCCTGGGTACCGGACATTGAGGCGGCAAAGCGGCGCTGCAACTCGTCGAGGTTCATGCGGCCCGGCGTGCCGTGGATGTGGCGATGTCGCGAGCCCGCTGCAGCTCGGCAAGCAGGTCGGCCAACGGGGGAATGTGATCGTCGCGCTCGATCATGGTGGCGACGTGGCCGAGTCGCGAAGCGAATCGCGCATAGAGCTCCCAGACCGGGTCAGGCACAGGCGCGTCGTGTGTGTCGATCAACATGTCACGGCCCTGGCTGTGTCCGGCCAGATGTACCTGGCGAACGCGCTCCAGCGGCAAGCCGTTCAGCCAGTCATCGGGGTTGAGGCCATGGTTGGTGGCGCTCACGTAGATATTGTTGACGTCCAGAAGCAGGTAGCATCCCGTGCGCTCGCACAGTTCCGAAAGGAAGGCAGCCTCGGTCATCATCGAGTCCGCGAAGGCGATGTACGTGGAGGGGTTTTCGAGTACCAGCGCGCGACCGAGGACATCCTGCGCTATCGCTACGTTGGCCGTCAGAATGTCGAGCGCTTCTTCCGTGTAGGGAAGCGGGAGGAGATCGTGCGAGTTGAAGCCGTCGATACCCGTCCAGCTGACGTGATCGGAGATCCACAGCGGATCGACCCGATGCGCCAACGCACGTAGTCGGCGAAGATAGTCGGTATCGACTTCGTCAACCGAGCCAAGGTTCATCGACACGCCATGCAGGGCGACGCGGTAACGTTCGCCAACGCGCTCGATAATGTCGAGCGGACGCCCGCCATCGACCATGAAGTTCTCGGAAATCACTTCGACAAAGTCGACCGACTGCTGCGTCGCGACGAAGTCGGCATAGTGCGGGACGCGCAGTCCCAGACCGAAGCCGTGGAATGCTGGCAGCGACTGGGAAGACATGACGTACTCCAACAAAGGCCCGGTCGCCATGGCGACCGGGCGCGGTGAGTTACTGGGCCGGTGCGGTGGTGCTGCCGCCCTGGGCCGAGCATTCTTTCATCGAAACAGCCTTAAAGCCCTGGCCCTTGCAATCGTTCTGACCCTTGCAGGCGTGGTTGCCGGACTTGCAGTCCGAGGTGCCCTTACAGCTGTTGATGCCGTAGCAATGCACGGTCTTGCCGGCAGTCTGCTCGGCGGCCTGGGCCGGGGCGGAGATTGCCGCGGCGGACACGGCGAAGATGGCGGCGGCAGCGGCGATGCTATGGGTGGCGGTATGCATGTTCATTCTCCGGGAGGGAAGGTTTTGCCGAGGTGGCATGAACTGATTCGTCCTGGCCACGGCGTTGGTTACACCAAAGGTAAAACTATTTCAGCGCACGCCGATCGCGTGATCGACCGACACCCGCCCACCGCCACGTGCGATGAGATACAGCAGGATTGCCGCCCAGGACAAATGCGTGGGCCATGCATCGGGATAGACGAAGATCTCGATAATCGTGGTCATGCCGAGCAGGACAAAGGCGGACAATCGTGTCGCCAGACCGAGCACGAGCAATATCGGCACAAAGGTCTCAACATAGGCCGACATGTGTGCGGCGATCTCCGGTGGAACAAGCGGAAGCTTGTACTCGGTTTCGAATAACTCATATGTACCATCGGTGATCGTGAGGAAGCCTTCGACCTTGGTTCGACCCGACTGAAAAAAGATGGCGGCGATGGAGAGCCGTGCAACCAACGCGAGGAACGAATGACCGATGAGCACACCGATGCGATCGGTAAGGGCATTCCATCGCGACACCAGCGTCGGACGGGGGAGGTGGGATGGGGCGAGCGAGTCCATGGTGGATCCTTCAGATGGCGAATGCGCCAGCCTGAAGCAGGCTGGCCAGGAGGAGATCGATGCGGGCGTTGGGATGCATGCCCAGGGTCGAGATCGCGGCGTCAGCCAGGGAAGCGCCTCCCGCAATGGACTCGAGAAGGCTCAGTGCCGACACCTCTACCGGCGTGACGCGCACCTCGTCGTCGACGCGGGTGACGATGGCGTACTCGGCTCGCCAGACCAGATCCGCATCGACTGCCATCCCAGCCCGGCTTGCCTGCCAGATCGATACGGCGGGCAGCGACGAGACGAACGGACGCGCCGCCGGATGAAGATGAAGCCTGAGTGCGCCGAGGGCGTCCGCATCCAGGGAGGCGACCGTCGTTGCGGCAAGAACACCAGCATCCGCAGCGACGAAGCTTTCCGTCCACAGCCGGTCCAGACGTGCGACGTCCGCCAGATAAGACAGTTCGGACGCCGGCGGGAAGGCCGCAAGGAATCCTGCGAACTCCTCGCCATAGATCATCAGCCGTGTGTCGCGCGGTGGGGATTGCGTGACGTGGATGGCGGCAGCGGCACGAAACCACTCGCGCCCGACCAGGCAGACGACGGCGGGGTAATTCGCTTCCAGCGCGTCGAGACAGGCTCGCATGGCCGTGTTGCGATAGATCGCGAAGGAGGGTTGGTTCGCGGGCGCGAAATCCGTGGCGTCGCCATAGAGTGCGTCCGTGAAATCGTCCTGGAACCGTGCGAGCGCACTCATGCCGTCACACCTTCGCCAAGCAGCAAGCCATGCGCGCGACCCCGCTCAGTGAGGAGGGTCGCGAAGGACGGCACATCACCGTCACGTTCGATCAGCGTCGGCCGGGCGCCGCCACGCAACAATACGTGACGATAGAGCGACCACACGGGGTCGGCGACTGGCGCATCGTGCGAGTCGATGAGCAGCGTCGCGTCGGTGTCATCGACAGCATGGCCGGCGAGATGAATTTCCGTAACAGCGTGAAGCGGGAAGGTGTCCAGGTAGACGAAAGGATCTTCACCGAGGTTATGTGTACTGACATGCACGTTGTTGACGTCCAGCAGCAACCCGCAACCGCTTCGACGGACAAGCTCGCCCAGAAAATCCGTCTCGCTCCACTCGTGCCCTTCCAGCACCAGGTAGTGCGAAGGATTCTCCAGCGATATCCGCCGCCCGAGGCGATCCTGGGTATGGACGACATTACGTACGAGCTGTGCGAGTGCCTCGTGCGTCCGCGGGAATGGCAGGAGGTCCGGCACGTAACGCCCCGCCCAGCTCGACCAGGCCATGTGCTCGGACACAAGCACCGGCTCGACCCGGTCGATGAGGCGACGCAGACGCTGCAGCTGTGTCGTATCAGGTAGCGCCGAGGCTGCGAGTGACAGCGACACGCCATGCAGGGAGAGCGGAAAGCGTCCTGCCAACGCGTCGAGCATCGCCAGCCGCGGGCCACCATCCGCCATGTAGTTCTCGGGGTGCACTTCAAGCCACAGCGCATCTGCTGTGCTGCGCATGGCAGCGTCGAAATGCTGCGGCTTGAAACCGATGCCTGCGGCGGGCGACATGCTCATCACGCCTGTTCAGCCGACCTTGGTCAGCGAGCCGTTGCCCTTGGGCGTCTGGATCGCGGTGCAGGTGCCTGCCGGAACGTTCTTCCACGCATTCTTCTGGTAGTCGGCCTTGGCCGTACCCGCGCAGGTGGTGCCCGGACCGGCGGCGCAATCGTTCTGACCTGCCTTGGCGACGCCCCAGCATTTCTCGACGGCCGGCTTCTTCGCGTCCTTCTGGGTGTCGGCATGGGCGACGCCGGCGACCAGGGCGGCGAGGGTGAATGCGAGGGACGCAACGTGACGATGGTTCATGGGAACTCCTTTCGGGGAGGGACGGACACGATGTCCGGCTTCACGAATGAGTTCGCCGCCGTGAGCGGATCGGTTACAACGCCCGTCGATTTTTTCAGTGCCTCCACGCGCTGTAACCAAATGCCTCGCACGAACGAACTATGCGTATATGGCCCCCGTGACGACATCGCAAGGCTCGGCTCAAGGCTCTTGCGATAGCGAGCCGGGCATGGCTATATCCCTGTCCATGGACAGCTCAGCAATGACAGCAACATTCCCCACGGATCGGGGGCCCGACGGACTATCGGCGACGGAGATCGAACTTCGCCGCTGCTTCGTCCTCGGTCTGGGCGGCAATGCCGCCCAGTACCGGCTTTTTCTCGACCGTCTCGGCTCCCACCTGCGCGCTTACCTGCGCCGTCGCCTGCCCCGCGCGCAGGCCGACATCGAAGACATACTCCAGGAGACACTGCTCGCCGTGCACAATGCGCGACACACTTACCGCAACGACCAGCCGCTTACGGCATGGGTGCATGCGATCGCACGCTACAAGCTCATGGACTTCTTTCGCGCCCACTCGCGACGTGAAGCCTTGCACGAGCCGTTCGAGGACGACGGCAGCCTTTTCGTCGAGTCCGATGTCGAGCCCGCCGACGCTCGCCGCGACGTCGGCCGTCTCCTCGAAGCACTCCCGGACCGGCACCGTCTGCCGATCGTTTTCGTGAAACTACAGGGCCTATCCGTGGCTGAAGCCGCACAACGCTGCGGTATTTCCGAATCCGCGGTGAAAGTGGGCGTGCATCGCGGCCTGAAAGCACTGGCCGCACGTATCCGGGGCAGCTCATGAAAACCGACGATTTCATCGTCATGCTGGCAAACGAGACGCCACCTGTGGACCGCCGTGCGCCGGCCCGTCGTTTCGCCCTGGCGCTCCTGCTTGGTCTCGTCGCGGCGACGGTGCTGATGGCAGCGGGGCTGGGCCTGCGTCCGGATCTCGCCGAGGTGGTCCACCTGCCGATGTTCTGGCTGCGCCTTGCCTATCCCGCTTGCATCGGTTCTGCCGCGATGTGGCTCACACTGCGACTGTCCCGCCCGGGGGTTCGTATCGGTAGCCGCTGGGCTGGCCTGGCCGCGCCTGTCGCCGTCGCCTGGATCGGCATGGCCGTCGTGCTGGCTCAAGCCTCCGCAGACTCGCGCGTGGCACTGCTTCTGGGCCATACCTGGCGCGTCTGTCCCATCCTTATCGCCCTGCTCTCCACCCCCACGTTCGCCGCCATGCTCTGGGCCGTGCGCGGCATGGCGCCCGTGCGGCCACGTGTCACCGGTGCGGCCGTTGGCTTGCTGGCGGGCGCCACCGCCACCGTGGCCTATTGCCTGCATTGCCCGGAGATGTCGCCGGCGTTCTGGTCCACCTGGTACCTGCTCGGCATGGCTATCCCGGCTACGATCGGTGCCTTGATCGGCCCTCGCGCGCTTCGCTGGTAGGCCACGCGTCGTATCGATTCTTTACACTGCGCGCCTCGCTCTCGTGGATGCCCGTGCATGCCTCGCCCGAATTCGCTCCGATCCCTGGCCCTGATCACCTTTGTCGCGACCTCCGCCGTGGCCGCCGATGGCGGAGGCCTCAAGGTGCTTCCCGTGAACAACGGAGTGAACCAGCTCACGCTCCTGGGTGAGCCGGCCATGGCGGTGCGTGCCTGGCGCGAAAACTACAACGCTCACGGATTCGACGTGGTGAGCTTCTACGTTCGTGACAAGGCAGCCGGCGAGAAGGCGTTCTGGAACCTGGTTCCCGCGTTCGGACAAGTGGCGAAGGCCGATATATCGGAACACCTCGAAATCACCGTGGGCGGTGGTGCCGACTGTGTCCTCCACGACTTCCGGCTGCTCCGCTCGGACGACGACAAACGCGTCATGCTGGTGATCGCACAGCGCGACATGGGCGACAGCTTCGCCGACGCCGCGCCTGTGCATTTCACCTGGTACGATCTGACGAAGAATGACGACGAGGCCCCGGGTGAGCCGTGGCTGTACTTTCGGCAGACGCGTACTAGCCAGGCCACGAAACCTTATTGCGATGTCGAAGAAGCCTTCGACAAGGAACTGCATCTGGGGGCGACGGGTGGCAACGGCGGGCCCGGCGACACGGACTGATGATCCGCGCGCGGAATCGGCAAATGTCTTCCGGAGCCCTGTATTCGATAGCGGTGCGGCCGCTAACCCTTCAAACTAGGCGTCTCGGCGCAGAAGGGCGACCATGGGCGCAATCATCAACAGAGATCTGGCAGTCTGGGGACGCTATCTAGCCGTCGCCGGGGCTTATGCCGCCTGTTATGAGCTCACGCGCAACGTATCCTTCTCGCATTGGATGCTTCCCGCCGGCCTGCGCCTGGCCTGCCTTTTTCTCGTTCCGCGTCGCTACTGGTTCGCCCTTGCAGTCGGTGAAACGCTGCCCATCGCCGAAATGGCCGCCCTGCATGCCTCTGCGTTCGGCTTGCTCTGGGCCGTTATCGTGTCTTTTCCCCCGATCGCGCTGATGATGCCGGCCGTAGCCTGGATGCGTAAGCGCTTCGGCCTGTTCCGTGAGGACGGCCAGATCCACATGGGCATGATCATGGTTGCGACCATCGTCTGCGCCGTGATTAACGGGATAGCCAACGGCGCGGCCCTTGCCAATGTGTCCATGGCTGATGGCTCTGAAGCGCCTGCGGTTACGATTCCCCTCTTCCTGGCGTGGTTCCTGGGTGCCTATCTCGGCGCCCTGACCCTCACCCCGATGATCCTCGCTTTGCGCGAAAGGCTAGCCCTGCAGCCTGGCGGCATGGTGACACTGAAGGCCGTGTGGCATAGCAGCCTCACACGCGATGCACTGTTCATCGCCATACCCACCCTCGCCTTGTTGATGGGCGCGGCTTCACAGCTGGATGGCACGGCACTGCAATGCGTGCGCATAGCCATGGCCCTTCCTGTTGTCGTACTTACCCTACGCCACGGCTGGCACGGCAGCGCGGTCGGCGGCATGCTGGCAAGCATCGCCATGGCTTCGACGTCGTTCGAGCTTCGCGACCCGGCCATGATCCAGGCACAGGTCGTCCTGGCCTTCGTCATCTCCACGTCTCTCCTGTTCGGCGTCAGGGTGGCGCGTCGTCTCGCTGCAAGCCACCCGCTGGTCGCCCACGCAGGCTCTCACCGCCACGGTTGAAGCAGCGAGAGCGCCGGACGGATGCCCGGCGCTCCGTATCACTCAGGGGCCGTGCGAGCTGCATTCCGCCGGATTCTTGCAGTCTCCAATCATCAGGTTGAGCTGCATGGTGCCATCGGGCTGCGGTGCCACGAACACGTGCGTCGAGCCGTCCGTATACACGGTCTCGCCTGTGGTCACGGCCGGTGCGGGCAGTGGCTCGTCCGGCGTGGCTAACCGGCTGGCGTCGGAACCAATCGGCAAGCCGACCGCTTTGTAGGCCGTGATAGCGAACGCACCACGCACCGTACCGCTGGCATCATTCACCTGGATGTAGCGTGTGCCGCCGCGGGCAAATACGTAGACGTGATAGTTCGAGCTGGAGCTGACGTCACCCACAGCGCTGGTAGATGCTTGTCCCAGACCGGAGAAGGCGCTCTGTGCGTGCACGACAGTGATGGCCAACGGCAGCGCGAGGAGGGTGGAAAGCACAAAACGGGTCGAAGTACGCATGTCGGAACTCCCATGGCAGGTTAGCGAGCCCGCGCGAGGATCGCGCCGGACCGGTAGCTCGACCGTAGGCCGTCCAGGGCTGGGCAGCCCATGGTCGATACCCTCACTTTCCCCCTTCGGTAGGAGCGCCGCGGGCACCCTGCCGATTCCGCTCATTCCTAAGAAATGCGGGACAAAAAAGACCGTTCGCATATTTCCAGGGGGGGGGGCTCGCCTTCGGCCTCGCATTCGCACCGCGCTCGCTTTGCGGCGCAAGAGCCGGCGGGTGCCACCCTCGGGGCCACGACTGCGGCGACCCGCTAGGGAAGGGCCGCCCAACGCGGCCGTTTATCTATTGCCCTGCGGGCCGGGTCGGGCTCCGACTGGGGGTTTTC